>JAAVHS010000010.1 GCA_014799575.1 Clostridiales bacterium | reverse complement strand
CCGCCTACGCACCCTTTACGCCCAGTCATTCCGAACAACGCTTGCCCCCTACGTATTACCGCGGCTGCTGGCACGTAGTTAGCCGGGGCTTATTCTTTAGGTACCGTCATTTTCTTCTTCCCTAACTAAAGAACTTTACAATCCGAAGACCTTCTTCATTCACGCGGCATTGCTGGGTCAGAGTTTCCTCCATTGCCCAATATTCCCCACTGCTGCCTCCCGTAGGAGTCTGGGCCGTATCTCAGTCCCAATGTGGCCGATCACCCTCTCAGGTCGGCTACGCATCGTCGCCTTGGTGAGCCGTTACCCCACCAACTAGCTAATGCGACGCGAGCCCATCTTATACCGGATTTCTCCTTTTACCCCTCTACCATGCGGTAGTGTGGTCTTATACCGTATTAACTGAAGTTTCCCTCAGGTATCCCGTTGTACAAGGCAGGTTGCTCACGCGTTACTCACCCGTTCGCCACTAGGATATTGCTATCCCCGTTCGACTTGCATGTGTTAGGCATGCCGCCAGCGTTCGTCCTGAGCCAGGATCAAACTCTCAAGTTCAATCTCTAACTCTTTCAAACAATTGACTTTCTTGCTTTTTGTGTTTTAATTTGTACACTTTGCTTCAAGTTTGAAATAGTTTTTTACAAATTTTCTTTATTCGCTTATTCTCTATCTCAACCTTCTGTTTAGTTTTTAAGGTGCTGTCGCTATCAATCATCCGATTGACAGCCTACATATCATAACACAACAATAATTTCTTGTCAACAAATTTTTGTATTTTTCCAAAATTTTTTTATTTAGTTATAATTATNATATNTAGTTATATGTTTTTATTCTACTGCAACTGCCAATATCCTTTAATATATAAAATATTTATCNTATTATATATAAGAGCGTTTTGACCTCGTACTTGCCGAATTTGAACTTATCNCCNTCGACTTTTTGNGNNTTNCGCTCTATCATATTNGTCTCGACNACNTGCTTATANTCGAACNTCGGCGTAATNNTCGCTTCGCNCTCTTTNCCGTAGCGTTCGTATACTCTNAANANGATACCCGACTTATCCTCGCTGATTTTGATTGTCTCAGCGATTACGTCGCCTTGGATATCAAATAGTCCTTCGAGTTTGGGCGCGTTTTCTTTGACGATAAGCGGATTGTTGAGACAGTACGCTTTCTTGACGACGTCGCTTTCCTGCCACGTGCCCTTATGCGGATAGAATACGTAAGTGAAATGGTGGTCGCCCATATCGCATTCGGGNTCNGGAGACTTAGGCGAACGCAAGAGGTTGAGAGAAATCAAGCCNTCTTTTACTCTGTGTCCGTACTTGCAATCGTTGATGAGCGCGACGCCGTAATTGTCGCTGTCCACGTTGACGAACTTGTGCGCGCAAATCTCAAACTGCGCTTTGCGAACGGGCGTATCTTCGAGCGTGCTTCTGTCTACGTTTCCGAACTGAATGTCGCAGTTGACCNTATCTGAAAATACCGTCGGGCGGAAATCCGCTCTGAGCATTTTGTGCGTTTCGTGCCAATCGACTTGCGTATCGAAGTAAACCGCTCCGTCATCTTTGTTCAAATATACCTTTTGAACAATCGAACTGTCCTTGAAAGAATAGATATTTTCCATCACTACTCTTACGCCGTCGACGTACGCCTTTCTTTCGTCCAACTTAAACTGCCACTTGCGCATCTTTGGATAGTCGATATTTATATCCCAAGCATTGTAATAAGACTTGGGGTCGGAATAGACAGTCAACTTGTTGAGGTAGTCTTTGCAAATCTCTCTGCCGTCGGACAAATCGACGAGCGAATTGATTGAGCCGTCTTTNCCGAANGTCACTTTGACTAAGNCGTTGTCGATAAAGTCTTTGCCGAACGTCAATCCCTCTGCGTCCTCGACCTTTTCAAGCAAAGCGGAAGAATATTTGCCGACTTTCGCTCTATACCAATTCTCGCCGCTCTTGACGAATTCGTCTCTTTCGAAGTCAATCGTATTNACTACGCCGAGCGAACCCAACGTTGAAAGTTTCTTCAAAATGCCGTCAATCATAGCGTTGACTTCTTCATACATAATCTTGTATCTTGCCACCGATTCGTCGTACACTCTCTTGATAGACGAGCCCGGAATAATATCGTGGAATTGATACAACAATACTTCTTTCCAAATATCGTCCAAATTCGGNCATTCNCATTCAATACCCTTAATTTTNGCGACCGCCATAAGCCATTCGAGGTTGTGCAACGCTTCTTCCATACGTCTGTTGTACAACTTGTTGTTGGCTTGCGAAGTGTANGTNCCTTGGTGCTTTTCAAGGTACAATTCNCCTTCGTATTCGGGAATGACCTCTATGTATTCATTCTTCAAATCTTCAAACAACTCGACTGCGTGACGTCTTACGACCTTGTCCAAGCCCTTGTTGTTGACTTGTCTGTCGAGAAGTTCCAACGGCGCTTCGCCGGGTCCTCCGCCTCCGTCGCCGATACCGTAGATGAGCAAAGCCTTGTGAATTTCCTTGTCGTGAGGATTGCCCTTGTCCGACTTCGTGATTGCCATAGGCGTCGCGGTCGAATTGTAATTGCCTTGCGGCGCCATGTGCGAAAGCACTGTCGTTCCGTCAATGCCCTTCCATACGAAGGTCTTGTACGGGAATTTATTTTGCGAATTCCAAGTGAGTTTTATCGTCATGAAATACTCTCTGTCGCACTTGCGGATAATTTGCGGAAGNGACGCGGGATAGCCGAATACGTCGGGCAACCATACGACTTTACANTGTCTGCCGAATTCGTCTTCAAAGAATTTTTCGCCGTACAAAAACTGCCTGATTATAGATTCGCCGCTCGGGATATTGCAGTCGTTTTCCGTCCACATACCGCCTTGCAATTCCATTCTNCCGTCGGCGACTGCCTTNTTCACTCTCTCGTAAAGTTCGGGCGCTTCTTCCTTTACCCATTGGAACAACTGCGCTTGCGACGCTCCGAATTTATACTCGGGATATTTTTCCATATTGTTGATAGCGGTCGCAAAAGTACGCACGCCCTTTCTCTTGGTCTCTCTTATAGGCCAAAGCCAAGCAAGGTCGATNTGCGCGTGACCGATAGCCGTGTATTCCGTACATTCGTGGTCAACTGGCGTGGTAATAATCTTCGTCAAATACTCGTGCGCGTCAACCCAACTCTTCTTGGCAAGTCGGTAACTCTTGCTAAGAGCCTTGTCGATTTCTTTCAATCTCTCTTTGGAAAGTCTTTTGTTCTGACCGTAAGTGAGCATCATGCAGAATAGTTGCAGATAGTCGTAATAATAGGTCAAAATTTCGTCGTTGCAAATAGCGATATCCTTTCTTGCNAGTTTGACCTGCGCGCCAGCTTTGTTGCGCTTGCCGTTGAAACCGCCGTCGACGAGCAAATCCACTTTTTCTCCGCCCTCGGCAGGATTGAACAAATCTACGACTTGCTTGCCCTTTGCCGACTGAACCAAATCGATACCGTCAAGCACTTGCGTGATACCTTGCTTGATTTTGTCGTCGATATAGACTACGCCTTCGCCTTGNATATTTATCAAAGCGACAACGCGCTTGCCNTTGCAACTCTCGGGNACTTCGCCTTTGAATCTGAACCAACCGCAATCGAAATCGCTNCCCCATACCTCNCCCGTCTTGAACGGCGAAAACTTCGCGTTTTCTACCTGACTTTTGGGTATAGGCTCTTTGCTCAAAGCCACTTCGCACGACATTTGCGCGACGACCTCGTATATCTTTTTTCTTATAGAAATCAGTCTTGTCAAGTGCGTGGGATACAACGCCATTCTCTCTATCATAACTTTTCCTCTGCTATAATNTTTATTATTATACCATTATTATAACCGATTATTCTCTTTTATGTCAATAGCCAATTTTCTCATTTTAAGACCGTTTTGTCCATAAAAAATTTATATCATACATAATATCAAGATGCAAATTGCAGATAAAAATTTTTTTTGAAAAAAGATATTGACTTTTGGGATATTCAAATTTATACTGAATCTATAAAACTAAATTTTAAGGGGATTAAAAATTATGAAAAAAGCATTATCCGCAATCGCGCTTACGCTCATTATCGCAGTGCTTTGCGTAAGTTTCATGGGTTGCGCAAAAAGTCAGAACGGCGAAATCGTCTATGACGTAGACTACTCGAAAGTACTCAAAGATTATCAACTCGCTCCNGACGAATTGAACGTAGAAAGCATGAATGCGAAGAGAAACGGCGCAAATGCAACTCCGGTAGACATTACGGAAATCTATGAAGATTACTTGGCGGGAAATTTGTTCGTTGAAGAAGCTATCGCGCAAATGATAGACGGCGCGACGATGAACGAAATCGCTTGCGACCACTTCGCTTATTTTACCAANAAAATCGGTTCGACAAAATTGGGTAACAACGAAGGCTCGCTCATCTATCAAAGATTGAGAAGACAAAATGACGTTTTGAAAGACGATACGACTATTAAACTTCCTATCAACCACAACTTCAACTCCACGGCTTCTACTTTTGTAACGAGCGCAGATATCAGATATACCTCTGAGGGCAAGTACAAAAGAATGAATACCAAAAACAGCAATATTAAATACAACTTCGANACNGGTNTNTTGGAAGTAGAACAATGGAAAAAGCANTCGAGTAANAACTGGAACAAAGACGAAGACGCAAAGGGTTCGAGAAGTTATAGCGAAGCAAGAAAGAGCGTNATCAACTGGGAAAAGAGCGGNATCGTAGCNGAAAAAGACGCTAAAATCGAATTGAAGACAGANGACAACGGCAACGCTTATTACGAACTCACCTTCTCTATCGACATCGACGTGGCTAATTCCGATAACAACGGTAAAGAAAGCACTATCGGCAGATTGGAAAACGACAACNGCGGTTCGGATATGAAATTCGAAAAGTGCGATTTCGTTGTTCAAATTTGGGAATGCGGTCTTGCTAAACGCTATGAGATAGACGAAAGTTGGAGCGGNAAAATCGCTATTTACAGCGGTTCTGCTCAAAGCAAACAAGTTACCGTGTTCAGTTACTCTTTGGATGATATGGACTACTCGAAGACCGATTCAATCTATAAATCTATCAAGTAATAACAACTAAGATTCAAATATAAAACGCGACTTNTTCAAGTCGCGTTTTTGTTTACCCTATTTATCAAGACTTTCCAACTCGTCAAGCCACAACTTTGACGACGCGTCGCTCGGCATACGCCAATCTCCTCTCGGGGAAAGCGTTACGCTGCCCACCTTTACCCCGTCGGGTATACAAGAGCGCTTGAACTGTTGAGCGAAAAATCTCTTGTAGAAAGATTTAAGCCATTTGAGTATAGTCGCATTATCGTACTTGCCGNCAAAAGTCTTAACTGCAATTCTGTATACTTTCTTTGGCGAATAACCCCAACGCAAGATATAGTAAAGGAAAAAGTCGTGAAGTTCGTAAGGTCCGACGATATTCTCCGTCTGCTGAGATATTTCTTCGCCCTTTGACGGCAAAAGTTCGGGACTTACCGGCGTATCGAGAATATCGTAAAGAGCTTTCTTTACCTCGTCGCTTTCGCATGTATCTGCATAATACTTTACAAGATATCTTACCAATGTCTTTGGAATAGACGCGTTGACGCCGTACATCGACATATGGTCGCCGTTGTAGGTTGCCCAACCCAAAGCGAGTTCGGACAAATCGCCCGTGCCGACTACAAGACCGTTGTTTTTATTTGCAATATCCATAAGCACTTGCGTACGCTCTCTCGCCTGCGCGTTCTCGAACGTAACGCTCAAATCGTCTTTGGATTGATTGATATCTTCAAAGTGTTGTTCAACGGACTTTGATATGTTGACTTCGCTAAATTCCACGCCCAAACCNTTNGCCAAAATNTCCGCATTGGACTTNGTCCTCTTCGTCGTGCCAAANCAAGGCATAGTCACNGCGAGTATATCTTTTCTATCTCTTTTGAGAAGGTCGACGGCTTTGACGGTGACGATGAGCGCAAGCGCGCTGTCAAGTCCGCCCGAAAGACCTATTACNAGTTTCTTGGAATTGGTATGCTCTATTCTCTTCTTCATACCGCTTGCTTGCATATCGAGAATGAGTTCGCATCTCTCGCTGCGCTTTTCNTCGTCGTTTGGTACGAACGGCATTTGAGCAAACGCTCTCGTCAATTTGTTGTCCGCAAGTTTTTGATTNAAAGAGACGTACTCTTCTTGCTCTTCGGCAATTACCGTNCTCTTTCTTCTGCGCTCGTAACTCAACTTCTTCACGTCAACATCNGTGAATATCAAGGAGTTTGAAAACAACTTGCTTTGAGCAAGNATATTACCGCTTTCGGCNATAATATTNTGACCCGAAAATACGACGTCGGTCGTGGACTCTCCGTCGCCTGCGCTCGCATAGATATAAGCGCAATCGAGTTTTCCCGATTGAACGGCAACGAGGTTTCTTCTATACTCGGACTTNCCTACGACTTCGTTGCTTGCCGAAAGGTTGAGTATAATCTTTGCGCCTTTTTGACAAAGNGCNACNGACGGCGAATTCGCCACCCACAAATCTTCGCATATTTCCACGCCGAATGCGTAATCGTTTGGCAATTCTTCGTTGACGTATATCAACTGACCGAACGGAACGAATTTNCCTGCCACGGATATTTCGTCATACTCNACGTCCTCGCCGGANGTGAAGTGTCTTGCCTCGTAGAATTCGCCGTATTCGGGGATATTTATCTTTGGCGTTACGCCTATTATTTCGCCTTTGTGNATTACTACCGCGCANTTGAAAAGTTTGCCTTTACATCTCAATGGCGCGCCAAAAGCGANGACTACGTCAAAACGTTTGGTCTCTTTAAGAATATAGTCTATAGCCTTTTCTACTCCGTCAAGCAATGCGTCTTGCAAAAACAAATCNCCGCAAGTATATCCGCTCACGCACANCTCGGGCAACGCAAGAAGTTTAATNCCCTTTTCGTCNGCTTGCTTTATCAAAGCGACAATCTCTTTTGCGTTNCTCATACAGTCGCCGACGATAATTTTCGGCGTACCTGCTCCGCACTTTATAAATCCGTCTTTCATATAAAAACCGTCCTTATTTAATCGCAATTATGATTATTTACAATATAATTGTGTCTAAGTTGTTGCATAATCATAAATGTGAATATATAATATTTTATAATAATTTAATTTGTTAGTCAATTAAGGAAAGGTATTTTATGTCAAATCTGTACAAATATCTCAAAAAGTACAAAAAGCATCTCATACTCGGTCCGATTTTCAAACTTTTGGAAGCGATATTCGAACTTATCGTGCCTATCGTCATGACGAAAATTATTGACGTAGGTATCGCTAATAAAGATATACCGTATATTCTCAAAATGGGCGGAGNGCTCGTTTTGNTTGCAGTCGTCGGACTTGGCGCGGCGCTCTTTTGTCAATACGTGGCGTCAAGATGCTCGCAAGGATTTGGCACGGAACTTNGAAACGTACTTTTCCATCATATAAATTCCCTTTCGATGAACGAGCTAGACAAGTTCGGCACTTCGACGATGATTACTCGCTTCAACAGCGATATAAATCAAGTTCAACTCGGNGTGGCTATGCTTATCAGACTTGCTATTCGCGCGCCATTCCTTGTCATCGGCGCGACAGTGTCGGCTATNATACTNAANCCGTCAATGTGCTGGATATTCCTCGTCACCGCTCCGCTGGTGGCNTTGGTACTCTATTTTATTATGTCGAGGACTATGCCCGCGTATACAAAAAATCAGCGCAAACTCGACAAGATAACTTCCATTGCCCGCGAAGACCTCAACGGCATAAGAGTGGTAAGAGCGTTTACCGAGCAAGAACGCGAACANAAGCGTTTTGAAAATGCCACGGACGATTATTCCAAGAGCGTTATCGCAATCGGCAAAATCTCCGCTTTGCTCAATCCGATGACCTTTCTTATCATCAACTTGGCGATTGTCGCGTTGCTCTACTTCGGCTCTTACAAGATAAATTCAGGTNTGCTCACGCAAGGCGAGTTGATAGCATTTATCAACTATATGACGCAAATNTCGCTTGCGCTCGTCGTGCTTGCAAATATGATGGTACTNTTCTCTAAATCGTACGCTTCGGCAAAGAGAGTAAGCGGACTTCTCGCCACTCAATCGTCTATTTCCGACGAGGGCAACGTCGAAGTTCAAGCGGTAGAAAACTCCCCCGCTATTTCTTTCAAAAACGTATCATTCGGATATAGCGGCGGCGGTATGGCTATAAAAAATCTCAACGTGGATATTAACAAGGGAGAGACGATAGGCATTATCGGCGGTACNGGCAGCGGTAANTCCACGATAATAAATCTCATCCCAAGATTTTACGACGTCAGCGAGGGCGAATTGCTAATCGACGGCGTGGATATTAAGGCTTATCCGCTCAAGCAGTTGCGCGCCAAAATCGGACTTGTCCCCCAACAGGCTATGCTCTTCAGCGGTACGATAAGGAGCAATATGCAGTGGCGCAAAGAAGACGCAAGCGACGAAGAGATTTGTCNGGCTCTTAAAATCGCTCAGGCGTACGACTTCGTAATGCAGAAAAAAGACAAACTCNACGAAGCCGTCCAACAAAAAGGCAAAAACTTCTCNGGCGGTCAAAGACAGCGTCTTTCTATCGCGAGAGCGCTCGTCGGCAATCCGCAAATAATAATACTCGACGACAGTATGAGCGCGCTCGACTTCGCGACCGACCTTGCATTGAGAAAATCGCTCAATANCGACTTGCCAAAAGANACTACNAAAATAATTATATCCCAACGCGCTACTTCGCTTAAAAACGCGGACAAGATTATAGTCCTCGACAAAGGCGAAGTCGTCGGTATCGGCTCGCACGACGAGTTGCTCGCATCTTGCGACGTATATAAAGAAATTTGCGATTCGCAACAAAAAACTCCGCAAGAGAGCGCAAACGACAAGGAGGGCAAAGAAAATGAAAAAGAATAAATCCACTCTTTTCAGACTTGTGTCTTATACAAAGCCTTACGCTCCCCTACTCGTCATTTCTTTGCTTTGCNCTATAGTTTCCGTAGCGATATCTATACTCGTACCGCTGATGACGGGTTATGCGATAAACTATATGATTGAAGGCGACGTCAATTTCGACAAAGTCTTCGAATACATCTATATCCTTATCTCAATGATAGTAGTAGGCAGTATNGCGCAATGGGGACTTACCGCGTCGACAAATACGCTGACTTTCAAGACGGTGAGGGGTATCCGCAACCAACTCTTCGAGCATATCAACAAACTGCCGCTCAAATTTATCGACAACCAACANCAAGGCGATATTATCGCAAGAATTTCCAGCGATATCGACCAGGTGTCGGAAGGACTTTTGCAAGGCTTTACGCAACTGTTCAGCGGCGTAATGACGATAATAGCGACAATCGCTATGCTCTTCTACATCAATTGGATGATTGCTCTCGTGGTACTTTTGCTTACTCCGCTATCCCTCTTCGTGGCTTCGTTCATTACCAAACGCTCGCACTCTACTTTTGCCGAGCAAGCGACAAAGCGCGGTGAAATCAGCGGATACGTGGAAGAAATATTCACGGGGCACAAACTTGTGCAAGCATGCTGCAAAGAGGACGCTTGCTCGCAAGATTTCGCGGTAAAGAACGACGAACTCTATAAATGCGGTTTNAAATCNCAATTCTACGGCGCATTGATAAATCCTTGCACTAGATTCGTCAACAATTTGGTATACGCAAGCGTAGGCGTAATCGGCGCGATAATTACCCTATGGGCAGGCTCGCCGAAATCGCTCGACGTGGGCAATCTCTCCACTTGCCTAATGTACGCAAATCAATATACTAAGCCGTTCAANGAAATCACGGGCGTCATTACAGAAATTCAATCGGCGGTCGCCGCTTCGAGAAGAATATTCGCCCTCTTGGACGAAGAGCAAGAGCAAAGCGACGAGGACAACGAANCGCTCGATAATATCGACGGAACGCTCAATCTCGACAACGTACGTTTTAGATACGTCGAAGACAGACCTTTGATAGAAGATTTCAATCTAGCTGTAAAGAAAGGACAAAAAATAGCGATTGTCGGACCGACGGGTTGCGGAAAAACAACTCTTATAAATCTGCTTATGCGCTTCTATGACGTGACCGACGGAAGTATTGCCGTATCGGGCAAGGACGTGCGCTCGATTACGAGGTCAAGTCTNAGAGATAACTTCGGTATGGTCTTGCAAGAAAGTTGGCTTTTTGAGGGAACGATACGCGACAACATNGCGTACGGCAAGGAGAGCGCAAGTCTTGACGAAATAATTGAAGCGTCAAAACTTGCCAACGCGCACGACTTTATCGACAAGTTCCCCGACAAGTACGACACTATGCTTACTGAAAACGGCGACAATCTCTCGCAAGGTCAAAAACAGCTGCTTTGNATCGCAAGAATTATGCTCACCCATCCCCCGATGCTAATTCTCGACGAGGCGACTTCGTCAATAGATACGCGTACGGAAATGAAGATTCAACAAGCCTTTTACACGATAATGCAAGGAAGGACNTCCTTCGTCGTCGCTCANAGACTTTCGACGATAAGAGAATGCGACGTNATACTCGTGATGAAAGACGGCAATATTATAGAGCAAGGCAATCATGAGCAGTTGCTCTCAATGCGCGGTTTTTATTATCAACTNTACAACTCGCAATTCCAAAACAGTTGATTTTTCGATTATAGAAATGTATAATAGATAATATAGTCAATAAAAGAGGAAAAAACATGAAGAACGTTATTTCAATCGTAGTGAAAAATAATTCGAGCGTACTCGCAAGAGTGTCGTCGCTTTTCGGCAGAAGAGGCTTTAATATAGATTCTCTTTCCGTAAGCACGACCGACGATCCGCATATATCNAGAATTACCGTCGTTGCAGAAAGCGACGAGGCAGGTCTTGCGCAGATTATCAATCAGACGAAGAAGCTTGAAGAAACCATTAGCGTACAGGCTCTTGAAGAAAGCAAAAGCGTATTTCGCGAGCTCTCTTTGGTAAAAATTCTTACGACGAACGACGAATTCTTCGATAAGTTCGTAATAGAACTTTCCGACCAATACGGCGCAATNGTCGTCGACGCGACCGCCAAATCAATGATTATCGAACTTACCGGCACTTCCGATAAGATTGACAACTATATGAATGAACTTNCCAAAGCGCAAAAGGAAAAGAATTTCAGAATTTCCAAAGTTTGCCGCACNGGCATTACCGCCATCGAAAGAGGTATATAAAATCGCATTCCCCGATTTTGGGGAAAGGAAACGAAATGACCCAAAACGAAGTTTTTACAAAAATAAAGTCGGTATACGGAAGATTAGAAAGTTTTATGAAAAAATTCCTATATACCGACTATTATCTTATATTGGTTTGCGCGTTAGTCTTTTTNGGCTGGTTTTATAAAAACGCGCCGTTGGGTTTTGGCTCGGCAATAGTNATGTTTTGCATTGCCCTGCTTTTCGCCGACGATATTATGCCGCTCACTGTCAATATTTTTTCAGCGGTGCTTTTGATTTACTCGCAAGATTTTTCCGATTACGTATACTTGTGGCCCTTGATTATACCGTTGGTTGTCTGCTTTGTATTTTTCTTAATCAAGAACGGCANGCACAAATTCCATATGGGAAAAATGCTGCTNCCTCTNATTGCGGTGGCTTACGTGATGATTATCGGCGGAATCGGATACGCCGCCAAAGACGATTTTATCAANTCTCTTCCCGACATTCTTATGATAGGTATAAGCGTACCTATCGTATATATTCTCTACAATCACTATCTTAAACGCGACGACAATAGGGATATACCCTTGTATTTCTCCAAGACGCTGATGTATATCGGTATCGTTATCGCCNTAGAAGTAATAGTGTCAATGAGTAGAAGTGATTATCCTATTTTCGAATTAGCGCACCATGACAATTACATAATCGGCTCTAATAGGAACGACGTAGCGACTTATCTCGTCATTACGGCGGGCATGACGATTTATCTGTCAACAAGNTATCGNCAAAGCTGGATATTTCTTACAATATCGTTATTTCAGTATTTTGCTCTATTTATGACTTTTTCAAGAGGCGCAATACTCTTTGGCGCAATAAGCGGAATGCTGGCAATAGTATTTTCAATAATAAAATCGCCCAATAAAAAACTGCATTTGCTCTTCGTAGCAATAATNGCAGTCGTCATTTTAATACTCTATTTGATACTGCGCAAAGACGTAAACGCTNTGATTGCATCTTTTCTCAATCGCGGTACTGATTCTAACGGTAGAATAGATTTATANAAAGAGGCNTGGGCGCTATTTAAAGAACATCCAATTTTCGGCGTCGGCAAGGGCTACGTCGGTACTAATATTGAACCTAACGCAATGGGCGTATATTGGTTCCACTCTACTATAATGCAAGTNCTCGCNTGTATGGGTNTCGTCGGACTNGTCGCATATATTTACTACTACTGGGTAAGATTGAAAATACTCTTTACTCATATCAAAAATTCATTTAATCTATTTATTTTGGCGGTATGGGTCGGTTTTGAGGGGTATTCGCTCATCAATCCGAATACTTTCATGGCGTATCCGTTTATGATGCTGATTATAGTGATGACCCTTCTATTGGAGCGAGTACAAACTGATTCTTGTGGTTACAAGACAAAAAATAAAAATATAATATAAGTAACAATAGAATAACAAAAGTCCAAGGCGGTAAGTGTGTTTGCAATTTGGTGTATCATTTTTTGGGCAACGTCCCAAAAAGATGCTCGACACTAAATGCAAATTCACTTACAAGCCATACCCTCAAATTAAATAGTTGAAATTTCTACAATTAAAAGTATTGTTTGAGCAAATCGTCCAACTGCAACACGTTTTGTCCCATATCGATTTCGCTCTTTTGCCTTTTTTTGTTTTCCAGTAATTCCGCAAGCTCGGCTTTGACTTTCTGCATTTCATCAATTTGCTTGCTCTCTATGCCCGTATGCGGTAAAAATTCATTATCGTCGCGGTTGACAGTAAGTTTTTCGGTCGGTTGAGCCGCGTCGTCATTATCGCCTGCCATTCGCTCCAACGTGACGAAGCCGTCGCACTGCTCGGCAACGAAGCTCGGGGATTGAATTCCCATAATTACTCTCTTGCCTAGTTTCTTCAAGGCGTTTATCATTGCAATGCTGTCAAGTTCGCTGCAAATAATAAAGAAGCCGTCCACGCTCTTGTGCGTGCAAGCAATTATCATAGCGTCAATAACCTGCCTGATGTCTATCCTCACCTTTTTTCTATTGCTGACGGGCAAGGCTATTTCTACGCCGTAAGTCTTAATAAAGTTGTTGAAATCGTTGTTGCGCTTGTTGTTGTAACCGTAAAGTTTTGCGTACGCAACTTTGCCGTCAATTTGAGAAAGAGCCTTTGCAAAACTCTCGTAAGAAAGACGCATACTGTTGAGATCTACCAAAACCGCATAATTCATAAACTACCTCTTAATGTGATATTTATTGTATGTCTTTTGTAAATCCAAATCGCATCTTTCGCGCTTTAATTATTGTTGAACATTGTTCAAAAGTCAAGTTTTTATAAGATATGTGTCGATTATTTACTATTATATGCTTCGAACCCTCAATTTTTCAAACAACTTGACTTGAACCGCTCAGCCTCTATGGTAAGTCTCAAAATCGTCGACTTAATACATTTGAACAATGTTCAAATCATTGTTTTCAATCAGTTTTCGCGCTTATTGAAGAACAAATACTGTTGCGCGTATCCCGAATATTCTCCGTAGGTGTCAATAAGTTTTTTACGCATTGCGTTGTTGTTTGAACAATTATCGCCTATTACGTCTTTGTATACTTTCTTTATCCAAGTATCGACCGGGAAGACGTCTTGCTTATGATAAGCGAAGAGCAAGATACAGTCGGCGACCTTAGGTCCTACGCCAAGCAATTTGCACAGTCTTTTGTTACCCTCGTTGCCGTCGACATTCTCAATATCGAGCAAATCAAAGCCGTCGACTACCGCCCTTGCCGTGCTTGCAAGATACGGAGCTCTATATCCCGCGCCTATGCTTGAGTAAAAACTCTCGTCCATTTGCGCCATTTTCTCGGGCGTAGGAAAGGCGTAATAATCGCCCATGTTCTCGCCCAATCTTTCGCAAAGTCTATTGATGATACCCTTTATTCTCGGAATATGATTGTTCGCCGAGATAATAAAGCTTATCAGCATCTCCCATTTGTCTTGATTGAGAATACGAATACCGCTGCCGTATTCTATCGCCTCGCTCATAAAAGGCTTGTCGCGCAGATTTTCCTTTATCTTCGTATAGTCTCTGTCCAAGTCAAAGAACTTGACAAAGTAATCGGGATCGTCGGTCGTTATGATTGCCCGGTCTTCATCTTGCTTTACGATAGCGCGTTTATCTAGCGAATATACCGTGTACGAGCCGTCGTCATTTTCGTGAAATCTGAAAATTTGACCGCATTGCAAGATGTGCCTGATATCAAAGCAACTCAAATCCTTTATAATTATACTATTCTTCTCAAGCGTCATAAATACCGCCTTTTGTATTATTTGGTCTAATTTTAGCACATTTTTGCTCTTTTATCAAGGCGGACAGGGGTATTTATATAAAATACGCTATATATTATAATTTTTATTAAATACGACTGTTTTTCCCTTGACTTTGTCAAAATTATTTGATAATATTCATACTGAGCCGCATGAGTAGGGTAACGAAGAGCCACGTTTGTGACCACCCGTTTCAGCGAGACTGGTAAGAGGAGGTATTTCAATGTACGCAATCGTTTTGACAGGTGGCAAACAATACAAGGTTTCCAAAGACGAAGTTATCAAGGTAGAAAAACTTGACAAACAAGTCGGCGAGAAAGTAGAACTTGACGTTGTTATGCTCAACAATGACGGCAAAATCGCTTGCGGTAGCGAAGTGGCTAAGTCCAAGGTCGTTGCCGAGGTTATTGCTCAGGACAAGGCTAAGAAAATCGTTGTTTTCAAGTATAAGTCCAAGAAGAACATTCGCAAGCGTCAAGGTCATAGACAGCCGTTCACTGCTTTGAAAGTAGTAGATATTAAAGCATAATGACCAAAGTTAAAGTTACAAAACAAGACAACAGCATTGTCAAGATAGAATGTGACGGACACACCGGATACGGCGTTGAGGGCGAAGACATAGTCTGCTCTGCCTTATCGTCAATCGTTCAGACCGCAGTCTTAGGACTATTCGGCGTAGCGGGGGCAAACGTAGATTTCACCACCGACGCAAAAAGAGGTTATCTGAGAGCGGTACTTCCCCAAAATCTTGACAGCGCGACAAGGCACGACTGTGACGTTATACTCAATACAATGCTTTTGGGCATAGCGGATTTACACGAAGGCTTTTCTGATTTTATAGAATTGGAGGTAAAGTAATTATGTTTATGAATATTCAATTGTTCGCTCACAAAAAGGGTGTTGGTAGTTCAAGAAACGGTAGAGACTCCGAATCCAAAAGACTTGGACCAAAGAGATCTGACGGTCAATTCGTATTGGCTGGCAACATTCTCGTAAGACAAAGAGGTACGAAATTCCACGTCGGCAACAACGTCGGCATTGGCAAGGACGATACTCTCTACGCTCTTATCGACGGCGTCGTTAGATTTGAACGCAAGGGCAAGGACAAGAAACAAGTCAGCGTATACGCAAAAGAAGCGTAAGCGAATTTTTAACGAATAACGATAAACGAGCAAGTAATTCACTTGCTCGTTGTTTTTATTTATCAATACTTTTTCTCGATTACGCCGCCGCCTAGACAGACGTTGTCTACGTAAATTACCGCGTACTGTCCTTCGGCTATCGCGCGTTGAGGGTTGGCAAATTCCAATTCAAGTCCGCCGTCGCGCAAAGTCGCTATTGCCTGTTGTTCGGGCTGACGGTGTCTGATTCTCGCCGTGCAAGCAAAGTTCTTTTCTTGCGGCGTTTTGGTGATAAAATTGAACTTCTCGCAGAATAGATGCGAATGATACAACATCGATTGGTCGCCTTGCGAGACGTAGAGCACGTTCTTTTCCACGTCTTTGGACACGACGAACCACGCTTCGCCGTTACCGCCACCGCCTATACCCAATCCTTTGCGCTGACCGACCGTATAATAGAATACGCCGTCGTGCTTGCCGACGACTTTGCCGTCAAGCGTCTTTATATCGCCTTCTTGCATAGGTATATATTCGCTGAGGAACTTTCTGAAATTTCTCTCGCCGATAAAGCATATTCCCGTGGAATCTTTTTTATCCGCAGTTGACAAGCCGTATTTAGACGCCAATTCCCTTACTTCGCTCTTATCTAGTCTTCCGACCGGAAAAAGCACTTTGTCGAGCTGCTTTGACGAAAGTTGATTTAGAAAATATGTCTGATCCTTATTGGCATCTTTTGCTTTGAGCAGATAATTCAGCCCGTCGTCATCATGCAAAATATCGCAATAGTGACCCGTCGCGATATAGTCCGCTCCCATAGATAGCGCGTGCTTGACGAACGGCGCGAACTTAATTTCCTTGTTGCAAAGCACGTCGGGATTGGGCGTCCTGCCTTTTTTATACTCCTCGACGAAATGCTTGAACACTCTATCGTAATACTGGTCGGCAAAGTCTACGCTATAATAAGGTATGCCGATATCGTTGCAGACCGAGCGCACGTCGTAAAAATCCTCGTCCGCAGTGCAACACCCGCCCGCGTCCGTTTCGTGCCAATTCCTCATAAAGAGCCCAACTACCTCATAGCCTTGCTCTTTGAGGAGCAACGCCGACAGTGAGGAGTCTACTCCTCCGCTCATTCCTACGACAACTCTTTTTTTCATATTTTCAGTTTAACACAACATAAAAACTCTTGCAAGAAAAATAAAGACCTTTACCGAATTAGTAAAGGTCTTGTCGATTCTTTGTACTTGACAATTAAAATCTTAGAAGGTGATGTCGTCAGACTTTTCTTCGTCCTTCCATACGATATCGTCTACTTTTTGAACGTTGTCATTGTCGACAACAACGTCGTTGTCAAAGATATCTTTGTCAAGGTCTATCTCATCGCTATCATTCTCTATCTTTACTTCAGGTAGCAAGCTTTGATAGAAATACGCCGTTGCCGTACGCATACTCGGCATTACCCACAAATACAAAATTCCCAACGTCAAAACGGACAAAAGCATCCAACCGATGTAACTTAATTCCAAACAGAACAATCTCCATTTGTTGCCGTCCATCATTTCCATAGACTTCTTTCTCGCGTCGTTTGCGCTCATTTCGGGGTTATCCAAAAGAATGAAATAACTCATTGAGTAGGAAAGCGACTTTATTATACCCGGAATGATGAAAAGCAACGTCCACAAGAAAGTGAAAATTTGGTTGGTAATCCACAAAACTACCGCCCTTGTATAATCTTTGAATCCGTCAAATAAAGTCACAATCTCTACGTTCTCGCTACGAACTACGTTGAGCGATATCTTATTGATACCGACTTCCAACGGGCCAGTCAGCAATATCACTGCCAACGCTCCGATATAATAACGCGAAAGTCCGTCGCACGCCGCCACTATCAACAAATAAATAAGTTGCGTAACAACGATTACGCTCCACTTGCCTTTCAGCGAACTCCACGCTTGCTGTCTGTAATCTTTTGCACGATACATATACCAAACTCCTCCTTTTGATACAATAGCATTTTACTTAAATTTATTATACCACCACATAATATTCTTGTCAATATTCACAACCTATAATTATTATGAATTTTGATAAGCGTCTTAATTATAATATGATTATATTTTATATTATATGCGTTGTTATATGTTTTGACTGCAAAGACGTTGTGTGGTATAATTTCAATAAGATGAAATACTCAATAGATAAGAAAGAAGCTGTAATTTATCGTAATAATAAATATTATTTAAGAATACGTTCTTACAATACTGATAATCCGGTGGTATTGTTTTTGCACGGCGGTTGCGGCAGTCCCGACAGGGCTCAAGTTATGAAGTATCAATCTCCCCTTGCAAAAGACTTTACCCTAGTCGCTTGGGATCAACGCGGCGCAGGATTAGCGTACGATAAAAAAGAAGCAAAAAATTTAGTGTTGACAAAAGAGATTTACATTGAAGACGCGCATAACGTAGTTCTTTATCTCAAGGAACGTTTCAATAAAAATAAAATAATAATCGTAGGTCACTCTTTTGGTTCTGTGTTGGGCATTTGGTTAGCCGAAAAATATCCCGAAGATATACAGGCTTACGTAGGCGTAGGACAATGTGTAGATTATATTCGCAACGAAGAATTATCATACTCGTGGGTATACGATAAGGCAAAAAAACTTAATGACAAAAAGTCGCTCAAGGTTTTAGACAAAATAGGTTGCCCACAAAACGGCAGATATGCTCAAAATCACCAAAAAAGTATTATGCAGCAACGAGCGATATTACATAAATATGGCGGAGCAACTTTTACCAATCGCAAGCCTTATTGGCAGGAATTGCTTTTTCACGAGTTGCCTATTCTGTTGAGAGAGTATAATCTATTGCAAATCTTCAAGTATATTAAAGGACTATCTTACAGCCCTAATCAACCGCTTGCGCAAACAAATCCGGATTTTATCAATAGTGTAAAGCAATTACAAATACCTGTATATTTTCTATTAGGACATCACGATTATAACTGTCCTGTTGAGTTGGCGGAAGAATGGTATAACAAACTTGATGCGCCCGACAAAAAATTGATATGGTTTGTAAATTCCGCGCACTCTCCTCAGTGGGAAGAACCCGACAAGTGGAACAGCGAATTTCTCAAACTTTTTGAAGACAACGAAAAAATTTAATCAGGTTGCTGACCGTCGTGCGCTTTCCATTGGCATTCGGTAATCTCAAAATTGGAGAAAACCGCTTTGAACGAAGAATTCTCGGGCGAGCACGCGTATATACCGAAAGATATTTTTCCGTCGCCTTTGAAAACGTGACAAATACGCATTTGATGATACGTCTTGCCGTCGAAAGAACACTCTATACAATAATCGTCTAGGCGTCTACTAAAACGATACCAAACTACCTTGACGTCAGCGTTGATTTCCGTTGTCGCCCAATCGGAATATCCTCCATTTGTGACTACACTGCCCAAATGTTGAAATTCGTCGTTTTCGTACTCTACGGAAGCCTTCAACCAATTCTCGCTATCCAAATACATTACTATTCCGCATTGATCAAAGCGGTTGTGACTTTCGTGAAATTCAGTCTTGACGACAAAACTAAAATACTTTTCGTCGCTTTCCATTTGAAACACAGGCGCATTATCATTACGGAAATGATAATAAGTCCTTTGCCATAAATCGGTATTAGGCTTTGTGACTATTTCTACTCTATCGTTGAAAATCTCATATTGCGACGGCTCGCGCGTCCACTTAAAATTTTTAATATCCATAATAAAAATATATCGATTTTTATAACATTTTTCAAGTGTTCTTCTAAACGAAATTTTTCATCATAGAAAAACGCAACCCTATTCTCATAAGGTTGCGTATGGCGCGCCCTACGCGACTCGAACGCATAACTACACCGTCGGAGGGTGACGTTTTATCCATTAGACTAAGAGCGCAAAAAACCTATTACTATTTATTTATAGATTGATTATCTTATATTATTCGTCAAAAAGTCAAGAAAAAGAGCTGACGAATTGCTTAATTTGCCGTCAACGTGTTATAATATAAATATGAATATTTTTCCTCAGGGGGATATTATGTTGAAAATCGAGGACAATAAAATGGATTTTTCGGGTAAGAAAGTCGCGTGTGTAGGCGACAGTCTGACGTACGGCACCACTCTTTTGAATAGGAAAAAAGAATGCTATCCGGCGCGTTTGCAAAGACTCTTGGGCAGTAATTACGACGTAATAAACTTAGGTCTTGTCGGACATACCGTCAATTCATTCTGCTCTAAGTTTTGGGGACAGCCAAAAATGATAAAGGCGCTTAACGACTACGCGCCCGACTATATACTCTTTATGCTGGGCACCAACGACGCCAATCTCAAAAATTGGATGGATGAGAACGTATTCAGAAGCGAGTATACGAAACTGGTGAATTATCTATTAAATCTTCCCTCCAACCCGACGATTATCGCATTGACTCCGCCGAGCGCATTTAGCGACACTTGCGAGCGCGAAGTCGGATTCGACGTTGAAGTCTTGGATAAAATCGTCAACATCCAAAAATCGGTGTTGCAAGAACTCGATATTAAATTTATCGACCTATACTCTATGACGAAGGACAAAGAGCATCTCTATTCGATAGACAAACAGCACTTCAACAGCCACGGCGCAAAATTCTTGGCGTACGTCGCTTATTTGGGATTGAAAGATACGATTGAGAGAAGTGGGCAAAATTTATAAATAATTTGTTAACAGCACTTGACAGCGCCATATAGCGGTGCTAATATATAATTATCTTTGGGCAAGCGAATACGCTGACCGGTGGTGATGTCGCCTTTGAGCGAACAAGTCCAACAGCCCCAACAGCCGATACGGTGAGATTCCGTAACCGCCCGTAAAGTCGGAATGGGAAAGATAGTAATATCTATATTGCCGTATTGTTTGAATACGGTTGTTTGTATTATAATCTTCTTCCTATCCGGCGGAAGTTTTTTTATTGCCCGCGATAGGAGGTTTTTTATGTCAACCAAAACGAGAAAACTCGTCTTTACCGCTTTGTTTGCGGCGTTGACGACTGCATTCACTATGATTAGCGTACCGCTCGCGACCGGATATTTCAACTTCGGCGACCTGGTAATTTTCATCTCATCCGTATTGCTCGGACCGCTTTACGGCGGAATTGTCGGCGCAATCGGCGGCGCGCTCGGAGACATCATTCTCGGCTATATCGCCTATATGCCTTTTACGCTCGTAATCAAAGCGATTGAAGGCGTAATCGTAGGTCTTTTGTATAAAGCGATTGCAAAGTTTTGTAAGGCTAAAAATTCAGGCAATATCTTTGAAATAATCTTCACCCTACTTGCAAATCTTTTGGCAGGAAGCGTAATGGCTCTTGGCTACTTTTTGGCGGAAGGACTTATCCTGTCGGACGCGCATTGGACGGGTGGAATCGCTCAACTTCCATTCAACTTCTTGCAAGGCGTCGTATCCGCAATCGTCGCGGTAATACTTCTCTATCCTTGTCAATTGAAGAGAATTTTCGGCAGATATTTCAATAAGAATTCCATACCGCGCGAAAACCAAAAGCCGGAAGATAACCAACCGAATGACCCCGACAGCGAGGACAAGGAACAATGAAAGAAAACAAAGTAGTTACGATACAAGATTTTTCTTCTTTGGGACAATGCTCGATTACCGCCGCTTTGCCTATAATCTCCGCAATGGGCGTTGAGACAATCGCTTTGCCCGTCGCCCTCTTGTCCGCTCAGACAAATTGTTGCGACGACTACACTCTCGTGGATTTGAAAGACAACTTGTTGCCTGCCGCAAAACAGCTCAAAACATTGGGACTTGAATTCGACTTTATCTATACGGGATATTTGGGAAAGAGCGAGATTGTAAAAGACGTGATGACGATATGCAAGACTGTCACCCCTTCTCATATTATCGTCGACCCCGCTATGGCTGAACACGGCCAACTATACAGCGGAATAACTCCCGACTACGTCGACTCAATTCTAGAGCTTTGCAAGTTGAGCGAACTTGCTCTTCCCAACGTCAGCGAAGCGTGTATGATGGCGGATACGCCGTACTTGGAAATTTTGAGTAAATCACAAGTAAATACTATCGCGCAGAAACTTTTCGAAAAAGGCATACGCAGATTTATAATTACGGGCATCAAAACGCCTGAGGGTATGAAACTCGCGCTTTGCGACAACGGCAAAGTAATTTTCTATGACTTGAAAGAAATCAAAGGTCAATTCTTTGGAAGCGGAGACGTATTTGCGTCCACTTTGGTCGGTGGGCTTGCCAACAATCTAGACCTAGACAGCGCGCTTAGAATAGCGATAGATTTTACCACGAAGTCCATTGAAATTACAAGCAAAGACCCTGCGCACAATTACGGACTGAAATTTGAAAAAGCAATGCCCTATCTCGTCGAGCAAATCGAAATGTATCGCAAAGGATAATTATTACGTATAATATTTTTTATCTACTGCCGCGATTTTTTGAAAAAATCGTTTGACATACCTCTCTCTATATGTTAAAATCATAAAGCAAATACGGAAGTTTAGCTCAGTTGGGAGAGCATCTGCCTTACAAGCAGAGGGTCATAGGTTCGAGCCCTATAACTTCCACCACAAGAAAGACGCAATTACAACATTGCGTCTTTTTTTTGTGGCCGAGTGCAAGGGCGAGAACGAGACCTAAGCCGAGGTATATTTGCAAGATATGCAAATATACCGAAAGCCATCAATGAATATGCGTCGGCATATGAGTTGATATAGTTTCCACTAAGTAGAAAATGACGAAGTTCATTTTGACTTCCCATATACTTGAAAACAATCCCCTCGTGTGATATAATGTCGAAAAGGAGTATATTATGACTATAACAGAAAAGTGGAACGCAATAGTGTCGGATATTCAAAAAAATCAATCACTTAAAGAAGATGCTGTACAAAGGTTATGGGAAGATATTTTTGCCGATGCAGACGTTTTTGGATATAGCAAGCGTAGTAAAGAAATAGACATTTGGAGAAATATACAAATCGGCTCTCGTAAAAGTACGATTCCGGATATTATTATAAGAGATAGTATCAAGAATAAGGACCTGTTTGTTGTAGAATTAAAACAACTTAATTTCCCATTTAATCAAACATATAAAGACCAGTTGCTAAGTTATATGCGACTGTTGGAATTAAAGGTCGGCATTTTAATTTGCAATAAAATTTATATCTACTTCCGAGATAATTCCACAACTGAGTATTCGATTGAAATACCATTTGAAAAAAATAACGCGTATGGTGAAAAATTCATTGAACTATTTAGCAAGGGAGATTTTGATAATACAAATGTCAAAGATTTTTTGATTGAAGTAGAAAATACAAAAACAAATATCAGTGTGATTATAAGTGATATACAAAAACTTAAATTAGAAGATTTGTTAATTGAGCATTATGCAGGAAAATATACAAATGAAGAAATTAAAACTGCATTAAACCAGTTAAATATTACAATCTCAATCGGCAATGAACCTAAGACTCAAGATCCACAACCACCTACTCAGCCTACTGGATCTGACGGCACGGGAGGTATTGGAAAATCAACAGCTATTAGTTTTTTAGAGAATTTAGGTTATAGCCTTACTTATAATCTAACAACTTATGCTTCAAAAAACAAATCTTCTAATGACTATTGGGCAAACCCTAACATTAACCTTCTACTTAAAGATTGGTATATTATTTTAGATGATTGGAATAATAGAATCTTGTATTTGTTGTTTATTCCGCATGACTCGATTGCATTGTCTCAACTTGCGACTCGCAGAGATAATAAAAACAAAATTGATTTACAAATCATATATAATGATAGTTCATTTAAAGATAAAAGAAGTGGCTTGCGTTTTAAACCATATCTACAAAAAAAATTTAAATATTAATTAAATCCCGAAACAGATTTGTTTCGGGATTTATAGAAGTCGCTCTATTATTTATAACATTATAAACTATAATAGGATCTTTTCTTCATCACTAACACAAATCTATAAGTCAATATTGACATATTGATAACTTTATGATATAAAATATTTAATAAATATAAAATAAATTTATTAGGAGTTATTATGAAAGCTATTTATGTATGCAAAAAATGTAGATGTGAAATGTTTGATAGACCGTCCAAACAATATGGTCGTTGCCCAAGCTGTGGGCATAAATTATATCCTGACGGCTACACCGAAGAAGCCGTATCGGATGGCTATTTTGATGGCTTTAGAGGCAAGGTTTATCCTGCTCCGTCGTGGGAGGAAGATTTGCGATAATAGATATTCCCAAATCCACACCAAATTCATCTTGCAAGATATGAAAAAATAAAATTTATCGTACCATTGAAAATGTAAAATTCGTTTTACATTACCACTGCTCCACCAATAACCGAAAACCATTAGTAGGTTTAAAATGCTTTTTGATAAATATATAAAATCTTATGGAGGTAAATATTATGTCTACTTATACGTACTACCATTGCTATGACTGCGGGTGTCACAGTTCAAACGCAAATGGCGGCAAGTGCCCTAATTGCGGCAGTTCTAATTATCATGCAGAACAAGAAGATGAACAAGATTAAAGTTCGTTTTATGTTATCACTGCTCCACCACAAGGAAGACGCAATTAGAACATTGCGTCTTTTTTTGTGGCTGAATGCAAGGGCGAGAACGAGACCTAAGCCGAGGTATATTTGCAAGATATGCAAATATACCGAAAGCCATCAATGAATATGCGTCGGCATATGAGTTGATATAACTTCCACCATTAAAGCCCTAAAACGAACCACGTTTTAGGGCTTTGCAATTATTGGTGAATTATTTGAATAATAAATTATTTATTGCATTCTAACTATCGTAATCATACGCAATCTTGTTTAACTTCTCGCCTTTTAGATTTTTTATAAATCCATCTTCGACTTTACAAAACCAGCGGATATCTTTATTTGGCAAATCGTTAAATATAAATTCGTCAGTGCAATCGCTCTCTTCCACAACTTCCATATCTTTGACGTGGATATACTCTACAATTTCGTCTCTAAGTCCAAGGAAATCGTCATTCTCGTCAACAACTTGATTAGGGTCTATAAATGCAACTTGAAAACTTCTAAATTCTATATGCGCCTCGATAATAGTCCCTATCATTCCTTTGAATATTCCGTTTTTCTCATACTCTGGATTTGACACCAAAATTCTTACTTTATCATATATCTTCATTTTGTCTTTCCTCCTAAAAGCGTATTGCATTTCAACTTTCCATTGGAAAACACCATCCAACCGGACTTCGCTACAAATATCCTATTAGCCGCTTCCCCTTTACCTTCTATATCTATAAATACGTCAATTGCAACACCGTGGTTATCAATGCCTCGAATTCTATACTGTCCCAAACAGTAGTTCTTAACAACCAAGTCTTTCACATAATCTACGAACTTTTCATCCGGCTCATAACCAAGTCTACGAATCCAATCCGATTTATCTTTAAACAACCAACCTATTTTACCTTCCGGACATATTATTTGAATATCTTTTTCAGTTGGAGTAGGAATATCTATTTCTTGACAGTGACAATTATAGTGATAAAGACCTATTTTATTTTTACTGTCATTCAAAATCTGTTCAAGCGAATATTCTCTAGACTCTGGCTTTTTGTTTTTCTCATTTGCAAACCAACACTGATTTACTGCAATACACTTTACACAATGTTTTAGCGTTATCGGTCCTTGTATTCCGTTTTTATAATCAAAGTCATCAATAACCACGTCATTTAAGTTGTCAACTACTTGTATCCAATCATTAGACCAATTTACTAACATTATACACCTCAAAATAATTTTTTCAACTAAATTTTATATCTTAAAAATAAATTGGCAATAGTTTTATGACAGTGTTTTAGTTTTTTTTAATAATGACAATTAACTTGTTCGTTTTACTTCATCACTGCTCCGCCACAAGAAAGACGCAATTACAACATTGCGTCTTTTTTTGTGGCTGAATGCAAGGGCGAGAACGCAATCACTTGTTTTATCAAGCACTTGACGCGGTACTAGTTGATTTTAAATAAAAATCGTGATATATTTTTATCGACAACGTAAGTTGCTCAAATATGAAAACAATCTGTAGAGATTATGCAAAGGATAATTATGAAAGAGCGATTTAAAAAACTTAAAAGTTTTAATTGGCGATTGTTTTCAGCTTTATGTTTATTGGCGCTTATTCCTGCGATATATCAAACTATTAAAACTTTTATCATATCGTCAAACAATCAAAGTGACGTATTTGATATTATCGGACAAATGGAATGGTTTGACTTAATCAATGAAACGTTGCAGGCCTTTTTGGTAATTCCTCTGTATTCTATTCTTAATAAAATTTTTAAAAATGACGAAGAAAATTTTGCAAAACACACCTTTAAAACAGGAGTTTTGACCTTTATAATTTATGCTCTATTTTCAATAGGCGTACTAATTTACGGAGTGGTGCTTATAAAGGCAATGAACCCCAACGAAATTGACGTAGACACTGTGAATAGATATCTTCAACTTGAAACAATTGCATTTATGATTGGAGTAATAGTTAGTTTTGTAAACGTCGTATTTGTTGTTATCGGAAAAGATAAAAATGTATATATATTCTTAGCAATAAATATAGTTCTTTCCATAATTGTCGATTTTGCTTTGATTCCTAATCTAGGCGTTTACGGAATTGCCATATCCAATATAATTGTAAATACTTTGCTCGCGATTTCAAGTTTTGTAATGCTCTATCTGCAAAAACTTATAAAGCCGTGTTGGTTTCATAAAAGCGATTTACCTATCATAAAAGAATGGTGCAAAGTTGGCGTTTTTTCGGGCGTTCAGCAATTTATAGACAATTTTATTTATGCCGTAATGATTGGCAGAATGGTAAATATGGTTGCCGAACAAGGTAATTATTGGATTGCAAACAACTTTATTTGGGGTTGGTTACTAATACCTATCACCGCGCTTTCAGAAGTAATAAGACGAGATTGTAAAGACGGATATAAAAATTTAAAGCAATCAAACTATTATTTCATAGCCACTGCGACCATTTTGTTGTGGGCAATCACTATTCCCTTGTGGACTCCCTTTTTCAAGCACGCGCAAGGATTGTCAAATGCAAACGAAATATTTTTAATTGTGATAAAACTTGTGCCATTTTATATTGCATATGCGGGGTGCGCAATCATAGATAATATATTTACCGGACTTGGTAAAACAATTTATAATGCAATCAACTCACTCGTAATCAACATTGTATATTACGGATTCTTCTTTATATTGTACATTACGAATGCCATTACTTTTACAATGAACACGATTATAATTATGTTTGGCTTAGGTATGGTCGTGCATTTCGCATTATCGCTATTGCTGGAAAAAGTTTTCTTTAAAAAGTTCGAATTGAAAAAGATTGCAACAGCCACAGCTCCCGTGAATGACAAATTTCATGACGCTTGATAAAGATAAAAACATTTAGTACTTAAAGTCAATTTGAATAAAGGTTTTCACAATCTAAATCTCTTCAAATTCTTGATTTATATTTGTTTGTTTGGTATATTGATTATGTAACACACAATATTAAAGGAGACACTATGGACAACAAGTATAAGGGCACACAAACTGAAAAAAATCTCAAAGCGGCTTTCGCCGGCGAATCGCAAGCAAGGAATAAATATACGTACTTTGCTTCGGTTGCAAAAAAAGAGGGCTTTGAGCAAATTTCCGCGCTATTCTTAAAGACTGCGGACAATGAAAAAGAACACGCAAAAATGTGGTTTAAGGAATTAGCCGAACTTGGCACGACAACGCAAAATCTTACCGCCGCCGCTGACGGAGAAAATCACGAGTGGACGGATATGTACGAGGAATTTGCCAAGACCGCCGAAGCCGAAGGCTTTAAAGATCTTGCTGAAAAATTCCGTATGGTAGCTGCTATCGAAAAGGCGCACGAAGAAAGATACCGCGCGCTTTTGAAGAATATCGAAACAGCCGAGGTTTTCAAAAAGAGCGAAGTTAAGGTTTGGGAATGCCGCAACTGCGGACATATAGCGGTCGGTATGAATGCTCCTGAGATATGCCCCGTATGCGCGCATCCGCAAAGTTATTTCGAAGTTCACGAAGCGAATTATTAAAATTTTCGTTTTACGTTAACGCAACTCTGCCAAATAAAAAGACTTGCATATTGCAAGTCTTTTTTCTTATTTAGTTATCACTGAAACTTTACGCGATTTGTACTATTCGGCATTTTTGACAAAGCGGCAGTTGAAATTATATTTTGATTATGCTATATTATTTATATGGAAATCATAGCAATGAAATCAAAAGAAGCAAAAAGAAGAATTGTATTTGTGCGGGCAATTACTGCGTTCTTAACAATAATTAGTGTTCTGTTTCTTATTTTTCTTATATCTGAAGGCTTTTTTCAGCGGCAGATTTCGCGATGATTTTTGAGTTTGCGGCTGTGTTTCTTATGTTGATTGGACTAGACGCATTTTTGATTATAATGGGACACAAAGCGAATAAAAGGGACGCAAATCTTCCTGATATTTTGATAGTTTATGACAATGGACAGTTGAAATTCGCGGACGGTTACACTTGTAGCCCTGCGGATATACTAAAAGTTGAATACCGACAGGCGCAATTTGATTCCGGATATTTTCATACAATTAGCAAAAACGGCAAACTTAAAGTCTATACAAAAGACAAAACAATCACCTATTTTAACGTTGACGACGTCGTAGACGCGCATAATAGATTGATTTATTATATGAAAGGTTCAAATACCTAAAACAACATTTTAGCATTTTCAGGCAAATCCAATATTGCCCCGTGCAAGACTTTGACGTCGAATTTCTCGACGTGAAGATGCTCGTCGGGTCTAAGGTAGATGCGTTTGTCTCGCCACTCGTTGGCGCACTCTTTTTCAAGCAGACGGTATGCGAAAATCTTATTGAACACGCTTGGCGAAAGAGTGACTAGCACGGACGTGTTGTCTTTGCAAGCAAAGACGTCGTTGAGATAGAATTTGAGCTTATTTGCCATAACTTCGTCGGATAGCACGTAGCCGTCGCCATTGCAATAAGGGCAGGTCTGCAACATTACGCTCTCCAACATACTTCTCGTCTTTTTCCTAGTGAGTTCGACAAGTCCGAGCGGGGTCATACCTATGACAGACGTTTTGGTTCTGTCCATTGACAAGGCTTCTTGCAAGACTTCCAAGACCTTTTGCGAATGCTCGGGATTTTCCATATCGATAAAGTCAATTACGACGATACCGCCTATATTGCGCACGCGAAGTTGTCTTGCGATTTCTTTGGCGGCAATGCAGTTTGTATCGAATACGGTCTGCTCTAAATTCTTTTCTCCGACGTACTTGCCCGTATTGACGTCGATTACCGTCAACGCTTCCGTCCTGTCGATAATCAAATACGCGCCGTTGGCAAGCACGACTTTGCGTTGAAGCAAATCGGTAATTTGCTTTGTCAGTCCGTACTTCTTATGCATATGCTCTTTATCGTCGTAAAGCACGAACAAGTCGGGTTTCTTCTCGTTGAGCGACGCAAACGCAATTTTGAAGTCTTCAAGCAATCGCTTGTCATCAATAATGATGTGGTCCACGTCGTCGCGCAACATATCTCTCACCGCGCGAATAGCGACGCCCTCTTCCTTGTAGATAAGCGTACCCGCGGGCTTAGTCATATTCAATTCTTTTATCTTATTCCACTTGGCGACGAGTTCTGATATTTCCTCTTGAATTTCTTCCTTAGAGCAATCGACGGACTGCGTACGCAATATTATGCCGAAGCCCTCCGGCTTGACTTTTGTGACAAAGTCAATCAACTCTTGCTTTTTCTTTTCGTCGGTGATTCGTCTACTTACGCCCACGTAATCAATTTGCGGCATAAGCACTACGCCGCGCCCAGGCAAAGTGACGTTCATAGTAATTCTTGCGCCCTTTGAGCCGAATTGTTCTTTGGTCACTTGACACAAGATATTGTCGCCCGCTTTAAGATTGAGTTTCTTATCCGTAACGTCTTTGAGGATTTCTCCATACTCCAAAGTATCGCCTGCATACAAAAATGCGTTCTTCTCCAAACCGATATTGACGAAAGCGGCCTGCATACCGTTGAGCACGTTTTGCACTTTGCCCTTGTAGATATTGCCCACTAACCTCGTAAGATTCTTTCTCTCTACCCAAAATTCCACCAACTCGCCGTTTTCGACGATACACACTTGGGTGTCGCTCGGATTGACGTTTATCATTATATCTTTCATTTGAGTATTTCCTCCACGTCGGCTAACGCTCCGTCTTTCAATACGAGTTGCGCGGTACGGATAATATCGTTGGTCTTGATATTACAGCCGAATTTCGAGTTGATATGTTCGACAAAACTATCCGCCCTCAAATTCGCGTTCCCGCTCGCAAGTCGCATATAGAGCGCGTTCCCCTCGACCTTCAAGTCGTAGACCAAGCCTGCGATTTCCTTGTCCACCGCCTCGCCCTTTTTGAAAGTGGAAATAATATAGCTATCGCAATCCTTTATGCTCTCTATCTCTTTTGGCAATGGAGAATCGCATACTGCTTTATAGTCGCTTGCGACGACTATACCCGCAAGATTGGGATTCTTGTCTTTATAAAAACTTGCCACACCTCGCATACCCGACGGCATTGATTGGTTGTATCTTCTCAATACGTCTTCCTTGTCTTTATCGTTGCAATCTATTGCAAAATACTCTGCCGTCGACTGCACGCCGAGCGGTACGGGAGTTGTCGTATACGTCAACATATGAGGAACAAAACCTTGCGAATACTTCACGTCTACTTTGGCTCTTTTAAGTCCTCTTTGCAGCACTCTCAATATATCTTTGTGCGAAACGTAACTTACGTCGTCCACTTTAAGGTGTCGCAGTATAATCATATCTTGCACCTCTCCAATCTATTTGCTCCGCAACCGTTGCACTTGCCAAGACAGTTGGGCGTGCATTCTCCCTTGTACGCCTTATGCCTTTCGTTTAGCAAATATTTTTTACTTACGCCGTTGTCGATAATATCCCACGGCAATTCCTCGTCTTCGTCAAATCCAATCAAGAATTTGTTGTAATCAACGCCACTTTCCTCAAAGGCTTTTATCCATTTGTCGTAGTCGAAATTTTCGCTCCAACTGTCGAATACGCAACCCAGTTCATATGCCTTGACAATTACTTTCGCAAGCGACCTGTCGCCTAGCGCAAGTATCGCTTCAATTACCGACGATTGCGCGCCGTGCCAACTGTACTTGACGTTCTTGATACGCAATCTCTCTTTCATAAACTCTTGCTTTTGGTACATCTCGTCAATGCTGATTTGTCCTTCCCACTGGAAGGGCGTCAACGGCTTGGGTATGAATATAGAAGTCGATACGGTGATATTGAGAAGTTTTGACGTGCCGTATTGCGAGTGGAGATATTTGACAAGTTTGACGATATCGACTATGCCTTGCAAATCCTCTTCCGTCTCAGTGGGCAAACCCATAATAAAGTAGAGTTTGACGTTTTTCACTCCGTACTTCAATGCGGCTATGAGCGAGGATTTGATATTGTCGTCGCTGATGTTTTTGTTGATAACGTCCCTCAATCTTTGCGTACCCGCTTCGGGCGCAAAGGTAAGCGACGCGCCTTGCATTTCCTCGTAAATTTCCGCCTCGAAACTGTCCAATCTCAACGACGGCAAAGCGAGTTTTATTTTGCGTTTATCAGCCTCGACTTTGATTCTATCGACGAGTTCTTTCAATTCAGGATAGTCGCTCGTGCTTAGGCTCAATAGTCCCATTTCGTCGTAACCGGTTTTGTCCATAAGCTGACACGCTTGATTTACCAAAGTGTCGACGCTTCTCTTTCTTATCGGTCTATAATAAAAACCTGCCTGACAAAATCTGCAACCGTTGGCGCAACCTCTGAAAAGTTCTATTGACGAGCGGTCGTGGACAATGTCGCAGTTGGGCACTAAAATCTTGGTCGGATAATAGGCTTTGTCAAGGTCTTGCACTACCGCTCTTTTCGTCTTGTTGTTCAAAGACGGAACGTATACGCCGTCCAACTTGCTCGCCTCTCTCAAAAATTCCTTTTTGGACATTTTCTTTTCTCTGCACGCTATATGCAACTGCGTCAATTCATGCAAGTTTTTCTCGCCCTCGCCTATAAGAACCGCATCGAAGAAATCTGCGAACGGCATTGGATTGACCACGCAAGGACCGCCTGCCACAATCGGCGGATATTCCTCGCCTCTGTCCTTGGCAAAATAAGGTACGCCCATTAAATCGAGCATATATACTATATTTGTAAATTGAAGTTCGAACTGAACGGAAAAGCCTATCAAGTCGAACGTCTTGATATCCCTTTTCGTTTCCAAAGAGAAAAGCGGAAGGTTTTCGGCTTTGAGAAGTTCCGCCATATCGAGATCTGGCGCGTACGCTCTTTCGCAAACCACGCCGTCGGTATCGTTGAGCATGTGGTACAGTATTCTCGTGCCGATATTGCTCATACCCACTTCGTATTTATCGCTGAAACATAAGCAAACGCGCTCTTTGCAAGGCTTGTCCATATCGGGAAGATTATACTCTCCGCCGACGTACCTTGCAGGCTTTTGCACTTTCAACAATATGTCCTTCAACTTATCCCACATACTCGCTCCGTTACATTACGAGCGCAGCCGCGCCCATAAAGCCTGCGCTGTTGCCCAATCTTGCGCCCACGACGTCCACGTACGGATAGAAGCCGTTGTTGTCTATATACGCGTTGAGAGCCGACTTGATTGGAAGTATTAAAGTCGCGCCCTCGTTGGCAATTCCGCCGCCCAAAACGAACGCCTGCGGATGCAAAATATTCGCAAGTCCTATAATGCCGTAAGTGATGTAACTAATGTATCTGTCGACGACGTTTTTTGCTACCGCGTCGCCCTTATTCATAGCCAGGAAAGCAGTCTTTCCGCTTACGCCCTCTTTGCACATTTTAGCAAGCAAGGAGTCGGGATTCTTCTTTGCGGCTTCTTCGGTCTGCGCTACCAAAGCCGACGCGGATATGAAGCTTTCCCAACAGCCTTTATTTCCGCACGAGCAGACTTCGTCCGACTCGATTTGAATACCCATATGACCTGCTTCCGCGCCTGCGCAACCCAAACCCTCGAAGAGTTTTCCGTCGATGATTATTCCCGAACCTATACCCGTGCCGAGAGTGATGAACACCAAGTTCTTATAATTGCGACCGCTTCCGAATCTTTGCTCTCCGAGCGCGGCGCAGTTGGCGTCGTTGCATACTTTACACTCCTTGCCGGTGAGATTCTTGACGTCGCCCGCCAGCTCGACGCCCTTCCAGTTGAGATTTGCGCACGACATAACAAGTCCCGCGCGAGAATTGACAATCCCCGGCACGCCAATGCCTATGCCCGACAATTCGTCAAAGTCAAGCCCCGCTTGCTCGCAAAGCGACTTGATATTTTCTATAAGTTCAAGCAAAATAGCGTCGTATCCGCGCTCCATTTGCGTCTTATACTCCATTGAAGATACCACTACTCCAAAATCGTCGACAATGCCCATCTTCGTATTTTTTCCGCCAATGTCTACACCTGCATAATACATATACGCTACCTCTTAATTTTTATAATATATTTAAGTATAACAAAAATACCTTGCAAAAGCAAGGTATTTTTCGGCTTATAATTTCCCGAAGGATTCAGTTGCGGGGCGCGCAGTTGTTAAGCGCTTGAATTACGCTCACGCCGAGCTCGTTGTCAAGACATAGTTGACCGAATTTTTCTTCGCTTATCTCGCTTACTTTCGTGCCATCGCTATCTACGAGAATAAACCTGCTTACGCTGTCTTTTTCGACGTATTTCAAGAGTTGAAAAAGCAAACAATCTTGGGATATATACACCGTCTTTTCGCACACTCCGTGAGAGAAATTTTTGACGAAAGGACGGTTGCGGGCGATATGGTAGTAGGTCTGCGCTTTGCTCGTAAAAATTCCGCTCAAAAGCAAGAAAAGTCCGAATATCGGAATGGATATATTCTTTGTGAAAAATATCAATACGACACCTATCGCAAAGAGTACGCTACCTGCCGTTATCGTACAGATTTTCAAGACTTTGATTGCTTTAAGTTTGTTCTTGACAAGGCTTGTGACCACCCTACTGCCATCCAAAGGATACAGAGGGAGCAAGTTGACTACGCCGAGCGCCAAATTGGCAAGACATATACCTTTGGTATATGCGTACGCGTCGGGCATCACCCACCAAAGCGCGACGATAAAGGTCGCAACCGTTAGGTTGAAAAAGGGCGCGGACAGCGCGATCAAGATGTTGTCGCTGTCGTTGTAATCCTCTCCGCAATCCACCACTCCGCCGTAAGGCATTATCGTGATTACTCCGCTCTTGTAGCCTCTCAAATTCGCCATTCGGTTGTGCGCTATCTCGTGCGCGACAATGCTTACCAAATATCCGCATAGCAGTTCAAATTGACCCACTACCAAAAAATATCCGGCAAGCAAGTAAAAGAGCGGATGAAGTTTTATTTTCAAAACTCGCCTAGAATCCTATCTCGATTATTCTTGAAATCATTACTCCGCAACTGATACCCACGCAGATGAGCACTTGCACGATAAAAATGTCCAAAGCGTTGATTTTCTTTCTCTTCTTCGTCGTAGCCTTGCGCGTGATGTTTTGATTTGGGAAGTTTACACTTTCGGTAATTTTGTAATCGTCGTATTTCATATTCCAACTCCTATGGCTAAGATAGTATAATCTATTTGAGCGTTTGTCCGAATATGACTTGAAAATAAAAATTTTTCAAACAATTTGCGGAGCGTTGATATTATTCGCCTTGGCGGATATATTTATCTGATAATTTCCCTCGTCAAGCACGTCGATATTTACGCTCAAATCCCCCGTCAGCGTCATGTAGTAACTAAGCAGCGTCCTTACGTCGCTTTCCAACGCTTTCGTCAATCCTTCGTACGCCACGATTTTATCTTGCAAGAGCACTCGCTTGAGCCTCTTTGCCATCATCTTGCTTTCATTCATAATCAGTACCTCGATGAAATCAATCTCTTAAACTTGCCGACCAGTCCTCTATGTCCTTTTGTGACGTCATAGAGTTTAAAAGTATTGTCTACTATATTGCACGCTATCATGTCTATAGAGTCGCGCGACGTCGAGCGGTTCATACCTATTCTGCCCAATTGCGAGTATATCGTAATCGCGTCGTCCTCGGGAACCGTGCCTATCAGCGGACACCTCAAAATGTTGGAAATTTCCCCGCCGCTCATCATCTTGCCCGTCACGACGAAATCTCCTCGCATACGGTTGACGATAAGGTTGATTGCGTTGAGTTTGTAACTTCGCAAGATTGACAGCACCTTGTCGCCGTCTCGTATCGCAGGTATGTGCGGCGTCGTCACTAGCAACGCTTCGTCGCAACAACTCACAGCCCTATGGAAACCGCCGTCAATGCCCGCAGGACAGTCGATAAGTATGAAGTCGAACATGTTCTCAATCCTGCTTATCAAATCGCGAAAAGACGACGCGGACAACTTCTCGTTGCTGTACGCGTGCGCCGACGGCAACAGATAGAGGCTTGTCCCGTCTTCTTGCAACAACGCTTGATTGATATGGCATTTGTTGTCAATCACGTCCGCCATATCGTAGACTACTCGGCTTTCCATACCCATAACGACGTCAAGATTGTTGAGTCCCACGTCGCCGTCGATCATAAGCACGTTTTTGCCCTTATTCGCAAGACAAATGCCGAGACTTGCCAAAACGCTTGTCTTGCCCACTCCGCCTTTGCCCGAAGTCACAACGATTTTTCTTGCCATAGTATCTCCTTGTCCATAATAAAAGATTTCTATATAATTTTACATCAATGAGAAAAAGAGAAATAAAACATATTGTAGTCTATACCCGAAATTTGTCAAAATCGAGCGTAAAAAAAGTCCGACGCTTTCGTCGGACTTAGATGTCGTTGATTTAATTCTATTTGTAATTTACCAGATTGAGAAGTCTTGCGAAGTCGGTGTTGTTCTCCAAGAAATACATACCGCCTCTCGATACGACGGTCGTCGCGTCGTCCACTCTTGCGACTTTCATTTGCATAAACTTGGATATGAATTCAGAAAGCCCCGTCAAATTGCTGCCGCCTCCGCAAAGCACTATGCCTTCATTGCAAATATCGTCGGCGATATTGCTCGGTATCTCAAAAGACATATTGTAGATGATTTCCAACAAATCTATCACGTGAGGTTGGATTATCGCGCGGATGTCCTTGGAATGTATTATCTCGCTTTCCGTGCCTTGTTGCTTGCCCACCTTGCGGACGTTGACGCGCATAGACATATTGTTGTTTTCGTAAAGCGTACCGAGTTCCTTTTTAATCCTTTCCGCAAGAGAGAAAGATATCGTGCTGCTCATACTCGTGACCATAAAGTCGGCGATAGTCTTTGTAATCTTATCTCCGCCTATATCTACCGAACAACCCGACACAATGCCGTCTCTGCCCACGATTGCGATTTCCGTCTTGGAACTTCCTATATCTACGATAAAGTGACCTCTGCCAAAACCCAAAGCGCCTGCGATAGCCAAAGGCGATTCGATAAGCGTCACGTCGTGTACTCCCGCTTTGTAAAGCGCTTTTTCCACGTCCTTTTTCTCCGCGTAGCTCATTCCCATACCCACGCTTGCAAGAACCTTTACTCTCGGCTTAATGATTGCGCCTCCCGGCATACATCTCGAAATATAGTCTTTGAGCATACAAATCGCGGCGCGTTCGTTGGTAACGACTCCGCCTTGAATCGTATTGACTATCTGATAGCCCGCGGTAGGCTTCTGAACGTATTTCTCCACGCCCTTACCGCTTTCTATCAAAGTCATGCCGTTGTTTTTGGTCATAACTACGACGCGCGACTCATCGTTGACGATAAGTCCGCTGCCGACCTTGTGAATCGACGTCTTAGTACTTCCCAAATCTATTGACAACTCTATCGGTTTCATATTCTCTCCGTTGTATTTTACATTATACTTTGCAATTTATCTTTGAGTTTTTCCATTGGCAGTCCCACGATGTTGGTGTAACTGCCGCAATAACTTTCCACTACTTCCTTATCTTGAATTCCGTACGCGCCCGCCTTGTCCATAGGACTTCCGCCGTCTACGTAATCGGCAATTTCCTTGTCCGTCAACTTCTTGAAGTAGACCGTCGACTTGTCGTAAAAAGTAGTTGTCTTGCCCTTATGGCATATTGCCACGCCCGTGTAGACGAAGTGCTTCTCCCCGCTCAGGGACTTCAAATAATCTATCGCCTGCGCCCTGTCTTTCGGTTTGCCGTAAATTCTTCCGCTTTTGTAGACTACCGTGTCCGCGGAAATAATCAAATCGTCCTTTCTCTCGACAGGCAAATTCCCCAACTTGATTTTCGCCAAATGCTTGACTATCAAATCGGGGCGCGAATAATTGTGTTTTTCTTCGACGTCCTGCGGAAGTACCTCAAAACTTTCGAAGAGTTCGCCAAGCAACTCTTTCCGCCTAGGCGAATTTGACGCTAATATAATTTTCATTACAATATTTGCAAGTTCTTCTTATAAGCGCGACGGAAATCTTGCACTGCCGTCATGGCGTCTTTGATTTCCAAGGAGCAATCTTGTCCTTCGCTGTCCGTCTTCATAATTACGCTGTCGCCTAATACGTCGCAATCAATGCTCTTGATTACGCTCGACATACTTCTATCGAAGCTTTCGGCAATTCTTACGATAACGCCGAGTTTGAGAATAGCGTCGAAGTCTTCTTCCGTCAGCATATCCTTGTATCTCATAAACTCAACGGTATTGATGTCGCCCTTTCTATGCATCGAAGCAATGAACGCCGCCATAATCAAATCGTTGTGCGAAATGCCGTACAAATTGGAATTGAGTATTACGTAACTCGAATGCTTGTGGTGGTCGTAGTACTTAATTCTATTGCCGGTGTCGTGAAGCATTGCCGCCGTGCGCAATACTTTGACGTACGCTCTCGGCAATTTATGTAATACTTTCAACTGCTTGAAAAGTTGAATTGACAAATTGTATACTTGCTCGGCGTGAGGAATATTCTCGCCGAAGAAGTTGAGCAACGAATATATGCTATGTCCGAGTACGTCGGAAATAGGCTTCTCATTCGTCGAAGGAACGGCGTATCTGAACATTGCGCCCTCTCTAAGACCGCTACCCGAAATGACTATCTCGTCAACGCCGATTGCGTTGATAGTCGCGCTGATAGCCGCAAGAGCCGCAGGGAAAATGTCTGCGCGCACGCTGGACAGACCTTTGATTTTCATAGTCTTGTCCAACTCCAACGAACGGATATTCGCGTATATGCTCGAAAACTCGCTCTTGCCGACAACGTAGTTGTGCGCCATAGAGAGCGGATATTTCTTCAACATTCTGCTTATCTTGCCGATATTTCTGAACGAACCGCCTACGCCGATAAGTTTCGTGTCCGGCAAAATCTCTTTGAGCCAGTCCAACTTATTCAATTCTTCGGTGACGAAATTCTCTATCATCTGAGATTTCTCGACAGGCGTAAGACCTTCTTGCTTGACCATATCGGTCAACACTACCGAGCCAAACGGCAACGTAACCGTATTGAGGATACTCTTTCTGTTGTAATAGATAAGTTGGGTGCTTCCTCCGCCGATGTCCATTATGATACCCCTAGGGATATCCATAGAATTTATTACGCCCTGATAGACGAGTTGCGCTTCCTCTTCGCTGTTGAGGACTTTGAGTTCTATTCCCGTAGACGCGTGTACTTCGTCGAGAAAACTTCTTTGATTCTTCGCTCTTCTCACCGCTGCGGTCGCATAAGCGTAAATATGCGATACGTTGTTGGCGTCGCAAAGTCTTCTGAACATCTTCAAAGTCTTTATCGTTTGCGCTATTCTACTTGGCTGTAAAAATCCGTCGACTTCCATATCTTGCGCAAGTCTGACGGTCTCTTTGATATCGTCGACTACCTGAAAATATCCCCCTTTGAGGATATCTACAAGTACGAGGCGAGTCGAGTTGGAGCCCAAGTCGATTATCGCAATTTTATCCATATCTTTTTCCATTCTTCACTTCCTTAAAAATTTATGTATAGTCATCCGTTGACATTATAACACACAATCCGCTCTTTTACAATACCCATTTTTGAAAAACTTAACTAAAATTATATAATTATTGCGCGAACTGCGATTTGAGAATATTAGCGTAATCGACGAGATATTTTTTTATTTCGTCCATAGCCGCGTGATATTTTTCTTGGTCTTTTATGAGCACCGGATCGGGGATAGGCTTATACTCTCCGCTCGCAATTTGGGAAAGCAATACGAACTTTTTGCGGTACTTTCTCGGAAGGAAAAACGCGTTGGATTTCGTCATACCGATAATAATATCCGCTTCTTTGAGATACTCTCTTCCCTTACCCCATTTGAAAGTAGGCTTGTGCGAGAGAATATATTCCTCGTCAAAGCCTTCTCTTAGCAACGCCAATTTGGCTTTTTGATTGATTACGAAAGATTTATTGAAAACGGCGGAACTCTTCACCCACTCGACGTTTTGACTGAGCACTTCGTCTTCTTGAACGATTCTCCTAAATACGTATTCGCAAAAAGGACTGCGACAAATGTTGGACATACATATAAACAATATCTTCATAGTCGCATTATACCACATAATAGCGACTATTTCAATATCGCTTTGTAATTATCCTGCAAAATTTTTCAATTCTTCTATTATATCGTCCAAAAGCGCGTTGATACGCTTCCTATCTTCGCTCGAACATTTCTGAGCGATACACATAGTCGTTTCGCCGTTGAAAGTAGTAGTCGTAAGTTGAATATACGGCTTAAACTTCGTCGCGCCCGTCATAAACGCGTCCAAGCATTTCATGCCTTCGCACGCCAACGCTTCCTGTGAAATAATACCTATATTGGACATACCGATAAGCGGATTTTCATATCCGATTTTTATAGCGAATTCAGCCACCATATATGGGAAGACCTTGAACGCCAACGCCATCAAAGGCAGACCGTAAAGACCGCAAAATTCGTCTTCTTTCGCCGTCTTCGTCTTCTCGATTACCTCATCCAAAACGTCGACAAACGTTCCCTCTACGCTATCGAGTACGCATGGCATAAAGCCCGTGAGATTGGTCAAGTCTTCAGACTCTCCGCTCTTGATATGGTCGCGCAAATTTTTCATACAAGTCACGGCAATTCTCTTGTCGTCGGATTTTTCGAGATACTTGGAAATTGCTCTTGCGTACGCGGTGACGAAAACGTCGTTGAGCGTCGCGCCGTACTCTTTGCCTTTGACCTTCAACGCGCTTACGAAATCGCTGTCGAGTTTTCTCAAATTAAAACAAGTCGAGCAATCCTCGTCGTCGGTGAAAGCGAACTTGTTTTTGACGCCCGTTCTCGAAACGTTTTTCATAAGTCCTCTTGCCGTCTTAGCCTCTTCCTCGGTCATATCCTTGTAGAGTTGGTCGGCTCCGCGCTTTCCGCTTTTGAGTTGAAGATTTTGTATATCTTCCCCTCGTTTAATCATATTGTAACCTTCCACGATTTTTCCGACGAAGTACTTAAAGTCTGCGCCGTCCATGCACATGTGATTGACGAGTAAAGATATAGCGCAGTTTTCACCGCAGTAATGCAAAGTCAATTTGAATTGGAATTTCGCCTTATAACTTATCTCTTCGCTAAGACTGGAAAGTACGCTCGCTCGCAAGTCCTCGCAATAGACTACGTTCGCCATTTCCTCTTCGGTAAAATCTTCGTTGACCGTCCAACTCGGATTTATCGGACTGCTGTTGAAAGAAGAGCGAAGAATAGGATATTTCTCGACAAGACGGTAAATCGACTTTCTCAGAGCCGATATATCCGCTTTGCCTTCGTAATAGCTTGCGCAGTGTATCATTCTATCGTAATAATTTCTAAAAATATACTGTACTCGATCCCAAATTTCCGCTTTAAGTTTTTGCATAATTATACCTCGAATTAGTTAATTTACCTCGCAACCTTTCGGTATGATAAACCTCAATTCCTTTTCAAGAACGTTGACTTCGAATCTATCGCCTTCGACGATTTCTCCGTCAAGAGAGATTGCGAAATTCTTTTGTCCGCCTATAATTTCCACGCTCTTGCAACGTCTGTATTCCAAGTACTTTTTCAACTTCTCATTCTCCAAGTGCGTGCCTTCCTTATAGACCTTGATGAGATTGAGGAACTTGAATATTGATACCGGCTTGATACAACATACTTCCATAAGTCCGTCGTCGTTGCGCGATCTCGGCGAACTCTTGTAAGAACCGCCGACGTATTTTCCGTTGGCAACGGTGCAAAGCAAGATTTTGTCTTCATTGAGAGGCTCGCCGTCGCCTATGACCTTGCATTTGGTCTTCATTGCGGTAAACAACGCTTTGAGTACTCCTGTGTTGTACGCATTTTTTCCGCCGATAATCTTTTTGTGACGGACTGCGTTCATAGTCTTAGCGACCGCGCTGTCAAGTCCGAAGTGACACGCGTTGACCGCATATCTATCTCCCACTTGAATGATATCGATTTTGGTCTCTCTTCCTTCGAGCAAATTGTCAATGTTGAGAAACTGCTCTTTTCCGCCGTAATACTTGACGTAATCGTTGCCGCTGCCGCTTGGATAAATCGCAAGTATCGCGTTGCTATGACCTACGCAACCGCTCGCCACTTCATTGAGCGTGCCGTCGCCTCCGCAAGAAAAGAAACGAATATCTTCGTCAGTCTCCTCGCACTTCTTCTTTACGAAAGCCGTCGCGTCGCCGCGCTCTTTCGTCACGTAAATTTCATATTCAAAATCTTGCATTTTAGCAAGCATATTTTCAATGCTCGCCAAAGCGTTTGTCTTCCCCGCAAAGGGATTAACAACAAAAATATTTTTCATAATACACACATTCCCACAAAATTTGACACCCTAAATGCCTAGACTATTATATACTTTTTGGGCTTATGTGTCAAGTATATAAAAAATACGGATAGCCTGACGGCAATGGATTGGTTTGAGGGTTTGGGCGGTGTAAGAGTATTTGCATTTAGTGCACGAATATTTTGTAGCGATACTAAAATAGTAATCGACACTTATCTAAACCCAAAACTATAGAGGCACATAAATCGCAAACACTCTAACCGCCTTTGGACTTGGGTAATTCTATTGAAACTTATAATTATTTGTGTCTTTTTATATTTACAATTAAGTCCTGCTAGCATTGCTAGCAGGGCATAGAAACAAGTCAAATAATATGTCTATTATAAATCAATCCTCTTTATTGTAGTCAGCAACGCAAAGAATTTCGTTAGCATCCAAATCAAGCACGGCGCAAAGATTTGCAAGCGTATCCAGCGCAGGCATCTTATTTTGATAAAGATACTGCCCTATTGCTTGATGACAAACTCCTACTCTAGTTGCCAAATCACTTTTTGACATACCACTTTGCTTAATTGCTTCTATAATTTTCTTTCTAATTGGGTCAAGTTTTATCATTTTTGTTCCCTCCTCTAAAATTATGCTACTAATGCTAGCAAAATTGTTGACTTGCTAGCATTGATAGCATTATAATATATTTCGCTAGCATTGCTAGCAAGGTTTTAAGACATATATAAGGAGACATATGGACAAAGAAGACAAAAAAGACTGCTTTAATTGCGCTTACTTTCTGAGATACTATGTAAAAGACAAATATGGTAACTTATTAAAGATTGATAAGGGTCATTGCATTAATTCTACAATTCGCAAACGCTCGAATAGAACTTTCGAACTTTGCGGACAATGGCAACCGCGCGAACCTGAAATCGTACAGCGCAATAGGACACTAAAATACATTTTGAAAAATATAGAACATTACTTGGAAAATTTATCAAATCTTATAGACGACGAAAACTTGGATACATATACGGATTGAGATTCCTCGACTGCGCTCGAAATAACATAAGAAGAATGTCAAATTATCAAAAAATAAAACCCTGCTAGCAATGCTAGCAAGGCTTTTTGAAATTCTTATTTATCTATCCGTTTGAAAAAAATTTTGTTTCGAGTGCGGAGATTGGTGTGGATTTCGTTTTAGCTAGGGCGAGCGGTGGCGTCAAGTGTACTTGCCGTACACGTCGTCACCCCGAGTCCCGACGATCAAGCGAAAGGCGCGCCGATATACGCAGTCGGTTACACATCTCGCCACTATTATTAACTACTCACCCTGTTTTTCCAAATCGATGGCGAGCGCAACCTGCACTACTCTAAGCGCGTCCTCGTCATTGACGATATCCATAACGTATACGTCTCTCATCTTGAAAATTTCCTTGGAAAGCGTAGCGATAATATTGCCTGCGGGGTCTACGATTTTATAGTCCCATGAAAGGAAATTGCCTTGGATTTGCCAGCCGTTGCAATCTATCTCGAACTTGGGCTTTAAAAAAGTGATTTTCTTTTTTACTTTGCCGATTTTTTCTCCGCCTTCATAGAGATAATAAGTAGGCATAATGTCGAATACTTTTGCTCTCAACTGCGCTATCAATTGACCTTGCGCATCGCTTATATCGTATCTTTTGGGTACGGTATATTTACCCTTGATTGAAAAGACCGTTTGGTCGTTTTCGTCGGTGATGTTGTATCTTCCTCTCAATGACATCAACTTTTGCGTAATCATAAGTTTCATAATTTTGTCCTCACATTTTATTATTATATTTATTTTATATTCAATTTAGATTGAGTATATCCGTCAAGTTGGAATTGTACGCTTCCAAGTTCTATATTTCTGTTTTCGCCGTGGTAGTCCGTACCGCCTGTTGCGATAAGGTTGTATCTCCTTGCAAGCGACTTCAATTCTTTGGAAACTTGCTCGTCGTGCGTAGGATAATACGCCTCTATACCTTCTAAGCCGAATTGCATCAATCCTTCAATCAGCGGTCGCAACGTGTTTTGTTGTAAAAACCTCAACGGGTGCGCAATGACGGGATAGCCTTTGGCTTGCTTTATAAGTTGCACGCCTTGAAATGGCGTAATACGCTTTGACGGACAGTACGCTTTACCGTTCGCGCCAAGATATTTGTCGAACGCTTCGGGTATTGTGGCGACGTAATTTTGCTCTACCATAAGTTTCGCAATATGCAATCTTCCCACGCTCGCGCTGTCTTTTGGTAGCGCGTCGCGATTGAGCTTTATTCCCAAATCAAAGAGCCTATCGAGAATCGTCGTCGCTCTTTCCCTACGCTTGCTCTCAAAATAATCGAGTTTTTCGAGAAGTTGGGAATTGTTTTCGTCAAAGCAATAACCCAGTATATGTATTTCCGACACGGAAAAAGTCGAGAGTTCCACGCCGTTGATATACCGTACGCCATTTTTTATCGCGTAATCTTTTGCGTCCGCTATCGCCCTGATACAGTCGTGGTCGGTAATGGATATGCACTCTATACCCAAACTCTTTGCCTTATCGACTATGCTCTTCGGCGAATCCGTACCGTCGCTCAACGCGCTGTGTATATGCAAATCTATCTTCATCAATCCTCCGTAACCTCGTCGCTTGCAATAAGTCTTTTATCGTCGTCGACAGGCAAATCTCCGACCACTTTTGACAGCCTTTGATTTATTAGTCTGTTTTGCTTTTCCACTTTGTCAATTGTCTCCACAACGTTCGTTGCGTTCTTCTTTATGGTTGTCACTAGTTTCGTATAATTATTGAAATCAGTTTGGAATTCTTGCAATGCGTCGGCAATCTCTCCACTTCTTTTTTGAATTTTTATTGTTGTAAATGCCATCTGTAAAGTATTGAGAAGCGCTGTAACTGTTGTAGGTCCACATATCGTCACATTGTATTTATTTTGTATTTCTGTAGTCAAAGCGGTATTTTTGGCTATTTCAGCATATAGTCCTTCGATAGGTAAATACATTATTGCAAATCGTGTTGTTACCATATTAATAATATACTTCGTTGATATACTTTTTGCAGCTCGCTTAACCTCGTCGACTAATTCTCTCCTTGCCTTATCTATTTTTACCGAATCGCCCTCTTCGCTTGCCTCGACAAACTTTGAGTACTTCTCAAGTGGGAATTTCGAGTCTATTGGAAGATATATCTTTTCATTCCCTTGACAAGGCATAGTTATTGCAAAATCAACCATCTCTCTAGATTTTTCCGAAAGACGGAATTGACAATGATATAGTTCCGGAGATAATATTTGGTCAAGAAGACTCTCCAAAGTCACTTCTCCCCAAACACCTATAGTTTTTACATTACTAAACATCTTGTTAAGATTGCTGACCTGACCAGTCAACTCTCTCATCTCGCCAAATCCTTGCAATACTTTTGACAAAGACTCGTTAACTATCTTGAAAGCGTTGTTAATTCGATTATCAAGCGTCTCTGTAAGTTTTTCTTCGACAGTTTCTCTGATTTTTTGAAGTTGAACCTCATTATTATTGCGGACACTTTCTAACTGGACTCTATTGTCTTCTCGCACTTCTTTGAGCGATTGTTTAAGATCGTTTCCTATTCTATCAAGAGAGCTTTCGATAGTTTTACTCATTTTGTCTAATGCTACTTGTGTTTCACTTTTGAGAGAATTGAGCGACTCTCCTGTACCTTTACTCATATCTGCCGTCGCATTTTTCATTTCCTGACGGATTTCGGATAACATATCTTTTGTAGTCGCAAGATTTTCGTCAAGTTTCTCCTTGAACATATTCATATACAATTTAAGCATAGGCGCCAAAGATTCGTTAGACGATTTTATTGAGTTGGTAATATTGCTCAATAAATTGTCTTTTTCTCTCGTAGTATGTTCGTTTACGATATTTTTAACCTCGTTGAGATTGTCGTTGAGCGTCTCCACTTCCGAAAGTACGTTGCTATCGCTTGGCGTGTCTTTTTTCTTCTTTCTTATGCCGAAGACAAGTAGCAAAACCAAATTCGCCACCGCGCATACTATCAAAATAATTCCTATCGTCTTTTCCATTATACACCCTTCTTTTTATCGGTAGTTTTCTTCATTCTTTTTGCTATTTCAATCAAGACGTCTTTATCGTTCTTTACCGCATTTCTCAAAGACAAATCCCAAAGGCTTTCGAGCGCGTCGCCTATCGCCTTGCCCTCGAATCCCAACTGCGCAAGGTCTTTGCCGTCGATATTCAATTCGCCTATTGACATTGCGACTTTTTCGTCGAGCATCTTTTGGTAGATTTCTTTCATCCTCTGAGCCGTGCGCGATTCTTGAAGATAGCCCGTGCCTATGCAATCGGCTTTGAAAAGCGCGATTATATCGTCGAGAATATCCAAATTCTTTGCGATAAATCTTCTGTACTTGACGTCTCTCGAATTGCCGTTGACGTCGAACATATGCTCGCGCACAAGCCTTGACGTACGCTCGATAACTTTCTTGGGATATTTGAGCCTTGTCAACACGTCTTTGGTAATACCTGCGCCGACAACGTTGTGTAGATAGGTATTTCCTTCTTGCGCATAGCACACGCCCTTTGCGACGTCGTGGAACAGTCCCGCCAGCCTCACGTCGGGCGGGCAATTCTCGACAACTTTGAAAGTGTGTTCGAGCACGTCGTATTTATGATACTGTATCTTTTGCGGTACGCCGTCGTTGAGCGCGACCTCGGGCAAAATGATTTTCAACGCGCCGATTTTGTTCATCAGTCTCAACGCTTTATAGCAATTTTCGCCTGCGAGAATCTTATCAAGTTCTTCCCTAATTCTCTCGACGGTGATGTCGTTCAGTCCGCCCACAAGCCTTATCGCGCTTGATAGAGTATTCTCCTCGATTGAATAGCCAAGCGTAGATACAAATCTTATCATACGCATTATTCGCAGTCCGTCCTGTCCCAAAGTGATATCGGGGTCGACGACGGTGGAAAGCACGCTCGCCCGTATATCCGCTATACCGCCCAAAGGGTCGACGATTTTTTCGTCTGCGACGTCATAATATACCGCGTTGCATTTGAAGTCTCTTCTTCTCGCGTCGGCTTGAATATCGTCGGTAAACTGTACGCTCGTCGGCGTATGAATTCCGCTCCCGGAGGGATAACTGTCCGTCCTGAACGTCGTATATTCGTACGCGTACTTGCCCTTTATAATCATAGTGCCGAGTCTTGGCGACGCTTCGCATACCTTGAACTCGCTATCCGCAAGAATTTGGCTCAACTGCTCGGGCGTAACCGCGCCCGCCAAGTCGACGTCGTAGCACGGCTTTCCCCTCAACGCGTCGCGCACGCAACCGCCCACGGCGTATAGCCGTCTGTCTTTGGGGAAATATCCGCTTATCTTTTTGAGTTCCGCGCTTAACTCGGGCGATGACAAAACAATCTTATCCATATCACAAATCGCCCTTTTGCCTAATTGAGATATACGCTTTATTGATCGTAGAATCGTCGACTTTGATATAGTCGCTTATCTCGTATTCGGGAAGCAAATACACTACGCTTTCTTTTGCCACTACGACAACGTTGTCGCGCAATCTCTTGGGAACTTTTTTGTCGGTAAAATAATCGCCCAGGCTCTTACTTCCGCCCTTATATCTTTTGAAATTATCGCCCTGCCGTCTGTTGCGGATTACGCTTCCTTTGAGTTTGTCCAAATCGCAGACCAAACCGTCTTTGTACTCTTTGGATATCGTCAATATCCTATCGCCCAAATCGTAGTCGCCGTAGCCGTCGATAATTCCGCTATACTCTTTCTTTTCCACAAAAGCCAAAGCCACGCAATCGCTTTGTCTATGCGCTTTTAAATTAAAAGGCAAAGCCACGCTTGCTCCGCTTTGCTTGCCTTTGAGCGCGCGTATAGCTTCAATATGCTTGCTCGTCAAATCCACTCTGCTCGTAATGCTGTCCACAGCGTTGATAACCGTCTGCGCGACTATAGCGTCTTCTTTGTCAAAGACTCTAATAGGTATCAATACCTCGCCGTCTAGGACGCGGAAATTCGAGCAAAAGCCGTCAATGTATTGCCATATTTCTTCCGCCCTTTGCGATAGCCTTGCCACGTTGACGTCAAGTCCGCCGTACACGCTTTTGATAAGCGGTATAATTTCTCTCCTCAGTCGGTTGCGCGTATAGTCCACGCTTGCGTTGGTGCTGTCCTCGACGTACGGTATTTCGCATTTTTCAATATATTCGTCAATACTCTCGCGAGTGCAATCGAGCATCGGTCTTAAAAGCGCGCCGTCGTCAAGGCTCATTCCGCACAGACCTTTAAGTCCGCTTCCTCTGAATATGTGCATAAGTATGCTTTCAACGTTGTCGGATAGATGGTGCGCGGTAACCACTCTTTGCGCCTTGCGAGAATCCACCAAATCTTTGAAAATCTGCCTGCGCCTTATCCTTGCGCCTTGCTCGACGGTATACTTATTGTCCGCGCAAAAGGTCGGTATATCCTCTTCATAGACAAGGCATTCTAGGTTGTTTTTTTGACAAAATTCGACCACGAAGTCCCTGTCTCTTTTGCCCTCGTCGCCGCGCAAATTGTGATGTACCGTCACTACGAAGAATTTGTCTTTGTCGACGCTCTTCAAGAAAGCGTTCAGCATAGCCATAGAGTCCTTGCCTCCGCTCACCGCCAAAGCAAGTTTTTCAAACTTTTCTATATACGCGTATGCAAATCCTTCCAACATACTTATATTTTACATTAAATGGATAAAGAAATCAAGTGTAAATATCTACCTCTCCGCGTGTTGACAACGCATAATTACCAAGATATAATATTTATGATTAAAACACCCACTGTCACGAGGTACGAATGGAAAAGAATTTAAGCGAATTTTGCACTTGTAAAGACCGCGCATGTCCCTTGCATCCGACGAATCACGATAAGGGCTGTTCTCTCTGCATAGCCAAGAATATTAAGAAAAAAGAAATACCGTCATGCTTTTTCAACGCCGCTGACGGATATCCAAGCAAAGACGGATATTCCTTTGAATCTTTTGCAAAACTCGTGCTTTTGAATAAATCAAATTGCTAAGGCATTAATTATTTTATCGCTTTAATATCAAGCTTCGGTATAGTAGACTACCGAGTCAAGTCCGACAAGACCCAAACATCTCACCATAACTACGTGCCTATTGCAAATTTCTCCGTTCTCATCTCTTGCGGCAGGAAGTCTTTGAGAAAGGTAAGTTATTCCAAACGCTCCGTTCACAGGCCACAAGTCAACCGAATTGACTTTCTTGCCGTCAACGAATACTTCAAAGTTGTTGTCAAACATAGCCGCTTGAGAGGTGATAAATCCTATTCTCGTTCCCTCGAACTCGAACTTCAACGTAGATGACGCTTTTCCTACGTAAACGTGACCGAATACCGACTCCACGGACATACCCAACCAATTGTTTTCACTGAACCTAAATATGTCCTTATTGTCAAGAGATAGATTATTTGCTCCGTTACCTTTCAGCGAGAGGTCTTTTTCGGGATTATAGTTGTAGAACGCAATTTCATTCATTGCAAAATGACGTCCGTTATCCGTAGCGGTAACGTATAGTCTATAATAACGGAACTCTTTCGTCTCAAAGTCGAACGTGACATTGGACGGCGATTTGTCGTTTACGTAATCGGTCTTTGAGACGATGTCGAACCAACTGTTGTCTTCTCCCGAAAGACTGCCTTGCAACGTAAACGTCTTGACCATACCGACGTTGTTTTTACTATTCGAACCCTTATTGTAATAATAGAACGTCACGTGATTTGCCTTTATGACTTCGCCCATATCCACTTCAAGTTCAAACGGATTGCTTGCGGATATAGGAGTAGTTCCCGTATTCGCGGTATGGAAACTCGAACCCGTATTTCCGTCGATAAGATTTGCTGCAGGATATGCGTTCTCTCCGTTATTGCTTATCTTTACTATACTCTTTGCCTTATAGTTTACTCTATCCGAATAACTGAAATTGTAGTTGTACGTCTTCTTGTAGAAGTATTCGCTGGTAAATCCTTTGTTGTCAGGCAACTCGTATGAGCGTCTGTACGCGTTGGAATACGTCGGTTGAGAACTACTTGTTACAGCGGCAGGTTCAATCATACGGTTTCTTGTGATTTCCGTGACCTCTTCCAAAGTTGACGGGTCCCAATCGTTGCCGTTCTTTTTGTAATACAAAGTTGTCGAACTACCCTTATCCCTTTTCGAATATGCGACTTCGCTACCCGATTGGTTGACGTAAATTGTCTTCGTATAGGCAAGTTCATCCTCAAAGTTTTCGTTGTCGGTGGTGATTTCATTATCATCACTTTTATAATACTTTTCAGTCATTGTGAACGCCGCTTCTGTCCACGGTCTCATACCCACGCCGACAAAACTACTACTGCTCTTTTGAACAACCAACACTTCCTTAATATAGAGCCAGTTCTCGATAGACTGTTTGCCTTCTTTAATGTCAATCGTATGCTTGTATGTCTTTCCGTTTTCGTCGTCAACGTTCGCGTACACGGTGAGTGTTACTTCGCCTTGCGAGAACTGTATGTCAAAGTACGTGCTCTTATCGGAACGGAATTGATAGGTCTTACTCTTGTCTACAAACGGCGTATCTTTGGTAATCCTAGCACCGAGTTGATACGTGTTGTCAAAACCTGTAAACGAGAAATACAATGCGCAGTTGCTTCTTCCGCGCAGATATATTCTATATTTACCGTCATCGGAAAAGTATAGTTTACCGTCCACAACGTCAACGTGATTGTCCGTCAATACGAAATTGGGATTGTTGTTGCTTGTAGCAAACCAAATATCCGTATTAGCATTCTGCGTCGGATTGGAATGGTCTCTTGTACTTACTGACGAATAGCCTGCGAAACCGCTCTCGAAGGCCTCAACGGCGTCGGTATACATCTTGTCTGAATCAAAGTTGTAGACAGTCCTCTCCAACGTCGTTTTCTTGCTCTCGTGCGTCTGCTGGAATTCGAGTATCAAATCCACGTCGTCAAGTCTGTGTCCGTTCCACTCCTTTGCTCCGTCCGTAGTCGTAATCTCAATCGTAACCCTAATTTGTCCCGAAAGTAGGCTGATGACGCTAGCATCTGGAATATAGGTATATACTCCAGGGGTTTCCGTCTCCACAAGACGACCGTTCTCTGGTTGCGACACTGACTTAATCGTATACTTAAAGCCGGCGCCGATAATCACGCTGCCGTTCACGTACTGATTGTTTTGCACGTTATACGGACGCAAGTCGACTGTGAAATTGTATCCGAATGGGATGACGTACGGTTGCATGGTCTTGATGTCGCGCTTTACGTCGTCGTACATATAACTTCTACCCGTCTGATAAACGGACGCTACCGGTACGAAGAGCGGATAGTTGGCGTTCTGAATCGCCTGCGAAGGAGTATAAGTTCCACCGCCGTAAGATTCTATCTTAGATGCGTAATACGTCATGTCTTGATGAGTGTTGTTTGCCCATCTATTTAAGTAATTATTCTTTCCTGACGTTCCGCGCGCCTTTATGTACTGTTCTTGTCCGAAATTGTGCAACAAAGTCGCATAAATGGCAAGACCGTTGGTACTTCCTATCGAGCCTGTATTTACTTGATTCAAAGCCCAAGTCGAGCTTGTATAGCGGTTCCAACCGCTAAGACCTTGCGCGCCGTAAGAGTTTACTCCTCTATTTGCGGAAATCTTTGTGAACAGACTGTAAGATACAAGGTTAAGTCCGTTGTTCGTTACTTCTCCGTCCGCGCCGCTGCCAAGACCGTAATTTTGGAAGTTGTGATGATATTCGTGGAAGTTACCCCAACTGCCCGAAGTCACTATTCCGTTATAGTTGAGAGCGTCTCTCATCCAACCTTCCGGACAGTTTACAGAGCCTTGTCCGGGGAACGCAACTGCCGCGCCTGCCGCAACGAATGGGTCGTATAGAAATACTATACCTTGCTTACTGCCGTTGGTAGTGGTTACGGAAGCGACCTTATCCCACAATACCGCAGCCTTGTAAATATCTTCGTAAGAATAGTTCCTCGCTTGTCTAAGCGGTCCGGAATGCAATACGCCGCAATCCCATACGTCCAAATCAAAGTAAGGAGCGGTCGACTTGCTCGTCTCTTCAAATTCTTTTTGCGAAGTATAACCCAAAATGAAGTGTCTATACGCCACGCCGCCCGAAATCGTTACGTCAAAAGTCACGGATTCGTTGCGAATATATATCGGACCGCCGACAAACGAACCTATATAGCCTACGTAGGTATCGGTTTCCGGATTGTACTTCGTGGTGTTCGTCGTAAATTGCAACGTATTCATTATCATTGGGAAACGGTTCATAGCGCCTTTCTCCGGCCAAATGTTGTTGTTTTTGCCGTTGTAAAGACACTGACCTATGTGGAACGTAAGTCCGCCCGTCGCTTTCATATTTGCGGCGCTTATTTCAACCTTGATGACCTCGCCTGCGGGAGCGTACAAGCCCGTTATGTAATATCCGTAATTGCTGGAACGCGGACGGTACTTAATCTGCTTGATAAGTCCCTGTTCGCTATCGGAAACGTCGCCGCCGTACATGGTAGTGGCAACGGTATGCTTATAAAGCTGTCTATGCGTACCCGTCTTTGAGTTGTTGCCCTCGTAAAGCGCAGGTGTGGGCGATTTGGTCGTTCCTCTGTAAAGGTAACCGTTTTCATCAATCCAAGTATATTTTCCGCCGCCCGCAGTCGCCGTGCCCGTCGCAGTGAGATAGCTCGCTTCGTTTACAAGCCTAGATCTTGCAGCCATTTTCGTACCCTCGGGGTCGCTACCCGTTACCGCTCCGAGCGTGCTACCGTATCTGGGATATCCGTTAACGTTTCCAAATACTTCGCTCTCATTTCCGATTTCGGAAACAGGTCGATATCTTTCTACAGTGCCTAGGGTCTTGCTGCTAAATCCCACTTGCGTAGAAGAAGTATATTTTGTGACGTCATAGTTGAAAGTCGCCAACTCTTCCGCCGTGAAGAAATCCGTTATGTCAACAGAGCTCGAATCATTTGGTTCACCCGGCTCTGTATTATCACCCGGATCAATCGGTTCGGGCTTTTTGCAAGCCACCAATCCAAACACAAGCGAGAGCGCCAAAATAATAATCAACGCAACAACCGTAGTCTTCTTTGCCATATCAATTCTCCTTCTGTACCCACCGACTATTCTACCATAGTCATAAAATATTTTTACAGTTTAACATTATATCACTCTTGCAATAAAAAAGCAATTAAATACTACGCGCGTTATTAAAAGAAAATTTGTAAAAAATTGGAAATTTAATATTTTAGGAACGCTTAATTTTTATTGAGCAAATCCAATATTCAAACGGGAAGGATGCCGTTATTTTTTATTTTGGAAGTTGCCTATAGTTTGGTTGACCGTTTCCATAAACGAGAACGTGTCGGGATAGTCTTTCAAAATGTTTTGGAAATCAAGCACCTGATGTTTACCCACAACGCACAACAATACTTCTCTTTCCGTGTTGCTATACGCGCCTTCGCCTTTAAGACGAGTTGCCGAACGACGAAGTTTTTGCATTATTTCCTTTTCAATCTCTTGCGCGTGAGGCGTTATCACGACGAACTTATACGCAGTCTTTGAGCCTTTGAGCATTAAATTGCCTATAAGCGACGTGGTAAAGCAATATAGCATACACAATACAACAGGACGGTAGTTGTACATAAACTCGTCGTTTTCCCCGCGCTCTGCGTATACGAAAAACGACGCTAGCGCCACCGCGAGATTGATGCCCAACGTAACCCAGAAGAAATTGAGTTGAGGTTTCTTCTTGCTGACGAATTTCGCTATAATATCCGTACCGCCGCTGCTTGAATTGATACGGAAAAATACGCCGTACGATACGCCGTTGATAATTCCCGCAATCAAACAAGGATAAATCGTATCCACTCCGCCTGCGTCGTATTCAAAGCGTTTCAAGTTCAATCGTTGCAACAAAAGATATACGACTGAATACACGACGCAAAATACAAGCGTCTTGCAAGCAAGTTCTTTATTAACGGTAAAAAATGCAAACACACACAAAGGAATATTGATAATAAGCGTCATCCAACCGATACTGAATCCAAGTTTATACTGCACCATAGTTGCAATACCGGTCAATCCTGCCGGCGCAAAAGCATTAGGCACGATAAACAAAATGTAATTGAATGCTATAATTACCGCAAACAGCGCCGTTACGCAATATTCAGCCAATAATTTCTTCACGTTGGTTTTCATACGGTTTCTTCTCCATTGTACGATTTATTTTCTTCTTTTTGTAGTAATATAATATTATTCTACCAATTTTCTTGACAAAAATCAAGATATAATTTCATAAACTCGTCATCTGCGTCACAATGTGAATATTTTTTGCAAAAATTGATATATTTATATTGTATGGAAAAATCTCAAACTAAAAAAATAATAATTTCATTTGCAGTAATTTTGCTCGTTGCAGTCTTGGGCGGCATTTTTGTATACATCGGTATGGATTGGTATAATGAATTGACAAAACCGACTGAATGGATACCCAATATCGTTATTCCAATCGTATGGACAATTATTTATATCGCTTTTGCCGTGATAAATTTCCTTTGGTTCAAACACGGAGATATACCCAAGCCCACCATTATTCTAATGCTTATCAATGCAGTCTTGAACGTGCTGTGGTGCTTGACTTTCTTCACCTTGAACCTTCTGTTGATAGGCAATATAATGATTTTGCTCAACTTAATAGCAGGCTTCGCCTTAATCGTCGATATCTTCAAATACAAAAAAGTATTTGCCTATATTTTGAGTATCTACCCTATTTGGCTCTGCATCGCAACAACGCTGAATTTAGCATTATGGATATTAAATTAAAAATTAAAAGTGACTTCTTGGCTGAGATAGGCGCTTGTATCTAAAATACACATTGCCCACACATGATGACATTGACAATATTTCTTTAATATGCTATATTTGAAATATATTATATGTGTGGGAAAATAGTATGAAATCAAAAATAATCATTGCATTGATTTGCATTGTTGCGGTCGGCGCGATAATAGGCGCAAGCTTTTTAATAAAATCACAAGTTGAATTCAACAAATTGAAAAATACTCCGCTCAACCTTCCGGACGGATTTACCTATACCGCGCACGCAGGTTGCGTAAATACCCCGGATGATTCTCTTGAATCTATTGACGCGGGCGTAAAGTACAATGCGCCAATCGTAGAAATCGATTTGAACTTCAATGACGACAACGTACCCGTACTGTCTCACTCTACCCCCATAGGCGGTGAAATTACTCTAGACGAAGCCTTTGAAAGAATAAGCAAATATGAAAATTTAAAAGTAAATATCGACGTAAAATCCACAAGCAATCTCCAAGAAGTTGTTGTCCTTGCCGATAAGTACGGTATAACTGATCGCATATTCTTCACCGGAGTTACGGTAGATTTCGTAAGCGCGGTTCATGAAGCTTGCCCTAATATCCCCCACTATCTCAACGTCGAAGTTCTCCCTACAAAAAAGCAATCTAAAGAATATTTGTTTTCTCTTGTCCAACTTGTCAAAGACAATGGCGCTATCGGTATCAATTTCAATAAAGACAGCGCGACAAAGGAACTCGTCGATATTTTCCATGAAAATGGGCTTTTGGTCTCTATATGGACGGTCAACAAAGAAAAGGATATATACAAAATTCTTAATTTGGCGCCGGATAATATCACTACCCGACAACCCGATATTATAATGAAAATATTGGAAAACGCCATTTAGCAATATATCGACTTTTAAGCGAAAGGGATTTTCAAAAAGCGCATCCTTAATCTTCCACGCCGAGTAAATAATCTGCGCTAACATCTAACGCCTTGCAAATCAAAAGCAATACGTCCAAAGTAGGCTCTCTCTTTCCTGTGCAATAATTATTTATCACACTTTGTGACATGCCAATTTTTTATACGATATGTCTAATTCTTTCATTTTTTGAAATAAATGAAATCGCGAAAAATATCTAATTAAAATTTTCATATGGCTCATAGCCATATTGCAACACAAACAAAAATATTTACCATATAATATAGACAATAAACACTAAGAGGTAATATTTATGAAATTCAACTTTAACAAAAAACTGGTAGACGATTACATTAAGAAAAACAATTTGTCAATTACAAAATTCTGCAAATTATGTCATATCAGTCCGAATACATATAAAAAACTGATAAATAACGAGGATTGCAGACTAAACGTGGCTTTGAAAATTTCAAGTTTTTTGGACGTGACTATAAATGAAATGTTTAATGGAAACAATTAGAGGGATTCGTAAGGAGCGTAGCGACGGCTTAGCGAGCTTGCGAGCGTCACTATTTCGAACTGTCCCTCCGCGCTGCAATGCCAAAAGAAATGCCCCAAGCAGTGGAATAGAAAAAAGCGAGGCAAACCTCGCTTTTTTATGTTTCTCGCCAAGAGGCATTTCTTGACGCTGGCGGAAGCGGAGGGATTCGAACCCTCGAGCCGATTGCTCGGCTACTTGATTTCGAGTCAAGCCCGTTATGACCACTTCGATACGCTTCCGCGACAATAATGAGTATATCACAATCATCTGGATATATCAAACAGAATACGATATTTTTTATTATTAAATTTTGTCGATTACGGGATAAATTGTCGTTATCCTTGCAAAACTTTCAAGTAGGCTTTGATTTCCGCTTGCGCTTCTTCGAGGTTGTGCTCGCGATAGTTGCCGCACTCTTTGGGTTGAGTGCCGGGGACGTAATCGAGGTCCAAGCATCTTTTAAGACACTTGATTGTCATTTCTCTCGCCTGCTCTTCTTTAATTCCGAAAAGAAGCAAATAACAACCCGTCCTGCACCCCATAGGTCCGAAGTAGACGACTTTGTCTTTGATTTCGCTATTGCGAATTACGACGGCAAAGAGATGCTCAATCGAGTGCAAAGCGGCGTACGAGATATAATCGCCCTTGTTGGGGTACTTGAAGCGCATATCGTAGGTATACACGCCGTTTGCTTCGCCCAAGCAGTAAAAGCCGGGGGTCATTGTGTCGTGGTCTAATTCAAAAGATTTAATATTGTCCATACTTGAATTTTAACACATCGCGAAAATATAAGTCAATTAAAATTCAAATCCCCTATTGACATAGCCTGCCGCCTGCCATATAATTGTATTGTATTATTATATATAAATAAGGGAACAAGGGAAAAGTTATGGCAGAAGATATTCAAAGCGAAATCAACAATGAAAACACGCAAACCGCCGCCGCTCCGAAGATGACGAAGTTGGAAAGATGGGCGTACGGCGCAGGCGAAATATACGGCGGAGGTTACGCCGCGCTTTTGGGCGTTGTGCTTACCTTCTTCCTCACCAACTTGATTTTGGTAGGCATCCCTCACGCAGAACTTTATGCGGCGATTATCATTGTCGTGTCAAAAGTATGGGACGCGATTTCCGACCCGCTTATGGGCGTAATATCCGACAACACTAGGACGAAACTCGGTCGAAGACGTCCGTGGATAATTATCGGCGGCGCGCTCGTGCCCGTCGCATTCGCGATAATGTTTATGCCGTGGGCAAGACATATTCAAAGCGCGGCGCTTAGAATAACTTACGCCTGCATAGGCTATTTCCTGCTTTGCACGGTCAACACTATTTCGCAAGTCCCGTACGCGTCTTTGAGCGCGGAGATTTCGGGCGACTTCAAAGAGCGTAACAAAGCAAATTCCGTCAAACTCATCTATTCGATACTCGCTTCGGGCGCATTCTACCTCATCCCTGCGGCGGCGACGGAAGCGTACACTGCGTACATCAATCACGACACGTCGGCGTTCGGCTCTATCAACGAAACGGGGTTTTTCCTTATCGTCGCGATACTTTGCGGCGTAATCTTTGGCATATCGACTGTCATTGCGGGTATTTTCAGCAAGGAACGCATACCGTACGACAAGACGAAAAAGAGCAAGTTTTCTTTCAAGAGTTATGCGACTCCCCTCAAAAACAAATCTTATAGATATCATTTGATAATGTATATTACCGCATTCGGATGCTACGATTTCATATCCGCGTTGGTACTCTACTACGTCACCGCGGTAGTGCCTGACATCACTATTTTCGGCATGAAAATGAGTTCTATGTTCATAGTCGCGCCAATGATGGTAATGGCGGCTGTGACATACCCTCTCAATATGAAACTCAAAAGCACGAAGGGAAAGCAGTACGCTTTCCGCTGGGGATTGCCTTGCTACATTTTGGGCGCAATCGGTCTTGCGGTATTCCCCAACACGACGAACGCGAATATAAGTTGGTTGCTACTTCTTTGCTCGGCGGTAATGGGTACGGGCTTTGGCGGAGCGCAAATGATGCCTTGGCTTATATTTGCCGACACGCAAGACGTGGCGGAACTCAAAACGGGCGTCAAGGATACGGGTACGTATAGCGGACTTATGACTTTCACGAGAAAGATTGGCACGGCAATCGCTCAAAGCACGGTATTGCTTGTGCTTGCGTGCGTGAAATACAGCGCGTATACCGACGAAATCTTGCAAAACAAAGCTCTTATTGCCGAAGCGGAAGCGCAAGGACAGACAATCGACAAATCGCAAATGCTACTTGCTTATCCGACTAGCGTAACGACTGCCATCAGAGTACTTTTCGCGGTCGTAGTCGTCGTGATGATAGGTCTTGCGATTTGGGCTTCGTTGAAGTATAAGGTCAACGACCAAAAACTCACCCGTATTAAATACTATCTTGAAAAACAACGCGCAGGCGAAAACGACTCTCTCACCGAGGAAGAAAAAGCCGAAAGACAAGCGTTGTTGGAGGAACTCGGCTGATGAACGAATTCAATACTACACCGCTAACTCATCTTACAGGCTCTTTATGCAAAGTTATGGGCGTGGAACCGCCTAAAAACAGCGAGGGCGTAATAGACACGCTCGTCGATTACGTATTTGAAAAAACAGACGGTAAGCAAATAGACCGAGTTTTGATGTTCAATCCCGACGCTATCGGTCAATGGACTTGTCAAAAGTATGCGGATAAATTCGTAAAAGTCAAAGAACACGCTCCGCTCGAATTACCTCTTTTGTCGGTAGTTCCGCCAAAGACCCCCGTTTGCTTCGGCAGTATGTACACGGGCGCTAGTCCAAGCGTACACGGCATTCTCCACTATGAAAAACCCGTAATTAAAATCGACAGCATTTTCGACGCGACGCTGAGAGCGGGCAAAAAGCCTTGTATCGTCACAGTCAAAAATTCGAGTATGTCAAAGATATTCAACGAAAGGGATATGGATTATTACATTGAAGACTACGACGGGCAAGTCGTGACGAAAGCGTTGGAACTAATCGAGCAAGACAAGTACGATTTGATATGCGTATACAATCAAGAATACGACGACGTAATGCACCGCTCTCACCCCAATTCCAGACGCTCGCAAAGGGCAATCGACCACTATTCTTCATCATTTGACAGATTAGCAAGCCAAGTCGCAAAATGTTGGACTAATCACAACTCTTTGATAGGCTACGCGCCCGATCACGGCACTCATAGAGAATGGTACTTGCTCGGCAATCACGGCAAAAATATTCCTCAGGATATGAATATCTTCCACTATTACGGAGTAATTCCTGCAACCGACAAAAAATATAATTAAATGATATTTATTTGCAATATCGTTATTGACAATTTCCATAATTTATAGTTTAATATAAGTATGGTAGCAATATTGTATGTCTTGGTGGCGGTATGCCTAATATTCGGAGTCGTAAAAGCCCGTTCACGCGATAAGGGCAACACGGATTTCGAACTTATTGCAAAGACTTGCGGAGCTTTGACTTTCGTGTGTCTTGGCATACTTGCTTTTTATCTTTCCAAACCTACAAGCGAAAATTTGAGTTACGGATTGGCGATAATCGTCGCGCTGGTACTCGGTATGCTCGGAGATATATTCCTCTGCCTTGACGGCAACGAACACCCCGACCGTAAAAACCTTGTCAAATCAATAGGCGTACTGTTCTTCTTCCTAGGACATATCTGTTATATGATAAATATGATTACGCTTGCGCCTATAAAACTCTACTTGCTGCCAACCTTTTTGGTATTTCCTTTGATATACGTGATACTGTGTCTTAAAAAAGTGCTTGTATCCAAACGCGTGCAAAACGTGCTCTTGACTATCTATTTCCTTGCGCTCAACATTATCATAGTCGCGTCAATAAACCTTATAATAATTCAAGGCGCAACGCCGTTCACAATGCTATTGTTTTTCGCAAGCGTACTGTTCTTCTCTTCCGACTCCGTCTTGGGACTTTCAATGTTCGCTCCGTCGGTCAAACTGCCTAAAAGTTACGACTACTACGTCATACTAAGTTACTTTGCCGCGCAGTGTCTTTTCGCGCTGACGATTTATTTTATATAATTCCGTAAAAAAATTAAAACAAGTAAAATCCCCCGTTCGGCGGAAAAGGCGCATTTTAATTTCGCAAATTTCTCTTACCGCCGAACGTCATAAAAACGCTACGCCGGTGAGTATCATAGCAATATAGCACACGACGCCGAGAATAAAGAGCATTGCCAAAAGCGCAACGCCAAAAGTAGAAAACTTGGAAATCTCTTTGGAAATTATCGGATATTTCTTTCTAAAAGATACCGCAATGATAAATCCCACCAACGGCAAGACCAACGCAACGAAAAGCAACCATCTCACTAAATGGACGTTGACAAATTCGGTTTTTGTTTGCGTCTTGGGGTCTTGCAATCGCTCTGCGCACGAAGGACAAATAATCATCTCTTCGTCGACCTGCTTTCCGCATCTGGGACATCTTTTCATATATTGATTAAGCGTTCAACTCCTCAAGTTGAGATTTGATAATCGACTTTATGCTTGCGATAGCGTCGCCGTATGCGACTTTCTTGCACTCGCCACTCGCTCGCACGCTAATCTCTACTTCGCCCGTCGCAAGGCTCTTTGGCGAAACAACGACTCTAATAGGCATACCCATAAGGTCTGCGTCGTTGAACTTAACGCCTGCGCCCACGCTTCTGTCGTCGAAAAGTACTTCGACGCCTTGCTTTTTAAGGTCCTCGTACAAGCCGTAGGCTTTTTCTTCGACGTTCTTATCGTCAAGGCGCAACGGACAAATATGCACTTGCCAAGGCGCAACCGACATAGGAAGCACAAGTCCTTTGTCGTCGCTCGCTTCTTGCGCGATAGACGCAATCGCTCTGCCTACGCCGATACCGTAACAACCCATAATCGGATTGAATTCTCCGCCGTCCGCGCCGTGTACGGTCATATCCATCGATTTAGTATATTTCGTGCCCAACTGGAATATGTTGCCTATCTCGATACCGTTCTCGATTCTTAGCGCGCCTCCGCATACAGGACACTTCGCGCCCTCTTTGACTTTGGCGATATCGTGGAAAGTTGCGTCCTTCATATCTCTTTTAAAGTTGAATCCCGTATAGTGATATTCAGGCTTGTTTGCGCCAATCACGAGAGAGCCGACGCCCTCCAAAGATTTGTCGTATACTGCGATTATGCTCTTATCAAGATTATAAGGACCGATATTTCCGCACGCAACCACGTCGCTTACGCCGCCGTCGTAAGGTACGATATCTTTTGCCAATACCTTTTTGAGTTTTGCCTCGTTGACTTCCAAATCGCCTCTTACAAACGCAATTACCACTTCTTCGCTGTTGCCCTTTACCGCAAACACGACTGCTTTGCACGAAGTCTCTTTCGGACTGTTAAGTCTAGCGCATACCTCGTCAATCGTCTTGTCATTGCCGGTATTGATAAGTTGCAATGGTTCTTCGCCTACGGCCGGCGTGTCGAGAGTACATTCGGCAACTTCCATATTCGCTCTGTAATCGCAATCGTTGCAAAGAACGATACTGTCCTCGCCGACTTCCGTCAAAAGCATGAACTCGTGCGCAATGCTTCCACCCATCATACCGCTGTCCGATTTGATGTCGATAAATCTTTTAAGACCGATTCTTTTGAATATTCTATAATACGCGTCGAAAACTCTGTAATAGTATTTTTCCAAATCCTCTTTGCTCTCGTGGAAAGAATAAGCGTCTTTCATGGTAAATTCTCTTACACGAATAAGACCGCCGCGCGAACGAGCCTCGTCTCTGAACTTTGTCTGGATTTGATAAATCATCATAGGAAGTTGGGCGTAACTGCTCACGATATGATTGGCAAGATGCACAGCCGCTTCTTCGTGCGTCATTCCGAGCAACATGTCGCGGTTGTTTCTATCCTTAAATCTTACCATCTCGCTGCCGATTGTATTGTATCTGTCGGAAAGTTCCCAAATCTCTCTCGGCATGACGACAGGGAATAGAACTTCCTGTCCGTCCAACGCGTCCATCTCCTCGCGGATAATCTTTTGAATTTTTCCGCTCATCTTTTGACACGGCATAGTCATAGAGTAGATACCTACCGCCACTTGCTTAATAAATCCCGCTCTCGACAAAAGAATATGGCTTTTGATTTTCGCGTCTTGCGGCGCTTCTTTCGTACGCTCGCAAACAAGCTTGCTCAACAACATAATTGCATACCTCGCAATACTTTTTTAATATACGTTATTTTAACATATAGAGAGAACAAAAGCAAGCAAACGAATAAACAATCTAGTGCGATAAATAAATGCAAATTGACGCAAATGCGAATATGTAAATATGGGCAAATGTACATTTGTGCAAAAGTTAATGTGAATAACTGCACAAATGCGCATTTGCCGTTTTAATACTTCGTTTGCCTTGTCTTAACGACCGACGCTGATATTGTCTTTATGACGATTGCGTAACTGCTCTATCGGATGCTCCGCAATTTGATAGCGATAGTCGATACCCTTCTTGTCGATATAGTCGTCGATGACTTTGTGCGAAGCGACGTTTGCCGACTTGGGATTCACGATACCTTGATAGATATAGAAGTCGCTATCCTTGGGCACGCTCTTGACGTCGACGTAATTTTCTCTGTCGGCTGTGAGCGAAATAGATTCGAGTTGTTGACGAACGTAATCTTTGCAAGAATGGAATGCCAAAAGTTCGGGGAACTCGCCGACGGGAATGACGGCTTGCCAATCCTTTTTCTCGAATTTTTTGAGCAATTCTTTTGCCATATGCAAGTGACATACTTCTTGCTCGAAAAGACTTTCCCAAAGCGCCTTAATTCTCTTGTCGCTCTCGTCCATATAGCAAGAGTAATACAAGTACGCCTCGCAGTATTCGTGCATAAGGTTGTTTTCAAGCCAAGTGCAATTCGTGTCCATAAGCGAACCGTATTGAGTGACGTGCTGCTCTTCAATCATTGCGATTTCGGTATAGAGTTCTCTACCCAACGTGGACTGGTCGTAGAAAGCCGCTTGATTCATATAGTAATTCATAGTCTGTTGCTCGGCAGCCGTGATAATCATCGTGTTGAGCACGGATAGCATATCGCTGTTTTTGCTGTCGATGTGATATCTTATGCTGTCAAAGGGATGTCTATGCTCGGAAATCGTCGGACGACCCGGCATAATTTCCACGTACTCGCCCACAAGTCTTTGAGCCTTGACGCCTTGTTCCATTTCAAGTAGGTCGGCGTATCTGTAAAGGTGGTCGAAATCTTCGAGAAGGGCGAAGTCAAGCGCTTGTTTGACGTAACCGTTCTTTTCTCTTTGAGCGAGAATTGCCGTCAAATCTACCGCCAAATGCTCGTAAGCAATCGTGTGTTCCAATATATTTTCGTTGAGCGGCTTGAGATTTGCAATACGCTTTTGCTGTTGCTGCTCCACTCTTCTGATACCTGCGATACTTCTTCTTATATCGTTGTTGTCGCAACTTCTCGAAAATCTATGCAAGAAATTGACCGACTCGTATTCCGTGCCGTTCATAAGCACTATTCTGAGTTTTGTGTAAGGACTTACTTCTTCTTTGTCGTAAGGCTTTGAGTTGAGACACGACCAGTCGCAAAAGCACTTGTCAAGCGTCTTTGGTTTGAGTTCAAAAGGATTCATTTTATATACCTCCGATGTTATTTCTTTGGTTAGTATTGCCATTACCAAAATTTTTTACACATAATTGTCGAATTTACTTTGTATTTACATAAAATAGTGTTAAAATAATTATGCCTAAGGAATTTAGAAGGCATTTACTTAGAGATGTTTAAGGAGAAGTTATGGAAAAGGAAAAGTTGGAATTTCTTCAATCGAAAGCGCTTGACGTACGCAAACTTACGGTTGAAATGATAGGAAGGCTCGGCGTAGGTCATATCGGCGGAGCGCTCAGCATAATCGACCTTTTGAGCGTGCTTTATTACGATATTGCAAACGTTACGCCAAAAGACCCCCAAAATCCCGATAGAGACAGAATCGTATTGAGTAAAGGTCACGCAGGTCCTGCGCTTTACAGCGTGCTTGCGGATAAGGGATACTTCCCTATCGAAGAAATCAAGACGCTCAATCTTCCGCGCACCAACTTACCTTCCCACTGCGACATGAACAAGACCGTGGGCATAGACATGACCGCGGGCTCTCTCGGACAGGGACTCAGTTGCGCGATAGGTATGGCTCTCGCGGGCAAAATCGACAAGAAAGATTACAAGGTATATTGCATACTCGGCGACGGCGAATCCCAGGAAGGACAAGTCTGGGAAGCGTTGATGTACGCGGGAAATATGCGTCTTGACAACCTCGTGATTTTCGTCGACAACAACGGCATGCAAATCGACGGTATGACTTCGGATATAAACGGTATTGAACCTCTTGAAGAAAAATCCAAGGCGTTCAACTTCCATACGCAACGCATAAACGGACACGATATAGAAGCGATTGAGGACGCAATTCACTGCGCCAACAATACGAAAGACAAATGCTCGCTCATCATACTCGACACAATCAAAGGCTACGGCGTGGATTGGGTATCGAGCAAAGGCTATGGTTGCCACTCTATGTCGGTAAGCGAAGAGCAATGGCGCGAATTCTGCGGTAAGGAGAAAGACTGATATGACAGATAATATGGAAATGAGAGAAGTATATTGCCAATCACTTATCGAAGAGGCAAAGCGCAACGATAAAATCGTCGTCGTGGAAGCCGACCTTATGAACTGCATCAAGACAGGTCCTTTCAAGAAAGCCTTCCCCGACAGATTCTTCAACGTGGGTATCGCCGAAGCAAATATGGTCGGCGTATCGGCAGGCTTGGCGACTTGCGGCAAGATTCCTTTCTGCTCTTCTTTCGGCACATTCGCTACGAGAAGATGTTACGACCAAGTTTTCATTAGCGTGGCGTATAGCAAACAAAACGTGAAGATCGTGGGCACCGACCCCGGTATTTGCGCGGAAATCAACGGCGGAACGCACATGCCTCTCGAAGATATGGGCTTGATGAGAAATATCCCTCACATGCTTTGTGTAGAACCTACCGACAGCGCTATGCTCAAAGCTCTTATGCCTCAAATCATCGCATACGAAGGAGCGACTTATATCAGACTTCAAAGAAAGAAAGCGGAGACCGTCTATGACGAAAAAGACACTTTCGACCTCTTCAAAGCAAAGACGGTAAGCAAAGGCAAGGACGCTACGATTATTGCGTCGGGCATTATGGTAAGCAAGGCGGTCGAGGCAAGCAAGACGCTCAAAGATATGGGATATGACGTCGGCGTAATCAACACCTTTACTTGGAAGCCGATCGACGAACAGGCAATTATCGACTGCGCAAAGAACTCCGGCGCAATCGTCGTCGCTGAAAATCACAATATCCGCAACGGACTTTACTCCGCAGTAGCCGAAGTAGTCGTCGCCAACCACCCCGTTCCTATGGAAAGCGTAGCGGTAATGGACGAATTCGGCGAAGTAGGCAAGATGCCTTATCTTTCCGAACGTTTTGGATTGCGCGCTTGCGATATAGTCGAAAAGACGCTCAAAGTAATCAAGAGAAAATAACAAATAATCAAAATAAAAACAGACGCGAAACGCGTCTGTTTTTCTATGCAAATCTAATTTATTCTTGCGATAATTTTTCAATCAGCCTTTCCAAAGACTTGTATCCGTCGACTTGATAGTCGGGGCGAATATCTTTGATTATTTTGCCTTCTTTGTTGAATAGGATTGTCTTGATACCGCTGTTTATTCCGCCTTGGATATCCGACGAAAGCGAATCGCCGATGATATACGTATTGTCCAAATCGCAATCGCCTATATCTTTGAGCACGAATTCAAAGAACTCTTTCGCCGGCTTTGCCAGTCCCATTTCCTGCGATATATACAGTTTTGTGAAATACTTGCCTAGTCCGCTCGCTTTCATTCTCATATTCTGCGTGCGAGTAATGCCGTTGGTCACGCAGTATAAATCGTGCTTTTGCGACAGTCTTGAAAGGCACGACCTAGCGCCGTGAATGATACGCTTGCTATGCGCCATATTCTCTTTGTACTTATCGCCTACGACGATAGGGTCTAGCCCCTTTATCGCAAAGTACTCAAAGAGTTCTTCAAAACGCGAGTAGAAGATTTCCTCTCTCGTAATCTCCCCGCGCTCGAACATATCCCACATGCGCCTATTTATTTGCTTGAATTTTTCAGCCACCTTTTCGCCAGAGGGCAAGCCGTATTCTTCGCAAAGCATAATTATCGAATCCCTCTCGGAACTGACGAAATCAAGCACCGTGTCATCTGCGTCAATTAGCAAAGTAAGTCTTTTGTCCATAGCGACATTATAGCATAAACTTCGACTAATTTCAATCCCACAAAAAAACAAATCGGAGCAACATATTGCGCGCCCCGATTTGCCAAATATTATTGATAAATAATTATACTTCCGAAAAATCGTCTTTGCCTACTCCGCACGTCGGACAGGAAAAATCTTCTTCGATGTCTTCCCACTTCGTGCCGGGCGCAATGCCGAGTTCTTCACAACCTTCTTCTTCGTCATATACCCAACCGCAAACGTTGCAAATATACTTCATACGCTCACCTCCTTACTGTATTGTATTTTATCCAATTCCGACTTTTATAAAACTTTATTTAATTGCGTTTTCGTAATCCTCATCCGATACGGGTTCAAGCCATTCGTTTTTACCGTTTTCCGCAGGTACTTCTATTGCAAGGTGCGAAAACCATTTGTCCTGTCCTGCGCCGTGCCAATGCTTTACTCCGACGGGAATATTGACGACGTCGCCCGCGCGCATTTTTACAGCAGGTTTGCCCCATTCTTGGTAATAGCCCTCTCCGCCAACGCATACGAGAATTTGTCCTCCGCCCTTTGTCGCGTGATGTATATGCCAATTGTTGCGACACTTCGGCTCGAATGTCACGTTGGCTATCAATACTTGCTCCTTAGATATAGGCGCAAGATAACTTTGACCCTTGAAGTATTTTGCATAAGCGTCATTAGGCTCGCCGACGGGGAAAAAGATTTCGTTTTGATATTCATCTTTCTGTACGATTTTCTTATCCATATATATTTCCTAAACTTCTTTTCAATTATTATATCATATTCTCCGACGCATTACAACCGCCAAATAAACAATCACTTGCTTTTTCGCCCTCTTCATAGTACAATAAGTCTATGGAAATCAGAATTGACGACTTGAAATGCAACAATTTGAAATTAAAACAATTCGCAGACGGCTACTGCTTTACTTCGGACGCGGTATTGCTCGCCAATATGACACGCTCTTCATCGGGCGATACAATAGTCGACTTCGGTTGCGGCAACGGCGCAATATCTTTACTTCTAAGCGCAAAACTTCCTTGCTCGAAAATCATAGGAATCGAATTTCAAAAGGAAGTCGCGGAGCTGGCAATAGACAACGTCAAGTTCAACAATCTTGAAGACAAAATCACGATAATAAACGACGATATTCTCAACGCGCCCGACGTACTCGGAAAAGAGAGCGTCGAAGTCGTCGTGTGCAATCCCCCTTATTTTGCTCAGGCAAGCGGCGAAAAGCGAGAGAGCAAGCAAATTGCCTTATCCCGTCACGAAAGCACTTGCTCGCTTGCAAATCTCGTGTCAAGCGCAAGCAAGATACTCAAATACGGCGGAGAATTCTATCTGATTCACAAGACGGCGCGTATGGCGGAAGTAATCAGCGAATGTTCGAACGTCTCTCTTATCCCCAAAAATCTTACGCTTATCTATCCCAAGATAAGCAAGAAAGCCGACACTTTCGTGCTAAGATGCAAAAAGATGGGCAAGCATGGACTTGAAGTAGACAAATTGGTCGTCTATGACGAAGACGGCAATATGACGAAAGAAGCGCAAGCCTTGTACAATAAGAAATTGTAATTGATTTGATAATGAAAAAAGAGGTATCTACACCTCTTTTTCTTTTGTTTACCTACTTGATTATTCGGAATTAGTCGTTGTCTTTTAGACCCAACATATAGTCGGTCGTCTTTCCGAAAAGATTGCTCAAATCAATCAAAGCCTGATAACTGGGCTCTTTTACACCTCTCTCCCAGTTGCTGATAGACACTTGGGAAACCTGCATATACTTTGCCAAGTATTCTTGATTGTAGCCGTTAAGCAAACGCTGTTCTTTTAATCTTTCTGCGAATTTCATTTCACACATACCTCCTGAATTTATTATAATTTTAGATTAGTTTTCGCCAATCTACACCTTTTTCATCAAAATTAGCAAGCGAGTCAATCAAAATTTCCACGTCAATGCTCTCTTTCATTTTCTTGCTTGCATTTTCCAATTTGAGTTTAACTTCGTTGATAACGTCCATCATACTCAACTTGAAACACTCCAACAGCTTTTGCACGAATGGGAAACACGAATAATACTCGCCTACACTGTTGCACAATGCGAAAACAATCGCGCTTGCGAGATCCTCGTACGGCATACCGTCGTCTACGCCCGAAAAGTCCACGCCTATGACCCTTCCGTCTTTGACAAGAAAGTTGTTGAAATCAATCTTCTTCATCACGCAGTCGCTGAATGAATACATCATTTGTAAGAAAATCGAAAGTCTGCTCGCAAGCATTTCCATCGTCTGAGTATCGTCTGTCATAGTCGCAAGACGAAACACGTCGTTGAAATTATCTCCCTCAATATATTCAAAGAGCGCTCTATTGCCTTCCCTTTCCACAACCTTGGGAGCATATCCTGTCATCGCAACTTTCGTGACGAAACCGACTTCCTTATCGGCGGACTGCTCGTCTGAATAGACTTTCAAGATATAGTCGGTTCCTTGACTTCTTACCTTAAAAACTTCCTTTCCATTCGAAGGTAGGGTGGCAACAATATCATAATTTCTCATATTATACCTTATACATTATACTCCAAAGCCTGTCCATTAGTCAATACCTAAACTTTAATTTTAGGAATTTTTTACAATGGTTGGAAATAATATTATAAGTTCGATTTTCACGCTAAATAAATGAAAAAAGCAAGCGAATCGCTTGCTTTTTTACTTATTGCTAATTGTTTGCTTTATCTCTTACGCCAAATCTTGTAAACCTCGCCGCCAGCGAGCGCAATCATCTTGAGAGCGTTCGGGGTGATTTCGTCGACGTAGACTTTCAACTTCTTGTTAAGTTTCTCACTTTCTTCGACGATGAGGTAGTTCGCGTTCGGCGCGCCGATTTCGCTTTCTCTTACGGAGTCAATCGTAACGATGTCGTCGTTGTCAAAATGCTCTGCAAGTTCCGCAAGCGAAACGGTGGTCTTGATAAATCTGGTTGCGCTGCTCTCTTGCGTCGATACGTCTGCGAGAACTTCTGCAAATTCGTCGGTCAAGAGTTCAACGTCAGCGAGCGTAATTTCATCGCGCACGAGATATCCGTATCCCTTTCTTTGGGTCAAGGTCATACCCTCTGCCGAGAAGTCCTCTGTGAAGTCTTTTTCTTTATATCTTGCTTTCTTAGGCATCTCGCTCTTTTCTGCGAGCATTGCGATAAGTTCCTTCGCTCTTGATACCGCTTGCTTGGAGCGTACTGGCAACAAGGTCGGAATATCTGCGACAGCCTTTTTCTCACTCATATCCTTATGGTGGAAATACTTTTGGTCGAGAGTGGTCGGGTCAAGCGCCAAGTAGAGTTTCATGCTCTTGCCGTTTATAGCAAATCTTGCGACTATTTCTCTTCCCTTTGTAAAGTTTTCTTTCGCCTTGCTGATTCTGCTCTTAAAGCCATAGGAGTAGAATTCGTTTTTGATTTCCGAATAGAAGGCTTTGAAGTCGTCGCTTGCAAGTCTCATTTTCGTCGTGTAATCATATCTAGGTCTGATACTCTTGAACGAAACTTCTTCCTCTTCTTCCTCATCGTCGTCGGCCTCTTCAACATCTTCCTCTTCAACGACAGGTTCTTCTTCTACGACAGGCTCGGGTTCAGGTTCGGGGGTAGGCTCTTCTACCACAGGTTCAGGTTCAGGCTCTGCGACAGGCTCCTCGACAACGGGTTCGGGTTCAGGCTCTGCGACAGGCTCCTCGACAACGGGTTCGGGCTCAGGTTCTGCGACAGGCTCTTCTACCGGAACAGGAATTGCGTCTACTACTATATTTTGTTCAACGGCCTCGGGTTCCGGCGCTTCTATCGTAAGCACAGGCTCGCTACACTCAATAGCAGGCAAGTATTTCTTGTCGTACAATCTTCTATCGCAAGTATACTGGCAAAGACAAAGCCAAATTATACCTACGACGCCGCTACCTATTGCAAGATAGAGCATCATGTAAATTCTTTCGCCTTGGTCGTTCGTAACGGTGAAATAACTGAGCAACGTACCGATTGCGAAAAGTATAAACAAGTATGGCATACAGTCAACGATGTTTACTCTGCCTCTTACTATTCTGATAAACAAACCTACTACCATAAGTACGAGCGCAACAGCCGCGAACGCCATGGTAACGAACATTTCCGTCTTGCTTGCCGCAAACGAGAATTTTTCAAGCATTTCCGACTTGGTGACGATGAGTATCAACAAAATACCCATAGCGCACATCGTCGAGATAAACAAAGCGTACTTAGAGAAAATTACTTTGAAGTACAATCCCAACTGCGACTTTGCGACGTATCTTGCATCGTCGTTCTTCTTCTGCTCCGCAGTGCGGTACATACAAAGTCTTATCGTCATGAACACGAGTACGAACGCCGTCATAGCAACCGTCAATATTGCCGTAACGTCGAAGGTCTTGAAGTGACCCAAAATTATGCATTGCAAAATCATACCCATACACAAAAGTAAACTTATAAGCAAGAACGCGTCTAGCGAACATACTCTTCTCTTGTGTCTGTTGTCTGCCATCCATATTACGAGTAGCGCAGCCAAAATGCTCGTCATTACGATTACCATCAATTTGTTGTTTTCAACGAAAGCAGTTCCGTCAACTATATCGGACGCGAAGAATATTACGTAGAAAATACAAGTAACCGGTAATATTGTAATGATATTGAAGTATTTGAGCAACGACAAAATATAGCCGTGTACTTTCTCGGACTTCTTTTCGACAACAACGGACGCGTCTTTGGACTTCTTTTCCTTTGGCTTCTTCTCTTTCTTAGCCTTTTTCTTGTCCGCCTTCTCTTCCCCTGCCTTCGGTTCTTCAATCGGTTTTGCTTCCTCGATAGGTTTAACCTCTTCGACGGGTTTTACCTCTTCCGACTTAATCTCCTCCGCAGGCTTCGCCTCTTCCGTATTGACTTCGTCGGTAGTCACCGCTTGCTCAGACGCGGACTGAGCGTCCTTCGGCTCTTCGCTTTGAGCAACGTCGCTCATGGGCGCGCCTTCTTGGGCAACGTCCTTAACTTCATTCTGCTCTGCGGCCTGTTCTTGTTGCGAAGTCTCTAAATTTTGGTCTTTTTTGGACTTTTTCATATATCCCCCTTTCGGAAAAACTCTAACTAATTGAGTAATTCTGATAGTCTCGTGATTTTATTATATTATATATAACGTGGGAAAATCAAGCCTTTTAGAAATTTTATTGATTTATTTATTCTTTATTTTCCGCTTTATTCTTTTTGCTCAACTTTTGCAAAAACTCTTTGAGCGTAAGTTCCTTAACCGTGCAATAAGTCGTGATAATTGGAACTGCAAGGAATACTATGCTCATTATCGTACCCAAAAAGTAAATAAGGTATTGCCAACCGCCCTTGAAAATCTTCGCGAACGCAACGACGATTTCGCCTACCATATCGTTGAGAAAAGCGGGCAAAGTAGCGCCTGTCGCAACGGGAAACATAAGTATAAACGCCAATAAAAGCGGCACGGTCATGATAGAACTGTATACGCATACGGTGATTGAAAAGATATTCTTTACTTTACCCTTAAACGTACCTGCAGCCGTCGACATAAGCATAATGCCTATTGCGTTGGTGATTATTACGACCGCGTATCTCAAAATGACGTTGCCAATCTTGCTGATATAACCAAGTCCCGCATTCGAACCGGTCGCCTGAACTATTGAAAGTATTCCTAAAATAATGAAAATCGCCGCCACGGTAATCATTACCGCTTGCTTGATTTTTGTCTTGTCTTCTGCCTTCATAATTTCCCCCGAATTAAGTCTAAAATAATTATAACGCATTTATCGACAAAATACAATATTTTTTTGTATATGGATAAAACATTAAAAACATTCTTCTTTCCGTAAAATTTATTGATGATTTGTGAATTTTTTCATCCACTGCGAAAAATGTCGAAAAATAGCCTCAAAGCGCGGTTTTTACGAAAATACTCCCGTAAAGTGGCAGTTATCCACAGAGTTATCCACAAAAACACTTGTTCATGTGGATAACTCCGCTTTTTCCCATCTTAATTCATTATTATGTATATGTGTCGAATTCTGTCGAAATTCAAGCGCTATTGACGGCTCACACAACCTCTTTTGACGAATTTATCATTATTATGGACAATAGCGGATTTTCGCCAAAAACTTACTCAATAATTGCGCTTTATAATTTTATTTGTTATAATATTTGTATGGCTAATACAAACAGAGACGTAGAAAAGATAAAGCAAAAACTCAAACTTTTGAGGTTGTATGAAATACTGCTCAAAGAGAGCGACGAAACTCATCCAATGTCAACCTACGAACTTATCGCCAAACTCGCGGAAGAAGGNATCAACGTAAAGCGCAAGACGCTGTACGAGGATATTGACGTGCTCAACGCAAACGGCTATGAGGTGATGCAAGTTCGCAAAAAATGCAATATGTATTACGTCGCGGACAGAAGTTTCGACACTGCCGAAGTGAGAATCTTGCTCGACGCGGTGGAAGCGTCAAGTTTTATCACNCCNGAGAAAACCGCTCTGCTCGTCGATAAAATCGCAAGTCTTGCAGGCTCGTTGCGCGGAGACGTAATAAAGAAGAATATTGCCGTTTTCGACACGACCAAGCGCGACAACGAACAAATATATTACAACGTCTTTAANATCAACGAAGCCATTATCGATAAAAAGAAAATTTCTTTCAACTACTATAAACTCGACGCCAAAGGNAANAAAATCGCTATGCNCGACGGCAAGCCTTACGTCGTCAACCCTATCGCCACCGTCGTNAGCAACGACAATTACTATCTCGTNTGCTCTATTGANAAGTACGACAACGTNTCGCANTTNAGAATTGACAGAATGGAAAAGGTNNCTATTTGCAACGAGGCAATCGTCACTCCCGACAANCTCAAAAACTTCGANATTCGCAAAAGGAAAAAGGAACTTTTTTCAATGTTCTTAGGNGANCAAAAGAGCGTGACNTTCGAGATTACCAAAGACTTGGTAGAAGTCGTCTTTGACAAATTCGGCAAAACGACNAAACTCTCNCCTTACGGCGAAAACTACCGCTTCACCGCAGAAGTGCAAATCAGCGATATGTTNTACGGTTGGTGTTGCGCGCTTGGCGACAGACTTAAAATTGTCGCTCCAAAAGANGTAAAGGACGATTACGTCGCAAAACTCCACAAGATTGTTGAAAATTATAATAATTGATTTATACTGTTAATTTTATAATATTATAAATATAATCTATNCTTTAATCACGTCGCTTGCGGCAAGATCNTCGCAATCGCCGTTTCCGTCGGNCTCTTCTTTTTCGCNGTCGNTTTCNTGNTCTTCGCTTGTTNAACNTTCTTCTTTGTTTTCNTCATTTTCGTCTTCTTCGTAATTCTTAGAATACGCCGAAAGCATTGGAGCAACAGTCGGGTCCTTGAGTCTTTGGAAATAGTTGCGCGTTACCTTTGTGACNACTCCGCCCAATAACGCGAGCGCGATAAGGTTGGGGATTGCCATAAGTCCGTTGAACAAATCGGCGAGNTCCCANACGAGCGACACTCCCGCCAATGCGCCGACGATTATGAGCAGCGTATAAATTANTTTGTAGATTATCGTACGCTTCCCTCCGAAAATATACTCAAATGACTTTTCGCCGTAGTACGCCCACGAAAGAATAGTCGTGAACGCGAATATCGGGAGAATTATGCTGAATACTACTTTGCCGAAAGAGCCNAACGCAGACGTNAAAGCCATTTGCGCAAGTATCGCGCCCGTTTCCTGNGTCACTCCCTCGGTATATACTCCGCTCGTGAGNATTACAAGCGAAGTCAAAGTNCAAATAATCATCGTGTCGAGAAATACTCCGAANATGCCCCAAAGACCTTGTCTGACAGGCTCTTTCGNGTCCGACGCGCTATGCGCGATTACAGAACTNCCCAAGCCCGCTTCGTTGGAAAATATACCTCGCGCCAAACCAAATCGCATTGCGCGCATAATTGCNTATCCCAACACGCCGCCGCCTACGGCGCGGACGCTGAACGCCCCTTTGAATATCTGTCCGAACGCAGCCGGCACGGACTTTATATTCATGAATATAATTACGAGCGCCATCAGTATAAATCCAATGCACATAAACGGAATTATATACGACGCGATTTTGCCTATACGCTTTATACCGCCGATTATTATCAACCCTACTATCAACGCGACGATTATACCGCTGACCCACTGCGGTATGGAAAATCCGCCGTTGAGCGTTTCGGCAATNGTGTTGATTTGCACCATATTCATACCGAACGACGCAAGCATACAAAATACCGAAAAGACTATCGCAAGCCATTTCCAGCCAAGACCTTCGGAGATATAGTACATAGGTCCGCCTCTATACTCGCCGTCCTTGCCTTTCTTGCGGTAATACAGACCGAGTACGTTCTCGGCAAANTTGGTGAACATGCCCACGAACGCCGATAGCCACATCCAAAAGATTGCGCCCGCGCCGCCCGACACNATAGCCGTTGCGACGCCCACGATATTACCTGTGCCGACCGTGCCAGCAATCGCCGTGGAAAACGCNTCGAATTGCGAAACNCCGCCGCCTTTTTCCTTTCCGCTCTTATCTTTTTTGAACGCGCTTCCTATCGTCATCTTGACGGCATAAGGAAACTTCGTCACTTGCGTAAATTTGTTGCGCACGGTAAGATAGATACCCACTCCNAGAATGAGTATAATCATAGGAATACCCCACAAAATATTGTCGTTTATGAATACTATTATCTTTTCCAACGTCTCCATTTCACTACCGCCGTCGCTTGTATGNTTCTATTTTAGCATATTATTCGACGTATTTCAATGTTATTGCTCGCTAATAGACAAATGCCGTTTATTTCATCANAAAAGCGGCTGAAATTTTTATAGAAAAAAAGCCNAGTTGCGTCAATTAAAATTCAAATAAAGCCATATCGTCTATAACTTGAAAAATTTTTTGAAAAATTCAGACGGGAAATTTAGGATTGATATTTACAAATGCATACGCAAATGCTATAATAAAGCCATAAAAAATTTTAATTTTAGGAGGCAACATAACAATGAAAAAGAAAATCATTCTTTCCGTTGCATTGGTACTTTTGGTAGTAATGATTGCAACAATCTGCGTAGCTTGTACGCCTAGCGTAGACAGCGTAGCAAATAAGTTTGAGAAAAAGGGTTACACCGTTACGAAGACTGAAAAAAGCGTTTCCGCTGCCAAGAAAGGCGATGAAGGCGGTCTTATCGGCGCAATAACCAACGCTAAAGCAATTGAAATCGTTTGGTACGACAACGAAGAAGACGCTCAAAAGGCTTACGACGCTGCCGTTACTCTTCTCGGCGAAAAGGCTGCAAAGAAGAAAGGCAACGCAGTTGCTGTCGGCGACGAAGACTCTCTCAAAATTTTCTAATTTGAGACTAACATCNAAAATAAAAAAGCAAGCGNTTCGCTTGCTTTTTTTATGCCATTTTTAGTTCTGTCTAAACTCGTACGGCGTAACTTGGTAGACGTAGTAGTTGAGCCAGTTGTTGAAAAGCAAATACGCCGTACTGCGCCAACTTAAATCTATATTGTANAGTCCGTCGTCCTCGAAATAATTGACAGGCTTTTGAATATTCAATCCCTTATCCAAATCGCGTAAATACTCTTTTTTGAGAGTAGTACGGTCATACTCGCTGTGACCCGTGAGGAAAAATCTCTTGTTGTCCACGCTCTTAATAATNGCAATACCGCAGTCTTTCCCGCTTGCAAGCACTTGAAGTTCAGGGGTATTTCTTACCTTATCTTCGTCGATTGAAGTATGTCTTGACATAGGGATATACATCTTATCGTTCATACCTTTNAGGAGCAAGTCGTATTTATCTTCCGCGCGCACTTCNTAGATNCCGAANAGNTTTTCGTCCAAAGCGACTTTCTCTATGCCGTAATGGTAATACAATCCCGCNTGCGCNCCCCAACAAATATGTACCGTCGAAGTGACGTGACTGTCCGACCACGCCATAATTTCCGACAACTCCTTCCAATACGCGACCTCGTCGAAAGCCATCGTCTCGACGGGCGCGCCCGTGATAATCATACCGTCGAAGTATCTGTCCTTTATCTCGTCAAACACCTTGTAAAACTTTTGCATNTGGCTTTGAGGAGTATTTTTGGACACGTAAGAATCCATATTGATTAAAGTCACGTTGATTTGCAACATTGAGTTGCCGAGAAGTCGCATAAGTTGCGTTTCCGTATCAATTTTCGTAGGCATAAGATTGACGATAGCAATCTCGATAGGACGTATGTCCTGCGAGTTCGCCCTTGCCTTTGGCATAACGAAAATCTTCTCTTTCGTCAATATATCNAANGCTGGTAATTCCTTTGGTATTACTATTGGCATACGTTACTCCTTTATATTGAGAGCGTTNAGCGCNTGATTCAAATCTTCGATAAGGTCGTCAGCGTTCTCTATACCGACCGACAAACGNATAAGTTCGGGCGATACGCCTGCGTTTGCCAACTCCTCGTCGTTCATCTGTCTATGCGTAGCGCTTGCAGGGTGCAAACANCAACTGCGCGCGTCTGCAACGTGNGTTTCTATAGCGATAGTCTTGAGATGTTTCATTACTTCTTCTGCGGCTTTTCTTCCGCCCTTNACTCCAAAACTCAATACNCCGCAAGANCCGTTTTTCAAATACTTTTGTCCGAGGTCNTAGCACTTGTCGCCTTTAAGACCGCAATACGTCACCCAAGCCACGTTCTTATGTCCTTGCAAGAATTCCGCTATCTTTTGCGCGTTCTTGCAATGTCTTTCNATTCTTACCGCAAGACTTTCCAATCCCAAATTGAGAATATAAGCGTTTTGCGGAGATTGGATAGAGCCGAAATCTCTCATCAGTTGAGCGGTCGCTTTGGTTATGTACGCTCCGCCAAGTCCGAATCTCTCNGTATATACTACTCCGTGGTAACTATCGTCGGGATAGCAAAGTCCCGGGAACTTGTCGGGATTTTTCGTCCANTCGAACTTTCCGCCGTCGACTATTGCGCCGCCGACNCCNGCNCCGTGTCCGTCCATGTATTTCGTAGTAGAATGAGTGACNATATCCGCGCCCCANTCTAAGCGGTCTGCAATTTATAGGCGTAGCGAAAGTATTGTCNACGATAAGCGGAACTTCGTGCTTATGCGCAAACTTGGCAAATCTCTCNATATCGAATACGNTTACGGCAGGATTGGCAATCGTCTCGCCAAATACCGCTTTGGTATTCGGACGGAAAGCCGCCTCCAATTCCTCGTCGCTGCAATCGGGTTTTACGAACGTAAAGTCNATACCCATCTTTTTCATCGTAACGGCAAAGAGATTATAAGTGCCGCCGTATATCGTCGAACACGCCACTATATGGTCGCCNCAACTTGCGATATTGAATACAGCGTAGAAATTCGCCGCCTGTCCCGAAGACGTGAGCATTGCCGCGCTACCGCCTTCCAATTCGCATATCTTCTTTGCGACGTAATCGTTGGTCGGGTTTTGCAAACGCGTATAAAAATATCCCGACTCTTCCAAGTCGAAGAGTTTCGCCATTTGNTCGCTCGTATCGTATTTGAACGTCGTGCTTTGAATTATAGGTACTTGTCTNGGTTCNCCGTTTCCNGGAACGTAACCGCCTTGAACGCAAANCGTTTCTATTCTTTTCATATTTTCTCTCCTTTTACAGCGTCAAGCGTTGTATTGCTTTATAGTCCTTTGTATTTCTCTTTTTACTTCTTTTTCGGCAATCGACTTGCGCTTGTCGTGCAACTCCTTACCTTTNGCAAGACCGATTTCCATTTTCACCAAACCGTCTTTGAAATATATCTTCGTAGGTACGATNGTGTACGACTTTTGCGCCACCGCTCCTCGAAGTTTGTCAATCTCGCGTCTGTGCAAAAGAAGTTTTCTCGGACGCTTGGCGTCCACGTTGAAATAACTTCCCTTCTCATACGGCTTGATATGCATATTCATCACGAAAACTTCGTCGCCCCTTACAGAGCAAAACGTATCTTTTATATTGACCTGCCCCAGCCTTATCGACTTNACCTCGCANCCGACCAAAGCGATACCCGCCTCATAGGTATCTTCTATGAAGTAATCGAAATACGCTTTTTTGTTGTTGTCGATAATTTTTATTCCCATAGACTTCCTTTAAGAAAAAAACACCCGACGGCGTCGGGTGTTGGCTGTTTCGTTTCTTATCTCTGAATAAAGGTGATAAAGAAGAATATTGCGAAGAACGCCATCAGCACCGCGCCCGTGATCGTCAATTTCTTCAAAACACTTTCTTTTGACCTTGCCTTATTCTTCTTGGAATAAGAGTCGGATTCTTGACCGCCGAGTACGCCGATATTTTCATTTTGTGGCTTCTGCATCATTATTATGACAATCGTCGCGATGCCTGTCACAAGCATAAGCATCATCAGCAACGGTCTAAGCCAATTATATACTGCATAAGGGAAAAGCGAATCTCCCAACGTCAACAATAAATTCATTATATATCCTCCCAGTCATATACGACTGCCATAATATAATACCATATCAATTCTGAAATTTCAACGATTTTGAGTTAAAATTTTAAATTTATTTCGGGGTAACCCTTTTTATTATTGCACTCATATATTGAAATATAACACATACCCAGTGACAATTCCAATAGAACGCTGTCCAAGCAGCAGAATTTGGATTGAATTTTGTATGGTGTCGAGGTCTAGTCGTACTCTATGTACGTCGACCGAGCACCGTGGAAAAGGCAACCGAAGGATGCGTTTCGACGAGTTTTATTGGGAGTGGCAATGGGTGAAGGAGTAATTATGGAGAACAAATATTCGCTCGACCTGCCCTATCCCGAATTGCAAGGTCCATTTTACGCAGGCGACGTAAAATGTATCGTAGACGACTATTGCGGACGCAACGGCGAGATGAGCGCAGTAATGCATTACCTATATCAACATTACATAACGGCTGAGAGCAACGAACGACTATCCAAAGCGTTGCTTGGACTTGCATTGGTCGAAATGCGCCATCACCAACTTCTTGGCAAGGCTATTGCCAAAATGGGCGGCGACCCGATAATCGCGGGTTCGTGTTGCTATTGGTCGGGAGCGTACGTCAACTACGTCAAAAATCCGATTGCATTTCTCCAACACGATATTATGACGGAAAAAATCGCAATCGCCAATCATTCCAAAGCCGCAACCTGCGTGAAAAATCCCACGCTTAGCGAACTTATGCTGAGAATTGTCAAAGACGAGGAATTGCACTTGACGATATTGAAAGAGCTCTTAGACGAACTGACCGCACAATAAAAACGAGTGCGTATAGCAACGCACCTTTTGCCTGATCTGCGAGTCGACACTCGGGGTCACGTACACAAAGTACGCTCACCACTCGGTCGCTCTTGCTAAGACAAAATCTGCATTACTCTCCGCACTCGCCACAGACTTTATTTTATTAGGTTACTAACGCTTCATAGAACGCTGCTCTCGCAAATACTCATTGTAGCGTTCTATCTGATCCTCACGCAAATCAATCATATCTTTGGCGGTACTCAACGCTTGATTATCGCCGACTACTACTTCCGTCTCTTTGACCTTAACTTTCGTACCGTCGCTTGTTGCGCCGCGACGAATATCTTTCATATACTCGTCTTCCATTTTGAACAATGCGACGGTCGTATTCTTCTTGATAGTCAACTTGACAAGCGGATTGACCGTAGACTGTCCGAGTACTGTGAAATATGTCGACTTCTTCTCTTTGCACTTGTCTTTGCTCATTGCGTAGGCTTTCAAAGTGTCGAAAATTTTCTTTTGCGTAGCGGACAACTTCGCGTAAGCCTCATCAAGGGTCAATCTTGCCGCGGGCGTTTTCGTTGCCTTTGCAGGTTTCTCAACGGGCATAGGAACTACTTTCTCGACGACCTTTTCAACTTCGACGATTTTCTCAACCGGAACTTCGACCTTGACTTCCTTGACGACTTCTTTCTCAACAATCTTTTCGACAGGCTTTTCTACTATGACCTTTTCGGCAGGTTGTTGCAGAATCGGCACGATTTGCTGTCTATTCATTGCGTTATTCACTGCGCTGTTTACGGCATTGGTCATTGCAGTGTTCATTGCCATTTCGTTGATTTTATTCATCAACATCTCTTGATTGCGCGCGAGATTTTCGTTCGCCTTAATCAGCATTTCGATTTTCTCGTCGTTGACTGTAGTTGAAGCAACTTCCTTTTCCGCCTCTTTCTCTACCACGGCTTGTTGCTTAGCGAGTTTCTCGACCAACTTCTCGATTACGTCTTCGTTTACGCTCTCTTTCGGTTGCTCGGTCATTTTCTCCATCAGCTTTTCCATCATTTGCTCGTTTTGCTCGGTAAGTTGTCGTATTCTCTCTTCGTTTTCTTGCGTAAGCTGTCTAATACGCTCTTCGTTCTGCGCGTTCTGTTCAATAAGTTGTTGAACAAGTTCATCATTGTACGACGCCTCTTGCGGTAAGTACTGCGTTACGTTGGGCAACATATTGTTCATAGCATCAGCCACTA
>JAAVHS010000009.1 GCA_014799575.1 Clostridiales bacterium | reverse complement strand
GACTAAAAGCACTTGAATAAAAAATTATGATATGTTATGATATATATGTCTAATTATCGCGAATTTTGACTTCTCAGTGTCGAAATTCTTCGGTCAGGAAATGTATACTTTATTTGGAAGATTTTGACTTTTTTTGAATTTATTTTATATTTTTCGACAAAATATTATTTTAAGTAATACAAATTAGTAGCGAGTGCGGAGAGTGGCGCAGATATTGACTTTTTAATATTGATATAATATAATATAGCTATGGATAACGTAAGACAGCATATTTGCGACATAGAAAAAATGACACTTTCCCCTTACGCTACGCTTTCGGCGAACACCAAAGGACGCGAACGCGATTGCGAGCCGTGCGAACTTCGCAGTGAATTTCAGCGCGATAGGGACAAAATTTTGCACTGCAAATCTTTTAGACGGTTGAAGCACAAGACACAGGTCTTTCTATCCCCCGAGGGCGACCATTACCGCACTCGCCTTACGCACACCTTGGAAGTATCTCAAATCGGTCGCACGATAGCGCGCGCATTGCGACTTAACGAAGACTTGGTCGAAGCCATTGCGCTCGGTCACGATTTGGGACATACCCCATTCGGACACGCAGGCGAAAGACAACTTAACGAACTTGTCGAAGGCGGTTTCTCTCACTCATTGCAAAGTCGACGCGTTGTCGAACTTCTTGAAAACAACGGCAAAGGGCTCAACCTCACTTTTGAAGTAAGAGACGGCATTGCCAATCACAAATACAACGACCACCCTGCTACGCTAGAAGGTGAAATCGTAAAATTTGCCGATAGATTCGCATACATCAATCACGACATTGAAGACGCCATCAGAGGCGACGTGATTTCCAACAGCGACTTACCCAAAGACTGCATTGAGGTCTTAGGCAATAGCAAGTCGGAAAGAATAAACAATCTCATTTTGGATATGGTAAAGACGAGTTGGGAACGCCCTGCAATCGAGCAATCCCCCGACTTCAAGAAAGCGACGGAAAAACTGCACCAGTTTATGTTCGACCGCGTATATCTCAACTCCAAAGCCAAAAGTCAAGAAGTCAAAGCAACAAAAATGATAGTACTCATTTTTGAATACTATCTAAACAATCTCGACAAACTTCCCGACTTCTACAAAACGTTGCTCAACGACTACCCTGCGGATAGAGTCGTCTGCGACTATATCTCATCCTTTACCGATAGATATTGCGTGCGAGTATTTTCAGAGCTTTTCGTTCCCGATGGTTGGGGACTTTGAGGTAATAAGTAATAGTGAAAAGTGAAGAAGTAAAAGCGACTGAAATTTTCAGTCGCTTTCTTTTTCACTATAAGGATTTACGTGAATTACTATATGCCTGACTTCCTTAAAAGTCGCCTCGATATTATCGTGCACTCTTTGCGCGATTGCGTGCGCATCGACTATATTGAGCGTAGCGTCGACTGCGATTTCCGCCTCGACGTAGATAATCGAGCCTGACATTCTCGTTTTTAGCAAATCGATATTTTTTACGTCTTCGTCGTCATTGATAGTCTTGTAGATTTGAGAATAGAGTTCGTCGGACGCGGCGTGGTCGGTAAGTTGCCTCAACACGACTTTGACTATGTCGTACGACACTTTGACTATCAACAGCGCGATAAGCACGGTAGCGATACCTTCAAGCACGTATACGCCGAGGATTGCGCCGAGAATTCCCACTCCGCCCGCGATTGAAGAAAAAGCGTCCGAGCGGTGATGCCATGCGTCGGCTTTCAAGGCTTGCGAGTCAAGACGCTTTGCATAATATATTGTATACCAATACATCCCCTCTTTGACGGCAATCGACACAATAGCGGCGATTAGCGCGAAGTAAGACGGCTTGACAAATTCCCCTTTGGTTGCGTCGATAATGCTCTTCACTCCGGCATAGCCGAGCATCAAAGCGGTCGCGAAAAGCATCATTGCAAGAATTATTGACGCAATGCTTTCAAATCTATCGTGACCGTAGTTGTGGTCCTTATCCTCGTTTTTTACCGCAATTCTTGCGCCGATAAGCACAATAATCGTCGAAGCGACGTCGCTTGACGAATGAACCGCGTCGGAAATCATCGCGGTAGAGTTACCTAAAAAGCCTGCGAGGAATTTTCCCAGCGCAAGCAATAAATTGACGACGATAGTGACGATTGCCACTTTGTTTATCGTCTTGATAGTATTTTGTTTGTCGATTACTTTCATATACTAAATCAACGCAAAGTCTTCCAAAATCTTCTTTACCTCGCGCATATACGATTGCACGGGACGGTATTTTTTGATTACCGAGTCAAGTCCTATCCACATGGCTTTTATCATCTTTACTTTTGATAGTTCAAATGAATAATTGAGTCCGTCGAGAAGAGTGAGCCAAGCGTCTTTGTTCTCGTCCGAAAGATTCGGGTCTGCTTCGACGATACGCATCATCTTGTTTACGTAAGGCGTGGCGTTTTCTTTGATAAGATTGTCAATCGGCTTTTCCTCGACAGCCTCGACGACCTTTTCTTTATAATCCACCACTCCGCCGAACGCTCTTGCGTACGCTACCAACACCGTATTGCAAAATTGCTGATAGCACGCGCCGTAGTCGTCGTACTTATAATTTCTGCGTAAAAATCTGTCGATATCAACGTTGTTGCGGTCGAAATCAAACAACAGCGCTGTAATGACCGACACGACAGCCATCGGGTCGGACGGGATATTGACGCCGTTCTCGCCGAACAACTTCGCGTATTCCTCTCTAAATCTTATGCTTGAATTACACTTTTCGACATAATTGTAAAGACAAGGCGTGTTGGCAATAAACCTCAAAAGATTCTTGATAGCCGTCGTCGACAGTATGTAAGTCGACCTCGCCATTTCGTCGCAGTAGTCCAAAAAAATGTTGTACGCTTTTTGCGGTGATAACTCAACCATAGTTTTTTCTCCGAGTAAAAATTGTGTGCTTTTCTTTATTATACATTAACTGCGACAAAATATCAAGCGTGTAATAAATTAAAAATATATATCAAAGTCGCTTGAAAAAAAGTATATATTGATATATAATAATTATACTTTCGTTAAATATTAGGAGTTTGTATGAAATCTATTACTTTGTTGCTCAACACTACCGAAAGTGTTAAGTCGTTCGTAAACATAATATCGCAATTTGATTTCGATATGGATTTGAGATGCGGAAGATACGTCGTAGACGCAAAATCTATCCTCGGAATTTTCTCTTTGGACCTCAACCGCCCCGTCGTACTCGAAGTACACAACGAAGATTGTGACGAACTTATTAAGAGCATATCCAAGTATATTCATCAATAATTTTTATGCTAGAATCAAGTAAACTTAACAAGCTTATTCTGCTCTACGCGCTCGACAAAATGGAAATCGGCTTGCAAGAGGACGTAATCATGGATATGGTTACGGACAATAAATGGCTCGAATATATGGATTGCAGAGTTGCATTGACGGATCTCATCAAAAATAATATGATTACCAACGTGGCTACCAAAAGCCGCAATCCTCGTTATGCAATCACGTCCGATTCGCGCGAGGGACTAAAGCATTATTACGTTGAAATTCCGTCGTCTTTGCGAGAAGACATTTCCAACGTAATCAAACTCAACAAGATTAAGTACAGAAAAAAACAAGACTATTTTTCCGATTATTACAAAAACTCCGACGGCACTTACACCGTCGTGCTGAAAATCGAAAGCACGAGCACTCCCCTTATGGATCTTAAACTTGTCGTTCAAAATCAGCAAAAAGCCAAATGGATCAACAAAAATTGGGGCGACAAGGCTTCCACCGTATATGAATTTATATTAGAGAATTTAATAGATTAAAATATCCTGCTAACAATGCTAGCAGGATATTATTTCATATCCGATTGCAAAATCCCCAAAAGACCGCAGAGCGTGGTGTGATTTTCGTTTTATCTAGGGCGACCGAGTGGTGAGCGTACTTTCCGTACGTGACCCCGAGTGTCGTCCCGACGATCAAGCGGAAGGCGCGTCGCTATATGCGGTCTGCTATTTTTTGCGCATAGACTTCTGCTCTTTGAGATAGTCATTATAACGCTCGATTTGGTCTTCCCTTAGGTCAATCATTTCTTTTGCGGTACTCANCGCNTGATTGTCNCCNACAATGAGTTCCGTCTCTTTGACTTTCATNTTNGTNCCGTCACTGCCNGCGTTCTTGCGAATGTCTTTGAAGTATTCGTCTTCCATTTTGAACATCGCAACGGTAGTGTTTTTCTTTATCGTCAANTTGANNANCGGNTTGACNGTAGACTGTCCAAGTACNGTGAAGTANGTCGACTTCTTNTCNTTNCACNTNTCTTTGCTCANNGCNTAGNNTTTNAGNGTNTCNAAAATCTTCTTTTGCGTAGCCGANAGTTTAGNGTACGCCTCGTCAAGNGTCAATCTTGCCGCGGGNGTTTTCGTCGNTTTNGCAGGTTTCTCTACCGGCATAGGAACGACTTTCTCGACGACCTTTTCTACNTCGACGATTTTCTCAACGGGCACTTCTTTGACAACTTCCTTCTCGACAATCTTTTCGACAGGCTTTTCAATTATTCTCTCAACGACTTTCTCCGCAGGTTGTTGAGGCGCNGGNTGTTGCATATACGGCATAAATACCTTATCCGTAGGCTTATCGACAAGTTTATCCATAATNGACTTTTGATGTTCGATTAGGCTCTTGATAATCTCGGCNTTGTCNTCCTTCTTCTCGACTTCCTTNNCCNNCGGCTTTTCTTGCGCCTCTTGCTTGGATAGTNTTTCAAACAACAACTCTTGATTACGCGCCAACATTTCAAGAGAANTCTTCAANTCTTTGAGCGTTTCNTCGTCTACGACAGCCGAAGCGACTTCNTTTTCAGGCTCTTTCTCTTCGACTTGTTGCATAGCGAGTTTCTCGACCAACTTCTCGATTACGTCTTCGTTTACNNTTTTTTGAGATTGCTCAACAAGTTTTTGCATAAGTATTTCTTGTCCGTGAATTACTTCTTGATTTTGCTCNGTAAGTTGTCGTATTTTCTCTTCNTTCTGCGCGTTCTGTTCAATAAGTTGTTGAACAAGTTCATCATTGTACGACGCCTCTTGCGGTAAGTACTGCGTTACGTTGGGCAACATATTGTTCATAGCATCAGCCACTATTCCGCGTATNTCGTCCGCGCCNAAGCCNACCATTGGTTGAGCGTACGCAAAGCCTTGCGCTCCCATACCCATTCCGCCGTTCATNTTGGGCTGTCCGCCCATCATACGCATATACATCATCTCTTCTTTNTTGNGNGNNTANTCTTCTTTTGCGTCNTCCAAAGCGCGTTGCGATTTCTTGAAAGCGCTCTTTTGAAGTAGCATAAAGACAAACGCAAGCGCTGCAACGCCCATTAGTAAGCAAGCGATAATCGTCCAATTCATTNCGCTGATTCCCAAAAAGGCTACCGCGTACGCGCTATATTTGCTGTCTATAAGTCGCTTGTTCTCTTTCTTCTTGCTTGCGTAACCTATGCCCTTGGATAGGAATATCAACGTCAAGATTATGCTGATAATACTTGCTATCAACTGCCACAACGGCAAGTCCTTTATCTTTGCAAGCAATTCNCCNAATGTGTCGCCACCCGGTGTCGGATTCTCTTCGTCTCCGCCGTTTACTCCGCCTAGATTTCCACCGCTNTTGCTTGCGCTTACGGTNAAATCTTCNTTTTCGGTTTCCGCGCTNTCGTTGGGNGTAGCCTGTCCGTCTTCGNTCACAAACTCATAGTTCTTCGCGTTATCGCCNAAGAATATAGCCTTGACCTTATAACTCTTTCCTGCCTCTAACGTCGCTCCCTCTTCAAGCGGGTTGCCCTCTTCGTCATAATAGATATATCCTACTATCGCCTTCAANGTGTCGTCTAAGCCTGACAGCATAGGCACGTTGTTTTCTCCGTTTACCCACTTTACCACTATCTGCGCTTTGGCTATAATGAACTCTAATTCCTCACTANCGCTCTTAATCTTGTAATTGCTTTCACCACTTGGCAACGTAAATTCGACTATATACTTTCCTGCGTCGCAAGGCAATTCCTCGTCTCCCAACGGGAAGTCTTTCGTTCCTTTGTAGTACTTGACGCTTATTTTGCTTACGTCATAATTATTGCTTGCAACGGTAAACTCAACTTCCTTGCCTTGTCCGTTGTACTTGTATTCGCTCTTGCTCAACGCTATCTCNACTTCTGCTTGCTCTATCTCGAATTCTATCTCTTTGACCGTAAGTTCGTAGCCTTCTTCAAGACCTAGACCGTCTTTCAACGCCAATACGAGAACGTATTTACCTGCGTTTGTAGGCGCTCCTTGCAATGGATTATCTCTATCATTAACGNTGTAATACTTAGTATCNATATGCGCGCTTGTGAGCGTACCCTCATCCGACTCAACTATGATGTCTTGTCCGTATGGACTGCCGTTGTATACAAACGGACCTTCGTCTTTCAACTTTACCTTGACCATCTCTTTGAGCGAACCTACTGAAAAACTGTGCGCCTTATTTTCCATAGTGTAGTTGTTTGCGTCTTTAAGTACGGCTACTACCCAATAATAATGCACGGCCTTTTTAGGCACTGTTATGTCGCTTAACGCTATGGGATTGCCCGTTGCCTCGCCTGTCAAATCATCATAGTCGTCTTCTGCGTAAAACAAATAAATATCTATTCTTTCCGCTTCTTCTCCGCTTACTATCCAATAAGTAAAATCATTGTTCTCNCTATTCTTTTCCACCCAAGTGAGATTTAGGCTCTTAGGATTTATCTTCCATTGAAGCGTCCACGGGAATTCTCCGTCGTCTTTGTTGTAGATATACGTTGTCTTATCCGTAACCGACGGCGTGTAATAGTTGCCGGCATTGGCATTTCCCAAAGTACCGACTATCTTTGCCGTATAATCTCCCGCAGGTCTTTTGATGTTATCCCTATAATTTGAATCGGCTATCGTCAAGCCTCCCGGCAAATCTATTACCTTTACCTTTTGGTCTTGCACAGGATTATATTCTTTCGCTCCTGTATAATCCCACTTAGTATTAGTCAAATCATACTTCGCCTTCTCTATGTCGTACGTCAACTCANAACTTCCGCTGTTGGCTTCATAACCTTCCACAGATTTCCAATATACGGTAATAGTCTTTGAAGCAGTAGTCGCGTTTATCCACTTGGTATCGCCGGCAAAACCGTCCGCACCTTTGCTCGTGTCTATCTCCGCGCCCAATGCATACAAGGCTTCGGCGTCAACGGTGAATTCATACTCGCCGCCATAATAAGTGACTTTAACGCTTCTCTTCGCTTGACCTTCTTGCGCCAAAATACTGACTTCTTGCTCTATACTGTCTTTGTCCGTATACTTGTATATCCACGGCATATTTTCCTCGGTCAATATCAAGCTTTGTCCTTTTACTACAAAGGTCTTGCGATACTGACTTGTATTCGTAGTAGATAAAGTGTAATTGCCGTTGTCGGGATATAATGAAGCGTCTGCCAACTCCACTCCCAATACGTAACTACCTTGCGGTAAGTAATCGGGCAAAGTGACTGTAACCGTCTTTGCTACNNTCTCGTCTACACTCGTCAAGTCATACGCTTTTGCTCCGCTTTGCTCTCTATACAATAGCAATTTTACCNTATCGCCTGAAAGCGAATCCTCGACTATAGTAAAGGTTACGTNNNCCNNACCCTTTTCCCAAGACGGCGGATTTCCGTTTACGCTACAAGTAAAACTTGTAATATTCAAGACCTTTTGATCTATNGTGACGCTTATATTTTTCGGAGTAATGCCCCCATTTGTATCTTTCCATTGAGTGTTGACAGTGTCTTTGAGATGCAACGTGTAATTATACGTTGTTGCGTCCTTACCCGTAAACGCAGTAACTATATTGCCGTCAGAATTTCTTATTTCTATAGCGNTATCGTCCAAAGTGGGCAATTCAAACGTCTGCGCACTTCCGTCATAAGTCTTGTGATCCGCTCCCAAAGCAAATACCGGTATTGTTATATCCTTTGGATTTACTTTTACCGTCAAATCGTAAGTATCGTTCGTATTGTCATCCCACTTGGTATTGGTAGAATCCGCCAATGATACTTTGAAAGTATACGTTCCTACTTTCGTTACCGTTATAGTATTTCCGCTTATGATCGCGTCAGTCTGCGTTTTGTCATTCGGCTCTATCGTCACGCCCGTAGTGTTGTATACGGTAAACGTCGCCCCCTTTGGAGTCGTTGTCGTTGAATACGTCTTTTCTTGAGACAAAGTCAGTTTACCGTCATTTGTCAATGACGGCTTGGCAAATCCCACTGACGTAATGTATGCCGTCAACGTATCGTCGGCTGTTCCGCCGCCTACCCACTCNGTATTATTTTTATCTTTAAGAGATATAGTGTAGACGTACGTTCCCGCATTTGTCTGCGTAATAGCCGTAACTACTTCCGTACTTGGACTCGGTCCTTTCAACTCTACGTCGCCACCTGCAGTATAATTCGACAGCGGAAAATTCACAGGACTTCCCGTATATGGCTTGGATGTGCCTCCGCTTATTTGAGGCTTTGTGATTTGTTTCTTTTTGATTGTGATAGTAAGCGACTTGTCCTGAGTATCTCCCGCCGTCGTCCATTCCATAAGTTCTTTATTTTTCAACTCTACGGGTACTACGTACGACGTCTTAGCATTTGTCACCCTGAACGTCGACGCGCTTGCGTCAAAAATCAAATTACTCACTCCGTCAGCCTTTATATTCATCTTAGTTGTGTCGTAACTTGAAATAGCGAAGGACTGCTCTGCGCCGTTGTACGTCCCTTCTATACTTGTCGTGTTGTTGCTGAATTTCGGTTCGGTCACTTTGTACTTCAACGTGTAAGTATACGTCTCCGTAGTATTAGTCCCGTCCGACCAATAATATCCGGTATTAGGTGTAACTTTGACCGTATATTTTCCTACCTTTTGAACGCTAAATGACATTACTCCGTTTGCATAACTAGGCGTACACGAATAAGTTACAGCATCTTTTACGTCCGTGTAATTGCTGTCCAAATACTCGGCTACAACTTCTACGTCGACAAGACTTTGATTTATCTTGTTCAACTCAAATGTAACGTCACTGCCTGTGTAATATTTTATTTTTTCGCCGTTAATCACAGGTTTTTGGAATGAATTTAGTGTTTTCGCCACTTTTGCTAAATTTAAGTGGAATGCCGGACGAACCGCGCGGTTAGTGGTGACACGGGAATTGTCCAGAGCGGAACCATTATAGTGGAGCATTAGAGNATTGACGTAAGTGTAATCCGCCGAACGTAAAAACGTATAATAAGCGGTGCTGCTCGAGATGTTCGAGCGTGTATTATTGGATGCTTTCCATATTCCTTCTTCTCCGCTTACTCCCGTCTCCGTAACACTCGGAAGCCATAATGTATCATTTCCCCAAGCAGAGTAATATGATTCAAGAGATTTCTCCTCTAATTGCTTCTCGTAGTCACCAGTTGAGGTAGCGCCTTCTGTGCCATCAACTGTCACTTTGCTACCATAATTCAATGCGTCATTGTTATTGTTATATTTCCAACTGCCTGTATAAGCTGATGACGTTACATACTTCAATGCTTGTTGTTCTTTTTGCCAAGNCATATTGTTGGGTACTTCTATAAATTCCGTCAAACTGCTTCCGTTCATTCCGGACTCCGTATTTGGCACTGTGTAGATTGCCCATTGACTTGTTAGGCTTTTAGACACATTAGTCGTCATATGCGAATTTGTATCAGCGTAATCTCCGCCATTGTTGAGCGACACTACTCTCATATAACTTGTTCCGTATAAATTTGACGTAAACTGATTTGACCAAGCGCCTACATAGTTAGATGTAGTGCCCCAAAGCGTAGTAGTCGAACCCGTAGCAAGCCAAAAAGTCAAGATAGGCTCACCTTTTGTGTTGGACGATAAATAAGTCGCAATCCATTGCTTTCCGCCTATCGTGACTACAACGTCCTTTGAGCCATTGCCCAACGTATTGTTGTATGAGCGAAAATCCGCCGAAGACTTTGCCGTCGAACCCAAACTACTCAATCCGCTTCGATTTGCAGAAGTAACGCTGCCACCGCTTATGCGACTTACCAAATTCCAAAACACATCTTCATTGAATATGTTTCCGTCAGTTTTACTTTCATAATTATCTAGCAATAAGTTCCCCAAATCCGTCGCTTGCGTAGACATATTCGTTATCGCTTCCGCATTTTTATTCGGCGTAAAGAAAGCCATTGCGCTTGCNATAACAAGACACATTATCAACAACACTGACAATGCCAAATATCCTTTAATTTTCCTTTTTCGTATATCCATTTTAACCTCGCTTTTACCCGATTTTTTGNCTAGTCAGGAAAAGTATACATTTCCTGACTAAAAGCACTTGAATAAAAAATTATNNTNTGTTATGATATNNATGTCTAANTNTCGCGAATTTTGACTTNNCANTGTCGAAATTCTTCGGTCAGGAAATGTATACTTTATTTGGAAGATTTTNACTTTTTTTGAATATTTTTTACTTATTTCGACATTTTATTCCACTTGGTTAAGCAAATAGCCTATAAAAAAACCGCCTNGTTCGGCGGGATGTGGGATAGACTGACTTATTCGCAGAACGTTGATAACAAACTTTTGAGTTCCCCCACGCTGNCGGCAATGACTTTTGCTCCNCANGNTTTCAACTCNTCTTTTCTTCTAAATCCCCAACTTACTCCGATAAAGTCNATNTTGCAATTTCTTGCAAATTCGCAGTCGACTTCGCTATCGCCTACGTAGANTACTCCGTCTTTGTCCAAATTATGCTCTTCGCATACCAAATCGAACATTGCCCTATCGGGCTTTGCCAAGACGTTTTCGCGCGAGCCGTATACTCCGTCAAAGATATTGCCGAAGAAATGCGCTACAAGTTCTTGCGTTGCNCCGTCNTATTTNTTGGATATTAAAAATATTCTAANGCCCTTGTCTTTTAAGGCTTTAAGNAAATCGATTANGCCGTCGTACGGCTTTGTCGTCAAAGTCTTGTTTTTGTTGTAATACTCTTGAAAAATACTTCTGCACTCTTCCAAGATTTTTTCGTCCTCGCACCCCATNAGAGTCCTAAGAAGATTGCGAATGCCGTGACCGATAGCCATNCGNACTTGCTCGGTAGATTGCTCGGGAAAGCCGAGTTTTTTGAGCGCATAGTTCGCCGACAACGCAAGGTCGGGNAANGTATCNAGTACCGTACCGTCTAGGTCGAANATCACTGTCTTTTGCTTATCCATTCCTATCCTCTTTTGACTTCTACGTAAATCAATACGCCTTCNTCNACGCTNATTACGCACTCTCCGCCNGCAAATTCATTGCTCACTCCGAGCGGAAAAGTATTGGTTAAAGTATGATTGTCTAGATTGTATTTTGCTCCCGACACGTTGACCCCACTGCATTTGTCAAAAGCGAAGAGAGAAAAAGTCTGCCCTTTCTTGCCGTCTTNAATGACAAAAGTGTCGTCNATAAAATGCACGTCATAGTCGCTGTCAATGAAAGTAATAAAGATATCTCCCTCTTTGAAAAAGCCGTGCGCCATTTGAAGATTGGCAAGCGTGTGGTCNAGCCGTCCGCCAAGTCCGCCGAAGATAATAAAATTCTCAATGCCTTGATTTTGCATATACTCGATTGCCAAAGCCATATCGGTATAGTCCTTGACTGGGTCGTGTTTTATCACGGGAATATTTTCGGGAACGTAACCCAAAGAATCGAAGTCGCCTACTATGCAAGCGACTTCTACTTGGTCTTTGATATATTCATAACCGCTATCGACGGCAACTACGGTATACTCTTCTTGCGATGATTCCAACTCTTCTCTGCACTTGTTGAATTCTTGCTCGCAAAAATTACCGCCGCCGACCAAAATGCAATTCTTCATTATCAGCCCATCAACTCTCTGAACATATCGGCGAGTTGCTTTTTGTTCATAAACTTAGGNACNGGATAAAGCGGATGCGCNTCTGCGTACGCNCTGTCCACCATTTGAGGNATATCCTCTTCCTTTATCACGTCGACAAACTTGTCGGGGATATTCATCGTCTTGTTCATATCCTTTATCGCTTGAATAAAGGCTTTTGCCTTAACCTCGTCGTTTTCGCCTTGAATACCCACGATATCGGCGAGTTTAGCAAGTTTCTTGTAAATACTTGAACCGAAGAAATCAAGAATATGCGGAAGTATTACNGAATTTGCCAAGCCGTGCGGAGTGTGATAGAAACCGCCCAAAGTNTGCGCCATTGCNTGAACGTAACCNACGTACGCTCTCGTGAAAGCCGCGCCTGCATAGAAAGAGCCTTTGAGCATGTTCTCTCTCGCTTCGAAGTTGCTTCCGTCTTGATAAGCGGTCACNAGATTGTCAAAGATGAGTTTGACAGCCTTNTCCGCCATTTCCTTTGTCTGCTTCGTATTGCTCTTGCCGATATAAGCCTCGACTGCATGAGTGAGCGCGTCCATACCGGTCGTCGAAGTGATATGAGGCGGCAAGCCGAGCGTAAGCGACGCGTCGAGCAATGCGTATTCAGGTATCAACGCGTGGTCGTTNATAGCGTACTTTTCGTGAGTTTCGGAATTGGAAATTACAGCCGCAAGGGTCGTTTCGCTTCCCGTACCTGCCGTGGTCGGGATAGCCACGAACATAGGCAACTTCTTTCCNACTTTGAGAATACCTTTCATTTTGGGTATAGGCTTCTTAGGACAAGCGACGCGCGCGCCGACTACCTTTGCGCAGTCCATTGACGAACCGCCGCCCAANGCCACCAAGCAGTCGCAACCGTTTTGCTTGTATACCGCAAGCGCGTCCTCTACCAAATCAATCGTCGGATTTGGGAANACTTTNTCAAAGACNGTGAGCGCTAAGCCTTGAGTTTCGCAAGCCTCGATAAACGGATTCGGCATACCCATCTTTGCAAGATTGGAATCGACGACGAGCATTACGCTCTTGTGTCCGCTGTCCAATATAAACTTTGGCAAGTCTTTTATTCCGCCCTCAAAACTCAAAAGTTTTGGCTGACGCCAAGGCAAAAACGGCGAAACCGCATATATAGTCTTTTGATAAGTTCTGTACCACGCTTTTTGAAAAATATTCATATCCATCTCCTAAATATCGCTAANTAGCGAATTATTTTGCACNTTTATTATAATTTATATCAATATATATGTCAACAAAATGACGGATTTGAAGTAAATTCCATTTNTCTTCCGTCGATTGGATGGACAAANGANAGCCTATACGAGTGCAAGGCNTGTCTATTCAAAACGTTNCCGNNNGGNCACAAAATTTGNTTNGGGTCGGGATTGTACAACTTNTCGCAACAAAGNGGATAACCNATATGAGAAATATGTACTCTGATTTGATGCGTCCTGCCCGTCTCCAAGACAAAGCGAGCGGAAAAATATTGCTCGAACTGNTTTATTACTTCATAGTGGGTAATCGCCCTATCTCCCTCAGGCGCGACTNCTCTCTTCATTCCGCTGCCCGCGCGCTTTATGGGCAAGTCAATCGTTCCCTTTCTCTCGCCCTCAAACTGTCCTTCGCATAGGGCGATATATTCTCTATCAATATGCTCGATTGNAAGTNTGCTGTGCGCAAGTTGNTTTTTGGCGACAATCATCAGTCCCGANGTATCTCTGTCAAGTCGGTTGACTGGTCTATAAACAAAATCGCCCCAAATATTCGCAAGGGCGTTGACAAGGCTTTTGCCGTAGTGCTTTTTCGTAGGTATGACCGCCACTCCCGCGTCTTTGTCAATGACTGCCAAGTCTTGATCTTCGTACACAATCTTGACAGGCTTGTCCCATTTGGGGATAGGCTTAATATCGCTGTCTTTGAGGTATATGCAAAACTTTTCTCCCTCGCCTACGCTATCTATTATCTTGACGGGTATTTCTTTGCCGTCGCATACTTTGCAAATCAGCCCTAATTCCTTTCTAAGACCCGTTCGTATAGTCGAGGATATGCCCCTAGCCGAAAGCGCGTCGTCAATACTACCGCTTGCATTAGCGACGTATTCAAGTCTGCGTATGCTGTCCACTACTCTTCTCTCCATTGGTATTTTGCCAAATCGACAAAAAAGTTCTCGTCGCAAACCACGCCTTCATTTGCGAGCAACTGCGCTTGTACTTCTTCTCCGCCGAAAGCAAACGCGGGCGCAAGCCTTCCAAAGCGATTGACAACTCTATGGCAAGGAATAATCCCGGGCGCAGGGTTGCAATGCAACGCATATCCCACTGCTCTCGACGCGTGGGGCGAACAAAGAATTTTGGCTATCTGTCCGTACGTCGCTACTTTGCCCTTGGGTATCAATTTGACTACGGAATATACTTCGTCGTAAAAACTCATAAACTACCTCTATAAACATTATAACAAAGATTTACCGCTATGCCAACTGCAAGAAAAACAAATTTGTTTATAAACTACATTTTGCCTATACAAGACAACTCGCCTTTCGTAGCGTCGCGGTTATACCTTTTGAGAAGATACAAGTCGTCCATTCCGTAGATACGGTTGACTCCCTCATTACAAGTTAAAGTCATCAAAATCCCTTTGGACTTCAACACTTCTTCGCTCTCTTTGCAGTACTTGCCGTAGGGGTACGCGTATACGTTCGACGTAATTCCGACTTTCTTCAATTCCTCGACAAGCATGTCCGTATCGTCTGAAAAGACCTTTTTGTAGACTTCCGAAGTTTCGCCGCCGAGTTTTGACACGCCCATACGCGGCTTTGTGTTGTGCATATTGTAGGAGTGCAGACCGATTTCGACGTACTCGCTTGCATTCGCATCCGCCATATCCTGCCAACCGAAATAGATAAAATCACCGCCTCGCGGATTATTCGTCTTGTCAAGTCGAGTGTAGTCGCCTACTACCGAGAATAGTCCGCTATACCCATACTCTTCAAGTAGCGGTTGCGCATACTTGATATTGTTGAGATAGCCGTCGTCGAATGTGATAATCACCGCATTTTGCGGCAGTTTTTTACCTTCTCCGACAGTCTTGATTACGTAATCGCAACTTACCACGTTGTAGCCATTCGTTTTGAGATATTCAAAGTCTTTTCGCAAATGATTTTGATTGATGCAATACACGCTTTCTCTTTTATTGGGCGCTAAGGTGTTGTGATACATCAGCACTGTCAACTCGCCCAAGCACTCGCGCTCGTCGGCTGCGCTTGCCATACAAATCGAAACGTCGCCATTGCCGTTGCAACATACTGCAAACGCAAACACTACGCACACGCTAAAACATATAAAGACCGTCGCACAAACTCTTTTCATATCAATTCCTCATTCGTCTATATTGTGCGACTTGCGTCAACTATTATTCAAGATAAATCAACTATTGCGGTTGGTAAAGCGCCGACGTCAAAACCTCGCCTATTCTTTTGCAAAGGTCTTCGCAATAGGCTTGCGATAGCAATAATTTTTCGTCCTCTGCGTTGGAGATAAATCCGCATTCGATAATTATAGACGGAACTTTCGCACATTTGGTGATAAACAAATCTCCCGCTATCGGCTCGTAATTACTTCTATTGCCGTAGACAGCGTTGATATTTTCGTTGAGATGATTTTGCATAAGCGCGGCGAAGTCCTTGCCTATGCCTGTATCGTCGTAAAAGACTTGAACTCCTCGTCTTGAACTGTCGGAAAATTTGTTGACGTGCAGACTTATCACCGCCGTGGGGTTTGCCTCGGTGATTATCTTCTTTCTTGCTTGCATATCAAGTCTTTTTACGTTGTTGAGCGCGTCCTCGCTCGTTCGGGTCATTACTACCCCGAAATTACGGCTTGACAATTCCTTTTCCAAAATCTTGCTCATTTTGAGATTTATGTCGCTTTCCTTTACGCTAGACGAGCCTACCACTCCGCCGTCAATACCGCCGTGACCCGCGTCAATTACGATTGTGTATTCATGAATCGGAGAACTTGCTTCCGCCACTCTAACGCCAATCAACGTGCCGAAACTTATCGCTACCACAACTACTATTGCCAAAATAAACGCCAGTCCGCGTTTTCTAATACTGATTATCATATTAGAATATATTAAGAGTTTAATTGAGTTATGCAGTCAAGCGCGCGATATACGATAATGAAAAAATGCTACTCGCAATTTGCAAGTAGCATTTATAAAGTTTGTTTATTGTTTTTATTTAATACTTATTTAATTTCTGATAATGCAACCGGTCTGCCCTCATCCAAAGACTTCTTTGCAGCTCTGCCGATTACGACCGCTTGCAAGCCGTCTTCAATGCTTACGGGAACAGGCTTGTCGTTAACGATACAATCTACGAACTGATTGATTTCGTTTACGTACGCTTGCATATATCTTTCCAAGAAGAAGAGCAACGGCTTTTCAGCGGTCACGCCGTCAGCGTTGGAAAGCACTGCGTTGGACTCGCAATCGTTGGAAATAGCAACTTGACCGAGTTCGCCGAACGCTTCCGCTCTTTGGTCGTAGCCGTAAGTCGCTCTACGGCAGTTGTCGATGACCGCCAACGCTCCGCATTTAAGTCTAAGCGTGATGATAGCAGTGTCGATATCTCCTGCTTCGCCGATAGCCTTGTCTACCATTACTCCGCCCATAGCGAATACGCTCTCGACTTCTTCGCCCGACAGATATCTTACCATATCAAAGTCGTGAATCGTCATATCCAGGAAGATGCCGCCGCTTACTTTTATGTAAGATACGGGTGGCGCGCCCGGGTCTCTCGAACAAATCTTGAGCACGTTCAATGCGCCGATTTTACCTTGCTTAACCGCCTCTCTTACAGCCATAAAGTTGTGGTCGAAACGACGGTTGAAGCCTACTTGATACTTGACTTTGCTATTTGCAAGCGCAGCCTTGACTTCGTTGATTTTTGCGATATCGTGGTCAACGGGCTTTTCGCAGAAAACGTGCTTACCCGCCTTGATAGCCTCGATAGATATTGGCGCGTGAGTGTCTGTGGACGAACAAATAAGCACTGCGTCGATTTCCTTGTCGCTCAAGATTTCGTGGTAGTCTTTCATCGTCTTTTCCACGCCCATACCTTTGAGCCACTTCTCAGTTTCGTCATTCATAAACGGGTCGGCAACGCTCTTTACAGTCGCCCCCTTGACGTAACACATAATAGATTCGCAGTGTACTTTTCCGATACGTCCTGCGCCGATAATTCCTATTTTTATCATAATTCGCTCTCCTTTTCCTATTAAATAGTTCCATCCCATGTGGAAACCTTGGTGGACTTAGCTTCATGCTCGTCAAACCAGTGCGTCGTAACCGTCTTGCTGTCCGTGTAGAACTTGAAGCTATCGCGACCGAGACAGTGCAAATCGCCGAAGAAGGAATACTTGTGACCCGTGAAGGAGAATACGCCTACAGGTACGGGAATACCTACGTTTACGCCGACCATACCGCCGTGCGTATAGCGTACGAACTCTCTTGCGTAGTAACCGTTTTGCGTATAGATTACAGAGCCGTTTGCGAACGGATTAGCGTTCATTACCTCTAAGCCTTCTTCAAAAGTCTTTACTCTCTTGACGCAAAGTACAGGTCCGAAAATTTCTCTTTGACCGACTGTCATTTCGGGAGTTACGTTGTCTAAAATCGTCGGAGCGAGATAGAAGCCGTTTTCATAGCCCTTGACTTTGATGTTTCTACCGTCGAGTACGACCTTTGCGCCCTCGTCAATACCTTTTTGTATCCAATTCATTACGCTTTGCTTATGCTCTGCGCTGTATACAGGTCCTAAGTTCGTAGTCTTGTCGTACGCAGGACCGACTTTTACTTTCTTTGCAAGCTCGACAAGTTTTGCAACGAGTTTGTCCGCTATGCTCTCTTGCGCGACGATTACGGGCAAAGCCATACATCTCTCGCCTGCGCAACCGTACGAAGCGTTGATGATACCCGCCGCCGTTCTGTCAAGCGCGGCGTCTTCAAGTACGAGCGCGTGGTTCTTAGCCTCGCAAAGACACTGCACTCTCTTGCCGTACTTGGCTGCCGTCTCGTAAATATATCTGCCGACGGTAGTCGAACCAACGAAAGTGATACCCACTACTTTATCATTGGAAATAAGTTCTTGAGTGTCGTTTCTATCGCAACTTACGATATTGATTACGCCGTCGGGAAGACCCGCTTCTTTATAAAGTTCGGCAATTCTGAGCGACGTCATCGGCGTAGCGCCTGCGACTTTCAATACGATTGCGTTACCGCACGCGATACATACGGGAGCCATCCAGCCCATTGGAATCATTGCAGGGAAATTAAACGGCGCAATACCTACGAACACGCCCATTGATTCTCTATAAAGTACGGTGTCGTATCCCGTCGAAGCGTCCATAAGACTTTCGCCTTGAAGAAGCGACGGCATTGAACAAGCAAGTTCCGTACCTTCCTTTGCTTTGAGTATATCCCCTTTGCTCTCTTCCCAGTTCTTACCGTGCTCGGTAGCGCAAAGTTCGGTCAACTCGTCCATATGCTCGATAAGCAAATCTCTGACCTTGTAGAGAATTTGGACTCTCTTGATTACAGGTACTTTCGACCATTTCTTGTACGCCTCGTGAGCGTTGTCGATTACCTTGCTTACTTCTGCCGTAGTACAACGAGGCATTTGAGCAATCTGCTCGCCCGTGGACGGATTGAATACCGGATAATACTTATCCGTAGTGGATTGTACGAATTGGTTGTTCGTAAAATATCCTAATGTCTTTACTGCCATAATATTTCTCCTTTTTGGTATATATCCTTATTATTATAATTTTGCCGTTTGGGCAATGTATTTTCTTGCTTTAATAGCGTATTCAAGCGGATTTGCCTTGGCAGGGTCTTGTTCCGCCTCGACGATCATCCAACCTTGATAACCGCTCTTTTCCAATATCTCGAATATCGGCGCAAAGTCGATACAGCCGTCGCCCGGGACTGTGAACGCTCCCTCTCTTACGCCTTGCAAGAAAGAAAGTTTTTGCGACTTGACTTTCGCCACGACTTCGGGACGTATGTCTTTGAGGTGAACGTGCTTTACTCTGTCGGCGTGCTTTTTCAATACCGCCAAATAGTCTTGTCCGCAGTACGCCAAATGTCCGCTGTCAAACAAAAGCGTGAATTTGTCCGAGTCGGTCATTTCCATCATTCTGTCAACTTCTTCGGCTGTCTGCACGACCGTGCCCATGTGGTGGTGGAATACGAGATTTATTCCCATTGAATTTGCAATCTCGCCGAGTCTGTTCATTCCCTTTGCGAACTTTTCCCACTCGCCGTCGTTCATGACGTATTTGTTGTCGAACACAGGCGTGTTCATCTGTCCTTGTATGCTGTAGCTTTGCTCTGACGCGCCGATTGTCTTTGCGCCCATGGCTTTGAGGAAATTACACTGCGCAATAAATTCCTTTTCAACTTCTTCCATTGGCTTGGTAAGTACGAAGGATGAAAACCATTGATTTGCAATGCTCAATCCTCTCAATTCCAAAGCCTTTTTGAGCGTAGCGACGTCTTTTGGGTATTTGTTGCCCACTTCGCAACCTACGAAGCCTGCCAAAGCCATTTCGCTTACGCACTGCTCGAAGGTGTTTTCCGCTCCCAAATCGGGCATATCGTCATTCGTCCAAGCTATCGGAGCAATACCGAGTTTAATTTTGTTCTTGTCCATAAATCCACCTAATATATCAATATTTTCTTGCTTTTTCAAGCATTTTTTCTTTGTTGGCAAGCGCCGACTTACCTCTTTGCGAGCGAGGATTTTGCGTGCAGCCTACGTTCCACCAACCGTCGTAGCCGTGCGTCATAGACTTCGGCAATACCTTGATGTCGATAAGCGTGGAAGTCGTCTGTTTAAGAGAATCTGCAATCGCCTCTCTCAACTCTTGCTCGTTGCGAGCGGTATACGTTACAAATCCATAGCCTCGCGCGCTCATAGCGTAGTCGATATTCATAAACTTGCCTTCGCGTATAGGTTTGTCGCCCTCGCGATAACGCAACTCTGTGCACAATGCGTCTACGCCTTGGTCCATTTGAAGATTGTTGATACAGCCAAACGACGCGTTGTCAAAGAGAAGCACGTTCATTTTGATACCCTCTTGAAGAGCTGTAATCATCTCGGTATGCAACATCAAATAACTTCCGTCGCCTACCATTGCGTATACCTCTTGATTTGGCATAGCCATTTTACTTCCCAAGCAACCTGCAATTTCATAGCCCATGCAGGAATAGCCGTATTCCATATTGTAACTGTCCTTGCAATCGCTCGTCCACATTCTTTGCAAATCGCCGGGCAAACTACCTGCCGAACCTACTATAATAGCGTCTTTGGGTATGCACTCTCTGATTACGCCGATAGCCGTAGTCTGCGCCATGGCTTCGCCGTGCGCCTTAATGAAATTCTCTACGACGTCAGGCATATGAGCGTCAATTTCGGGATTATACCCCTTGCCGATTGTGATATGAGTAAGTCTATCCATTTCCTTATCCCAATCGGATTTTGCCTTTGCGATTTCGTCTTTATATCCGCTCTTGTATCCGTCCAAAAGCGCGTCCAAAGCGATAATTCCCGCCTTAGCGTCTCCAATAGCTTTGACGGCGTCAAGTTTGGACGCGTGGAAGTCGGACATATTGAGCGTGATTACTTTCTTATCCGCATAAAGCGACTTTGACGCGGTTGTGAAATCGGTGAATCTAGTGCCTACCGCTATTATTAAATCGCAGTCTTTTGCAAGCGTATTTGCGCTGCTGTTGCCCGTTACGCCAAGACCGCCGACGTTGAGCGGATGCGACGACTTGATTGCCGTCTTACCCGCTTGCGTTTCGCAGAAAGGTATATTGTGTTTTTCACAGAACTTAGCGACAGTCTCGCCCGCTTCGCTATACTTTACGCCACCGCCAACGATAAGCAACGGTTTTTTGCTCTTTTTGATTTCATTTGCCAAATCTTGAAGTTCTTCCTCAACGGGCGTAGGTCTTGTAATTCTATTGACTCTTTTCTTAAAGAAGTCAACCGGGAAATCGTAACACTCGCCTTGCACGTCTTGCGGCATAGCGATTGCGACCGCGCCTGTGTGCGCCGGGTCGAGCAATACTCTGATTGCGTTGAGCAACGCGCTCATAAGCATTTCAGGTCTTGTCACTCTATCGAAATATCTCGTTACCGCCTTGAAAGCGTCGTTCGTCGTGACAAGCGCGCTATACGGTTGTTCTATCTGTTGCAATACGGGGTCGGGCTGACGGGTAGCGAAAGTATCGCCCATAAACAGCAACAAAGGAATATTGTTTGCCGTTGCCGTTCCTGCGGCAGTGACCATATTCGCCGCGCCCGGTCCAATCGACGATACGCACGGCAAAATTTTACGTCTGTTGTTTTGTTTTGCGTACGCAGTAGCGACCTGCGCCATACCTTGTTCGTTTTTACCTTGATACACTTTCAAAGAGTGCTTGCCCATTGAAAGCGCCTCGCCTATACCCAATACGCAACCGTGACCGAAAATGGTAAACATACCCTCGACGAGTTTGTTTTCCACTCCGTCAAAACTGACGTATTGATTGTCAAGAAATCTTACTACGGCTTCGCCGACACTCATTCTTTCCGTCTTCATAATATCTCCTTATTTCTCCCAATATTCATATCTGGGGTCGACTATTCTCGTCTTATCCCACGGATTGCCGTCAAGGTGTCTTATCATCCAACAGCAGTACATAGGATAGCCGGGGGCGGTAACCTGAACGTGCGTCTTTCCGCCTGGAAAACAACCTACGCTTCCGTCGACGATTGTATGCGGTTCCATTTCACCGATAAAGCAAGCGCCGAACGCTTCGGGCGTGGGCATCTTGTAGTAATATACTTCAGGTTGAGGATGAGAGTGCGGCAAATAACTCCACCATCTACCCTGCCTTGCCAATACTTCTCCTACTACGAGATTTGAGTAAGGCGCGTTGGAATAATCGAAAATCGTATTGACGTCTCTCACCGCGGTATTTTCCCACAAGCCTTCGCATGATACGCTTACGATTACGTCTTTCTTGTCGTAGAACTTTGACGGGAATTCTCTTTCGTTGATAGTCGCAAGATAGATAATTTCACTGTCTTCCAACGCTTTAACGACAAGCGTATTGCCCTTGCAAACGTGCATACAAATCGGCAAATCGTCGAAAACGCCCGTTCTCTTTCCGCTGCCGACAAGCTCATTACACTTCATTTCAACCGCGCCTTCGGTGAGAAGCACGCACATCTCTTTATCTTTTTCGCTGTAAGTTGCGCTTTCGCCCTTAGCAAGTTTGACGACGAGAATATCCATCATCATATCCTTATTCTTGCCGTCTATTTGCGTAAGAGTCTTAACGCCTTTCTTATTAAATTTCGGATAATTAAAAGCCATATTTTTTACCCCTATATGATATTACTTTCTTGCTATCATCTCGCCGAATTCTTTCTTTTCGTCAGCGATAAACTTTTGAAGTTCCTCAACCGTCGGCATAAATTCCGAACAGCCGTGTGCCGATACGAGCATTGACGCGGAAGCCGAGCCGAGTTCCAAACAATCCATGATTTCCTTTCCTTCGAACATTCCGTAGAGGAAAGCAGAGCCGTAGCCGTCTCCTCCGCCGAACGACTTGAACGCCGTCACAGGGAAAGGCTTGATGTTGTATTTAAGTCCGTCGTAGGTATGCGCCGTGCTTCCCTTCTTGCCGTGCTTGATGATGACGATTTTCGCGTTTTTAGAGAACCAATATTTTGCGGTCTGCTCGTCGTCCATATCGGGCGCGAAAATAGCCTGAGTCAAATCGTATTCTTCTCTAGAACCCATTATGATGTCGGCGTGCTCCGCAACCGCGGTATAGTATACGGCGATTTCGTCGCTGCTCTTCCAATTGTACGCTCTGTAATCTATATCGAAAATAATCTTCGTGTTGTTCTTTTGCGCGAGTTGCATAGCTTTAAGACACGCCTCTCTTGACGGGCTTTGCGCAAGCGCAGTTCCCGATATAAGCAAAGCCTTTGCGTTTGCGATATACTCCTCGTCTACGTCAGACGGGTCAAGCATAAGGTCTGCAATTCCGTCGCGGTACATAAGAATACTGCTCTCCGTCGGGGAAAGAATTTCCGTAAACGTAAGACCTAGTTTTTCGCCGTTCTTTGCTCTCGACACTCTTGATACGTCAATGCCTTCTTTTGCAAAAAAGTTGGTGACGTAATCGCCGAATTGGTCGTCAGACACCTTACCGATAAAGCCTACTTTCTTGCCCAATCTTGCAAGACCGACAGCCACGTTGGCAGGCGAACCTCCGAGATACTTGCGATATTGCTGACTCTCGGACAACGGCTTGAAATAGTCAAGCGGATTGAAGTCAATGGCAATTCTGCCCACTGCTATCAAATCGTATTTTCTGTTGTTTTCAAAACTTACGTATTGCATTTTATACCTCTCTTTGTATTTCCTTATGCTAAACTATGCGTTTGGTTGGCATAGCCCAATAATCTTCGTTGCGACGTCCTCTACCGCCTTGATTGCGTACGGCAAATACGTCTTCGGGTCGTAAGTAGCCTCGCCGCTCGCAAGTCCCTTTCTCAATCCCTCGCTGAAAGCCTGACGCAAATGCGTGGCGAAATTTATCTTGCTGATACCTGCGTTAATGCAAGCCCTTATCACTTCGTCGGAAAGTCCGCTTGCTCCGTGCAATACCAACGGAATGTCCACGACGTTTGCAATCTCTTTTATTCTATCGACAGCGATATGCGGTTCTCCCTTATACACGCCGTGTGCAGTACCTACGCCGATTGCAAGGCTGTCGACTCCCGTCCTTTTGACGAATTCCACCGCCTCGTCCACTTCCGTGTATTTTATCTCGCCTTCGGTCTCTTCCTTGCCGCCAATCGTACCCAACTCCGCTTCGACGCTTACGCCGCTCGCGTGAGCAAGGTCGACGACCTTTCTCGTCAACTCGACGTTTTTGTCAAAGTCAAGCATAGAGCCGTCAATCATGACCGAAGTATATCCAGCCTTGATACAATCCTCGCAGGTCTTAATATCACCGCCGTGGTCAAGGTGAACGGATATATCCGCTCCGCCCCTGTACAAAGCCCTAACAAGCGCGCTGTAAGTAGCAGTCCCGCCGTATTTCAATGTTCTGGGAATAGTCTGAATTATCGCTGATTTTGAAGTCTTTTCAATGGCGTTAAGCACGCCCAAAACGCTTTCCAAATTGTCGACGTTGAATGCCGGAATAGCATAACCGCCCTTCTTTGCCCTCAAAAGCAAGTCCGAGTTCGTAATAATCATAAATTCCTCTTCCCCTAATCTTAGGATATATTATATATTGTTATTATACTATTAGACCAAAGCAATGTCAATATTAAAATAAAAAATATTTACCACTTCCGCCATAAAATCACTTATCGTGTCAATTTATAAAAAATACCGATTTAATCACACAATTTCGGCTTTATTTAACAATTTTTTAGAATAATATAACACTTTAAATAATTTTTTACCCGCGAAATCTCAACCGTTTTATCCATATTTCGCCGTTTTGTCCATATTTTCACTATAAACACTTAAATATATTAACAATAATATTAGTTTTAGCGTGTAATTTGTAATATATCGTGCTATAATAATTTTAGAAAGAATAATTTTCTTGGAAGGTGATAAATATGGCAATAATAGAATTGACGAAAGACAACTTTGACAAAGAGGTTGTCGAGAGCGATAAAAAAGTATTGATAGACTTTTGGGCGTCGTGGTGCGTGCCCTGCAGAATGTTGTCCCCCACTGTGGACGCAATCGCCGAGGAGCGCGACGACGTGAAAGTATGCAAAGTCAACGTCGACAAACAAGGCGAACTTGCAAGCGCCTTTAACGTATCAAGCATACCTATGCTTGTCGTGATAAAGGACAAGAAAGTCGTTGACACTAGCGTCGGATTGATTTCAAAGAATGAAATTATAAAGATGCTAGAAAAGTAATCGCAATAAGTTAATAAAAACCCTGCTAGTAATGCTAGCAGGGTTTTTTAAATATTATTGATACAAAGATTTATATCTACTTCTTCCTCATAGACTTTTGCTCTTTCAAATATTCGTTGTAGCGTTCTATCTGATCCTCACGTAGATCAATCATTTCTTTGGCAGTGGACAACGCTTGATTGTCTGATACTACGAGTTCGCTCTCTTTTACCTTTATTTTCGATCCATCGCTAGTTGCGTTGCGACGAATGTCTTTGAAGTATTCGTCTTCCATTTTGAACATTGCGACCGTAGTGTTTTTCTTGATCGTCAACTTGACAAGCGGATTGACGGTAGATTGTCCAAGTACCGTGAAGTAAGTCGATTTCTTCTCTTTGCACTTGTCTTTGCTCATCGCATAGTTTTTCAACGTGTCGAAAATCTTCTTTTGAGTTGCAGAAAGTTTTGCGTACGCCTCGTCTAGCGTAAGTCTTGGCGAAGTTGTCTTTGCCTTTGGCGCGGGTTTCTCAACGGGCATAGGAACGATTTTCTCTACGGGTACTTCCACCTTGACTTCCTTCTCCACTATCTTTTCAACGGGCACGGGAATGAACTTTTCGACTACTTTTTCCGTAGGTTGCTGTTGAATAATAGGTTGCGGCATATAAGGCAATACCACTTGCTTATCATTATTTCTGTTTGTCGTCAACTCGACTATCTGCTTCATCAACATCTCTTGATTGCGCATCAGCATTTCAATTTTTTCGTCTTTGCCGTCATTTTCTACGCTCTTGACTGCCGTTGCGTCTTTTATGGATTGCAACTCTTGTCTGATCGTCTCTTTCAATTCTTCAATCGTCTTTTCGTCTACGACGGCCGACGCAACTTCCTTTTCCGCTTCGCGCTCTGCGACTTGTTGCTTAGCAAGTTTCTCAACCAACTTCTCGATTACGTCTTCGCTTACGCTCTCTTTCGGCTGCTCGGACATCTTATCCATTAGCTTTTCCATCATTTGCTCGTTTTGCTTGGTAAGTTCTCTTATCCTCTCATCGTTCTGTTCGGTAAGTTGTCTGATACGCTCTTCATTGTGCGCGTTTTGCTCGACGAGTTGTTGGACAAGTTCGTCATTACTTGACGCTTGTTGAGGCAAGTACTGCGTCACGTTGGGCAGCATATTGTTCATTGCATCGTTTATCATAAGTCGCATTTCGTCCGCGCTTACGCCTTGATTATACGCAAAGCCTTGTCCGCCGTTTGCATTTCCGCCCATCATTCCCATAAGCATCATTTGCATTTGCTCGTCGCGACGTTTGTTCTCAAAGTCTTTTTGGTTCTTCTCAAACTCGTCTTTTGCCTCGTCGAGTTCGTCTTCCGCTTTGCTCAACATTCTCTTTTCAAGCAACATAAAGATAAACGCAAGTACCGCCACTCCTGCCATAATGCCGGCAATTACCGTCCAAGTAGTGTACGGCAAGCCAAATAGACCAAGTCCGCCGACCGCGTAGTATGCTCCGCTATACTTCTTTGATATCGTCTTCTTTATCTTCTTGCGCTTGCTTGCATAGTCCAAGCCCTTTGCCATAAATGCAACTATCAAGACTATACTGAGCGCGCTCACTATTACTTGCCACCACTTTTCGAGCGATTCGCCTATACTGCTGAAATTATCGTCGTTATTTGCAGGCGGTTCATTCGGATTTTGTCCGTCTCCATTGCCATTGCCTTGTTCGTCTCCGCCGGTTACTCCGCCTACGTTTCCACCGCTATTGCTTGCCTTCACGGTGAAATCTATTTCTTCCGTTTCCGTACTGTCACTCG
>JAAVHS010000008.1 GCA_014799575.1 Clostridiales bacterium | reverse complement strand
TGTCGGTATATACGGAGTAGTCGTCTTTGTTCAAAGGGCGTTCTACGAAGAACTGTTCCTATTGACGGAATTCAAACAGTTTAATTACGATATATCGGCATTTGCTTATTTGTTGCAGACGATGGCAATGTCCGCAACATTTGTAAGCGCATCGTATTATCTGAAAAAACTTGGATTGTTTATTAAAAAACGGAGGAATGACTTATGAAAAAAGATTTAGGAACAAAACCTTTTATTATGCCTATGCCCGTGCTTATTATCGGCACATATAACGAGGACGGAAGCGCAGACGCTATGAACGCCGCGTGGGGAACGCTTTGCGAAATGGATACGGTTGCGCTCTATTTGAGCGAGGGGCATAAAACGGTTGCAAACATTCGTGCAAGAAAAGCCTTTACGGTTGCGATTGCGGACGAAGCGAATATGATTCCTGCCGATTATGTCGGTTTGGTTTCTGCGTATACCGAGAATAAGAAGATAGAAAAATCGGGCTTTACCGTAGCGAAAAGCAATCGCGTGGACGCACCCGTTATCGAAGAACTGCCGCTCACGCTCGAATGTGAGCTTGATTATATCGACGAAAAGAGCGGTTGCGTTTACGGCAAAATTTTGAACGCAATTGCTGACGAAAAAGTATTGGACGAAAGCGGGAACGTGGATTTGAACAAACTCAATCCTATTTCATACGATCCTGCAAGCCGTTCGTATTTTACAATGGGCAAGAAAGTCGGCAAAGCGTTCGGTGCGGGAATTGTACTGAAATGAACAGACCTTATACTGTATGTCATATATTCAGCGCATTGGACGGCGCAATCGTAGGCAACTATATGTATACGCCTGAAACGACTGCGGCAAGGGAGCAGTACGGGAAATTGCGCGCAACTTTTGACAGTAATGCCATTTTATACGGCACGACCACGATGCTTGATTTTTGCGACGATTACGTTGCCGATTTGCCGAAAGTTAAACCCGTAGAACATAAAGACTATGTTGCGCCGCATACCGAAGATAAGTATGTAATTGCAATAGACAGGCACGGTAAACTTGCATATTCGCAGAGTTATCTTGAAAGACACGGATTAAAACAGCACATCATTGAAGTGCTTACAAAAGAGGTGTCGGACGAATATCTTGCGTATCTTCGTAAACTCGGAATTTCCTATATTTTTGCAGGAGATAAAGAGCTTGAATGCGAAATTGCAATGATTAAACTAAAAGAGATATTCGGCATAGAAAGGCTTGTAATTGCAGGTGGCGGTTATATAGACTGGGCGTTTGCGGATGCAGGTATGATTGACGAATTGAGCCTTGTACTTGCACCTGCGGCAGACGGAGAACAGCAAGTAACCGTATTCGAGCGCACCGATAATTCTCTCAACCGTGCTATTGCATTTACGCTTAAAGACGTGCAGAAGCTCGAAGGCAACGGTGTATGGCTTCGTTATACTTTTAATAACGCAAAAGGATAAGATTATGAAAAAGATTATTGCTTTAATTCTTGCACTTATTTGCGTTTTATCACTTGCCGCTTGTAATAGTGGAAATAACGGAGATAATTCGGGCAACGGAGGCGCGGAAATCGTATTGCCCGATTTGCCGGGTGGAAGTGATGAAACCGAAAAACCCGATGAATCAGGTAATGAGGAACTTCCCGAATTGCCAAACGATGGAAAACAGGAGGGCGACGATATATCTCACACTCGCTATACGGCAAACACAAGCATATCCGATGTAATAAACGATCCTGTTTTCGGAAATTGGGGTAGAATGATATTTCTCGTAAATAGAGGGTATTACAGTGGCAGTACGCTTGGTAATTTATCGCTTACTTGGTACAGCCATATCAACATGGCGCATACGGTGGAAATTTGCAACTATTTCAAAGACCAAACGCTTGCGGGTAATCAGGTNTTTTACGATATNTACACNGANGCGGAAAAGGCNGCNGATCCACGCAANGCAGANACGGGGNTNTTCTTTTTCAGAGGAAANAAAAACGCTAAATTNGCCGTAACTTGCGCAGGCGGCGGTTGGGCTTACGTTGGCGCTATGCACGACAGTTTTCCACACGCAATAGAGCTTTCAAAGAAAGGTTATAACGCATTTGCTATCATTTACCGTCCGGGCGCACAAACGGCTTACGAAGATTTGGCAAGAGCNATNACGTTTATCTTCCACTATGCGAACGAACTCGGCGTTGATACNAGCGGTTATTCCGTTTGGGGNGGTAGCGCAGGCGGAAGNATGACGGCAACGATTTCTTCCTACGGNGTNCAGAGTTACGGCGGTGGTGCNGATATTCCCAAACCGAGTACNGCNGTTATTCAGTACACGGGNCANACNGANTATAANAGNNNCGGNGAGCCTGCNACNTTNGTTACTGTTGGCGAGAACGACGGAATTGCAAATTACCGCACNATGAAANNNNGNATNGANAACATTGCNGCAATGGGNGCTCATACCGAATATCATTCGTATGCNGGACTTCNGACACGGNTTCGGTTTAGGTATCGGAACGATAGCCGAAGGGTGGTTCGANCAAGCCGTAGCCTTTTGGGAAAAGAACAGTTAAGATAAAATCATAACAAAAAAAAGGAAGTTTAAATACTAAACTTTCTTTTGTGTTTGTAAATATTATTAAACTATTCAAACAATGAACATTTTGCAGTCATACTAAGCATAAGAAAAANTAATTTAAATTGAAAAACCACACTGGTATGAATTATACAGTGTGGTTTCAAATTTTTCCCTATAGAAGCTTCTTGGCTTTTCTTCAAATCCCTAAGTTGCCACTTCTTTAGCGTAGGGGCATTTTTTTATTGTCTATTTCCATATTTTGTGCAAAATTCATGCNACTAAATTCTTAAAAATACCGTATACTAATACGGAAAATAATTATATTAAATTGTTGAGAAAAGCGGTTGACAATATACTATATTTTGTCTATACTTAAAGAGCAATATACAAGATGTAGTTGATTTGCCCNAAAACGGCGTAATCGACAAAGGAGAAATCAAATGAAATTCGAGCAATGGAAAGGTTTCAAAGAAGGCGAGTATCAAGACAAGATTGACGTCAGAGGTTTTATAAATCTCAACTACACGCCTTACGAAGGAGACAAGTCTTTTTTGGCAGGACCTACAGAGCGTACCAAAAAGGTAATGGAAAAGGTCAACAANCTCTTGAAAAAGGAAATGGACAATGGCGGCGTGCTTGACGTTGATACGGAAAACGTATCCGGTCTTTTGGCATACGACGCCGGATATATCGACAAAAAGTTGGACATTATCGTCGGATTTCAGACTGACGAGCCTTTGAAGAGAGGAGTAAATCCGTTCGGCGGTATCCGTATGGCGAGAAGCGCGTGCGAAGCATACGGCTATAAGTTGTCCGACAAGATTGAAGAAAACTTCAAGTATTCCACTACGCACAACGACGGCGTATTCAGCGTATACACCGACGAAATGAGAATGGCNAGAAAGGTNGGTATTCTCACGGGACTTCCCGACGGCTACGGCAGAGGTCGTATCATAGGCGATTACAGAAGAGTTGCGCTTTACGGCGTGGATTATCTTATNGAGCAAAAGATGAAAGATAAGACCGAGTATGGCAAAAACGTCATGACCGAAGACAATATCCGTACGCTTGAAGAACTTCATCAGCAAATCCAAGCGTTGAACGACCTCAAAGGTATGGCGCAAAAATACGGCTNNGATATATCTCANCCGGCAGGCAANGCAAAAGAAGCAATTCANTGGNTGTACTTCGGCTATCTTGCCGCNATCAAAGAGCAAAACGGCGCGGCAATGAGCCTTGGCAGNACTTCGACNTTCCTTGATATNTATATNCAAAGAGATNTNGANANCGGCGTTTTGACGGAAGAGCAGGCGCAAGAACTTATGGATGACTTTGTCATCAAACTCAGACTTTCCAGACAGTTGCGTACTCCCGAGTACAACGACTTGTTCGGCGGNGACCCGACTTGGACTACGGAAAGCGTGGGCGGTATGTCTATGGACGGCAGAACGCTTGTCACCAAAAACTCCTTCCGTGTGCTCAACACCCTTTACACTTTGGGTAGCGCGCCCGAGCCAAACTTGACTATTTTGTGGTCGGATAAATTGCCTGACAACTTCAAAAAGTTCTGCGCTCAGGTATCTATCGACACCGATTCAATTCAATATGAGAACGACGATATAATGCGTCCTATGTACGGCGACGACTACGCGATTGCTTGTTGCGTATCCGCTATGCAAGTGGGCAAGCAAATGCAATTCTTCGGCGCAAGATGCAACCTTGCAAAACTCTTGCTCTTGACGCTCAACGGCGGTAGAGACGAGAATATGGGACTTCAAGTTGCTCCCGAAGGCAAGAGATTTGAGGGTAAACTCGATTACAACGAAGTAATGAGCGCATTCGATAANTACTGCGCGTGGATGAGCCGTCTTTATATCAATACGCTCAACGTAATTCACAGAATGCACGACAAGTACGCTTACGAGAAAATTCAAATGGCTTTGCACGACACCGAAGTCACGAGATTTATGGCGTGCGGCGTAGCGGGTCTTTCGGTTATAACAGACTCTTTGTCGGCTATTAAGTACGCAGACGTAACTCCGATTTACGGCGAAAACGGTCTTATCGTAGATTTCGACATTAAGGGCGATTTCCCAAAATACGGCAACGACGACGACAGAGTAGACTGNATCGCGGTCGAAATCTTGACCAAGTTCAGNANCGAACTTAAAAAGAACGAAACNTATCGCGGTTCTAAGCATACGCTTTCGGCTTTGACGATTACTTCCAACGTAGTTTACGGTAAGAAGACNGGTACTACTCCCGACGGNAGAAAGAAGGGCGAGCCGTTTGCTCCGGGCGCAAACCCGATGCACAACAGAGAAGTNAGCGGCGCGTTGGCATCGCTCAANTCGGTATCCAAACTTCCGTACAACTGTTGCCAAGACGGTATTTCCAACACCTTCTCGATNTTGCCTAACGCGCTNGGCGAGAATATGGAAAAGAGAGTTGACAACCTTTCGGATATGCTNAACGGCTACTTTGAAAACGGCGGTCANCACCTCAACGTAAACGTGCTTGACAGAGAAAAACTCGTCACGGCTATGGAACATCCCGATATGTATCCAAACATCACTATCCGTGTTTCCGGTTATGCGGTCAACTTCCACAAACTTTCCAAACCGCAACAACTCGAAGTTCTCAAAAGGACTTACCATGGAGAAATGTAAGGCTAGATTAGATTCTATCTACAACGGTTCGGCGGTTGACGGCAAAGGACTTAGATGCGTAGTATTCTTTACGGGATGCAATATGCGTTGCGGATTTTGTCACAACCCCGAGACTTGGACTGAAAAGGGCAGAGAAATCACGCTCGAAGAAGTCGTAAACAAAATCAGAAGATACAAAAGCTATATTAAAAACGGCGGCGTCACCTTATCGGGCGGCGAGCCGTTTTTGCAAGCCGACTTCTGCAAAGAGTTGATAAAGGCTTTGCATAGCGAGAATATCGGAGTGATTATCGAGACCAACGGACTCATTTGCGACAAAGACTTGATTGAACTTTGCGACGGCGTACGTCTTGATATTAAAAATCAAGACAGGGAAGTGGACAGTCGAGTATACAAATTCTTGGACGTCTGTCAATCGCTTGACAAATGGGTGACTATGACCAACGTCCTTGTGCCTACGCTCAACGATATTGCCGATAGGCTTGATACGCTCAAAGAGATTAGAAAGAAATACCCGTGCGTAAAGGAATTCAAGTTCCTCGCGTTCAGAAAACTTTGCGAGAGCAAGTACGAAAGACTTAATCTTCCTTTCCCTTATCAAAAGTACGAAGAGGGAAGCAAAGCCGACTTGGATAAGGCATACGCATATATGAATAATTAGAAAAAAGGCTGACAAAACGTCCGCCTTTTTATTTTTATAGTAAATTTTAATAAATTATATACGATTATTTGTAAATTTATAGCCATTATGAGCCATAATATAATTGATAGAACAAAGTGATTGTTAAAAATTTCACTAGCATAAAAAATTGTACGTTAAATTTGTTGACAACGTATGTAATATCGTATAGAATATATTTATGTAAAGGAATTGTTAAATTTTTCACAATCGTAAAAATTTTTTATAAAGGATGGAATATAAAATGGCAAACGTTCAAATCGTAAACGATGAGAAAACGCTTTTGGCAAAACTTGACGAAGTGAGAAAGGCGCAAGCAATATTTGCGACTTACACCCAAGAGCAAGTCGACAAAATCTTTTTTGCCGCATCTATGGCTGCAAACAAACAGAGAGTTCCGCTCGCTAAAATGGCTGTTGAAGAAACGGGCATGGGCATTGTGGAAGACAAAGTCATCAAGAATCATTACGCTTCCGAGTACATTTACAATACTTACAAAGACGTAAAGACTTGCGGAGTAATCGAAAGAGACGAGGCGTTCGGTATCACCAAGATAGCAGAGCCTATCGGCGTAATCGCCGCGGTTATCCCGACGACCAATCCGACCTCGACGGCAATCTTCAAGTCGCTTCTTGCTTTGAAGACGCGCAACGGACTTATCTTCTCGCCGCACCCAAGAGCAAAGAAGAGCACTATCGCTGCCGCAAAGGTAGTTTTGGACGCTGCGGTTAAGGCAGGCGCGCCCGAAGGTATTATCGGCTGGATAGACGAGCCGTCCGTACCGCTTTCCGGTATGATAATGAAAGAGGCTGATATTATCCTCGCAACGGGCGGACCGGGAATGGTCAAGGCTGCGTATTCTTCCGGTAAACCGGCAGTCGGCGTAGGCGCAGGTAATACTCCCGCTATCGTAGACGATTCCGCAGATATCAAAATGGCTGCGTCTTCGATACTTCACTCCAAGACTTTCGACAACGGTATGATTTGCGCTTCCGAGCAATCGGCTATCGTACTCGAAAAGGTATATAAAGAATTCAAGGAAGAGATGATAAAGAGAGGAGCGTATTTCCTCAATCCCGAGCAGACCCAAAAGGTAAGAAAGACCATTCTTATCAACGGCGCGCTCAACGCTAAAATAGTAGGTCAGCCTGCGTGCGTTATCGCTAAGTTGGCGGGATTTGACGTTCCCGAAGAGGCAAAGGTACTCATCGGTGAAGTAGAGAGCGTAGACCTCAAAGAGGAATTCGCTCACGAGAAACTCTCTCCGGTACTTGCAATGTACTGCGCTAAGAACTTTGACGAGGCTCTCGACAAGGCAAGCAAGTTGATTGACGACGGCGGTCTCGGTCACACTTCTTCGCTCTATATCAATACGGAAACTGGTAAGGAAAAGATAGAGAAATTCGCCAACAGAATGCGCACTTGTCGTATTCTTATCAACACTCCGTCTTCGCAAGGCGGTATCGGCGATTTGTACAACTTCAAGCTCGCTCCGTCGCTCACGCTCGGTTGCGGAAGCTGGGGCGGTAACAGCGTAAGCGAAAACGTAGGCGTAAAGCATCTTATCAATATCAAAACCGTTGCTGAAAGGAGAGAAAATATGTTGTGGTTCAGAACACCTGAAAAGGTTTATTTCAAGAAAGGTTGTTTGGGCGTCGCTTTGAGAGAACTCAAAGACGTTATGGGCAAGAAAAAGGCGTTTATCGTTACCGACGGATTCTTGTATCAAAGCGGTTTCACAAAGGCTATCACGGACAGACTTGACGAAATGAATATCAGACATACGACTTTCTTCAACGTCGCTCCTGACCCAACGCTCGGTTGCGCTCTCGAAGGCGCAAAGGCTATGAAGGAATTCGAGCCTGACGTAATCATCGCAGTCGGCGGCGGTTCGGCTATGGACGCAGGTAAGATTATGTGGGTACTTTACGAGCATCCCGAAATCGACTTCCAAGACCTCGCTATGAGATTTATGGATATAAGAAAGAGAGTATACACCTTCCCGCACATGGGCGACAAGGCTACGTTTATCGCAGTCGCTACGACGGCAGGTACGGGTTCTGAAGTAACTCCGTTCGCGGTTATCACCGACGAAAAGACGGGTACGAAATATCCTCTTGCAGACTACGAGTTGTTGCCTGATATGGCTATCATAGACGCAGACCTTATGATGAATATTCCTAAGGGCTTGACGGCAGCGTCCGGTATCGACGCTTTGACTCACGCTTTGGAGGCTATCGCTTCTATTATGGCGACCGACTTCACAAACGGCATTGCGAAAGAAGCAATTCAGTTGATATTCGACTACTTGCCAAGAGCGTACGAACTCGGCGCGCACGACGCGGAGGCTAGAGAAGAGATGGCTCACGCTTCTTGTATGGCAGGTATGGCTTTCGCCAACGCTTTCCTCGGCGTATGTCACTCTATGGCTCACAAACTCGGCTCTTATCACCACTTGCCGCACGGCGTTGCCAACGCTTTGATGATAGACGAAGTTATCAGATTCAACTGCGTTGAAAATCCGACCAAGATGGGTACTTTCCCACAATACAAATATCCGCAAGCTATGAAGAGATACGCTGACGTTGCTACAATGTTGGGCTTGAAAGGCAAGACGGATATGGATAAGGTTGAAGCGCTTATCGCTGAAATCGACAAACTCAAAAAGGCAGTCGGTATCAAAGAGACTATCAAAGATTACGGCGTAGACGAAGAGGCGTTCAAGGCTACTCTCGACCAAATGGTAGAGGACGCGTTCGACGACCAATGCACGGGCGCAAATCCGAGATATCCGCTTATGAAAGAAATCAAGCAAATGTATTTGAATGCTTATTATGGTAGTTCGGCAAAGAGCGAGGCTAAACAAAAGTAAAGCGACATCTTTTCGCTAAATCAGCATAATAAAAAGGTCCCGTCGTACATCTAGTACGGGGGACTTTTTCTTATACTGCCTTAACGGAAAATCTATCACTTTCTTTTTTGTTCATCTCACTCTTCGCCGAACGCGTGAAGAAATGAATATTTTATATTTTGGTTTTCTTAAATTCTCGCAACGCCCGTATCCTTAGCGGCTTTTGCGACGGCTTTCGCGACTGTCTTGCCGATTCTCTCGTCAAAGGCTTTGGGGAGAATATAATCGGGGTTGAGTTCTTCGTCGCTGACAAGGCTTGCAATCGCTTGCGCGGCAGCCATTTTCATTTCTTCGTTGATTTCCTTTGCTCTTACGTCCAAAGTACCTCTGAATATACCGGGGAAGGCGAGCACGTTGTTGATTTGGTTGGGGAAGTCGCTTCTGCCCGTGCCGACGACTTTCGCGCCTGCTTCTTTGGCGAGGTCGGGCATAATCTCGGGAACGGGATTAGCCATTGCCATTACGATAGCGTCTTTTGCCATTGAGCGTATCATATCTTGAGATACGATATTCGGAGCGGAAACGCCGATGAGTATGTCCGCGCCTTTCATTGCGTCGGCCAACGTGCCTTGACGGTTGTTCTTATTCGTGATTTGAGCGATTTCTTCATTGCCCTTAGGCTCGTTGACGCCCTTGCAAATAATGCCTTTTCTATTGCATACCAAAATATCCTTTACTCCCAATTTGAGCAAGAGTTTTGCAATCGCAGTACCTGCCGCGCCCGCGCCGCTGAAAGTAACGGTCACGTCTTGCCATTTCTTGCCTACCAACTTCAATGCGTTGATAAGAGCGGCGGCGGTGACTACCGCTGTGCCGTGTTGGTCGTCGTGGAAGATAGGTATATCCGTACGCTCTTTGAGTTTTTTCTCTATTTCAAAGCATCTCGGTGCGGAGATGTCTTCAAGGTTCACGCCGCCGAAACTTCCTGAAATCATAGCGACCGTGTTGACGATTTCGTCCACGTCCTTTGACTTTACGCACAAGGGGAAAGCGTCCACGCCNCCGAATTCTTTGAAGAGTACGCATTTGCCTTCCATAACGGGCATACCTGCCTCAGGNCCTATNTCNCCGAGNCCGAGTACGGCAGTGCCGTCAGTCACGACTGCGACGGTATTCCATCTTCTCGTGAGTTCGTAAGACTTNGTTATATCTTTTTGAATTTCAAGACAGGCTTGNGCAACGCCCGGGGTGTATGCTAGGGACAAATCCTCTTTGTTCTCGACCTTGGAGCGAGATACGATTTCTATCTTGCCTTGCCATTCGTAGTGCTTTTTCAATGATTCTTTCATATAATCCATATCGATTCACCTCATAGTGGAATTTTATCAATAATATTTTAACATACATTTTTCTGTTTGAAAACGATATGACGACAATATTTGGCAAAATACTGTTTTGATTTGACCTTCCGTTACNNTATATTTTGATTAAGTATTGACTTTTTNTANTTTTCACGATAAAATACTAATATACATTATTATTAAGTATTATAGGGGACTTCTCTAGAATACGAGGGAGAATTATGAAAANATTTATCGTTTTAATGGTAATAGTCGCTTTGGCAGTATGTTCNATNGCGNCTTTAACAGGNTGTCAAAGCGCCGATTACANCGTCGGTATTGTACAACTTGATACNCATCCGGCTTTGGANGCGTCCAACAAAGGATTNNAAGANANGTTGACGGAACTTATGACGGNGNAGGGTAAGACNGTCAAATTNCANGNAAACAACGCTCANGGNGANNTCAGNAACGCAACNACNGCNNCGCAGACNTTGGTTACGAAAANNGTNGATTTGATTTTTGCNATCGCNACNCCTACGGCNCAAGCCGNGCAGAGCGCAACGAAAGATATACCTATCGTATTCACGGCGGTGACTTCAGCGAAGGAAGCGGNNNTTGAAAACNTTGCCAACATTACGGGTACGACNGATCTNAACGACGTNAAGAAACAAGTCGAGCTTATGTTTATGCTCANNCCNNANGCTACNAAATTCGGTATTNTGTATACNACCAGCGANGATAATTCCACNCTNCAAAAGAATATGGCNGTTGCGGNAATGAAAGAAAAGGGNATGAGCGAGTCGAATATNATNGTAAANGGTATTTCGGATATCAACGACGTTNCNAGNNCTTTTGANTCGTTTAAGAATGANGGCGTAGNGTGTATTTATATTCCTACGGACAACAAGTTGGCAAACGGCGCGGCTACCGTTCATTCCGTAAACAAAGATTCGGGAGCAAATATTCCAATNGTATGCGGNGAAANGGGNATGANCGANATTTGCGGNGTAGCAACTTACGGCGTTGATTATTACACNNTNGGCGTTAAAGCGGCAGAAATGGCGTTCGANATTATNNTCAACGGTAANAANCCTTCNGANATTCCCGTTNNAGACCCAATCTCTNCCGACGACGACTTTTCATACAATGAGGAAGTTGCAAACGCTATTGGCTTTGTTATTCCCGATNCNGTAAAGAATATAGGNAAAGCCGCTTAGGAGAANTATGGCATTTTTTACTACNTTACTTACAGGAACAAATCAGGGNTTGCTTTGGGCAATCATGGCGATAGGCGTCTATATATCCTATCGAATACTTGACTTTGCCGATTTGACGGTAGAGGGAAGTTTTGCAACGGGCGGCGCAACTGCCGGAATAATAATGACNTTTGCCAAAGATTTTGTGGCTCAAGGTTCTGCGCAAGGCGTCTTTATGGCTATAATAGCNATTTTGGTCGCGACNCTAATGGGNGGNTTTGCGGGATTGATAACCGGACTTTTGAATACAAAACTCAAAATCGCTCCGATTTTGTCGGGTATATTGACTATGACGGGTCTTTATTCGATAAATCTTTTGATAATGGGTTTGGACAGCGGTACGGCAAAGAGCAACTTAGGTTTGGGTTCTATCGGCACGCTGTTTAGCAAAATTCAAGAGTTTATGCCGATAAGTATGAACTGGATTACCTTTATAGTGGGAATTATTGCGGTGGCAATAGTAATCGCTATTTTGTATTGGTTTTTCGGTACAGAAGCGGGCAGCGCAATGCGCGCGACGGGCAACAATGAGAAAATGGCTATGGCGCAAGGCGTAAATACTCAAAATTCCAAAATATTGGGACTTGTAATTTCCAACGCTTTTGTAGGACTTTCGGGCGCGCTTGTCGCTTTCCAACAGAGCAACGCGTCGGTAACTATGGGCGTAGGTTCAATCGTCATAGGTCTTGCCGCAATTATCATAGGCGAGAGCATTTTCTCAGCAAAGTTCCCGTTCTGGGTAACGTTGTTGAGCGTTGCGATAGGAAGCGTGATTTACCGTATCATCATATCGTACATCTATTTGATAGGCGTCAATGCCGAGTACGTAAAACTTCTTACGGCAATACTCGTCGTAGTTGCGTTGGCAATACCTCTTATCAAAGAAAAGATGGGCAAATCGCCTCGCAGATTAAAGAAAGGCGATAATAATACCGGCGGCGATGGCGCAAGCGTAAGCGATTCAATTGCGCAGGCTACGGCAGACGATACTTCGGCAGATGCCGTCAAGGAGGGATAAAATGCTTGAACTCAACGGTATTCACAAGACTTTTAATATAGGCACAATAAATGAGAAGAAGGCTTTAATGGACGTAAGTCTTAAAGTTGACGAGGGTGATTTTATTACCGTAATCGGCGGCAACGGCGCGGGTAAGTCCACTATGCTCAACATAATCGCAGGCGTTTTTTCGCCCGAGCAAGGCAGCATCATGATTGACGGAATCGACGTAACGAAGATGACCGAATTCAAAAGAGCAAGTATGGTGGGCAGAGTGTTCCAAGACCCGATGGTCGGCACGGCAAGCAAAATGAATATTGAGGAAAATCTCGCGCTTGCCAATAGACGCGGTAAAAGACGCGGTCTAAATTGGGGCATTAAAAAGGATGAAAGAGAGTTGTTCAAGCAAAAGTTGAAGATGCTTGACTTGAACCTTGAAGATAGATTGACGACGAAAGTCGGATTGCTCTCAGGCGGTCAAAGACAGGCGCTTACGCTTCTTATGGCGACTTTGATAAAGCCGAAGGTACTTCTTTTAGACGAGCATACCGCGGCGCTCGACCCGAAGACGGCAAGCAAAGTTCTTTCCCTTACGGAAGAAATTACCTCTAGTGAGAATATTACGACGATAATGATTACTCATAATATGAAGGATGCAATAAAGTACGGCAACAGACTTATTATGATGATGGGCGGAAAAATCATTTATGACGTCAAGGGCGAAGAAAAAGCCAAATTGACGGTTCAAGACCTTCTCGCTAAATTCGAGCAGAGTACGGGCGGAGAATTTGCCAACGATAGAATGTTGCTAAGTTGACAGAATAAAAACTCAAATTTTATATATATCAATATTTTCAAATTTTCGTCAAATGTTTGTTTGTAGACAAAAATAGTGATTTTGTTGAAATTTTGGCAGTCTAATTAGCGTTTTTTGCGCTAATTAGGCTGTTTTATATAAAATTTCGAAAATTTGTTGATTATTATAAAAAATAATGATATTATTAAAATATACAAATTATCATGCTGTCAACAACGGATAAGAGGGACATTATGGCTGAGTTTTTTATAAATTTTACTAGATATATAGACGAAGATTCTCCCGTCAAAATCAGAATGATTGGTGAGACTCAGCAAGAAGACAGCGTAAACGAGGAACGCCGAGATTCGGATATTATGGCTCTCGAATACATTATTTCGGGCGAAGGTATTTTGGAAATTGACGGCAAGACCTATTATCCCAAAGTTGGCGACGTTTTTTTCCTCAAAAAGGGCAGTAATCACAAGTATTCGTCAAGCAAGAAAAACGGCTGGCACAAAATTTGGGTAGTCTTTGAAGGCAGACTTATGGAAGAAATCGTCGACATGTACCTTCCCAAAGACACTTATTTGTTTTCAAATTGCTACGTAGGCAATTACTTCCAAGACATCTTGTATTATCTCAAAAACTTTAAGAACAATTACAAGAAACTCACCGACGGCGTGTCTATCAAGCTTTTTGAGATTTTTACCGCAATCAGAAGCAATTCGACGACGGAGAAGAAAGCGAGCCTTGCTATGCAAATAAAAGACACTCTCGATATGATGGTGGAGAGCGAACTTTCTTTGGAAAGTCTTAGCGCGCAGTTCGGTTATACCAAAAACCATATTATTCACATATTCAAAAAGGCGTTCGGTATCACGCCGTACAACTATTTCTTGGAGAGAAAAATCGAGTACGCAAAGGTCTATTTGGACAACTGCTCGCTGTCAATCGCCGACATTGCGTCCAAACTTTCATTCAGCGACCAACAGTATTTTTCTATATGTTTCAAAAAGATTGTAGGCGTTCCGCCGATAGTCTATCGCAACAAAAAGTTTTGATTTGTATTTAGTTGAAAATTTATCCTGCGTATGCTAAAATATTATAGTAAAAAATTTTAAACGTAAAATTGAGGTGTACTTATGCATTGGGCGGAACAGATAGCGCAGAGAATTATTGAAAGAAATCCAAATAAGGAAGAGTACGTTTGCGCCGCGGGAATCAGTCCTTCGGGCTCTATTCATATCGGCAATTTCAGAGATATTGCCACTTCTTATTTCGTTGCCAAATCGTTGAGAAAAATGGGCAAGAAAGCAAAGTTGCTTTTCTCGTGGGATGAATTCGACCGTTTGCGTAAAGTACCGGTCAACGTTGCCAAGGTCAACGACGATATGGAGAAGTATATCGGCTGTCCTTACGTCGACGTGCCCAATCCTTTCAAAGACAGCGACGCGAAGAATTACGCCGAGTATTTTGAGAAGGAATTTGAAAATTCGCTCAAAAAGTTCGGTATTCAAATGGAATTCCGTCATCAAGCCCAAATGTACAGGTCGGGCAAATACAAGGATTATATTCTTCTTGCGTTGAAAAAGCGTAAGGAAATTTTCGATATTATAGATTCGCACCGTACGCAAGAGGCGCAAGAGGGAGAGCGCGACGCGTATTATCCCGTCAGCATCTACTGTCCAAAGTGCGGAAAGGACACTACGAAGATTGACAGTCTTTCGGATGATTGCGCGAAAGCGACTTATACCTGCAAATGCGGTCACAAGGGAAGTTTTGATTTCAACAAAGATTTCAACTGCAAACTCGCTTGGAAAATCGACTGGCCTATGAGATGGTGCTACGAGGGCGTAGACTTCGAGCCGGGCGGTAAGGACCACGCAAGTATCAACGGAAGTTACGACACGTCAAAGCATATATCCAAGCAGATTTTCGACTACGACGCGCCAATATTCCAAGGCTATGAGTTTATCGGTATAAGCGACAGCAACACCTCGACGGGCAAGATGTCAGGTTCAAGCGGTCTCAACCTTACTCCCGAGACGCTTCTCAAACTCTATCAGCCCGAAGTGCTTTTGTGGCTTTATTCGAGGAACGAACCTCTCAAAGCTTTCAACTTCTGTCTTGACGACGGAATACTCAGACAGTATTTCGAGTTTGACAAGATGTACAATGACTACAAAAACGGCACTGCCAACGAACTTACCAAGTCGATTATGGAACTTGCAAGCGTAGAGGGTAGAAATCTCGACCTCGTGCCGATGAGCCTTATCGTTCAACTTGGTTCGGTCGTCAACTTCAATTTGAAGATGCTTGAAGTAGTCTTTGAAAAGATTGGCACGCCGTTCAAGTACGAGGAATTCAAAGATAGATTGGAGCGCGCTAAATTCTGGCTTGAAAAGTGCTCTCCGCAAGATATGAATACGCTTAGAAAGGGCAGAAACTGGCAAGTCTACGACGCTTTGAGCGATATGGAAAAGCAAGAAATTGCCGAGCTTTACGCTTTCCTCAAAAAGGGCGGTTACGATTTGGCTGAACTTCAAACGGAGTTGTACGCTATCCCCAAGAGAATTCGCAATCTCACCTTGGAAGATAAGGAACTCAAAACCTGTCAAGGCGCATTCTTTAAGAACGTATACAAACTTTTGATTGACAAAGAAAGAGGTCCTAGACTTTATCTCTTCCTTTACGCGATTGACAAAAACGACTATTTATCCCTCTTGGATTTCTCATATCCAAAGACGGCAGAGGAAGAAGAGAGCGAAAAGGTCGTAGAAGAAGTCGTAGAAGAGAACAAAGTAGAGTACGGCGAACCCGACCCCGTTGCCGAAATCAAGGAAGAAATCGAACTTTCCGATTTCGAAAAAATAGATTTGAGAGTTTGCAAAATATTGAAGTGCCAAGAAATCCGTAAGTCGCATAATTGCTACAAACTCACGCTTTTCGACGGCAAGGACGAAAGGGTAATAGTGTCGTCTATCAAGCATTACTATAAGCCCGAGCAACTCGTCGGCAAGAAAATCCTCGTCGTCGCCAACCTCAAACCTGTAAGAATAACCGGCGTAACCAGCAACGGTATGCTCGTCGCCGCTACCAACAACGCTTGCGGTTGCCAAGTAATCTTCGTCGACGACATCGTTCCCGAAGGCACGCAAATTAAATAAAGATTGGATATTAAGAGCCGACGGGAATACTCGCATGCGCTCGTGGCATTCGCGACTTTGTCGCTCGGCTAAGCGAACTCGCGTCTATGACGCTGTTCAGATTCCTTATGAAAGTACACAAAAATACCGCCTAAAAAGTAGGCGGTATTTTTGGTACTCCCGACGGGAATCGAACCCATAACTGCCCCTTAGGAGGGGGCTGTTATATCCATTTAACTACGGAAGCGTAAAGTTAGTTTTAAGTTGTTTTTACTAATTTACAAGCATTATTACTATATTATATAATCAAGTTTATGTCAATCTTTTATAATGTTTTTGACTTGAATTTGATATTAAAATTCAAAAACTTGCAAAAAACAATAGACAGTCCTCAATTATTATGATAATATTATAAAGCAATTATCAATATGGCTCCATGGTCAAGCGGTTAAGACTCAGGCCTCTCACGCCTGCTACTCGGGTTCGAATCCCGATGGAGTCACCAAAAAAAGCAACCGACAATTTGTCGGTTGTCTTTTTTTGAGCGATTTCTCTGGATTTGAACTGCGCCGAAGTGCTAATACAAATTATATCATATATTCAAAGGCGCGAGTTCGCATTTGAGCGTAGCGAAAATATTGACGCTTATCATATCAAGCGTCTGCACAATGCCATAAAATTAAAATAATTACTTATTGGTATTGCAAAATAGAATTTTCTATGTTATAATAAATTCAATACCAAAGATGTGTATTATATATCTTCTTAAGATTGGTATTAGAGAAAGATGCTTTAGAGATGTAGAACGCAGTTTTTTTCATGAAATTATATTGTCGCGTTCCTAATGATGGAGCGTGCGTTTAATCGTGCATTGTTTATGCAAAAGGGAAAAGAGGTTGTGTCGCAAAAACTGATACACGTTCATTAGAGATACGTTTATATTTAAACTCTCAAATAAGTGGGTATTTTAGAACAATTTTTCACAATTTAAATGGGGAAGAATTATTGCAAAATCTACAAACTTTTTTAGCGACAAATCATTTATAATTTATTACTTAAATGGAGAATTAAAATGAACATTCAGAAAAAGGGAAAAGAATATACAAACGACTGGCCAATTGTGGCAATTTGTTATGATTTTGACAAAACATTATCGCCCAAAGATATGCAGGAATTTGAATTAATCCCAAAATTAAAATGCCGAGTTGGAACATTTTGGAAGCAATCAAATAAGCTGGCAAAAGAGAATGGTATGGATAGAATTCTTGCTTATATGAAAATTATTATTGATAAAGCACAAGGGTTAGGCGATTCTGTAACAATTCGCAGAGAAGACTTTAATGAATTAGGAAAAACATTAGCATTATTCCCTGGTGTGGACTCTTGGTTTGATAGAATTAATGCTATAGCAGAAGAATTGAATATTAATGTGGAGCATTATATAATTTCTGCAGGATTAAAAGAAATTATACAAGGGACAGTTATAGCTAAATATTTTACTGAGGTATACGCTTCCGAGTTTTATTATAATCGATATGGAGCTCCATGTTGGCCAGGTCAAGTCGTAAATTATACTTCAAAAACACAGTATTTATTCCGCATCAGCAAGGATTGTTTGGATCTAAGCGATGAAGATAGTATTAATGACTTTATTCCTCATCAAGAAAGAAGAATACCACTGCAGCGTTTTATCTACATTGGTGATAGCGAGACCGACATTCCAGCTATGAAAATTGTTAAACAGGGTGGTGGAACTTCTATTGGAGTCTATAATCCAGAAAAATGCAATTTAGATAGAGTAAAGCGATTGTTAAAACAAGAGCGAATTGATTTTCTTATGCCTGCTGATTATAGTGAAAATAGTAGAATGGAAGCAATCGTAAAATCTGTGTTGGAGAAAATTCGCGATGACTATTATCTAAGTAATTATAATCTTAAGCAAGAATCATTTGTAGATGAACTCAATGAAGTTGACGGATTTATTGAATACACAGAGGATTTTTTATCAAATAGCGACATTAACTTAGATGATTTGAAAACAATTCAAAAACAAGCAAAGAGAATTATTCGGAGAATGAAAAAGCATCTTGAAGAGAACTTTAGGGAAATTGGTGGGACTCATGAAATCGATGTTTATATCCAAGAAAAAGAGAAGCAGCTAAAATCACTTTTTGATAAAAAAGAGAAGTTAGTTTTGAGAAAAAATCTAAGAATTTCTAAATGAAGGTTAGACAAGTAAGGAAGTTTACTATAACAACATAAATAAATATAATGGTAAAATGAACAATACATATAAAGTAATAGACGAAGGTACGTGGGAAAGGACAATGCACTGTAAAATTTTTAGAAACAGTGTAGAGCCCTCGTTTTGCGTAACTTTCGAAGTTGATATTACAAATTTTCTATCAAAGATAAAAGCAAAAAATATGTCATTCACATTTGCAATGGTTTACGCTGTATGTAGGTGTGCAAATGAAATAGAAGAATTTAGATATCGTTTTTTAGATGATAAAATAGTTTTGTTTGATAAAATTGATACGGCTTTTACATATCTGAATAAAGATACGGAGTTGTTCAAGGTTGTTAATGTTCCACTAAAAGACAATATCTTGGAATACGTAGAGCTGGCAAGTAAAATAGCAAATGAACAAAAAGAGTATTTTACAGGACCTTTGGGAAATGACGTTTTTCAATGTTCGCCGATGCCGTGGATAACGTACACGCATATTTCCCATACCAATTCAGGTAAAAAAGATAATGCAACGCCTTTATTCGATTGGGGAAAGTATCAAGAGAGAAATGGACGCATTATTATGCCTTTGTCAGTTCAAGTTCACCATTCATTTGTAGACGGAATACACATAGGGAAATTTGCAAATAAATTACAAAAATTCTTAAATGAATTCAATATGGGAAATTTATGAAAGTTGTAGTAATAAACGGCACGGAGAAAAAAGGTGTTACGTTCAAAATAAAAGAGATGTTTTTGAAAAGTTTCCGCGATAGGGCGGAGATCGTGGAATTCTATCTGCCAAAGGATTGTCCGAATTTTTGCATTGGCTGCACAACTTGTTTTGTGAAAGGCGAGGATAAGTGCAAAGATATTGAGTATACCAAACCGATAAGAGAAGCAATAGAACAAGCCGATTTATTGGTATTTGCAACTCCGTCGTACGTTATGCATACCACGGGCGCGATGAAATCTTTGCTTGACCACATGGCGTTTCGTTGGATGCCGCATAGACCGCATCAGGCAATGTTTTCAAAGCGAGCGGTCATTATCTCGCAGTGTCTAGGCGCGGGCGCAAAATCTGCGGCAAAGGATATAAAGGATAGCCTAGCATGGTGGGGAATTTCAAAGATAGATGTTTTTACAACAAGTCTTATGAGCGACATCTCTTGGGATAAGTTGCCACAAAAGAAACAAATCAAGATAGAAAGTAAAATAAAGAAATTTTCAAACAAATTGGCGAGAATCAACTATTCAAAACCTGCGCGCACAAAGTTCGCAACGAAACTTAAATTCTATATGTGCCGTATGATACAAAAGTCAATTCGCAAAAAGCAAGTGGAAAGTCTTGATTGCAAATATTGGCTCGAGCAAGGTTGGTTGGCAAATAAGCGTCCTTGGAAGCGCTAATATTCAAGAATTATTTTTCATATCTTCAAATCTATTTGACATCAACGCGACCAAATGCCACTGTCTTTTCATATAGGCAAGGGTTTCGGCTGAATATTTCCGATAGCAGGGCAGGACGTTTTCGCTATTGTTGAAATTGTCTGCGATAGCCATAGCGCAAGCGTATCCGCTTTCAATACCGCAAGAAATGCCTTCACCCATTGGGTTGAGAAAGCCTGCGACTTCACCTGCTAAAAGTATGCGGTTTGTGCCGTAATTTATTTTGAAGTCGGGGCGAATACGTGGCATAATCCATTTTTCTTCTTTGACTTTATCTTGCAATATCAAGCCGTGATTTGATTTCATATAGTCGATAAAATTCGTATAGTACGTATTTATTTTGCTTGGGTCTTTGACGGCAACGCCGAGCACTAACATATTGTCTTTTACGTTGAACCACGCGTCATATTCGGAAAGCGTAGGTTGAAGATACGCATAAAAATAATGCGGGTCGAGATTTATCGTTCCATTGTAAAATGCTTGGTAGGTAGTAATGTAATCTTTGTCATTGCCGAAAATGCTTCGTTTCAGCGTACCAGTTGCGCCCTCGCAATCGATTAAATAACGAGCTTTTTCCGTGCGAATTGTCTTGTGGGAGATAGTAACTTCGACAAAGTCGTCTTTGCACTCGCACGACGTGACGCTCGCGCGGTCAATAACCTTTGCGCCATTCTCAATTGCCTTTTCTAGCAAAAAGTTGTCAAAAGAGCTGCGCCATACGTTGTAGCCTCTTTGCTCGAATTTATATTCCTTTCCTTCATCATTGACGAACACCATACCGTAATTGTCGAATGGGGTACACTTAACGTAATCGGGGATTTGACAGTCAAAATATTTATCCACGTCATCTATCGTCTTTCTGATCACCATACCAGAACACGACTTATAGCGAGGCAATTTGCATCGTTCTACAATCAATACGGAAAAGCCTTTTTCCGCCAATATTTTACCGGCAGTTGCACCCGTAGGTCCGCCGCCGACTATAATCACGTCGTACATTATCAATTCCTTTTATAATTTGGTTTTAGTATAGCAAATTTGTCTCGTAAATACAATTAAATAGATTATTTTTTCTCTTTTCTTATAATGTATTGAAAGAAAAGTTGAAATATGGTAGAATATAAATATTCTAAGTAAGCGGCAGGGGATAATATGAGAATTTTTTACAACGAAGTCGCATCGAAAAGAAAAGTCAAATTCTTACAAAAAGCCAAGGGACGTGAAAATAGGTGGCAACAGCAAGCGTTGCCGCTTGGAAACGGTACGCTTGGAATTACGCTGATGGGCGAGCCTTTTGCGGAAGAGATTGTCGTCAATGAAAAGTCATTGTGGACAGGCGGACCGTCGCCCAAAAGACCAAATTATTGCGGTGGAAATATCTCTGAAATTAACGGCGAGAAGATGTCGAATATATTCAAAAGCGCAAGAGAGAAGTTGGCGAAAGGCGAGAACGCCGACGGGCTTTGCGAGAAGTTGGTTGGCGCGCAAGACGGCTACGGAAGTTATCAATGCGCAGGCATTTTGAAAATCAACGGCAAAAAGAGAAAGTACAAGGACTATGAATTCGGGCTTGACATGGATAGCGCGATTTCCACTTGCAAATGGACTGAAGAGGGCGGAAGAACCCAAAGAAAAGCGTTCGTATCCTATCCCGATAAAGTTGCAGTGATAGAGCAAAAGAGCGACCATTCGAGCGATTTTGAAATAATCTTTGATTCGTACGCGCAAGGCAAAACGGATATAAAAATCAATGACGGCAGATTTATTCTCGGCGGAAACCTCGACGACAATAATCTTGCCTACGCAATGGCGATTGACGTAAGTTGCGACGGCGAATTGAAGCCTATTTGTAACGGTTGGCAAGTCGCAGGCGCAAAAAATATATTGCTTGTCTTAACATACTTGACCGATTACGCCGACGAATATCCGCATTATAGGACGGGCGAGAGCCTTGATAGATTAAAAGAAAAAGCGGTCGATAGAGTAAACAATGCGGTTGTGAAAGGCGTAAAAGAATTGACGGACAGACATATCTACGATTGGAGAGCCGTATATGGCAACTTCGAATTTTCACTTAACGCGCAAGAGCCGAGTTTGGCGACGGATAAGTTGCTTGCAAAATACGCAAAAGCGAGCGCTAACGACAAGAAGTGGTTGGAAAGTTTGCTCTTCGCTTACGGAAGATATTTGCTTGTCGCGTCGTCGCGCAAAGACGATTCATTGCCGTGCAATTTGCAAGGAATATGGAATATCTCAAATTCGCCTATATGGGCGAGCGACTATCATCTGAATATAAATTTGCAGATGAATTATTGGCTTGCGCCTTTGTGCGGTCTTACTGATTGCGGTATGCCTTTGGTGAGATATCTTGAGAAATTACGCAAGCCGGGAAGAATTACAGCGCGCACGTATTGTTCAATTGGCGACGGCGAGAGCGAGAGCGGATATTTGTATCATACTCAAAATACGCCGTTCGGATGGACTTGTCCGGGGTGGCAGTTCCGTTGGGGATGGTCGTCCGCGGCGGTAGCGTGGATACTTCACAACATTTATGAATTCTATTTATTCAGCAACGACAAAGAATTGCTGAAACAAATCTATCCTATGCTCAAAGAGGCGACTTACACTTACGACGCATTGCTCGACATGTCGGGCGAAAGGTGGGTTACTTCGCCTTGCTATTCGCCCGAACACGGGCCGATAACTCATGGAAACGTCTATGAACAGACATTCGTACTGCAGTTGTATATGGACGTTATTGACGGAGCAAAGGCGCTCGGCGTGGACGGCGATAAACTAACGTATTGGCAAGAAGTTTGCGACAGATTGAAGCCATGCGAGATAGGCGCGGACGGACAAATGTTGGAGTGGTATCACGAGACGACTTTGGGTTCGGTCGGCGTGAAAAAACACCGTCACGTATCCCATCTAATGTCGCTTTATCCATGCGCTTTGATTGACGAGGATAGGAAGGATTTGCTTGATGCTATAAGAGTGTCGCTAGAAGACAGAGGGGATAAGTCCACGGGTTGGGCAACTGCGCTCAGGCTTTGCCTTTGGGCAAGACTTTACGACGGCGAAAGAGCCTACCGTCTTGTCGATAGGCTTATAAGGAGCAATATTTATCAAAACTTGTGGGATACGCATCCGCCTTTCCAAATTGACGGCAATTTCGGTTATACCGCAGGAGTATGCGAACTTTTGGCGCATTCTCACGCAAATGCGGTAAGGCTTTTACCTACGCTTCCGCCTACGTGGAGCGACGGATTCGTCAAAGGTCTGGGCGTACGCGGCGGATTTACTCTGGATATGAAATGGCAGGATAAAAAATGGGTTGAACTCAAAGTCAAGTCGGCGTTTGGCGGCAAATTCAGAATGCATTGCGAAGAGAGTATAGTCGTGACGGATAAGGATGGCAGCACTGTCAAAGTAGACAAAGAGGGAGATATAGTGTCTTGGCAGTGCGAGAGGGGCAACGAATACACGGTAATCAAGAATTGATAAATCAACTTTTACAATTCTTTAACATTTCATAAACTTTTTATAAATACATACGCACGATAATATTATCGCAAAAGGAGATATGGCATTGTTGAAAATACTTTTGGCGGAAGACGATAAAGATTTGAATAGATACGCGGGTTTTTGCTTGCGTAACGGCGGTTATGAGGTCGTGTCGTGCGCCGACGGAGAAGAGGCTTTGAAGGCTTTTGAAAGCAATAAATTCGACCTTATACTTACCGATATAATGATGCCGAAGGTGGACGGCTTTGAATTGGCGGAGAGCGTAAGATTGAGCGATAAAAATATCCCGATTATATTTATGACGGCAAAAGACGACAAGCCTTCGCAGATTATGGGGTATGGCATTGGGATAGACGATTACGTCGTCAAGCCCTTCGATATGGACGTACTGCTTATGAAGATTTCCGTGCTATTGCGCAGAGCGAAAATCAAGACGGACAAGGAATTGACGATTGGCAATTTCAAGATGAATACCGAAGAGAGAACTGCGACGGTAGACGGCGAGGAGATAGCGTTGACAGTCAGAGAATTCGACTTGCTCTTCAAACTTCTGTCTTATCCGAAAAAGACTTTTACCCGTTCCGCGCTTATGGAAGAATTTTGGGATTTCGANTCCTCGGCGACGTCGAGAACCGTCGACGTNTATATGGCGAAGATNAGAGAAAAGACTTCGTCTTGCGACGGATTCGAGATTCAAACGGTGCACGGATTAGGCTACAAGGCGGTATTAAAATGAAAAAGCCTAAGAATAGAAATGNAAATCAAATATGGAGTTATTTGGTCTTTTTCTTAGTGATTGCTGTCATTATTACCGTGACAATTCCTATCTTTGCGGTGGTAAGTCAAAAGAGCGGGGACGACAAGGCTATGCAAGCGATAGTGATGTTGCTTGTGATAATCTTTTTGGCGGGAGTATGCACGGTATTCGACGCTTTGCGCAGAAAGTTAATGATAGAGCAACCTGTGGAAAAGATTTTGGAAGCGACGCAAAAAATNGCGTCGGGNGATTTNTCCGTAAAACTTACCGTNGACAANCCNTATCATAGGCAAAATCAATACGACACGATTATGGAAAACATCAATATTATGACGGCGGAACTATCTCNCAACGAGGTGCTTAAAAACGATTTTGTGTCCAACGTGTCGCACGAATTAAAAACGCCNCTTACCGTGATTCAAAACTATTGNANNTTATTGAAAGACGAAANTCTTGACAGCGAAACGCGTCAAAACTACGTAGATACNATAGTGCANGCGTCAAAGAGACTTTCGTCTTTGGTGACNAATATTCTNAAACTCAATAAGTTGGAAAATCAAGAAACCAAGCCTGAAATGGAAAGCGTAAAACTCAANAGTTTNGTCGAAGANATTTTACTGCAATACGTNGATTTGATTGACAGCAAAGATATTGTCCTTGACGTNGATTTGGCGGAAGTNACGGCGANNACNTCGACGAGTTGTNTGGAAATAGNGCTTGCCAATTTGCTTTCCAACGCAATCAAGTTTACGCCGAGCGGGGGNAAAATATCCGTATCGCTAAAAAANCAAAACGGCNGAGCGGTNTTGAGCGTGGCGGACACGGGTTGCGGAATAGACCCCGAGACGGGCAAACATATCTTTGACAANTTCTATCAAGGAGATACTTCCCATGCGCAGGAAGGCAACGGACTNGGACTTGCGCTNGTCAAGAAAGTCATTGATTTACTTGGCGGAGAAATCAGCGTAAAGAGCGAACTTGGCAAGGGNTCTACCTTTATNNTAACTTTGAGCGGNGACGTAAATGAGAATTAAAGANAGNNTTCTCGAATGGTCGAAAAAATANNAGTTTACCGACAACTTAGTGCGCAACTACGGTATGCGNACGATAGTATTCNCNATCGGCTCNTTTGCAATCAGCGTGGCGTACGGCGCGTACAACTTCACNNTATCGGCGTTGGAACGCTCNATNTGGTATGGNGTGNTNGCGGGATATTANATATTGNTTGCATTNATGCGNGGCGGCGTNGTNTTCTATCACAGAAAGAAGAGAAAGCGCGAGAAGNTAGGNAAGTTTGATAATGAAGAAGCCAAGCAAATAAAGAAGTATCGAGATTGCGGNGCGCTATTGATTGTNATGACTTTTGCATTNTCGTTGGCGGTCTTACAAATGGTGNTTGACGGTAAAACNTTTTCGCANAGAGGNTATGCGATATACGCTTCCGCNGCGTACACGACNTNNAAAGTCACGATGTCNATAATACATATCGTAAAAGCNANAAAGCAAACGGATATGACGGTGCAAGCGATAAGAAATATAAATCTTGCCGACGCTATGGTGTCTNTNCTTACTTTGCAGGCAAGTATGTTGCATTCTTTCGGAGANNGCGATAANTCNGATTTTGCGTCGAAGATGAATANNGTTACNGGNGCGNTAGTNTGCGCTTTGNTATTTGCGCTTGGAATATNTATGGTNGTNAAGTCAAAGAAATTGCTTGACNGNGTNAGCGAAANNNCGCAAGANAGCGANAACTTNGACNAAGANANCGAAAANGAAATCNNANANAANAAATNANNANNAGGATAATATATATGGACGACAANAAGGAATTCAATTANACTTACAGCGCGCCGAGCGCGGAAGAGAAAAAGGAAATAGAATATATCCGCAAGCAGTACGTCGAAAATCAAGAAAAGAAAGACGTNGACGGAAAAATGCAGAGATTGAGAANACTTCATTCCAAAGTCAAGTCGCCNGCGATGGCGNTATCGCTGACTATGGGTANNGTAGGNACNTTGNTTTTCGGACTTGGNCTNTCAATGGNNTTGGAATGGAATTTGCTNGTNTGGGGNTCTTTGGTCGCAGTCGTCGGACTTGCNCCGATAATATCCGCATATTGGGCGCACAACAAGATTTTNGAGCGTCAAAAGAAGAAGTACGGCGAAGAGATTTTGAAGCTGTCGCAAGAACTTTTGGACGAAAATTAACGCATTAACAAAATATTAACAAAACCTTTTCAATTTGCTTACCGATTATTATCTTTTTGCAAACATTTATTGCTTATAATGCAAGTGTAAAAAGAAACAAACCAAATCGGAGGCAAATTTTTTATGAACAACACACAANCANCAGTAGCAACCAAAATCAGCAATCAATACGTAGAGCAACCCGTCACGACTTTGGATAAACTCAAAGCGCTTGACAAGAAAGTGAAAAGACCCGCAAAAGCGTTCGCGTATACGTTNGGAACNATCGGCGCGCTCGTNCTCGGNACNGGNATGTGTCTTGCAATGAAAGTCATCGGCGANCTTATGGCNNTNGGAATNGTCGTAGGATGCGCAGGCATATTGATGGTATCTATCAANTACAAGATATACAAAGCGATTATGAAGAAGAGAAAGNCAAAGTATTCCCNAGAGGTTTTGGAATTGAGCGACAGCATTATNGCGGAAGAAAACAACTAATAAATAAGATATATTAAAGAGAGGTAATTGGTATGGTAGAATTTTTTAAGAAAGCGTTTAAGGATATGAAAGAGAGCGCAAAGGCGCAACACGAAGTAGACGTGGCAAATTTCCGCGCGGTGAAAGCCGAAAGCAAAGCGGATTTCCAAGAGAATAGATTGAGAGGCAAGAAACGTAAGGAATTTGAGCAGGCAAAGCGCGATGCGCAGTTGGCGGAGGCAAACGAGAGAATTGCCAAAGCTGAAAAGCGTAGAAACGACGCAATTGAAAAGAGATATTCCTAAAAAACCGAAAAATATGTTGACAAAGACAATATATTGTCTTATAATACTATTGAACAACGTTCAAATTTCAAATTCGGAGTTTGCAGTATGAAGATTACCAAAGAAGCTATCATTGACGAAGCGATAAACATTCTCGAAGAAAAGGGCGACGACCCTCAAAAACTTACAGTCAGGGAACTTGCCGGTAGGCTCAATATCGGAATAGGGTTGATCAACTATCATTTCGGCTCGAAAGAAGTGCTTATCAACTTGTGCGTAAAGAAGATGATTATGGGTATCGTTGACGAATTCCACAAGGTAAGACAGTCGTTGGCGTTTATGAAACCAAAGGAAAAACTCAATTATTTGTGTCTTATGACCTTTGATTATTTGTATACCAAGCCGAACGTATCGAGAGTAGCGTTGATATACGATTTGGGCAACACGACGAATGACGACACGACGTCCTCGCTCATCGACGCGTATATTCCTATCGTCATGGATTGCAAGCCGGCTTATGACGAGCAAAAGGCGTATTTGATAGCGTCAAGAGTAATATATATTATCGAGCAGTCTTTTTTGCGTACGGAAGTTATCAAGCAAAGAAGCGGAGTTGACCTCAACGATTCCGCGGCAAGAAAGGATTATTTGGAAAACTTGCTCAAGGACATGATAAAATAGTCAAATTCAAGTTATTAAGACAGTAGGGGTGAAAGTATGCCATCAATATACGCACATTATTATTTTGCAGACAAATGCGCGGACAAATTTCCGGAAGAGTTGAAAAAGATAATTGCCGACAATCGCAAGTTTTACGACTTGGGGGCAAGCGCAGGGGATTTGCTCTTCTATTACAAGCCGTACAAGAAAAACGATATAAGAATTTACGGCACGCAGTTGCATCACGAGAATTTTGCCGAGCAAATGGCAAGATTTAAGGAAAGCGCGTCGAGCAGCTGTCATTCCCAAAGGGATATTGCGTATCTTGCAGGTTATTACACGCACTTTATTCTCGACAGCGTTGTGCACCCTTATATTTGCAAGGTAGAGGCGGAGAAAGTGGAAAAGCACCTAGTAATAGAGGTCGATTATGACAGAAAGTTGTTGATAAAGACGGGTGAAAATCCCTATTCCAACAAATTTTTGAGGTATCAGGTCAACGACGGCGAAACGCAAGAAATTGTCGCTAAATATCTGAATACCACGCCCGCTGTTATAAAGAAAACGCTTAAAGACAGAAAGAAGTTCACGAAGTTGATTTCTTCTCAAAATAAAGTTGTGAGAGGCGGAGTGAATTTCCTCTTGAAACTATCGGGCAAACCCAACGCATTTGAAATACTCACGCAAAAGACGGAAAACGATAAGTGCGGAGCAGTAAGAGAGAGAATTGACGAACTTATGAAGAGCGCGCTTGTCGACGCGCAAAAGTACGGAGCGGAATTCTATGAATTCCTCAAATCGTCTAGTCCGCTCAGCGAAAGATTTCAATATGATTTTTATCGCCAAGAAGTATAGGATATGTAAATTTATTTTCAGTTTTATGTAATGGGTGTTTACAGATATTGCCCCTTATGCTAGACTTGATAATAGGTTAATATAATTTATCTAAGAAGGAGAAAAATATGGAATATAAGGTTTTCGTCGTAGAGGACGACGAGAGTATAAGAGGTCTTTACGAAATCGCTTTTGAAGACAAGTTTGATTGCAAGAGTTTCGTATGCGCAGAGGATATGTTCAAGGTCTTGGACAAAGAGCTTTGCGACATCATAATTCTTGACTTGATGTTGCCGGGAATGGACGGCTTGAAAGCGCTATCTCTTCTCAAAGCCGGCGCAAGGACGAAGAATATCCCCGTAATTATAGCGAGCGCAAAGGGCGACGAAAACATAAAGGTCAGAGGACTTGACGCAGGCGCGGACGATTATCTCGCAAAGCCTTTCGGTATGTTGGAACTTATCGCGAGAGTAAAAGCCAATTTGAGAAAGACGGGCGCGAAGAAGTCGGATGAGGATATACTCGAATGTTCGGACGTCAAAATCAACAATTCCGAGCACGCTGTTTACGTCAACGGACAAGTCGTATCGCTTACTCTAAAAGAATACAACTTGCTTGCGCTTTTGATGAAAAACGTCGACTGCGTCGTCAAGAGAGATGCGATTTTGTCGGAAGTGTGGGATTACGAGTACGTCGGCGAGACGCGTACGCTTGATATGCATATCAAGTCTTTGCGAAGCAAACTCGCGGAGTTTTCAGACAAACAACTCATAGCCACAGTGCGAGGAGTGGGATACAAATTTTGCAAAAACTGAAAGGATGCGGGCGCAATCGACAGATTGCGTCCTTACTATTTATTTGACTTTTTTGAGCAATGATTATATAATATACGCATATTATGATAAACAAAATATTGAGAAGAGTAATATTGATTATGACCGTGGCGGTGTTCGTAACCGTCGCGTTGACTTTTCTTTTGTTTAATATGTACAATATCGACAATTCCAAAAAGTATCTCATCCAAGAGTCGACGGATAATATCGAGGAGTTGAAACAGGCTGAGAGCGAAGAGGATATAATTCAAAGATTGGTGTATGAGAATTCCAAGGAATCTTACTATAAATTCGTAGTGCTCAGCAGCGATAAGAGCATTATTTTGGGCGGGGAACAGCGAGTTGAAAACGACAATGGCGAGATAGAAATAGTCGAGGGCGAAACTATCGACATGTCTAAAATCAGCAAGCGACAATTTGACAAGGTTGAGCGCAAAGGAGAAGCGTTCTTTATCGCAAATCCGTATAAATCAGGCCCTACGCTCAATTATTTCGTAAAGGTTGAAAATCCCAATTTCACCGACGGACACGTCTTTTATATGTGTTCCGTAGACGCGATTTACAACGGAAGACCTTATTTTATCGTGCTCATTATTTCCGTAGGTATATGGGCGGGCGTAATATTAGCGGCATATATCGCTTTGACTTTTAACGTTAAAATTGCCACTGCGCCATTTGAGAAGATTGAAAGAATGTTGGTAGACGTCAACAATGGCGAGTATACTCAAAGCCAAATCCCGCAGACGTTGAACTTTCCTGAGTTTAAGGCGGTTTTGACAAAGATAGACGACCTTGCGGTGGAAACGTCAAAGAACTTTATTAACCTTCAATACGAGCAAAAAAAGTCGCAAATACTTTTGCAATCGGTCAATCAAGGTATTATCGTTGTGTCCAAGAGCGGAAGAGTAGTGCTTACCAACGCTGTGGCTTTGGAGATATTCGGCAAGACCAACGACAACGTTGTCGGCGTAGATTTGGGATATATCGTCAACAATGAGGAATTGCTATCCACGCTCACGCATGCTCTCGAAGAGAACAAGTATTACGTTGGCGAAGTGCAGATAGGCGACGAAATATACCGCGTGGAAACCAACTTCAACACGATTGAGGAAAAGGACGTCATTACGGGCGAAGTAATGTTGATAAAATTCACCAACGTTACGGTTGAGGTCAACACGGCGAAGATACGAAGCGAGTTTTTTGCCAACGCGTCGCACGAACTCAAAACGCCGCTTACCGCTATCAGCGGATACGCGGAATTGATGACTATGGACGGCGTGTCCAAATCGCAGCTTGATAAGTGCGTTAAGGAAATAAACTCCAACGCGTTGCGTATGCGTTCGCTTATCGACGATATGCTCAAATTATCAAAACTTGACGCAGACTTGGACAACGAAGAGGTGAGCAAGTTCGATTTGTCGCAAGTATGCAAAGAAGCGGTCGAGGAACTTCAAGGCGTGGCGGAGAGTAAGCAAGTTGAAATAACCTTGCAAGGCGAATGCGAATTTATCGGCAGAAAGAAGATGATACAGACGCTCGTATCAAATCTCGTCAACAACGCAATCAAGTACAACAAACAAGGCGGTCACGTTTGGGTGAGCGTAGAAGACAAAGAAAACAGCGTCACGCTCAAAGTCAGAGACGACGGCATAGGTATTCACAAAGACCAGCAGAGTAGAATATTCGAGAGGTTTTACAAGGTTGATACCAGTCGTACGTTTATCAACGAAAGTTCGACGGGATTGGGACTTGCGATAGTCAAGAGGATTGCGCTGATACACGGCGGAAAAATTTCGCTCAACAGCGTGCCCGACGAGGGAACGGAATTCAAAGTCGTCTTTCCCAAAAGACTGATAGAGTGTTGATAGATATAGAAATTATTTATAAAGAGGTAGATATATGAGTTATCCAATGAAACTTTCGCCCGCAACGATGCAGACGGTATGGGGCGGAAAAAGATTGATGGGCAAATGGAACAAGCACACCGACGGCGACAACATCGCCGAGAGTTGGGAACTTTCCTGTCACGAAAAAGGCGAAAGCGTCGTCATCAACGGCGAGTACGGCAACAGTACTCTTTCGCAAGTAGTCGCGCAGAACCCCGATTTTTTGGGAGAGAAAGGAAAGGCGTTCGACTTCTTCCCGATATTGATTAAACTTATCGACAGCAAGGATAATTTGTCTATTCAAGTGCATCCGAGCGACGAGTACGCGCTTGCCAACGAAGGCGAGTACGGCAAGACGGAAATGTGGTATATCGTCGACTGCGACGAGGGCAGCGGAGTGTATTGCGGATTCAAAGAGCCCATCGGCAAGGACGCGTTGGACAAGGCTTTGAACGACGGTACTATCGTCGATTATCTCAACTTCATTCAAGTCAAGAAAGGCGACTGCCTGTTTATTCCCGCAGGTACGGTACACGCTATTTGCGGCGGACTTCTCATTTGCGAGGTACAACAAAACTCGTCTATCACGTATAGGCTTTACGACTACAATCGCATGGATAAGGACGGCAACCCAAGGCAGTTGCATATTGATAAGGCGATAGCGGTCACAGACACTTCTAAGGTCGTCAAGGTCAATGAAAACAGCGAGAGAGTGAACGACAACGTCGTCAGACTTGCAAATTGCAAATACTTCACGGTAGAGGAATTGAGCGTCGAAGAAGAGTATTCTTTTGAAGTAGACGGCAGTTCTTTCGTGTCGTTGACCGTCGTTGACGGACAGGGCGCGGTAATGGCAAACGGAAGTTGCATTTCTCTCGACCTCGGCGATACGGTATTCATACCTGCAGGCGTGGGCAAGACTGATATTTACGGCAACTTAAAGGCAATAAAAGCATTGGTATTATGAAAACAAAGATTGTGACTTTGGAAGAGGGGCTTGAAGAAGCCGTCGGATTGATAAAGGGTGGCGACGTCGTCGCTTTTCCTACCGAGACGGTTTACGGATTGGGCGCTAACGCTTTGGATAAAGAGGCGGTAAAAAAGATATTTATTGCAAAGGGAAGACCTATGGACAACCCTTTGATTATCCATATCGCAGACAAAGCCATGATTGACGAATTGACCGTCGACGTGTCATCTCAGGCAAGAGCGGTCATCGACGCGTTTATGCCCGGACCTATTACCGTAATTCTCAAAAAGGCAAGTTGCGTACCCGATGAAGTGTCGGCAGGACTTGTAACCGTGGGAATACGTTTTCCAAAGCATACAGTCGCGAGAGAATTTATCAAGGCGTGCGGACTTCCGATTTGCGCGCCGTCAGCGAATACTTCTACGAAAATCAGCCCGACTTCGGCAATTCACGTCTACGAAGATATGCAGGGCAGAATTCCCCTCATACTTGAAGGCGGCGACTGTCAAGTCGGCATAGAATCGACTATAATAGATATGTCCGGCGATACGCCAACGATATTGAGACCGGGCGCGATTACTCCTCAAATGCTTGCAAGCGTACTCGGAGAGGTCAAGACTTTCAGCGGAGAAATCGTCGTCGCCAAAGCGCCGGGTATGAAGTATAAGCACTATGCGCCGAGTTGCGAAATGGTAGTGGCTTCGAGCGTTGAGAATGCAATCAACGCGTATAATGAGCATAAAGCGCTCAATCCCGTGATACTTGCCAAAAGCGAATATATAGCGAAGGCGAAGAGTTTAATTGATTGCAATTATATCGATTTGGGCAAGGACGACGAGGAAGTTATGCGCAATATTTATGCATCAATGCATCAGGCTCAGAATAAGTATGATTATATTATCTGTCAAGACTTCGGCGACGAGGGAGTGGCAAAGTCGGTGATGAACAGAATAGAAAAGGCAAGCGGAGGGAAGCGAGTATGAAGATACTTTTTGTGTGTACGGGAAATACCTGTCGTTCCCCTTTGGCGCAGGCAATTTTGCAAGAAAAAATCCAAAAGGAAAGTCTCGAAATCGAGGTTGACAGCGCAGGTATAGGCTGCGGTATCGGCGAGCCTATGAGCGACAATACGAGCGCGATAATCGAGGAAATGGGGTTGTCGTTTACGCACACGTCTCAACCCGTGACGGCAAAACTCGTCGATAGTTGCGATATGATAGTTACTATGACAAGATTCCACAAGGCGTATCTTGAAGGTCTTGTCGACGAGAAAAAACTATTCTGCATAGACGATATTACCAATACGGGGGATATATACGACCCGTACGGCTTGGATATGCAGACCTACAAAGCGGTAGAAACTCAACTTAAAGAGGCAATGCCCGCGATTGTCGAAAAACTCAAAGAAGTGGCAAAACTCAAAGATAATTAGGAAATTGTAAACAATCTAATAAGTATGTAAATTGTTTATAAAAAAATTTTTTGGTATTGCAAATTTTGGAAAATTGTGCTAAAATAATTTATATTATTAAGAGGTGTGTATGAAAATAGCGTTAGGATGCGACCACGGCGGAATAGCGATAAAGCCGTCGGTAGTAAAGGTCTTGAAGGCAAACGGAATAGAAATCGAAGACTTCGGTTGTTTCGATACGTCGTCGGTGGATTATCCCGATTATGCGCTCAAAGTAGCGGAAGCGGTGTCGCAAGGAAAGGCGGATAAGGGCATTATTCTTTGCGGTACGGGTATAGGAATAAGCATTGCCGCCAACAAAGTTAAGGGTATCAGAGCGGCGGTATGTCACGATTTGTTCACCGCGCAAATGTGTTCCCAACACAACGACGCCAATATCTTGGCAATGGGCGGAAGAGTTGTGTCCGAAGAACTTGCGGCGCAAATGACCCAAGTTTGGCTCGATACGCCGTTCGAGGGTGGCAGACATAGCGGCAGAGTGGGCAAAATCACTCAAATAGAAAACAAATACTTCAAATAAGAATTCGGAGAGTCGGAAATGATTGAAGAGATGATTGACAGCATACTTGATGCGGAGGACAAGGCAAAGGACATAGTCAAAGAGTCCGTCGGCAAGTCCAACGAGATTGTAAGCGATGCGAAAAAACAAGCCAAATTGATGTACGAAAAGGCAAAAGACGAGCAGTTTGCAAAAGAAAAAGAGGCAACCGAAAGGGGACTTGCGGACGGCGAGAGGGCAAGAGTAGCGCAGTTGGCTGAGACGAAAAATCAAATAGAGGCAATGGATAAAATTTCCGACGATAAGAAAAAGAAAGTATATTCGGAGATAAAGAAAGAGTTGAAGGCGAAATATGGCATTAAGTAGTATGCAAAAGTTGCTTTTGATAGGCAACGTATCCGAGCGTAATACTTTAATCAAAAAGCTGCACAAGTTGGGTTGTGTGGAAGTCGCTTCTTTGCCCGAAATCGAGAATATGTCGACGACCGACATCTATCAAGATATCGACGAGTGCAAAGTAAAGATTGCAAAACTCGAATTTTGTCTACAAACTCTCAAAGACACGAAAGTCACGGCAAAGAAACTTGCCAAGGACAAAAAGATTGAGTACGCGCCTGCAAAGGGGGCGGGAATGTTTGCGACAAAGGGAGTCATGACCTTTGAGACGTTCGAGCAACTTTGCGAAATCGAAACGGACGTTTTCACTCATATCAATACTATTAAAGAGTATAAAGACGAGCTTGTCGCATTGAAAGCAAGCAATCAGAAAGAAACTTCGCTTATCGCGTCGCTTGCGCCGTATATGCAAATGCCCGCGACTTTTGCAAAGTACAAGGATACTCAATCGGTAAGCGTACTTTTGGGCGAAGTCAAGAATACCAATTTGACGTCTCTTGAAAGGATAAAGGAACTCGGCGGAGAATACGAAGTCTTCAATGCGGAAGCAACGAGCGGTTTGGCGATAATTATCGGCAAAGAAAACAGAGAAGCGTTGCAAGAAGTCTTGAGCGAAGTGGAATTTGCTCCTTGCTCGATTGAGAGCGACAAGACGGCGGAAGAAATCGCCAGAGAGAGCAAAGATAGAGTAGAAGAAAACGACAAGAGATATAATGAAATTATTGAAAAGATAATGGCTTTCGAGTCTATTATCGACGACGTCAAGAGGCTTTACGACTATCTTTCTTTGGAAGTCGCTAAATTAGAGAGCAGAAATTCCACGAAAGTGACGGAGTCGACTTATTATCTAGAGGCATGGCTTCCGGAGAGCGAAGCGCAAAGAGTGAATGATGAATTGGAAAAATGTCCTCTCTCGCTTGCGTTTACGATAAGAAATCCGCTTGAGAGCGAACAGCCGCCGACCTTGGCTGTCAACAACGCGATAGTCGCTCCTTACGAGAGCGTTACGAATATGTATTCCGTACCTTTCTATAAGGAAATCGACCCGAATCCGGGCGTAGCGTTCTTCTTTTTCTTGATGTTCGGAATGATGCTTTCCGACGCGGGTTACGGATTGTTGCTCACGCTCGGCGCAGGAATAGTATTGGCTATTCGCAAGCCGCCGAAGGGCGAGTTGAATTTGGTCAAAGTCATCTTTATGGGCGGAATATCCACTCTTATTTGGGGATTTTTGTTCGGTTCATACTTTGGCTTTAGCGCAAAAGACTTGGGAATTTGGTATTGGTTCAACCCAATCGAAGACCCTATGCCGTTGCTTGTGGTGTGTCTTGCGGTTGGCTTGATACAAATGTTCGTAGGTATGGCAATCAATATGGTCGCGTTGATAAAAAAGGGCGAATGGATGTGGGGTATTTCCTCGGCGTTCAGTTGGTATTTCCTTGCGTTGGGTATCGGCGGAATTTATTTGGCAAGCAAAGCGGGCGCATGGTTGAAATATATGGGCATCGTGCTTTTGGCAATTGGCGTAGTCTTGTTGATGCTTTCGGGTACGTTCGGCAAGAAAGGCGCAAAGAAAGTCAGCGGAGCGTTCTCGTCGCTTTATGGCATCATCAACTTCTTCTCCGATTTGATGAGTTATACGCGTATATTTGGTCTTGGCTTGGCGACAGGCGTTATCGCAATGGTATTCAATCAAATCGCGGAGATAATGTACGGAATGTTGCCGAAAGTTTTGGGCGTAATCGTAATGATAGTCATATACCTTGTCGGTCATATATTCAACGTGGCTATCAACTCTTTGGGCGCGTACGTTCACAATTCGAGATTGCAATTCGTCGAGTACTTCGGCAAATTCTATACGGGCGGTGGCGAGTTGTTTGCGCCGCTGGGTAGTCAGATGAAGTATTATAGGATTGGAAATCCGGTAGAGAACGAGAAAAAGTAATATATTGATAAATACGCATATGCGTAAATATAAAAAAGATATAAACCACAGGAGGTTAAAATATAATGAACGGAGTTTATATTGCAATGATAGGCGCAGCCTTGGCAGCATTGTTCGCAGGTTGCGGATCGGCAATCGGCGTTGGTATTGCAGGTCAAGCCGCAGCAGGAGTCACCAGTGAGGACCCCAACAAGTTCGGTAAAGTTTTGCTTTTGCAACTTTTGCCGGGTACACAGGGTATTTACGGTCTTATTATTGCGTTTATCGTATTCTTGAAAGCAGGAGTCTTGGGCGGCACTTTGGGCGACTGGACGACGGGTCAAGGTTGGGGTATGGTAGCGGTATGCGCTCCTATGGCAATCGTAGGTCTCGTATCCGGTATCTATCAAGGCAAGTGCGCGTCTGCGGCAATCGCGATGGTAGCGAAAAGACCTGAAGCATCCGGTAAGGGCTTGCTCATGACCGTCATGGTTGAGACTTACGCGCTTCTCGCTCTTTTGATATCGTTCTTGGGCGCTTGGTTCTTAATCAAGTAATAGGATAGGTTTTTGTATGAACAATAAAGATGCAATTATCCAAAAGATAATGGACGATGCCAAGAAAGTTGCCGAAGGCAATATCAAAGAGGCGAACGACACCGCTTCTCAGATATTTGCCAGGGCGCAAAAGGAAATCGACAAACTCGAAGCGGCAAACGAAGGCAAGGCCGACGCTCTCTATGAGGACGCGTTGTCTAGAAGCGCGGTTGTCGCAAATCTCGATTGCAAGAAGTTGATGCTTAATGCTAAGAAAGAGATTGTAAACAAAGTCTTTGACGAGGCTTTGGACGCTTTCGTTGCGGAAAAGAAAGATTATCTTGCGCTTGTCGAGAAAATGATTTCATCCTGTTGCGAAGACGGCGACGAGGTCGTAATTTGCGAGCGCGACGGCAAAGTCATTACCAAGAAATTTATAGCCGACATAGCCAAAAAGACGGGCAAGAAATTGACATTGTCAGGCGAGTTCGGCGACTTCAAAGGGGGAGTATTGTTGATAGGTAAAAACTACGACAAGAACCTCACTTTGGATTTGGAACTTCAATCCGTAAGAGAGAACATCGAAAGCAAAATCGTGGAAATTTTGTTTGGGGGCAATAAATAAACTATGGCAAACAACAGCTTGGTCTATTCGAATGCAAGAGTAAAGGCAATGGAAAATTCCTTCTTGACCAACGAGAAGATTGTGCGTATGGCATATTCCGACTCGCTTGAAGAGGGTATCAAGATATTGCAAGAAAATTCCTACGGCGGCGGAGTCGTCATCGAAGGAAATGATTACGAATCGCTTTTGCAGGCTGAGGATAAGAGAATAAGCGAATTTATGCTCGACGCTATGCCAAAGGGCGTGGGAATGGAAAGTTTTTTGATTAAAAACGATTACCACAACCTTAAAGCGATAGTCAAGGGCAAGTATATGCGTCTTGATTCCATAGACTTTATGTTGATGCCAAAGGGTATGATTGATATTGCCGAAATGCGCGAAAAGGTGCTTTCCGACGATTATTCCGCGCTTTCGCCGACAATGAGCAAGGCGATTGAAGATATTGATTTTGCAAGGGCGAACGGCAACACGTCTCCGAGATTTATCGACGTGACGTTGGACAAAGCGTGCTACAACGAGATAATGGCTACGCTTGCCAAAGCCAAGAATTCTGCGATAAAGACCTATTGGCAGACGAATATCGATTTGTCCAACGTGTCGGCTTATATGAGATGCAAGAAGATTGACGCGTTTGACGTCTTCAAAGAGAGTTTCATTGAGGGCGGATTGTTGGAAAGACGTTTCTTTGACGGCGATATAGTCGAAAAACTCGCTTATTCGGAATATTCGAAGTTTGCCGAGGCGTTACGCGAGGGCGATATGGTCGCGTTTGAAAGGCAGTGGGACAACGCTCTTATCAATATATTTAAGGAAAAGCGCAACGACATTTTCTCTATCGCGCCGATAGCGGGCTTTTACGTGGCGAAAAAGATAGAGATAAAAATTGTGAGAATGATTTGTATTCTTCTCAAAAACGACGTTGACAAAGAAATAATAAAAGCAAGACTGAGGGAATTGTATGCGTGAGGGCAAGATAGCGGTTATCGGCGATAAAGATTTGATATTGGCTTTCAAGGCGATAAGCATGGAAGTATTTTGCGCTGACACCAAAGAAGAGGGCGAAAAACTTGTGCGTTCGCTCGCAAGAAATTACTCGGTCATATTCATTACTGAAAATTTGGCGGAGCAAATGGACTCTTTGCTCGCAAAGTATAAGACCAAAGCCTATCCGGCGATTATTCCCATACCGTCATCGGGCAAGAGCAACGGCTATGGAATGAGAGGCATCAAAGCCGACGTCGAAAGGGCAATCGGCACAGATATTTTGTTTAATAAGGAAGATTGATTATGCAACAAGAAGTAGGAAAAGTTATCAAAGTTTCCGGACCGCTTATAGTGGCGGAAGGTATGCGTAACTGCAAAATGTTTGACGTGGTAAGAGTAAGCGATAAGAATCTTATCGGCGAAATTATCGAATTGAGAGACGATAGAGCGTCAATTCAGGTCTATGAAGAGACAAGCGGTTTGGGTACGGGCGAGAAGGTCGTATCTACGGGCGCGCCTTTGAGCGTAGAACTCGGTCCCGGTATTATCGAAGGTATCTACGATGGTATTCAAAGACCGTTGACGAAACTTGTCGAGGCGACGGGCGACAGAATTGGCAGAGGCGTGGAAATGCCTGCGCTCGACCATAAAAAACTTTGGGATTTTTCACCTAAAAAGAAAGTAGGCGACAACGTTGTCAGCGGAGATATTTTGGGCGTAGTTCAGGAGACGAAAATCGTCGAGCATAGAATTATGGTTCCTGTCGGCGTCGAGGGCAAAATCAAGTCTATCAAGGGCGGCGAGCATACCATTGACGACGTGATTTGCGTAATCACTACCAAAAAAGGCGACGTCAAAGTCACGATGTGCCAAAAGTGGGCGGTCAGAAAAGGACGTCCTTTCAAGAGCAAGATGTATCCCGTTGAGCCTCTTGTCACAGGTCAGAGATCTATCGATACGTTTTTCCCAGTAGCAAAGGGCGGCGCGGCTTGTATCCCCGGACCTTTCGGAAGCGGAAAAACAGTCGTTCAGCACCAACTTGCAAAGTGGTCTGACGCGGATATTATAGTATACGTAGGTTGCGGAGAGCGCGGAAACGAGATGACCGACGTTCTCAATGAGTTCCCCGAACTTATCGACCCCAAGACCGGCGAGCCTCTTATGAAGAGAACCGTTCTTATCGCCAACACGTCAGATATGCCTGTTGCCGCTCGTGAAGCGTCAATGTACACGGGTATCACGATAGCCGAGTATTTTAGAGATATGGGTTACAACGTGGCTATTATGGCTGACTCGTCTTCCCGTTGGGCGGAAGCGTTGAGAGAAATGTCCAGCCGTCTTGAAGAAATGCCTGGCGACGAGGGCTATCCCGCATACCTTGCGTCAAGACTTGCAAGTTATTACGAAAGATCGGGTATAGTCAACACGTTGGGCAGTGAAGAGCGCGTAGGTTCTGTTACCGCAATCAGCGCGGTATCGCCTCCTGGCGGCGACTTGTCCGAGCCTGTCACGCAGTCAACGCTTAGAATTGTCAAAGTATTCTGGGGATTGAGTTCCTCGCTTGCATATAGACGTCACTTCCCGTCAATCGACTGGTTGCAAAGTTATTCGCTCTACGTCGAAAGACTTGGCGGTTGGTACGGCAACAATTCCGACAGAAAATGGAACGACAACCGTCAACAGGCTATGACGATTTTGCAAGAAGAAGCCGATTTGGACGAAATCGTAAGACTTGTCGGCGTGGACGCGTTGAGTTATGAAGACAGATTGAAAATGGAGACTGCAAAGTCGATAAGAGAAGACTACTTGCAGCAAGACGCTTTCGACGACGTCGACACCTATGCAAGTTTGACAAAGCAATTCAAAATGCTCGATTTGATTTTGGAATGCTACAAGTATAGCAAAGAAGCGCTTGTCAAGGGCGCGGACTTTGACGATATTATCGCTATCGAGGCAAGAGAGGCAATAGGCAGAATGAAATATATTCCCGAGAATGAAATATCCAAATTTGATGAAATACGCAAAGCGATGATCGAGCAACTCGACAAACTTGCCTTTGTAGACTAAGGAGAGAGCGAATATGTTGAAAGAATATAAATCTATTAGAGAAATAGTCGGACCGCTTATGTTGGTCGACGGCGTAAAGGGCGTCGCTTATGACGAACTTGTCGAGATAAGCGGAGCGGACGGCTCAATCCGTAGAGGAAAGGTGCTTGAAGTCAATGGCGACAAAGCGTTGGTACAGCTTTTCGAAGGCGCGCAAGGCATACAGATGTCTACGTCAAAAGCGAGATTTTTGGGTAGAAGTTTGGAACTTGCAGTGTCCGAGGATATGTTGGGTCGAATTTTCGACGGTATGGGCAACCCCAAAGACGGCGGCGCGCCAATTATTCCTGAAATGAAACTTGACATCAACGGCAAGCCTATCAACCCTGCAGCTAGAAACTTCCCGAACGAATTTATTCAGACGGGTATATCCGCAATAGACGGCTTGAATACGCTAGTTAGAGGACAAAAATTGCCGGTATTCTCAATGTCGGGTCTTCCGCATGCGGAACTTGCCGCTCAAATCGCAAGACAAGCGAAGGTACTCGGCAGCGACAGCAAATTCGCAGTAGTATTCGCCGCTATGGGTATTACCTATGAAGAAGCGGAATTCTTCATGCAAGATTTCAGAAAGACGGGCGCAATAGAAAGGGCGGTAATGTTTATCAACCTTGCCAACGACCCCGCAGTCGAGAGAATCGCGACCCCGAAAATGGCTCTTACCGCAGCAGAGTATTTGGCGTTTGAAAAGGGTATGCACGTTCTCGTTATCATGACCGATATCACCAACTATTGCGAGGCGCTTCGTGAAGTATCTTCGGCAAGAAAGGAAGTCCCCGGTAGAAGAGGATATCCGGGATATTTGTACACCGACCTTGCGACAATGTATGAAAGAGCGGGTAGAATTCTCGGCAAAGAAGGCAGTATCACGCAAATTCCGATACTCACTATGCCCGAAGATGATAAGACCCACCCAATCCCTGACTTGACGGGATATATAACCGAAGGACAAATCATATTCAGTAAAGAACTCAACAAAAAGGGTATGATGCCGCCAATCGACGTCTTGCCGTCGCTTAGCCGTCTTAAACAAAAAGGTATCGGCGAGGGAAAGACGAGAGACGACCACTCGGGCAATATGAACCAACTTTTCTCGGCGTACGCAAGAGGTAAGGAGTGTAAGGAACTTTCCGCAATCCTCGGCGACGCGGCTTTGACACCGCTCGACAGGCAGTACGCATACTTTGCCGAAGAGTTTGAAAAGAGATATATCAACCAAGGCTTCTATACCAACAGAAGTATCGAAGAGACCTTGCAAATAGGTTGGGAACTCTTGGCCTTGCTTCCGCGCTCGGAAATGAAGCGTATCAAAGATAAGCATTTGGAGAAGTATTACGACCCAATCAAAGCAAAACTCGAAGCGGAAAAAGCAGATAAAATAGATAAAAAATAATCAGATGGAGTCCGACCAAAATCGAGCGTAGCGGAGATTTTGCGACTGGTCGGGGATATAATATGGCGCGTTTACAAGTAAATCCTACTCGTATGGAACTCAAAAGGCTCAAAGCCAGATTGAAGACCGCAGAGAGAGGACACAAATTACTCAAAGATAAATCTGACGAAATGATACGTAGATTTATGGAGTATGCCAAAGAGAATAAGAGACTTAGAGAGCAAGTGGAAAAGGAACTTTCCACAGCCCTCACGACTTTTATTGTCGCAAAAGCGGTAAGCGACGACGCCGTAGTGCAAGAGGCGGTAGCAATGCCGTCCAAGACGCTTAAACTTGAAATGGACTCGCAAAACGTAATGAGCGTAGTCGTACCGGTAATAAAAGTTCAACAGAGTAGTTCCGAGGACAAATATCCGTATTCTTTCTCGTCCGTCACGGCGGAACTCGACTCGTCAATCGAAGTCATGGGCGGAATGTTGGAGCGTATGGTCAAACTTGCCGAGATTGAAAAGACCTGCAATATGCTTGCAATCGAGATAGAGAAGAATAGACGCCGTGTCAATGCGCTTGAATACGTAATGATACCTCAACTTCAAGAGACTATCAAATTTATCACTATGAAACTTGACGAGAACGAGCGAAGCAATATCGTCCGACTTGTCAAAGTCAAATCCTTGATTAAAAAGGAGAGCGTGTGATGTCAAAGACACTCAAAGATTTGTGCTTTTTGGCAGGAGTATTGTTGCCACCGCTCGCTCTCGCATTGTTTTTTGTCACCAAAAATCTTGAATATAAAAAATCTTTCAAAATGGGCGCTATTTACGGCGTCGTTGTTTGGGTACTCGTTGCTGTATTGTTATCTATGAAAATGTGCTCGCCGATAGCAGATTAGTCAAAACACTTCTAATTTTACAAAAATTTTACATTATTTCCAAATAAAGTATACATTTACTGACCGCAATATGATGCCCATTTTTGGGCATTTTTTCACGATAATTATACCATTTTTGACATATTTTTGGCAATATCTTTGGGTCAGTAAATGTATACTTTTCCTGACTAGCCCAAAAATCGACTAAAATCGAGGTAAAAATGGATATAAAATCGAGAAAAATCAAAGGATATTTGGCGCTGTCAATATTATTAATATTGTGCTTAATAATGGCAAGCGCGATGACTATATTTATACCGAAAAATTTGACAACAGCGTTGACAAGCACGACGAACGCGACAAGGGCGGGAAATGGCGAAGATTTATGGGTGTCTAGCGTAAATCAATTCAATGGCGACGTATTTTTAGATATTACGAATAGAATTTGCGGTACGAAAGATTGGAATACGTATATTCAAGATAATTATGATACGGATGAGTATTCAAGTAGCAGTTACGGTACGGGAAGTTACGTTGTGCCGGCTACTACTATAAATAAAAGCACCAACATAAATTCCGACAACGGAATGGTTGTTACTCTCGGCGGTTTGGAATGGATTGTAACCTCGCTTACGCTTGCAGAAGATACGGGAGACGTAGTCATGACCTTATTGCTTGCAAATAATATAAGCGAAACTTCGGCATTTTATACGTCTTCCGGCAAAAAGGGTAATACTATATACAGTAGCAGCTCTTTGAGAGCGAATTTGCTTGCAAGCAGTACTTTTAATTTTTTTTCTTCGGGAAGTTTTGCATCTTCGTATTTAGTCAAACCCAAGAACATTAAATATCAACAGGATCAGTCTGTTCCTGCCCGTGGTATAAACGTTGGCTCTACTAGTCAAGTTAACCATGTAAACGACTCGTTAAAAGATCCGACGCACGGCTCTTGGAACGCAAGCTATAAATATTCTCCTGCAGATACTGTAAACGATATAAGATATGATGCATGGGGAGAAGATACGTTATGGCTACCGTCTGTATCAGAAGTTCATAGTAGTAACAAATCTATTTGGAAACTTACTGATAATCAAAGAAAAATTAGTACAGGGTCGTGGTTGCGTACCGCCGCTAAAGTCGATTATAATAATGGGTATTATCTGGGAACAGGTGGAGCATGTAATTATGACACAGTAACAAAATCGCACGCCCTTCGTCCTGCAATACATTTGAACCTGACAGAAGTGTCAAAGAATATCACAATACCTACGATTACCAAGCCTACAAAGACGGAAGATATCAAGAAGTATTGGGTCAAAGACAAAGACGCGCAATTTGACTTGTCAGGCGTATATTTATCCAATCCGTATCTTGCAAGCGCAAGCGATTGGGTAGACGTAACAATCACGGGCAAGGGCATGGTCGATGGGAACGGAAATCGACCTGACGTCGAGATTAAAAATACTGCAAATGAGACCAAGTGGACGGTGGACACAGCGCACAAAC
>JAAVHS010000007.1 GCA_014799575.1 Clostridiales bacterium | reverse complement strand
AAATTGTAACATCTTTGGTTTCTTTTTAAGTTTTATATTCAGTGTCAATATTTTTGTTGTCTGCCGTTTTCTTGTACGAAGGCAACGATATTCCCACCGCACCTGCTGCTTTAGCCAAATTTAAGTGGAACGCGGGACGGACTCCTTGTGTTTGATATGTATAAGGGTCAATTAAAGTACCGCTACTTTGGTGTATAGCGTATGAAGCATTGTAATATGCTCTACTTGCAGCCGAACGTAACCACGAATACACACTTTGTCCAGTATTTGCGCGTGTTGAATCGGCTAATTTCCACAATCCTTCTACGCCGCTTAAGCCCGCTTCTGCTATGCTTGGAAGCCATAAAGTGTCCGTTCCCCAAGCGGTATAGTATTTATCAAGATTAGCGCCCAACTTCGTCTTATAATTACCTGTTAAGGCAACTGTTCCTGTACTACCGTAATTCAATGCGTCGTTATTATTATTATATCTATAGGTGTTGGTATAAGCTGACGAAGTTACGCAATCCAACGCCTTTTGGTCGAGTTGCCAAGATACGTTGTTGGGCACTTCTAGAAATTCCTTTATTGACCCGCTTTTTTTGCTTTTATCCATTGTGTAGATTGCCCATTCGCTTTCTGCTTTCTGAGGATACTGCTGCACCATTTGCGAATTAGTGTTAGCGTAATCTCCTCCAATATTTAGAGTTACAGCTCTTATATAACTCGTACCGTATAAGTTAGGCGTATATTGATTCGCCCACCCATTTGAAGTGTTACTAGCGGTACCATAAGTCGACGTAGTCGTAGAATGATCCAGCCAAAAGGTGAGAATCGGTCCGTTAGCAGTTCTTGACAAATACGTCGCTATCCATTGCTTTCCGCCAATATTAACAATTATATCTTGTCCGTTATTGTACGACCTCAATACGTCCGAACCTACCGGCGTCGCGCCCAACGAACTCAATCCACTCTCATCAGTGACAGATCCATTGCTTATTTTGCTTATGAGTTTCCAAAATACTTTCGTATTAAATGCTTTTGTTATACCTTCATCCCCATAATCATCCAAAAGCAAATCAGTATCGTCAATCGCCGCCTCTGCTCTATTATTCGGCATAAAGAAAGCCATTGCGCTTGCCAAAAGCATACACACAATAATCAACACTGACAGCGCAACGTACCCCTTTAATTTTCTTTTTCGTATATCCATTTTTCCCTCGTAATTTATTTGTTTTTCGCCCAGTCAGGAAAAGTATACATTTACTGACCGCAAAACCTTGCAATTTTTCGATACGTGAAGTATAATAAAATCACGAAAAACTCGCCGTTTCGCGAAAAGCGGAAGTCGGTCAGTAAATGTATACTTTTTTTGGAAAATCGGTTTTTTTGACCTATAAAAAGAAAAATTACGGCAATTTTGCCCTTTATAGAGCCACATTTGTTTGACAATATTATATAAAAAGAGTACCTTTATAAATATGAAAAATATTATAGTCATTTCCGATACGCACAATAGACTTCCATCAAACGAGGCTTTTTGGGAAGCGTTGGACAACGCAGATTATATTTTTCATTTGGGCGACGGCGCAAGAGATATTGAAAAACTCAAAGAGGCTTTCCCCGACAATCTTATATACGTCTACGGCAACAACGACGGCATTACGAGCAACCAAGAGCAAGTCGTCGAGATTGAGGGCGTAAAGTTCTTCCTCACGCACGGACACCACTACAAGGTCAAATCGTCGGATTTGGAATTGCAACTGCGCGGACTTGAACTTGGCGTAGACTGCTGTCTTTACGGACACGTGCATNGACCGCAATTTTCCGAGTACGGCAATTTGAAGATTATCAACCCCGGCTCGCTCACCTACTCGCGGACTTACATTTACATGTCAATTGTAAACGGCAAAATACTGCACAAAATTGTGAATATTATGAATTAAAACAAAATTTATTTAGGATATATACATTATGAAAAGAACTGACATCAGAAACATTGCAATAATAGCGCACGTCGACCACGGCAAAACGACTATGGTAGACCAACTTCTCCGCCAAAACGGCATCTTCCGCACCAACGAAGCGGTTGTGGATAGAGTTATGGACAACGGCGATATAGAAAGAGAAAGAGGCATCACCATACTTGCNAAAAACACNGCCGTGCATTACAAGGGCGTGAAAATCAATATTATCGACACCCCCGGACACGCGGACTTCGGCGGCGAGGTTGAGCGTATTTTGTCTATGGTNGACGGCGTACTCTTGCTTGTCGACGCGGTCGAGGGTTGTATGCCTCAGACGAGATACGTGCTCAAAAAGGCTTTGGGACTTGACAAAAAAGTCGTTGTCGTAATCAACAAAGTCGACAGAGGCGGNGACCCGAATCAAGTAACCGACGAATTGATTGACCTCTTCTTCGAACTCGGCGCAAACGACGANCAACTTGACTTCGTTACCGTNTTGGCAAGCGCAAAGCAAGGTTGGGCAAGCCTNAAAGTGGGCGAAGTGGGAAAAGATATGACCCCNCTTCTCGACACTATNATTGAGCAAATCCCCTGCCCCGAGGGCGATACGGAAGACGGNCTTCAAACCATAATTTGTAATATCGACTACGACGAATACGTCGGAAGAATNGGTATAGGAAAAATCATAAGAGGAAGTATCAAGAGCGGTCAGCAAGCGGTAATCTGCCATTCNGACGGNACTCATCATCAAGCCAAAATATCCAAGTTGTATCAATTCGAAGGCTTGAAGAGAGTGGAATGCGAGAGCGGAAGCGTGGGCGACATAGTCGCTATCAGCGGCGTGGACAACCTCAATATCGGCGAGACGATTTGCGCAGTCGACAAAATCGAGGCTTTGCCTTTCGTCAAGATTGACGAACCTACTCTATCAATGCTCTTTATGGTCAACAACTCGCCTTTCGCGGGTAAAGAAGGTAAATTCGTCACGTCAAGACACTTGCGCGCTAGACTTTTCAAGGAAGTGGAAACCAACGTGTCAATGCGCGTCGAAGAGACCGACTCCCCCGATTGCTTNAANGTATACGGCAGAGGCGAATTGCACTTGTCAATTCTTATCGAGACTATGAGACGCGAAGGATATGAATTCCAAGTNTCCCGTCCNAAAGTAATATACAAAGATATTGACGGCGTCAAGTGCGAGCCTGTCGAAGAACTCGTCGTTGACGTTCCCGAAGAATACGTCGGCGCGGTAATGAACAAAATCGGCGCAAGAAANGGCGATTTGAAAAATATGTTGCCTGACGGAAGAGGCGGTACGAAACTCGAATTCGATATACCTGCAAGATGTCTTATCGGNTACCGNAGCGAAATGCTCACCGACACAAGAGGCTTTGGCGTAATGCACCACGTCTATAAGGGATATGAACCTTACAAGGGCGATATTCAAGAACGCAACCGCGGNTCGCTNNTCGCTTGGGAAGACGGCGCGACGACTTCCTACGGACTTTTCAACGCGCAAGATAGAGGCAANCTCTTTATCGGCGCAGGCGTCAACGTCTATGAAGGAATGATTGTCGGCGTCAACGCGCGCGAGGACGATATGGTCGTCAACGTCTGCAAGAAAAAGCAACTTACCAACAACCGCGCAAGCGGTAGCGAAGAAGCGCTCAAACTCATTACCCCGACGGTAATGTCGCTCGAACAGTGCTTGGAATTTATCGCCGACGACGAACTCGTCGAAGTCACCCCCAAAAGCATTAGATTGAGAAAAACAATTCTCGCAAAAGATTTGCGTCTAAAACAAGAAGCAAAGTTGAAGAAAAATTCGTAACAGTTGTTCATAAATANAAAGAGCGTAGGNNNNCCTACGCTCTTTATTATATTTATCAATTTATATTCTTGAAAACACTCTTACGCTTTTTCAATCGCTTCGCTNGCAAAGTCAGCAGAAGTGACTTGCTCCGTTTCTTTTTGAGTAGACTTGATATATTCAAGNATTACGTCGACCGCGCTCTCNACGCCGATNGAACTGTCTACNGCCAAATCGTAGTTGTTGAANTCGCCCCACTTNTCGCCTGTGATGAGTTGATAGTAGTTGGCTCTGCGCTTATCCGACTTGGCTATAAATTCCGNCGCNCTTTCTNTNCTGTCGCCGTANTTTTGCATAATGCGCTCTATGCGATACTCCAACGGCGCGTGNATAAACAATTTCAAAGGTTTATATTCCNCNAGNACTTTATCCGCCGCTCTNCCNACAATTACGCAACTACCCTTTTGGGCGATAGCCTTCAATACTTTTTCTTGCGCTTGTCTTGCTTGGTCAGTCGGGTCAAGACCGATATAAAGCGTCTCAATCTTTTGCAATTTGCCGTCCTCTACGTCGCGNACGTACTCTCTCGAAAGACCGCTCTCTTGCGCGGTGAGCAANGTCAAGTCTTTGTTGTANTAAGGCGCGCCAAGTTTCTCGGCNAGCAATTTGCCNATCTCTCTGCCCGAAGCCCCGTGCTGTCTTGCAATAGTCACGATAATGCCCTGCTTTGCTTCTTTAATTTCCGCCGTATCGGAAATTTGAGCGACTTCTTTTTCTTTCTTGCTGATTGTTGCAAGGACGTGCAACGTCAATCCGAGAGCCAATACAAACGCTACTGCGTCGGATATAGGCGCGGACCATAAGAGCGCGCTGATACCGCCAGCGTTCACCATTATTATTGATAGCGGAACAAGAACTATTACGTCTCTCGTCATTGTTATTAAAGTAGCCTTGATTGGCGAGCCAATCGCTTGAAAGAATATCGCCAAATTCTTGATTACGCAAGTAAAGAGAATAAAGCCGAGATATATCCTGAACGTCAAGAAAGTGAATTCCTTATATACGACAGGGTCTACCCCTTCTCCGCCGTTGCCGAATATATACAAGAATACCTGCGGACACGCTTCGAATATCAACGTCGCAATCGCGCCGACGACTACGGTCGCAATCATCATATAGAGCAATGCTTTTTTTACGCGGTCGTACTTCTTCGCTCCGTAGTTGTAACCAATGACGGGTTGCGCTCCCGAAGCGATACCGATAGCGACGGAAACGACGATACCGAATACTTTGAACGCCAAAGTTATAACGCCCTGCGTGATAGCCGTATCGTAACCGCTGCTTGCGCTGAACTTAAACAAAAGTATATTGTTGACGATAGAAATTATTACAATCGCAAGTTGGGTCAAGAGCGAAGATATTCCGAATTTGAGAATACTTGCAATCGCTTTTGACGGAATTAAGTCTTTTATCTTCAATTTGAACGTCTTTGTCTTGAAAAGATACGCTACGTGCAATACGAAAGTAATCAACTGACCGAGGAAGGTAGCCAAAGCCGCGCCCGTCATTCCCATTTTGAAACCGAATATAAACAACGGGTCAAGCGCGATATTAATTATTGCGCCAATCGCCATTGCGAGCATTGCGAATTTTGGACTGCCGTCCGCACGGACTATCGGATTGAGTACGCATGCCAAAGTAAAGAACAAGAATCCGCCGATAATGAAGTTTGCGTATTCGCTTGACATATCCAATATAACGCCTTGCGCGCCTATTGCGACCAAGATTTTGTCCTTCAAGCAAAAGCATATTATCATTAAAACAATACTTGCAGCCGTGCCGTAGAACAACGCAGTGCCGACGCTCTTTGCCGCGCCTTTCGTGTTGCCCTGCCCTTGATTAAGACTGAGACAAGCCGCGCAACCGTCGCCTATCCATAGACCGATACCGAGCGCAATTACCGTAAGCGGATATACGATACCCGTCGCCGCATTACCCGCCGCGCCCAACGTGTCGCAGTGACCTATATAAATCTGGTCAACCAAATTGTAAAGAGATTGAATAATCAAACTCAATACGCAAGGAATGGCGAACATCTTCATTAGTTTGCCGA
>JAAVHS010000006.1:86118-138684 GCA_014799575.1 Clostridiales bacterium | reverse complement strand
CCGACCCTGAGGAAGAACTCAGAAGAAAGATTTTGATGTTCCAACTTTGTAAGGAACAGGCGTTGAAACTCAAAGAGATGGAAACTCAAAACAAGTTCTATCGCAAGCCTAAGTTTACTAATGCCGACGCAGTGATTGTCGTAAATGATTTTTCATTTGATAAGTTGATAGAGGCGTACGGCGTAATATTGCTCAAAACGATTGAAAAAGAGAAAAAGCACGCGACCAAGAAAATTCAAAAAGACAGATTTACCGTTGCGGATAAAATTGAGTACATATCAAAATTTGTCTTAAAGAACAAAAGTGTGGTTTTCAACAAACTTTTTGAAGAAGATATTACTCGAAGCGAAGTTATCACGACGTTTCAGGCGCTGTTGGAACTTATGAAAAAGCAGATAGTAATAGCAGTTCAGAAAGATTTCGGCGACGATATTTTCATTTCGCTCAACGAGCAAGTCAATGCAGACGATATAAATTTGCAAGAATTAAAGAAGACCGAGGAGACTTATTGATATGGAAAACTTATTGGAAACGCTTGAAGCAATTATATTTGCCGCAGGAGTGCCTTTGAAAAGAAGTGAGATTCTCAATAGTTTGCCCGAAGACGTGAGTAGAAAACAACTCAACGAGGCAATAGATAAGTTGGCTGAAAAATACAGCGGAGATTGCGGTATTGTGCTTGAAATATTCAACGATAAGGTGCAATTTGCTTCCAACAGCAAGTACGGCGAACTTGTCAGCGATATGCTAAGACCCGTTAGAGAAAAGGAATTGTCCAAAATTTTGCTTGAAGTATTGTCTTTGATTGCGTATAGACAGCCGATTACCAGGGCTGAAATAGAAGATTCGAGAGGCGCAAGCGCGGATTATCCGCTCAGCGTATTGCTCAAAATAAATATGATAAAGACTTGCGGATTTAAAGATGCACCCGGAAGACCGATATTGTACGGTACTACCGACGAGTTTTTGAAGAAATTCGAGATAAGCGGTCTGGATAAGTTGCCTGATTATGAAGAAGTAATGCGTAGACTTGTTGAATACAGCAACTACAATATTCAGACAGAAGGCTTGTATAGAGAAAGAGTTATCGGCGATAAATTCGAGGATGAAGAGGCTAAGGCGCTTGACGAGATGCTTGATAGAAGCGATACTCCGGAATTCTTGCAAGGCGAAGAATATCAAGTCGTGGAAGGCGACGGCGAGGCTTATGAGGAACGAGAGGTCGCCAGCGACGCCGTGGTAAACGACGAAGATGACGATGACGGCGGCGAAATCGTAACGTAAAACTACGAATATACATTAAAAATATAAAATATTATCAATGAAAATGCACAACATAGCAATATGTGGTGCATTTATTTGTTATTTGCTTTATTTTTAATCATTTACGCGATATTGATAGTTTTTGCGTACGGAATAAAAACGTGCGTCAGAATTGATTCTAGCAATCTTAGCGTGTGTGTGAAAGTATTTATATTTGATTGGATAGAAGTATTGTGTTTTAAGATATTCGTATGCAATCAACAGTTTTATTATCAAATAAATAAAAGAGAAATCAAGACGTTGGAACTCAAAAAAGACGAAAAAGACGATAAGAAAGCGAAAAAAAAGAAAAAGATAAACGTCTTATCATTCGCCTACTATATAATCGATAAGATGCCGAAAATTCGGATAATCAATCCTACAATCGAATATGGAGCAGATATTGAGGATATTAAGAATAGGGCGCTGTTTGACGGCGGCGTGTCCGTTATTGTTAACAGTGGCGTAGGAATGTTGTTTGACAAGTTGGATGCGATAAATTTGTCGGTCAAAAACATAAGCGACACGTCGACGTTTAGGGGCGCGTATTTAGAGGGGACTATTAAGTTTTCTTTAATAAAAATATTTTTATATTTTCTTCACATAATAACCGTGAAAAAGCGTTTTCAAAAGGCTTAGCATCATTTAGCAAGGAGAAAAATTATATGGACAATTCGTTACAAGAAATTATGAACAATACGCTTGATAATCTTAGAGGTATAGTTAAGAGCGAGGACATGGTATTCAAGCCGATATATCTAGACGATAAGACTATGGCAATACCCTTGACGAAGGTATCGGTAGGCTTTGTCAGCGGTGGCGGCGGAGGGGAGACTAATAAATTCTCCGATAGCAAGAGCGATAAACTTCAACCGTACGCGGGTGGCGGAGGCGGTGGAATATCGCTTTCTCCAATGGGATTTTTGGTATTTTACGACTCACAACCAGTGCTTGTCAAGGTGGATGAAAAGAGTAGTGACGGTAAGTGGAAAGACTTGATTTCGGCAACGTTGAATCTAGTAAAGGACAAAAAATAATGAATAGATATTTCTCAATTAAATCAGTTTGTAAAATAATTACCGCAATTTTAGTCATTTTACTTCTAAATTTCTTGATTATTCAATTAAATCAAGTATTTGAGGATAATTCTACGGTCAGTGGCTCAAATAAAGCGTGGGAAAAGATTTTGACTACTAAAGGCGACTCTCGTGATTTTTTGGACGTGGGCGCAAACAAAGCGCAATCAATGGTAGTATTGGAAGAGTCGACGCTGCGAGTGTTGGATGAGAGCAATAAGGACTTGCGCTTAGAGATGGCAAGCACGACGAAGATTATGACCGCGCTTGTCGCTATTGAAAACTGCGACTTGGATAAACAAGTTGAAGTCGCCGACGAGGCAGTGGGAGTAGAGGGTTCGTCGATTTATTTGAAGTATAATGAAATATGGACAATTCGGGACTTATTGTATGGACTAATGCTTAGAAGCGGTAACGACGCGGCGGTTGCAATTGCAGTAGCAGTAGGCGGTAGCGTTGACGGTTTTGTCAATATGATGAACAAAAAGGTTGAGCAACTAGGATTGAGTAATACTCATTTTGACAATCCCAACGGCTTGCACGGTGATACCCACTATACTTCCGCTTACGACCTTGCGGTGATTTCGGCGTTTGCAATGCGAAACGAAGAGTTTAAGAATATAGTAGGGACTAAAATGTATACAGTAGCGGCGAATGAAACTCATCCGACCTATTATTTTGCCAACAAAAACAAGATGTTGACCCAATACGACGGCGCAAACGGTATAAAAACGGGCTATACGAAGGATTCCGGACGTTGTTTGGTAAGTTCGGCGGAGCGAAACGGCATGCAGTTGATATGCGTTGTGTTGAATATTTACGACACTTACGGTACTTGTTCGTCGGGTATGGATAAGGCTTTTGGCGAATATACGCCAGTCGAAGTCGGAAAGAAAGGGAGCGTATTGCAATCTTTTGAAATAGACGGCAAAAGATACGATATTGCTCTTGATAACGACCTAGTATTGCCGTTAAAAGAAGGTGAAAATCTAGGTTTAAACTGCAAGTTTAATATGAACGAGAGTATGGAATTGCCTACGGCAATAGGCTCAATCATAGGAAAAATAGAGTTTTATGACGATAATCGATTGCTTTTTAGCGCAAATATTGTTAATATAAATGAGATTAACGATATAGGAGTATTACGCGCTCTCTCGGCATACGTTGGAGATTGGCGTGTAAGTTATGCTAATGGAGCGATTGAACAAATATTTAGCGTCGACAGGGGTGGCGTCAAGGCGTAACGCTGACAAGTTGATTGCCGAAGGAAGGGTAAGAGTTAACGGCAAAACCGTCACAGAGCTGGGAAAATCCATAAACGAGGTCAATGATACCGTTATGGTTGACGACAAAATCGTAAAACCCGCAAGCGATTACTCTTACGTTATGTTCTATAAGCCAAAGGGATGTATTACATCACTCAACGACGAAAAGGGCAGAAAGACTATATACGACTATTTGTCCGAACTCAATATTCCGCACCTTGTTCCCGTAGGTAGATTGGACTACGATACCGAAGGTATGCTTTTGCTGACCAACGACGGCGATTTGGCGCACAAACTCACTCATCCGAGTTTCGAAGTCCCCAAGACCTATTTGGTAAAGGTCAAAGGCGAAATGCCCGAGCATAAACTTGCTCAACTCAGAAAGGGAGTTGTCGTAGACGGAGAGTTGACAAAGAGATGTAAAGTCAAGTTGCTCGAATACAAAGACGGCGAATCGAAATTGCAGATTACGATCACCGAGGGTAAAAATCGCCAAGTAAGAAAGATGTTTGAGTCCGTAGAAAGAGAAGTAATCTTCCTCAAAAGAATAGCGGTCGGAGAACTTCGTTTGGGAGGTTTGTCCAGAGGCGGTTATAGGTATTTAAGCGAAGAAGAAGTCTATTATTTGAAACACATTTAGGGTTAGCGTCCGACGAAAATTCGTCGGACGTCTTATTATTTTCGCCTAATAATTTTTAATATATAAAAATTTTATCAAATTTAATATTTTTTAGGTCAATTTGCTTGCAAAAAAATACAAATGCAAATATAATAGTTTTGATTGCGGATTTGAGAGGGAATTTCGTAGAAAATTTCTTCGATAACAACATATAGTAATTAAATTGATTTTTATATACAACATTTGGAGGTTTTTATGGAGAACAAAACACTCTCGGCAAGCGTTAAGGCTTTGGATAAAGCGACGTCGGACGTAAAGGCGTTTTTGGAAAGTATAGTTGATGACGAAAGTTTTGTCGAGACTGACGTTTTTCTTACGGGCAAGAGTTTTGACAGCGCTGACGAGGCGTTGGGCGAAGGCGTTGTGACAGGTTACGCTACTATGGGCGGAAACCCCGTGCATATCTTTGCGCAAAATTCTGGCGTACTAAAGGGAAGTTTGAGCGACGCTCACGCCAACAAGATTTATAAGTGCATGCAAAGAGCGATAAAATCCGGTACGCCGTTGATTTCGATTATCGACAGTTGCGGAGCTAGAGTAGGCGAGGGCGCAAGCATTATGGAAGGCTATGCGAAACTCATTGCAGGAAGTTTTGACCTTGCCGACGAAGTTCCGCATATTTGTATTGTTAAGGGCACGGCAGTGGGTATGATGGCTACTTTCGTTGCCGGAGCAGACTTTGTTTTTATGTCCAAAGACGCTATTATGTCGGTAAATTCTCCGATGTATCTCGTATCGGACGCAAAGTCGTTCCCTGTTGATTACAAGGCTCAGTTGGGATACAAAGCGTACGAGGGCGAAAGCGATATGGCTCAATTCGTATACAGCGATGCAAAGGACCTCGCTAAGCAGTTGCAAAAACTTACTTCGACTTTGCTCAGCGACGAAGGAGAACCCGGCGATGACCCGAATAGAGTAGATCCGAAACTCGAAAAGACGACTTCCGCAAAGGAAAGAACCGCGCTTGTTTGCGATAAGAACAGCGTAATAGAGTATTGCCCGACTTATGCGAAAGAAGTTGTTTGCTCGCTTGCGAAACTCAACGGTATTTCCGTCGGCGTTGTCGCTACCGAGGGCGATTATATTTCCGAAAAAGGTATTGAAAAGGCTGCATCCTTTATCGAAAAGCTCGAAGCGTACAATATTCCGCTTATCACTTTGGTTGATTCTTTGGGAGTAAACTCCACTCTTAAAGAGGAAATCGGCGGTTTTGCAAAGAAAACCAACGCTTTGATGAAGACAATCGCGTTGAGCACTATTCCAAAAATCGGCGTAGCGGTAGGCAATGCGGTTGGTTATGCGTACAGCGCGCTTATGAGCAAATCCATAGGATTTGATTACACTTTGGCTACGTCAAACGCGGTAGTAGCTCCGATAGGTATGGACGTGAGCAAAGTTATTGCTACCGACCAAATCAAGGAACTCAAAAAGAAAGTTAAAGAAGCGTCGGAGAAGTCGGATATAGACGCAAACGCTTTGGAAAAGGCTATGAAGTACTTTGAAAAAGTTATGGCTAATCTTGAAATCAAGGGCAAGAGCGTAGAGGAAGCGTACGCAGAAATGCAGAGCAATCCTCTCGTTGCGGCAAAAGACGGATATATCGACAACGTCATCGAAGCGACCAACCTCAGACCTTATTTGTCGTCGGCATTGTTGATGGTATTAGGTATCTAAAAGGCGGTAGAGTATGTCAAAGAAGAAAATAATAAAAACGACTATTATTTGCGTAGTCTTTGCAGCATTGATTGCAGGATTGATTACAATGATGGTTTTGCCGCAAGATTACGGCAATCCGGATAAACTGGATATTGCCAACAGCAATTTCGGACAAAGATTGCTTATCGGTTTGCAAGTTGCCGTTCTCGGTATAGGTACGGTATTCGTAATGCTCATACTTTTGATACTCGTCGTTACGCTTATGAGAATGATATTCGAGNGCGTAGGCAAGTTGCAAGAAAAGAAAGCGGCTAAGAAAGCCGANGAATTGCCAAAGCAGGCAGTAGCGGTTGCAGAAGCTGCAAGCGAGGAAGACGAAGAAGTCGTGGCTGTCATTATGGCGGCGCTCAACGCTTATTACGAAACGCAAGAGACGACGTATAAGTCCAACCTCAAATTCAGAGTTCGCTCAATAAAAGAAATTTAATCAAAACTATATAGATAGGAGAAAAATATTATGCGTAAATTTAACATCAATGTAAACGGTAAGGCTTACGCTGTCGAAGTAGANGAGATTACCGACGGCGCAGTAAGCGCAGNATCCGCGCCTGTTCAAGCTGCAGCTCCTGTGGCAAAAGCCGCTCCGGTTGCCGCTCCCGCAGGTAATGGCAAGCCGGTTAAGTCACAAATGCCAGGTTTGGTCAAGAAACTTTGCTTTGCCAATGGCGCAACAGTAAAGGAAGGCGACGCAATCATTATTCTTGAAGCAATGAAGATGGATACTCCTATATCCGCTCCATTCTCGGGCGTAATCACTTATTCTACTCAAGAAGGCTCAAACGTAGATTCGGGCGCAGTGCTTTGTACGATTGCATAATCATTGATTTATTGGAGGCAAAATGTTTAACATAGTTACGACGCTTCAATCGTTTTCAATGGTAGAATCGCTTGAAAACTTGTGGCGCAGTACAGGATTTATGACGACCTTGACGCCTATATGGCAGAATCTTATTATGATGGCCATCGCGTGCATACTCATTTATCTTGCTGTAGCCAAAGAATTTGAGCCGAATCTTCTACTTGCAATCGGTTTTGGCATGTTTATTATAAATATTCCCGGCGCATACAACATCTTGTACGGAACGTATGGGTATACGTTTGCTATTCCCATCGAAGTGGACGGCGAGATGATAAATCAGACGCTTATTTACAACGGTCAGGAACTTACAGGTACGATTGATCAACTGGCAAGTATTCTCGGGATTGCAAAGGATACTCTTAAGCCAATGAGTATGATGGACAAAGTGCAATATATAGAAGATTCTGTATACGGNTTGTTCCCGGATATTAAAAACAANATAGTTGTATTGCACGAAGTAGTGGANGACCAAGGTTTGTTCTNCTATTTGTATAAGGGNGTTGAGTGGGTAATCTATCCGCCGCTTATCTTCCTTGGTATCGGCGCAATGACAGACTTNGGTCCGTTGATTGCGAATCCAAAGTCGTTGATAATGGGCGCTGCCGCTCAGTTGGGTATTTTCGTAACCTTTATTATNGCAATAAATATCGGATTTACGGGAGAAGAAGCTGCGTCTATCGGTATTATCGGNGGNGCNGACGGACCTACGGCNATTTACGTTACNGTNAAACTNGCNGNNCATTTGTTGCCNGCNATTTCNGTNGCNGCNTATTCGTATATGGCATTGATAAAGGTAATTCAGCCGCCTATTATGAAACTTTTGACGACAAAGAAGGAAAGAGGCATCATAATGGAACAGCTTCGTCCCGTATCCAAGACCGAAAAGGTAATTTTCCCGATAGCCGTTACGGGTATTGTGGGTATCGTGTTGCCATCGGCAATTCCGCTTCTCGGTATGTTGATGCTTGGCAATCTTATGAAAGAATCGGGAGTCGTACCTAGACTTACCAATACCGCTAAAAACGAACTTATCAATATCATTACGATATTGCTTGGCGTAATAGTAGGAAGTAAGGCTACTGCAGACGTATTCTTGAAGACGAGCACTTTGTTGATTATTCTTATCGGAGTATTCGCATTCGCATTCGGTACGGCTGGCGGACTTCTTATCGGAAAACTTATGAGCAAACTCTCTAAGGGCAAAATCAATCCGCTTATCGGCTCGGCAGGCGTATCTGCGGTGCCAATGGCGGCAAGAATATCCCACATGGTTGGACAGGAAGAAAATCCCAACAACTATTTGCTCATGCACGCAATGGGACCTAACGTAGCAGGCGTTATCGGTTCTGCCGTAGCAGCAGGCGTGTTGCTTGCTATCTTCGGCGCATAATTCAAAGAAGAGAGGTATAAATTTATGGTAATGATTACAGAAACAATTTTGCGTGACGCTCATCAATCGCAAGCGGCTACCCGTATGAGACTTGACGAGATGCTTCCGATGTGCGAGAAGTTAGACAACGCAGGTTATTATTCGATAGAGTGTTGGGGCGGAGCAACCTTCGATTCTTGCTTGCGCTTCCTCAACGAAGACCCATGGGAAAGATTGCGCGCTTTGAAAAAGGCTATGCCGAAGACGAAGTTGCAAATGCTTTTCAGAGGTCAGAATATTTTGGGATATAAGCACTATGCGGACGACGTAGTTGACCAATTCGTAAAGAAGACGATTGAAAACGGTTGCGATATACTTCGTATATTCGACGCGCTCAATGACCCTAGAAATATGGCTCAAGCTATCAAGAGCTGTAAAAAATACGGCGGTATTTGCGAGGCTACGATTTCTTATACTACAAGCCCGGTTCATACGAACGAGTATTTTATAAAGCTCGCAAAAACTCTCGAAGATATGGGCGCGGATAATATTTGTATCAAGGATATGGCAGGTATTTTGTTGCCGTACGTCGCTTACGACCTCGTCAAGGGTATGAAGAAAGTGCTCAAACCCGAGACCAAAATTCACTTACATACTCACCAAACGGCAGGAACAGGCAACCAAACTTATTTGAAAGCTATTGAAGCGGGAGTAGATATTATCGACTGCGCGTTGAGCGCTTTGGGTAACGGAACTTCTCAGCCTGCGACCGAGCCTATGGTTGCTATTTTGAAGGGCACGGAGTATGATACAGGTCTTGACGTAGCATACCTCAATGAGATTTCAAATCACTTCAAGAAAGTTGCTGATAGATTGAAGGCAGACGGTTGGTTGACTGAAAAGTCTTTGGCTACCGACGTAAACGCATTGATTTACCAAGTGCCGGGCGGTATGCTTTCCAACCTCGTAGGTCAGTTGAAGAAAGCCAACGCTTTGGATAAATACGAGCAAGTTTTGGCTGAAGTGCCAAACGTAAGAAAGGATTTGGGTTATCCTCCTCTCGTTACGCCGACCAGCCAAATCGTAGGTACTCAAGCGGTATTCAACGTTCTTGCGGGCGAGAGGTATAAGATGGTTTCCGCAGAAACAAAGGGCGTGCTCAAAGGCGAGTACGGTCAACTTCCGGCAGAGCCAAACGCAGAAGTAATCAAAAAGGTTCTCGGCGACGCTGAAAGAATTACTTGCAGACCTGCCGATTTGTTGAAACCTGAACTTGCAAAATACCGTGAAGAGATAAAAGAGTATATCGAGCAAGAAGAAGACGTGCTCTCTTACGCGCTCTTCCCACAAGTGGCTTTGAACTTCTTCAAGTATCGCCAAGCAAACAAAAAGCGTGTTGATAGAGAAGTGGGCGACACTGTGTCAGGTATTCAACCTGTGTAATATTTTGTTTGGCTCAAAGTGAGTTGCCACAGATTTTTGTGGTATAAATTCACGCCGTACTTCTTCGAGTTCACTTGACGTACCAAAAGTACGACTGCACTCACTCTCGTTGTACGACAAGAATTTCTCCTCGCAAAATCTCTGCGTCACTCCCATTTCGCCAAACTAGTTAGGAAAGTTAGGATTAAAAGAGAACTTTTGTAAAAACACAAGAGTTCTCTTATATTATTTTACTTTTTCTACATATTTTGCTAAAATAAAACTATGAAGATTTTATTGGTAAACGACGACGGAATTTACTCTCAAGGTATATTGACTTTGGCAAAAAAACTTATCTATGGCAACGAAGTTGTCTTAGTCGCTCCTCAGGGACAGATGTCCGGTATGGGACATTCTATTACCTTTTACGGCTACGTTAATTATACTGAATTGAAGATTTTGGACGGCGCTAGGTGCTATGCGGTCAACGGTACGCCCGCCGATTGCGTAAAAGTTGCATTGAATTTGATATTGGACGGCAAGCCCGATTTGATTATCAGCGGTATCAACAAGGGGTTTAATCTCGGCTCGGACGTGTTCTATTCGGGTACTGTCAACGCAGCTCTCGAAGGAGCGGTTCAAGGCATTAAGTCGATTGCCGTATCGCAAGAATACTTCTTGGAAAAATTTGATTTTACGTCGGAATTTGTGGCAAAAAACCTCAAAAAACTCTATAATTTGCTACCAAACGACGCTCAAACGATAATAAATATAAACGTGCCAAGCGACGATAAAGACGTAATAAAGGGCGTAAAATTCGCAAAAGTCGGCGTAAAACGCTACGTTGAAACTTATACATTTGAGAATAATTTTGGTTATAAATTGAGAGGAGAGAGCGAATTGGGCGACTATAATACCGAAGACGACGACGTGTATTTGTACGATAAAAACTATATTACGATTTCAACGATTAAAAACGATTGGAATGATTGTGAATCGTACGATAAACTAAAAAATGAGGAATTCAATCTATGAAGGTCTTGATTGTCGGCGGGGGTGCAAGCGGATTGATGTGCGCGTCATTGCTCTCGCAAAACGGAATAGACGTGACGCTTTGCGAGAAGAATGAAAAACTCGGTAAGAAACTCTTTATTACAGGCAAAGGCAGATGCAACGTCACCAACGATTGCGATACGCAGACGTTTTTCTCTAATATCGTCAACAATTCAAAATTTATGTATTCGGCAATCAACGGTTTTAGTCCGCAAGACACAATTAAATTCTTTGAAGACAATTCTCTTAAACTCAAAGTAGAGAGAGGAAACAGAGTTTTTCCTCAATCTGATAAGTCGAGCGACGTGATAAAATGCTTTGAAAAAGTATTATCTAGGAATGGCGTTGATGTAAGATTGAATACTGCGGTTAAAAAGATTTTGACAGAAGACGATAGAGCGATAGGCGTGATAATCGACACAGGGGAGCAAATTTTTGCTGATTGCGTAGTAATTGCTACAGGAGGAATATCCTATCAGTCGACTGGCAGTACGGGCGACGGATATAAGTGGGCAAAGCAGTTGGGACACAACGTGATTACTCCAAGACCTGCGCTTGTTCCCATTTTGCTCAAAGAGGATTACGGCTTGCAAGGATTGAGTCTGAAAAACGTAACGGCTTCGGTGATGAGGGATAACAAGAGCGTTTGTTCACAATTTGGGGAAATGCTTTTTACTCACAGCGGAGTAAGCGGTCCGATTATATTGTCGCTGTCAAGTCTTATCAACAAGCATTACGTAGACGGAAAATTTGACGCTAAATATAAACTAGCCGTTGACTTAAAGCCTGCTTTGACAAACGCAGTATTGGACAATAGATTGCTACGCGAATTTTCAGGTAAGCCTAACGTCGAGATTAAAAACGCGATTCAGTCGTTGATGCCAAAAGCGTTGGTAGCGGTCGTATTGCAACAATCGGGTATAAGCGGAAAGACTGCGGTCAATGCAATTACCAGAGAACAAAGGGAAAAACTCGTCAATACTATTAAGAATATCGAGTTTACGATCACAGGACTTGAAAATATCAATGCGGGTATAATCACGTCGGGCGGAGTAGACTGCAAGCAAATCAATCCAAAGACAATGATGAGTAAATTGATACGCAATCTACATTTTATAGGAGAAGTGTTGGATGTCGACGCGTTGACGGGCGGATTCAATCTTCAACTTGCGTTTAGTACGGCAAATCAAACGTGTAAAAGCATTATAGATTGCAATAATTGATTGCAAAATTATCGAATATAGGTTAAAATAGTATTATCGACATAATGAGGTAGATATGATTAACATTGCCATTGACGGTCCGTCGGGCGCAGGAAAAAGCACGATAGCGAGAAAGATTGCCCAAAAGTTGAATATTACGTATCTTGATACAGGCGCAATGTATCGCGCGGTTGCTTTGTACGCTGTCGAAAAAGGGGCTGATTTGGCAAAGTCGGAAGAAGTCGCGCCATTGCTCGACGAGATAAAGATTACTTTTGTCGACAACGGAAGCGACAAAGTTATTTGCCTTAACGGACGCGACGTATCCAAAGAGATAAGACGTCACGAGATGTCGAAATGCGCCTCGGACGTATCGAAATTGCCTCAGGTAAGGAATTTCTTAGTAGAGATGCAAAGGAAAATCGCTTCCGAAAACGACGTTGTGCTTGACGGAAGGGATATTACAAGTCACGTTTTGCCGGATGCAAAGTATAAGTTTTACCTCACTGCAACTCCCGAGGAACGCGCAAGAAGAAGATGCGCGGAACTCAAAGAGAAAGGGCAGGACGTAGATTACGATAAGGTATTAAAAGATATAAATGATAGAGATTACAACGATACGCATAGGGAATTTGCTCCGCTAGTCAAGACGAGCGATTCGTATGAGATTGACAGTACGTCGATTGGCGAAGAGGAAGTCGTGGAGTTGATTTTGAGTCGAATAAAAGAGATTGACGCAAAGTCCGCCGAAATTCCCGTGAAAAAAGTTGAGAAAGCAAACGCTCCAGCGCCGAAAAAGAAAAGTTGGTTTATCAGATTCATTGCGAAGTTGGTAAAAAGGGCAATGCGCGTTATTTGGATTACCAAAATTTATTTCAAAGACAATTTTATCAAAAACTCGAAAGCGGTCGTCATTTGCAATCACTATTCGGGACTTGACCCGTGCATTATTATGTCCAAACTTTTGGGTAAGAACGGAAAAGTCGTTATGAAAGACGAGATTGCGCAAAATAAATTTGTAGCCAACGTCTCGGAAGAACTCGGCTGTATTCCCGTAAAGAGAGGAGAGGCGGATATAAATGCTGTCAAGAAGATACTTCTTGCGCTGAATAAGAATCAGCAAGTGTTGATTTTCCCCGAAGGTACTCGCAACAGAACGCAAGATTTCAAGACGATGTTGACGTTCAAAAACGGAGTCGCTACCTTTGCGCTCAAAGCAAAAGCGCCAATCGTTCCGCTTATGTATTATAAGAAGACAAAGTTTTACAGTAGAAACAGACTTATCGTCGGAGAGCCTTTCTGGCTCGATCAATTCTACGGACAAAGACCTGGCGACGTCAAGGAAGAGGCGACGGATTTTATTTATTCCAAGATGATGGATTTGCGAAGAGAAGTCGATTTGCTCGTGGAAAAATTCAAGGGTAGCAAGAAAAGATATTTGAAGTACAAGCGACTACAAAGCAAGGAGTTGCACGAAAATGCCAATCACCGTAGCAAAGAGTAGCGGTTTCTGTCAAGGTGTGAAAAGAGCCGTCGACGTCGCAATGAACGTAGACGTTCCTTCGGCTGTGTACGGAGAACTTATTCATAATGAGACCGTGCTTGAAAAGCTTAAAGAAAGAGGAGTCGAGTGTATCGATGATTTGTCCGAACTCGGCGATAGAAGACTTATAATCCGCTCTCACGGCGTAGGCAAACAAGTTTATGACTATTTGGATAAAAACGGTATAGAATATATCGACTGCACGTGCGTATTCGTAAAGAAAATTCACAAAATCGTACACGAAAATTATCTTGCAGGTAAGCAAATTATTATTATAGGCAATCCAAATCATCCCGAGGTAATAGGTATCAACGGTTGGTGCGATAATACCGCTATAATTTACAACGGAGAGGAAAATATAGAGTTTGACGACAAAAAGGATTATTGTCTTGTCGTTCAGACGACCTACGACCACAAAAAAGTTGAATTATTTATTAAATTTTTACAAAATAATATAAAATCGCTTGATAGAAATAATACAATATGCTATACTACACTTTGCAGACAAGAAGAGTGTGATTTACTTAGTAAAAACAGTGATATTATGCTCGTAGTCGGTAGCAAAAACAGCTCTAATACGTCAAAACTTTTTGACATTAGCGTCAAGAATTGTAAAAGAACGTATTTGATAGAGACAATATCCGATTTGAAGTCGGTAACTGTAGATAAAAAATTAAAAATCGGCATAATAGCCGGTGCTTCAACTCCGACAGAGTTGATTGAGGAGGTAAAAAATCTAATGAATGAATCTCAAGAAAACATCAAAATTGAGAACGAAACTGCAAAGGAGGATTTTGGCGCGCTTCTTGAAGCTTCGCAGGCTGATAAGTCTATGAATATCAAGGCTGGCAAGGCTTACAAGTGTACCGTTATTTCCGCGAACGAGGACGGCATTGCCGTTAGCTTCGGCGGTAAGAAAGACGGATTCGTGTGCAAAGACGATGCAGAAATGGACGGTGTAGAGTACGTCGCTGACAACTACAAGGTAGGCGATGAATTTACTGCGGTCGTTATTGATAAGAATTCTAAGTCCTTGGCAAAGGAATACATATATTTTTCTAAGAAGTCGATTGATCAAAGAAATAAGGAAAACAGCGACGCTGTCGAGATGCTTTCCCAATCTGAGTTTAAGTTGGAAATGAAAGAAGTCGTTAAGAACGGACTCAAGGGTTATTACGGCGGTTATTCCATTTTCGTACCGGCATCTCAAATCAAGATTGCTTACGTTACGGAAGCTGATTTGCCTAAATACGTAGGAAAGACTCTTAGACTTCGCCTTATCAAGTCCAACAAAGATGATCCTGAGAAGGAACTCGATTTGAAGAGCAAGAAGTCTTTCATCGCTTCTCAGAAAGTAATTCTTGAAGAGGAACAGCAAAAGAAAGAAGACGAAATGTGGGCTTTCTTTGAGAAAGACAAAATCGTAAAGGGTAAAGTAAAGAGATTTGCAGAATTTGGCGCATTCGTCAGCGTGAACGGATTTGACTGTCTTGTTCACAACAGCGACGCTTCTTACAGCAGAAACGTTCCTGCAAGCGAAGTTTTTGAAATCGGCAAGACCTATGACTTTATCGTAAGATACGTTAGCAGAGAGACGGGCAAGGTAAAACTCGGATATAAGCAACTTCAAAAGAAACCTTACGAAATCGCTTTTGAGAAATATCCTGTTGGTAGCGTAATCAACGGTACTGTAAGAGACGTAAAAGAATACGGCGCATTCGTACTTATCGAAGACAATATCGACGGTCTTGTTCCCGTATCTGAAATATCTCACAGCTATACGAAGAATCCTGCGGACGTTTTGAAACCGGGCGATCCCGTTACCGCTCAAATCATTAGATTTGAAGACAATAGAATTACGCTTTCTATCAAGGCTTTGATAGCAAAAGAAGAAAAGCCGGTAGAAGAGACCACCGTGAGCGAAGAAGATTATCAAGAGGCTAAGGAGAAGAGAGCAAAGAAGAATGCGAAGAAGTTCGACGCGTCAACTGCTACTTCTGCTCCTGCAAAGAGAGTAAAGCCCGTCAAGAAAGAAGAAGAGGAAGTATCGTCTTGGTCTAGCGACGAAAACGCTACCGCTACGATGGCTGATCTTTTCAAAGGACTAAAATTGGATATTAAATAGTAAAGGTATTTGCGTTTAGACTTTTCTAGGCGCAAAACTATTGCTAAAAAAATATCCGAAAATATAAAAAATTCCTTGACAAATCATTCAGTATATAGTATATTTGAGTAGTCGCAAGTTGATAATAGATTTTGCGGTGTCGGGGTGTAGCGCAGTTTGGTAGCGCACGTGGTTTGGGACCATGGGGCCGGGAGTTCGAATCTCTTCACCCCGACCAAATTGCAAAAGCGCTAATTATGTGGGCCATTAGCTCAGTTGGTTAGAGCAACCGGCTCATAACCGGTCGGTCCAAGGTTCGAGTCCTTGATGGCCCACCACATAAATTTAATATTAAATGGAATTTGGCTCGGTAGTTCAGTTGGTTAGAACGCTAGCCTGTCACGCTAGAGGTCGAGGGTTCGAGTCCCTTCCGAGTCGCCAACAAATTTAATAAACTTCTAAATTTTGAGATTATTAATAATCTCTTAATTTATGCCTCGGTAGCTCAGTCGGTAGAGCAGGGGACTGAAAATCCCCGTGTCGGTGGTTCGATTCCGCCCCGAGGCACCATACCAATATGGTATGCGCTGGTGTAGCTCAATAGGCAGAGCAGCTGATTTGTAATCAGCAGGTTGTTGGTTCGATTCCGATCACCAGCTCCAATTGTAAATATGGGTAGGTTCCCGAGTGGCCAAAGGGAGCAGACTGTAAATCTGCCGACTCTGTCTTCGATGGTTCGAATCCATCCCTGCCCACCATCAATAACCTAAAACGAATCACTTTTAATAAAGTGTTAAGTTTTAGGTTTTTTTATAATTACTAAAATTATGCTGCGCGCAATTATTTCCTTGGTCTAATCATTTTGCAAGAGTATCTATAATACGATTGAAAAAAATATTTAAATACGCTATACTGTATTTGTATATTTAAATATGGTAGGTTTTCTATGAAAAAAACTAATACGAGTAAAAACGTGAATATTTGCGCCTATACGGAAAAAGATTTGGAGTCGATGATAGAAATATGGAATGAAATCGTAAACTCCGGCAATGCGTTTCCGCAAGAAGAATTGCTAAATATTAATACCGGCGCGTCTTTTTTTGCTGGACAAACTTACACTGCCGTTGCAAAAGATGAAAATAGTAACGCAATAGTAGGACTTTATATTCTCCACCCCAACAACGTCGGGCGGTGCGGACATATATGCAATGCTAGTTATGCTGTTAGTTCACAAAACAGAGGTCAACACGTTGGCGAAAAACTTGTTTTAGACTGCATCAATCAAGCAAAAAAACACGGCTTTAAGATTTTACAATTTAATGCCGTGGTTGAAAGTAATCATACCGCAAGGCACTTATATGAAAAGTTGGGGTTTATTCAGTTGGGAACAATACCACAAGGATTTAGGATGAAAGATGGGCATTTTGAAAATATTTGTCCCTATTATATAATAGTGTAATATTCGTTTAACGTTATCACTGCTCCACCAAAAATCGGTAAGTCGTAAAGATTACAGATTTTTATTTTTACTCATAAATTCATTTGACAACAAAAAATAATAGTGTTATATTTTAACTAGATGCAGGGGCGCAACCCATAAGTTGCTGAGATGTCGTTGAGCACGGCAGTACCTTTGAACCTGAGAGTTAGCACTCGCGTAGGGAGTCGTCGCAAGTTTTTAGGCACGAATCTTTTTCGCAGGGCGAATTTGTGTTCGTGTAAATACAAATTCGTTTCTGCAAGACGCTTTGCTAGTTTTCGCAAAGCGTCTTTTGTTTTGTAAAAAACCTTCTAAGGAGAAAATTTATGTTTAATGACATTAAAAACTACTTTGCCAACTTCAACGGAACGACAAACACTTGCCGGACGATTTTCTTGTGGATAGCCGTTGCGCTTGTAATTGCTTTCATAGCAATGAAATGCGGACTTATGCTTAGAAAGAAAGCAAATTATAGCGAGGAACAGTATTTAGTTGCCAACAAGGCAATTAATAAGACTATACTTGCGATTACGTTGGTATTCGCTACGTCTGTTATAATTACTTTTGCGGCATGTTACTTCTCGGAAGTAGCAAAGGGCGACGATACGCTTACTCCTATTTTGTTCTATCCTTTGCTTGTACTTGCAGTATTGGCAGTTGCCAGCGCGGTTGTGCTTGCGATAAGGCCTGTGAAACTAATAAAGATAATCAGCGCGGTCGTGTGCGGTGCGGCGTTTATTGCTGTCTTGGTTTGTATGATTGTCTATTATGCAAGCGGAAAAGCGGGGGAAGCTTTTAGCAACGTTGGTTTGTACGTATCGGCTATATTTGTTGCCGCTATAATCATAACTCTTGCGTTCATTGCGGATAAACGCAAGAAGTCTTTCGATACTCGCGCTATAGCGTTTGCGGCGGTTTGCGTAGCGTTGAGTTTTGCGCTTTCATATATTAGAATATTCAAAATGCCTATGGGCGGAAGCATAACGTTTGCCTCAATGTTGCCATTGATGTTGTTTGCATTTATGTTCGGAAGTAAAAAAGGTCTGTTGGTAGGTATGATTTACGGAATTTTGCAAGCAATTCAAGATCCGTGGATTATCCATCCTGCGCAATTTGCGCTTGACTATCTTGTCGCATTCGGAGCAATCGGACTCACGGGTATTATCAAAGATTTTGGCGCGTTTAAGAATAATATGAGAGTTCAATTCTTTCTCGGCGCGCTAGTCGCAGGCTTTTTGAGATTTTTGTCGCACTATTTTGCCGGAGTATTTGCGTTTGGCGCATACGGGGCAGGATTTGCCGAAGATTACAATATGCCCGCGCTTGCCAATCCATATTTCTATTCGTTCGTATATCAATGTCTGTATATAGTTCCAGAACTGATAATCGTTGTAATAGTCGGACTTCTTGCATTCACTTCTAAAAATTTCCGTGGGCAAATAGAAACGTATTCTGCTAGCAGAAATAGGTAGTAAAATTTCTTGACATAATTTTTACATTTTGGTATTATTATGTTGAAAAAATTATTACTATTGAGGAAGTATATGAACAAGAAACTACAAGAGTTTTGTGTCGGACGCGGAATGGAAGTATTTGGTAGCCGTGCGCGTGGCGTTGTCAACGGTTACGAAGTAAGCGTAAATGAACTAAACGTCAATCAAGCGTCAAATAGCGGCGAGTATCCGTATCAGTTCCATTTTAATTTTTATGCAACTGACGATCAAAAACGCGATATAAGAAATACGTTGGACAACGCTCAAATCAAACGTTGCAATCGCATTTTCACCGAATATGGATTGAAGATTATGTTGACGGATTTTACGGTTGGAAAACTGGTCGAGCGTTTGCCTGAGATTTTTAATACGGTTATTTCGGCTATATCTAGCAACGGCGGACTTGACAGCAACTATTGTCCTAAGTGCGGAAAGGAATTTGCCGACAATAAATGCGAGATTAGCATTGACGGATTTAATATGAGCATTGATAGGGAATGCAGAGATAGCATCAACGCTGAAATCGAGGCAGAGAACAAGGCATTTGAAGAAGCACCCAACAATTATCTTCGCGGATTTGCAGGAGCGGTTGTCGGAGGTGTAGCGGGCGTAGTAGTCGCTATTATAATCAATCTTATGGGATATTACGCAGCTATTGGCTCAATCGTTTCGATTGTGGTTGGCACGATATTGTATCAGAAATTCGGCGGTAAACCTACCAAAATGATGATAGTAATCGTAGTCGGTACGACGTTCGTCTTTATGATGTTGTCGGTAGTCATATTGTATTACGTTTATGCGGCAATTGCCGTTGCCGAAACAGGCGTCGATATGTCGACTATGGAAGCGTTCAAAATCATAATGCAAGATGAAGAAATTAGGGGCGATTTCTATTTGGATATTATAATTACGGTGGTCATAACAATAATCGGAGTAGTCGCAGATTTTGCGTATATGTCAAGATCTACCAAGAGAAAGAGCAACGTGTAATATATCAAATCATTCGTAATTAAAGGACCGTGTCAAATAGACGACGCGGTCTTTTTTTTACGTTAAATATAAAATCTATAATACGTTTTTTTTCTACAAAATTTACAATTTTTTATCACGAATAATGCGTTAAAATACCTTTATGACAAACTATGGAGGTAAGTTATGCGCATTGAATTATCAATCCAAGCGGACAGCGCAGTAGCAAAGTTGGACGGCGAATTGGACGAAGGTTGCGTAAAGAGCATAAGAGAGAAGATTGACGGCTTTATTCGCAACAACTATTTTTCACAATTCGTTTTTGATTTTTCCGATCTTTCTTTTATGGATAGCACGGGAATAGGTATGTTGTTGGGACGTTATAAGCAGTTGAAAAAACGCAACGTACCCATATATATCAGTAATGCCAGAGGTCACGTAGACTTTATATTGTCTACGGCAGGCATATACACAATCATGAAGAAAATAAGTTAAAGCAGCGAGGTATTTATGAACAAATTCAGTATGAAATTATTGGCAAAGACGGGCAACGAAAGTTTTGCGAGAAGTTGCGTATCGGCATTTTGTCTGGAACTTAATCCTTCTCTTGAAGAGGTCAACGATATTAAGACAGCCGTTTCCGAAGCGGTGACCAATTGTATCGTGCACGCTTACGGCGGTCAAGAGGGCAAATATATAGATATATCGGTAAGTTTAGAAAATCAAAAAGCGGAAATAATCATAGAGGACGAAGGTTGCGGTATTGCCGACGTTGACAAAGCCGTTCAACCGTTCTTTACCACAAAGCCGGAGCAAGAGAGAAGCGGTATGGGATTTACGTTGATTCAGACATTTATGGACAATGTCGATATAATTTCGCAAAAGGATAAAGGTACGAGAGTTGTAATGCAAAAAGAAATTAAGAAGGATTGATATGCTCGATTACGAAACTACCTTAAAATTTTTGGAACTTGCAAAGAACGGCGACGACAACGCGAAAGGCAAGTTGATAAACGCTAATATGCCGTTGATAAAGAGTATTGCAAGACGTTATCGCAATAAGCAAGTGGAATACGACGACCTATTGCAGTTGGGCGCGCTTGGACTTGTCAAAGCGATAAATAATTTCGATTGTTCATACAACGTCAAATTTTCTACTTACGCCGTACCTATGATAGCAGGGGAAATCAAGAGATTCATAAGAGACGACGGCTCTATCAAAGTGTCGCGCGCAATGAAAAGCCTCTGCTCGAAAATTCAAACTTACGTCAACGACCAGTACGCGCAAAACAATTCTCCGACTATCAAGGATATTGCCGAGCATTTTGAGATAGAGGAGCAAGAAGTGGTATTCGCAATGGACAGCAATAAATATCCCGTATCCATTTTTGAAAAATACGAAGACGATAATAATCAGTGCGTAATGGACAAACTTGCGTCGCACGAGAACAACGACGACGTGATAAACAAGATTTTGCTGAAAGACTATATAAATTCTTTGCCCGAGAGAGAGAAGAAAGTAATAATTCTCAGATATTATAGAGATAAGACGCAGAGTGAAATCGCGCAGATGTTGGGCGTATCGCAAGTGCAAATATCGAGAATAGAAAGCAAAGTAATCAGTCAGTTGAAGCAGGCTTTGGCATAAAAATAATAGTATTGTATAATTTACCCTCGTTTGGATAACATCTAAACGGGGGTGATTTTTTATGAAAAATCCGTTGTTCAAAGATAACGTCGAGGACAAAGAAATAAAATTTTTGTTGCCCGAAGACAAGGATATAGTAGTAAATAAGTCCGCAAGTATCGGCGTAAAGGAGGATAGATATGGAAGATAAACAGTATATGGAGTACATTCATGCTCACGCGCAAAAGAGCAGTCACGTCACTACGCTTTTGTGGGCATTTTTGGTAGGCGGTCTGATTTGTTGCATAGGTCAGGCGTTTGGCGATATATACAGAGCGGTTTTGCCCGATTGGGACAAATCGAAGATTGCCGCGTTGGTAAGTATGACGATGATATTCTTGGGCGCATTTCTTACTGCGATTGGCGTATATGACAAGATAGGTATTCACGCGGGAGGCGGCTCAATTGTTCCGATTACGGGATTTGCCAACTCGGTAGTGTCGCCTGCAATGGAATTTAATAAAGAGGGAATAGTCCTCGGTATGATGGCAAAAATGTTCGTAATCGCAGGACCTATTATCGTCGCGGGAACGGTTTCGTCAGTTGTTACAGGCTTAATTTATTGGATAGTGGGATTGTTTAATTGAGGTAAAAATGAAAGTAGGAAAACGAACTTATTTATTGGACAACAAAGTATATATTCAGTCTGCGTATTCGTTGGCAGGGCCGTACGAGGCAAAAGGTAATTTCAGAGATTACTACGATTCTGTAATGGAAGACGACGAATGGAAGTGTAAGTCGCACGAAATGGCTGAAATTCAAATGCAAAGGTACGTCATAGGCGAGTGCCTTTCAAGAGTGAACGTCAATCCTATGGATTGCGGTGCAATTATGGGCGGTGATTTGATAAATCAAATCGTGCCTACGTCATTCTCGGCAAGAGATTTTCATACGCCGTTTATGGGACTTTACAACGCTTGCGCGACTTTTGGCGAAGCGTTGGCGATAGGCTCGACGTTGGTGAACGGCGACTTTGACAAGATAGTATGTTGCACGAGTTCGCACTACGCCACGGCGGAAAGACAGTACAGATATCCGCTTGAATTGGGTACGCAACCTACGCCTGAATCGCAGTGGACGGTCACGGGAAGCGGAGCGGTTTTGTTGTCAAAAAAGCCGGGCGATTATCCTATGGTGACTGGATATACTATCGGTCGAGTATTGGACTTCGGTCTTACTGACGCCAACAATATGGGCGGCGCTATGGCGCCTGCCGCGGCAAATACGATTGTTACTCATTTCAAAGACACAGGTCGTTCGCCCGATTATTACGATATGATTATCACAGGAGACCTAGGTCGCTTTGGCAGAGAAACGTTGCATTATTTGTGCAAAAAAGAGGGCTACGATTTGGATAATCTCAATGACTGCGGTAGTCTTGTTTATAGCGACGATCAAAAGCCCGGTCAAGGCGGTTCGGGCGCAGGATGCTGCTCGCTCGTGTTTACAGCGTATTTGTATAAAAAACTTTTAGACAAGTCGTTGCGAAGAATACTATTCGTACCGACGGGCGCAATGCTGTCAAAGGATTCGGCTTTGCAAGGCGAAAGTATACCGGGTATCGCTCACGCAGTAGTGATAGAAAGAGAGGTTTGAGATGGAAATATTTTTGGGTTACGTAAAGGCGTTCGCAATAGGCGGTCTCATCTGCATGATTGCGCAGATATTTATCAATAAAACAAAAATGACTTCGGCAAGAATATTGGTTATGTTTTTGCTTATTGGAGTATTTTTGGAATTCGTGGGAGCGTTCAAGTATATCGAAGAGTTCGCAGGCGCAGGTATTACGATACCTATTACCGGATTTGGCAGTACAATTGTAAAGGGGGCGAAAGAAGGCGCGAAAGTCGGCCTATTTGAGGCTTTGACTTATGGATTTAGAAATATGGCGGGCGGATTGACTGCGGCAATATTCTTTGGATTCTTCTTTGCGTTGATATTCAAATCTCATTCGAAAAAAGCGTAAAAGTACTCTCGCCATAATAGGCGAGAGTGTTGCAATATAACAAGACTTTCTGCATATAATGAAGTATGCGGAAAAGAAAATATTCCCGTTTTAGAAGATATTTGGCTTTTTTTATATCCTTTTCCCTTGTGATTGCTTCGTTTTTGTATTTTAGAAGCAATTTGATTAACTACGTGGAAAAATACGCAAGCAGCCTTATTACGACTAGAGTGGTAGACGTATTCAACTCTTCGACTACGCAAGCGTTGGAGGGGGAAATGTTTCAGGATAAATCCAACTTCTATGAGATAAGGTACGATAGTGACGGCAACGTAACGTTGATCAGTACGGATATGGTCGTAATCAACGCTTTGATGAGAGACGTAGCTGCAATTTCTCAAACCAACGTCAATAAACTTTGCGAGGAAGAAAACGTTGAAGTCCCGTACAGCAGCATTTTGGGAAGTATGCTGATTGCCAATTACGGCGGAAAATACGAATTGAAGATGGAACTACTCGGGAATATTCAATGCAATTATCGCACGACGTTTGAATCAAAAGGAGTCAACCAAACGCTTATGTGTATGTATATTGACCTTTTTGCGGACATTAGCGTAATGCTTCCGCTATACGTCAAAAACGTAAAAGTAAACAATAATATGGTCGTGTATCAAAACCTGATTGTCGGAAAAGTACCTGAATTTTATTTCCAAAACGGGATTGGCTCGATAGATTTGTTGCCTTAGCCAGTGTTTTCGGCGGAAATGTTGGCAAAACTTATCCAAACGCTTGCAAATGATAGTCTTTAATGGTAAAATAACACTATAAACGATGAAGAGGAGCGTGTCCCGCGCAAGACGAGCGACAGAGATTTTACCTCAATGGGCTGGAAGGGTAATTCGTGAGTTTGGGAGAGTTCGCCTCGGAGTTATTTTGTTGAAATCAAAGTAGGCAAAATCGTTGGCAACGTTATAGCCGTAATGAGGTCGATTTATAATTGACGAACTTAGGTGGTACAGCGTAGAATACGCCCTAATAAATAGGGGCGTATTTTTTATTATATAAAGAGGTAAATATGAAAGAGAAAATTGCAAAACTTATCGAACAGGCAAAAAGCGCAATTGAGCAGAGTCATACTTTGGCTTTTATCAACAACGTCAAAGTAAAGTTTTTGGGTAAAAACGGCGAACTCACGCAGTTGCTAAGAGGTATGAAAGACGTTCCGCAAGAAGAGCGTCCTATGGTCGGCAAATACGTCAACGAAGCAAGAGATTTAATCACGCAGTTGACCGAGGAAAAGACCCGTCAACTCACTCAAGCTGAAATCGACGAAAAGATGATGAAAGAAAGCGTTGATATCACGCTTGAGGCAAAGAATAGCGAAAGAGGTAGTCTTCATCCTTGCACTCTCGTGACAAATGAGATTGTTGACATTTTTACGTCGCTCGGCTTTACTATGGCGCAAGGCCCCGAGATTGAGTTGGACAAGTTCTGTTTCCAAATGCTCAATATTCCTCCTGACCATCCTGCAAGAGATATGCAAGATACCTTCTATATTACCGACGATATTTTGCTTAGAACACACACGTCTTCCGTGCAGGCTAGATCAATGTTGAAGTCAAAACCGCCAATTAGAATCGTTTGCCCGGGCAAGGTATATAGACCTGACGACGACGCNACGCATTCGCCGATGTTCCAACAAATTGAAGGACTTGTGGTAGATGAGAANGTTACGCTTTGCGATTTGAAAGGTCTGTTGGAAACTTTCGCTCAGCGTTTGTTTGATAGCAGTACGAAAGTAAGNTTTAGACCGTCTTTCTTCCCGTTTACNGAGCCTAGCGTAGAAGTTGANGTATCCTGTTCGGTATGTCACGGCAAGGGNTGTAGGATATGNAAAGGCACGGGNTGGATAGAAATTTTGGGCGCAGGTGTCGTTAATCCCAAAGTTTTGGATAATTGCGGTATTGACAGCAANAAGTACAAAGGTTTGGCGTTCGGCTTGGGNATAGANAGAGTTGCNATGATNAAGTACGGCATACCGGATATGAGGATTCTNTTTGAGAATGACNTAAGATTCTTAAAGGATTTCAAATAAGGAGGTAATTATGAAAGTTTCATTGAGTTGGTTAAAAGACTTTGTAGATATAGACGTGACGGTAGAAGAACTNGCCGACAAACTTGTCGGAGCAGGCTTTGAAGTCGAAGAAATTATCAAATCGGGCGATAGCATGAAAAANGTCGTGCTAGGAAAAATTGTCAAGTTGGAAAANCATCCCGANGCCGACAAATTGCAAATTTGCCAAATCGATATTGGCAAGGACGAGTTGGTGCAAATAGTTACGGGAGCGCAAAACGTNAGCGAGGGCGACCTTGTTCCGGCTGCGTTGCATAATTCCTTATTGCCGACCGGACAAGTAATAAAGAGAGGTAAGTTGAGAGGNGTTTTATCGGACGGAATGTTGTGTTCGGGCGAAGAACTCAAACTCACCGAAGAGGATTACAAGGGCGCGGGCGTTTACGGTATCATGCTTATGAACGGAGAAAAGTATCCGCTCGGCACGGATCTTAACGATATTTTCGGTAGCGACGACGTNATTTTGGACGTAAGCGTCACTGCNAACCGCTCGGACTGCAACAGCGTNCTNGGCATTGCAAGAGAGGTNGCGACAATACTCAAAAAGCCGTTGAAGATGCCGGAAATTGGATTTAATACGGACAAAAGCGTTAANGTTGGCGATATTGTTGACGTGGAAGTCAACGCGCCCGACTTGTGTCCTAGATATATGGCTGCCGCNGTTAAAGATATTAAGATTGAACCTAGCGCGGACTTTATACAAAAGAGATTGAAGTCAGTTGGGCTTAGACCTATCAATAATATAGTCGATATTACCAACTATATTAGAGTTGAAATAGGTCAACCAATGCACGCATTTGATAGNAACTACCTTGAAGGCGGTAAAATAATAACNAGAAGAGCNAAAAATGGCGAAAAGATTGTTGCTCTTGACGATAAAGAATACACGCTTGACGACAGCATGCTTGTGATATGCGATAAGAAGAAGCCTTGCGCAATCGGCGGTATTATGGGCGGTCTTGATAGCGGAATAAATGATAGCACGAAGACNATNGTGTTCGAATCGGCAAAGTTTATGAGAGATAACATCAGACGCACGTCTAGGACGCTCAATTTGCGTTCGGATTCTTCGTTTAGATACGAAAGAGGAATTGATTTTGACAGTCAAAGACTTGGACTGATGCGCGCGCTTACGCTTATCGACAAGTATGGATACGGTAAAATCGCGGACGGAATTATCGANAGACTTGCGCAAGAAATTNCTACCAAAACNGTTGNAACAAGCGTGGAAGAAATCAACAATATTTTGGGCATTGAAGTGCCNAGCGACGTAATTTTGAGCATATTGAACGGATTGCAAATTGAAAGNACGTTGAAAGACGGCGTTTTGAGATGCGTTTGTCCCGCATTTAGAGACGANATAGAAAATGCAAACGATTTGGCTGAGGAAGTCATTAGATTGTATGGNTATGACAAGATTGTAGGAACTTTGCTTGACGGCGGTAATCAAACGCTCGGCGGAAANAATAGAACTCAGCAAAACGTAGATATTATTAAGAATATTTGCGTAAGTCAAGGTATGAGCGAGACGCTTAATTATTCGTTCACTACGCCAAAATGCTTTGATATTTTAAAGTTGGACGAAGCTGATGAGCGCAGNAATTGCATAAAATTGCTCAAACCTTTGGGCGAAGATTTGTCGATTATGCGTACCACATTGGCTTACAGTATGATTTCAATGCTTGCAAGCAATAATTTGAAGAGCAATAAAAAGGCAAAATTATTTGAACTTGCAAACGTGTATTTGCCTACGTCAAAAGATATGAAAGAATTNCCNAATGAAGTCAATATGCTTGCTATGGGAAGTTACGGAAGCGATGAAGACTTCTTCACAATGAAAGGAAACGTCGAAGTTTTGCTTAGAAAATTCGGTATCANGGCTNAATNTAAGCGCTCAAATANCAATTATTTGCATAAAGGACGTAGCGCTGATATTTTCGTCGGCAAGGAGTGTTTAGGCTATTTGGGAGAAGTTCATCCCGAGGTNGCCAACGCATTTGACGTAAGCGATAGAATGTATATTGCNGAGATAAACGTTGATTTGCTCAATAAATTGGCGGATTATAGTTATAAGTTTACGCCTATTTCAAGTTATCCGCCTATTGAAAGAGATATTGCGGTTGTAGTAGATGAAAGCGTGCTTGCGGGNGATTTGCTTGCTTGCGTGAGAAAAGGCGGCGGAAATTTGCTTGTAGATACCTCAATATTCGATATATATAGAAATGAAGCGGTATTGGGCAAAGACAAGAAGAGCGTCGCGATCAACTTGATATTCAGACTGAATGATAGAACCTTGACGGATGACGAGGTAAATTCTAAGATAAATAGAATTCTCAATAAGTTGAGTGNCGAATTCAACGCGGTACAAAGATAGTAATNGTATGTTGGAAGTATTAGCGCCTATCGGAAGCGTTCAAGCGTTAAAATCGGCGATATACGCAGGAGCTGATGCGGTATATCTCGGTCTTGATTTGTTTAACGCTCGCATTAAAGCGGACAATTTCACCAAAGACAATATTCGGCAATACGTCGANTATTGTCATCTTTTTGGTGTAAAGGTTTACGTTACGTTTAATACTTCCATTAAGAACTCGGAAATGAAAATNTTTGAGGAATACGTCGATATTGCTGCAAAAGCAGGNGTTGACGCCTTTATTGTGACNGATTTAGGNACTTTGGATATTTTCAAAAAATACNACGTGCCTTTGCATGGCAGCACGCAGATTGGCGTTCATAACTTAGCAGGNGCAAAAGTCTTAGANGACTTGGGATTTAGTAGAGTNGTNTTGTCTAGAGAGTCTNTAATNGAAGATATTGTAAAAATAAANCAAAATACGTCGCTAGAGATNGANTATTTTGTTCACGGCGCNCTATGTGTGTGNTTTTCCGGCGGATGCTTGATGTCGTCAATGATGAGCGGCGATAGCGGCAATAGGGGTAGATGCAATCAACCTTGTAGATTAAAGTATTCGTCCACTTATAGCGANGAGGAAAAGTATTTATTATCTCCGAAGGATCAGTGTTTAATAGANAAAATCGATGAATTATATCGCGCCGGTGTCGATAGTTTAAAAATTGAAGGNAGATTNAAGCANCCTCATTACGTGGGAAACGTTGTCGCCGAGTATAGAAAAGCTGTCGATGGCATGTTGTCAGGTAAAAAGAATAAAGTGGATTATTCGGCATTAAAACGCGCGTATAACAGGGGAAATTTTACTCTCGGNTATAATTATGAGGGGAGTAAAAGNATTATTTACGATAAAATAAANGGAAATATTGGCGAGGAAATAGGAGAAATCGTATATTGCGCTAAAGGCATAGTAAAAATCAAGTCAAAANATGCTCTAAATATAGGNGATGGCTTGAAAATACTCAAAGACGGCAAGGAAGTCGGCGGGTTTGGAGTTAACAATCTTCAAGAGTCANATGGGGTNTATACNATGAACGCAAACAAGACCTATCAAGTTGGCAGTAAAGTGTGTTTGACTTCCGAAAAGGCTCAAATTGATAAATTCAACNATATTTCACCCAAATTGTCCATAAAATTTTCACTTACGGCAATATGCGGAGAAAAATTGACGCTAAAAGCCATTTGCGGAGATATTGAAGAGGTTGTCGTCGGNGATATTGTAGAAANCGCAAAATCTCAAGGCGCAACTAAAATTAGTGTTGCCGAACNATTATTGCGTTTAGGGGACAGTGATTTTATATCGNCNATTNACGACATNGAGTTTGNTTATGATGAAAAGAAANCGTGTTTTATTCCTAAGTCGCAANTNAACAACCTTAGAAGAGAAGNNGTCGAAAAGTTGAGATTGCGACTGATTGATGAATTTGAAAAGGGAAGAGTAAAAGTTNGTTTTNGTGAGNAAAAAACAACTTTTGTTAATGCTCGAAAAACATCTTTAGAAAATGATTTATATATAGAAATTGACGCTAATGAAGAGAGTCTGAATGCGATAAAGAANTTAAGTGGAAAAGTAAACACCTGTTTGAATTTTAGCCATAATTTGGCTAAAATTCTTGAAAGTATTCTAAAAGACAACTTAATTAAGAATAANATAGAAGAATTATTTCTAAAATTACCTCGCGTTGCTCGNGGTGAANATTTTGAGATTATCGAAAAAATGCTCGAAAAAAACATTGATTCTATTGACGGAATCATTGCAGATAATCTTTATGCGGTATANCTTGCAANAAAGTACAACAAGAAGGTNGTCGGTGGAATTGGGCTGAATATTTTCAATAATTCATATACNANAGTGCTTGGTCTGAACGGAGCAATTNATTCGGTTGAACTCAATAAGAATGAGTTGATTGAAAACGGAATTATCTACGGCTACGGAAAATTGCCGATAATGACTTTGTTGCATTGTCCTGTTCAAGTTAATACGAAATGCGATTGCAGTACTTGCAAATATAAAGGAGATTTTTCCTACTTNGACAAGAGAGGCGAGTATCANATAAGNAGAAACAAGATACGTTATTGTCAATTTGANTTGTATAATCAACAGATTATNGACGTAAGGAACAAGTTGTCAGCGTTGAGTGCANGTTTTTATCTTAATTTACGTGGGTGCAAGGAAGATAAAATTGTTGAAGTAGTAAATGATTTTATGAAAAAAAGTNGCGTCAGTGACGATAATTCTACGTGTGGACACTTATTTAGAGGAGTGAAGTAGCATTATGGGGAAATTTATCAATAGAAAAAGTTTAAAAATATTGGAATATGATAAGATACTTGGCAGTATTGCAAANTATACTTCTTCGGAGCTTGCGAAAAATACCGTTTTGTCCATAAANCCTACCGTAAGNTTAGAAGAGGCGGAATATTTACTCAATTTGACNGAAGANGCCTATAAAATATCCTATGAGCATTGCGTTTCGCCAACTTTTGCTCTAGACAGTATGTCGGAAATTTTAAATAATGCTAAAAAACACGCTACGTTGTCTTGCGCGGATATATTGAAAGTAGGTAGATTATTGCGCACGTCAAGATTAGCNTTTAGCGCAATAAATCAAATAAATGATGATGAATTAGGTGATATTAAGTCGCTTTTGAGTGGAATTTTTNTTGATAATGAGTTGGAAAAAAGTATTTATGAGAGTATTTTGGGTGAAAATGAAGTGAGCGACAACGCATCTCCCGCATTAAAGTCCATTAGACAAAGTATTCGCAGTTGCAATGATAGAATTCGCCAAAAACTCAATTCTTACGTCACTTCGTCGGATTATAGCAATTATTTGCAAGANTCGTTGATAACAATGCGTAATAATCGTTACGTTATTCCGCTAAAAAGCGAGTATTCAAAGCAAATTAAAGGNTTGGTTCACGATCAGTCGTCATCNGGAGCTACAGTTTACGTAGAGCCTATGGCGATAGTTGAGTTGAACAACGAACTTCGCTCGCTAAGCGCAGAGGAGAATAATGAAATTGAGAGAATTTTGCAATTTTTCTCTCAAAAAATTACTTATTCTTGCGAAAATTTGGAACTTAGTTACGAAACGGTCGCGNATCTTGACAGTATATTTGCAAAGGCAAGATACGCGCAAGAGATAAAAGGTAAAAGAGTTGCGCTCAATGACGTTGGTTACGTAAACGTTATTCAAGGCAGACATCCCCTTATAGATAAGGAAAAAGTCGTCCCTGTGTCAATTAGCGTGGGCGGAGAGTATAACACTTTGCTTATTACTGGACCGAATACCGGAGGTAAAACGGTATGTTTGAAGTTGGTTGGAATTCTTTCATTGATGATAGCGAGCGGAATATTCGTACCTTGTGNTAGCGATAGTAAGTTGGCTATATATGAGAACGTATTTTGCGATATAGGCGACGAGCAAAATATTGAGCAAAATTTATCGACTTTTTCTTCGCACATGACAAATTTGATATATATNAGCAATCACGTAAGCGAGAATTGTTTGTTATTGCTTGATGAATTAGGCGGTGGAACAGATCCCATTGAGGGCAGNGCNTTGGCAATAAGTTTGCTTGAATTTTTTAAAAATAGAGGNTGCAAGACGATAACAAGCACCCATTATAATGAATTAAAGGAATACGCGTATGCGCAAAGNGGAGTTGCGGTGTCCGGTATGGATTTTGACCCGCAAACATTTGCGCCGACNTATAGATTGATTATGGGGCATTCAGCATCGTCAAACGCGTTGGAAATTGCGTCGTCNTTGGGATTGAAAAAGAATATNGTNGAAGANGCAAGATCNCGATTGTCTAAGGAAAAACTTGCATTTGACAACGTTATTAAGGGCGCNGAAAAGTCTAGGCGAGAGGCTTTAGAATACGAGAAAAAAGCAAGAGANAACTANGAAATATCCGAGAAATCGACACANGAAGCAAAAAAAGCCTTAGAAGAATTGAACGAGCAAAAGCAAAAGTTGGAAGAGAAATTGAGAAAATCAGCGAAGGATTTGCTGNCCGATTATCTTGAAGAAGNGGAAGATTTNCTAGATGAGTTGAAAGAGCAAGTTAAAAAAGGCGATGAGCAAGCGCTCTTTGAAGCAAGACGTTTGAAGAAAAAATTGTCGGATATTNGGATCGAGGAACAAAAGCCCGTAAATAAATTTGAATTTTCCGACGGGAAAATCGAAGTCGGAGATAACGTATACGTTGATACGCTCGAAAAAGTCGGAGAAGTGCTTAAGATAAACGATAAAAANAGAGAATATCAAGTAAAAGTCGGTATNTTGACAACCAACGTCAAGTTTGATAATTGTAAAAAAGTAAATTTGCATAGGGAAAAAGANNCGGTCAAAGTTACTTTGACAAGAGAGTTTTCCAACAAACCGTTTTCTTTTGAACTCAATCTTATAGGTCAGCGCGTCGACGAGGCTTTGTATAATCTCGAAAACTATATTAGCGAAGCAATTTTGCATAATTGCAGTGAAATTCGAATAGTGCACGGCAAAGGCACGGGAATTTTAAGAAAAGCGGTGCAAGACTTTTTGAAAACGTCTCAACACGTGGATTCGTTCAGACTGGGCAAGTATGGCGANGGTGAAAGCGGAGTCACAATTGCCACGTTGAAATAGAATTGATTGAATAATGGAAAAGAANANATANACGCTAAAAGTNAAAAANAACGATAAATTTATTTTGAAGAATTGCATACTTGCAATTTGCTTAGTCGCGNTTGCGGTTATTGTCGTTGGNGTTGTCGCTTGTGTAAGGAATAGGAAATATATTGATTTAATCTATTATTTTGTAGCGTTGTTAGTAGTTTTCGCATTGCAGTTTTCTACAATTTTTCTTTGCTATGAGTTGATTATATCATATTTTGATGGTATTTTAAGCGTAAAAAAATCATATTCGGGTATTGAAAAATCAGTGTTTNCTATCCACGTGAAAGAGGTTGAGATAGAGAGATGTTCGCAAGANGAAGTAGAAGAAAAAGTCGTCGCTCTATGCTCGAAAGGTTGCGGTATGCAAGAATATATGGTAAAATTATCGGGTAGAAAATACTTGTTGAATTTAGACGATTATATGTATTCGTTGATAGAGGTGGAAAGTGATTTATCTTGACAATGCCGCGACTACGCAATTAGATGAAAAATGTCTAGATATAATTAAAGAATATGGCGTAAATGAGTTTTATAATCCGTCGGCTTTGTATCGCAAGGCTATGNAAAGCGGTAATGCGATAAAAAACGCTAGAAACGTAATTGCGAAATCGTTGGGGGTAAAAGGCGAAGAAATTATTTTTACCGCTTCGGGAAGCGAGGGNGATAATATCGCTCTTTTATGTTCGATGCGAGCAAAGTCCGGTAAGGTANTAGTAGGNTCAAGCGAGCATAGCGCGGTCTATAATTGNGCATTAGAACTCAAGGTACGTGGTTATGACGTGGTTTTTGCTCCTTGCGATAGGTATGGAAGAACGGATTTAGAGAAATTATCTGAACTTTTNGACGAAAAAGTCGTNTTGGTGTCGATTATGCACGTTTGCAACGAGACCGGAGCGTTGAACGATTTGACTGCAATATCCAANATGATTAAAGCAAAATCGCCGAGAGCGATATTTCACTCGGACGGCGTGCAGGCGTACGGAAAGATTCCCNTTAATTTGAAAGCGCTTGGCGTGGACCTTTATACGNTAAGCGCGCANAAAGTNCATGCGCCGAAAGGAATCGGCGCTTTGTATTGCAGAAGCGGACTTTNTCTAAAAACCTTNGTATTTGGCGGNGGTCAGGAGTTTGGNGTAAGATCGGCGACTGAAAACGTGCCGTCTATTATGGCGTTTGCGGANGTTGTTGAGCGNAATTTTATCAAAATAAATGAGAATTATGATAAGGTGAAGAGGTTGAGAGATTATCTCTNCAACAGACTTTCTGATACTTTTGACAATTTAAAAATCAACACGGANACGGAAANATCGTCNCCATACGTCTTCTCATTTGCTCTCAATAGCGCAAGAGGCGAGGTACTGGTGCATTGTCTTGAGGATAAGGGAATAGTTGTCGGAACAGGCTCNGCGTGTAGCGCNAAGAAGTCGACTAAGAGAATCCCATTGGCTCTTGGAATTGACGATAATTATTCGCAAGGTATGTTGAGGGTGAGTTTTTGCGAAAAGAATACGGAAAGTGAAATCGATGCGTTTATCGAAGCGTTGAAGGATAGCCTGCAAGAACTTATAAAATATCAGAATAAGTCTGNCGGAAAGAGTGATTGTATATTGACNAGGTTGAAATTGAGGTAATTATGGATAAGAAGAAAGTAATTTTATTGAGATACGGAGAAATTTTCCTGAAGGGTAAGAATAGAAATCTTTTTGAAAAAAGATTGATTGAAAATATTAAGAAAGTATTGGTNGGTATTGAATATAAATTCATTCGCACGCAAAACAGGTACTATATTGAAGACTATCANGAATATATGCAAGAAGAGATAATCCAAAGAGTAACGAAAGTATTCGGACTGCATTCATTGTCGATAGCGACAAAAGTACTTACAAGTTACGATAATCTCAAAGAAGCGATAGTCGAATATATGCCGCAAGANGGNACTTTTAGGGTGACGACAAAGAGAGCGGATAAGCGCTTGGATAAAAACAGTATGCAAATTTCGGCTATNCTTGGCGGATACTTGTTGGCTCAAAACANGAACTTGAGCGTCGACCTTTATTATCCAAAATGTGAGATATGTGTNGATATAAGAGAAAATGGATACTCATACATTTTCGCAGATAAGATAGATTGCGCGCAAGGTATGCCTGTCGGAACTGCCGGTAGAGGTATGCTTTTGTTGAGCGGTGGATTTGATAGCCCCGTTGCAGGCTATAGAATGGCTCGACGCGGTATGGAAATCTTCGGCGTGCATTACCATAGCTATCCGCATACAAGTGAATTGGCNAGGCAAAAGGTAATAGATTTAGCAGGAAAATTAACAAAATATTGCGGTGATATTAGGCTTTTTGTCGTAAAATTTACGGATATTCAGCAAGCAATTCACGAANATTGCAGAGAAGATTATATGATTACGATNATGCGTAGAATCATGGTTGAAATTGCTGAAAAACTTGCATTGAAGTTTCACTGCGGAGCGCTAATTACGGGAGAAAGNCTTGCGCAAGTAGCGAGCCAAACGACTAGAAGTATTACAGTNACCAACGAAGCGGTGAAGTCGCTTCCGNTATTTAGGCCTTTGATAGGAATGGATAAATACGAGATTATGGACACGGCTGAGAAGATAGATACCTATGCGATTTCGGAACTTCCGTATGAAGATTGNTGCACAGTCTTTTTGCCTAAAAATCCCGTGATAAAGCCGGATTTGGAGATAGCAAAAAAAGAGCAGGCAAAAATNGTNGGCTTGGATAAAATGATTGAAGAGGCNATCGAGTCGGTGGAAGATNTNATAATCAANGCNGAGTATTAACGCTAAAATNTTGAATATGTGTCGATTGAAAGAGAAAGACGGCGAATTTGCCGTCTTTAATTATTAAGAATACAGTCCCGATATAAGGGAGTTTGAATAATACTTGTACGGCGTGCCTATTATCNCTAAATTGTTGTCGTCTATATAATAAGGTATTACCGTAATTCTATTGCCGAAAAATTTATCGATACCTATCTCAATATTTGCCTGTCCGCTATTGCTTTTAATATCTTGAATAAGATATTCGCCCTTCGCGAAATCGCGTTTGTAAATTTTGTATCCGAGTTTTGGATTGTATTCGAAGTTTATTGTTACGCTATCGCTAGATTGGTTGAATGAAATATCGTCAATNGACATTCGATCATACGTNGTGTCTTTGTTCGTAGGAAGACATTTTTGTGAAAATTTTCCCTTAATTACGCTTTTTTGAGGNGCGTTTTGACTTGCAAGTACGATTTGATTGAGATTTTCATAGGAGAATTTGTCAATATTCAACTCTTCAATACCGGTAGGAATTGAAAAATTTGTTGGATATGTGTCGGTATAATATGCATTCGCAAAGTTTTTCAGCATCAACGTAGTCGCTCCGCCGCCTGTTTGAGATGANTCCATCGCNGTATTGCCTTGCCAAAACAGCATTGTGTCAGCCGTTGTGTAGCCGACTGCAAAAATATCGCTATTGAACGCTTTGTTTTCCATAGATACCGTTCCTGTCTTNCATGCAATATCAAAANCTAAGTTTTTCAACTTTTTTGCNGTGCCGTTTTTGCTGCAATTCAACAACATATCAGTCATCAAATAACTGCTTTGTTCATCAAATACTCGAGTTAGAACGGTATTTTCGGCGTCATAGACGACTTTTCCGTTNCTATCGGTTATTTTTCTTATAAAAGAAGGCGTCTTATATAGTCCGTAATTGGCTAGCGTAGCGTATCCGCCCAACAGTTCTATCATATTCATACCATAGGTCATTCCGCCGAGCGCTAGGGCAAGGTTTTTGTCTTCTTCGGCAATACTGATATTCATTTTTTGCAAATAATCCGCCGAAGTTTGGCATCCAACCTGNTGCATNACCTTAACAGAAGCGATATTTAATGAATTTGCTACGCAATCGTTTATACTCGTCCATCCGTAATATTTATCTTTGTAATTTGAAGGGGAATAGTTGCCNAACGACGTAGGCTCGTCGAGTATTTTGTCGTTGGGACTAATTAAGCCTTGATCGAGAGCCGGGGCATAGCAAGCGAGAGGTTTTATCGTAGAGCCTACTTGTCTTTTGAATTCATATAGGTTGTCAATATTGCGGTTTGATGCAAACGCCTTGATTCCGTAATTNGAATTGTCGCAAATTATTCCTATTCCGCCNGTAGATTGGTCTTGATAATAATCGGNATTTGAAATGATAGAGGATAGCGTATTCTGAGAGTTTNCGTCAAAATAAGTGTAGACGTTATATCCGCTATTTAATACGTTTTTTTCATCTAATGATAATAATTTGCAAGCNTCATGAATTGTNGAATTTANATAATTTTTATCAAATGTATTCTCAATTATTGTGTTTTTTATAACAATATCACTGTTTTTATAATCATTATAAATATTTTCTGATATTTTATTTTGTTCCGACATCAATTTCAATNCGACCCTTGCTCTGGCAATTGAATTNTCATAATTGTTGATTGGATTGTATTTTGTCGGGCTNTTTATGATNCCNGCAAGCATNGCGCATTCNAGNGCGTTNAGNTCNCTNAGTTCNTTNTCNAAAAATCTTCTNGANGCATTTTTAACGCCGTACTCGCCGCTACCGAAATAGAGCATATTTAGGTAATATTCAAGTATTTGTTCTTTTGAAAGTTGTTTTTCAAGTTTAATTGCAGTCTGCATTTCCTTAAATTTTCTCGAAAACGTCTGTTCGCTGCTAAGATACGTATTTTTTACAAGTTGTTGGGTGATAGTCGACGCGCCTTGCGTTCGGTTTCCCTTAATATTACTTATCAATGCGCCGGCAACTCTGACGTAGTCTACGCCATGGTGAGAATAGAATCTNTTATCCTCAACGGCAATAAANGCGTCGCTCAAAAGTTGCGGAATTTGCTCATAATCGACGTATTCTTGACTTTTATTGTCAAANATTACTTGATTTTCATTGTCATACACGTTGAGTGAATAATGAATTTTTCCAAGTTGCGCCATATCGGGTTGATCGCCTCCAAAGTATAGTTCTCCGAAAAATATACTGAGAGCAAGGACTGAAATGCCTATCATTATACAGGCAATTACAAATAAAGTTTTGAANATTTTCTTTNTATTATTATTTTTTTTCATTATAATATTTTATACTTGTCTTTTTCCTCTTTTTTCGATATAATTGTTATATGCAAAAGTATAAGATTATTACATACGGATGTCAGATGAACATCCACGAATCGGAAAAAATTGCCGGAATTCTAGAATATATGGGATATTTGGCGTGCGAGAATGAGGAAGATGCGGATATAATCGTCTTTAATACCTGTTGTATNAGAGATAATGCGGAAAAGAGGGCATTGGGCAATATNGGCGCNGTCAAACATCTAAAAAAACTCAAGCCTGAGTTGATTATCGCGGTTGTTGGATGTATGACTCAACAAGACGGTGCAGGTTTAAATTTGAGAAACAAATATCCNTACGTGGATATTGTGTTGGGNACTAATAATTTATTTGAACTTGAAAACTGTATTCAAAAACTAAAAAATAGCAAGAAAAAGAGCGTTTTGATTGATCCTAANGAGCGTCCCGAGGTTTTGGAAAANGAAAANGTTTACCGTACNAGCGGNTGCAATGCGTGGTTGAATATAATGTACGGTTGTAATAATTTTTGCACTTATTGNATAGTTCCNTACGTTAGAGGNAGAGAACGNAGCCGAAAAATGNCTAATATAATTGACGAATTCAAGAGTTTGGTCGANCAAGGNTATAAGGAAATTACGCTTTTAGGNCAAAACGTAAATTCTTACGGNCACGATTTGGATGACGGAAGCAATTTTGCAAAACTTCTCGAAGAGGTTGCAAAAATTGACGGAAAGCATAGAATTAGATTTATGACGTCGCACCCAAAAGATTTGAATTTGGACGTAATAGATATTATTTCGCAAAGTCCGAATATTTGCAACAATATTCACTTGCCCATACAATCGGGTTCAAACAAGATTCTGAAACTTATGAATAGACACTATACGAGAGAGTATTATCTTGATACTATTGATGCGATTAAGTCCAAGATTCCCGATTGCGGTATTACAACCGATTTGATGGTTGGATTTCCNTATGAAGAGGAAGAGGATTTNGAGGATACTCTCGATATTGTCAGAAAAGTCAAGTNTTCGAGCGCATTTACCTTTATCTATTCAGTAAGAAAAGGTACAAAAGCGGCACAGATGCCACAAATTGCGCCTGAAGTATCGAAAAATAGGATAACTAGNCTTATTGCAGAGCAAAATAAAGTCACGAAAGAACTTTCTCGCGGATATGAAGGAAAAGTCTTTGAGGTGTTGTGTGAAGACGTCGCGCCGAAAAAAGAAGGATTTGTATGCGGAAGAACGGACAGCGGAAGAATGGTAACTTTCCAAGGCGATAAATCGTTGATTGGAGAATTTGTCAACGTCAAGATTAACAAATCGCAATCGGCGTNGCTGTTTGGGGAACTTACGGAGGAAAAATAATGGCAGAGAAGAGTAAATATGAACTTTCTGGTATGATGAAATTTTATTTGACTTTGAANAAACAATACGAAGATGCAATCGTATTTTTTAGGTTGGGCGACTTCTATGAGATGTTTTTCGAAGATGCGAAAGTTGCGAGTAAAGAACTTGATTTGACGCTTACCGGTAGAAATTGCGGATTGGAAGAGCGCGCGCCTATGTGCGGCGTCCCGTATCACGCGGCTGACGGGTATATAGCAAAATTAGTGCAAAAAGGCTATAAAGTTGCTATCTGNGAACAGCTTTCCGAACCTGAAAAGGGAAAGAAACTCGTCGAAAGAGNCGTAATAAGGGTCATTACCCCCGGTACAGTTATCGAAGATAATATTTTGGATGATAAGAAGAANAANTATCTNGCTTGTATTTGCGCGGATAGCAAATGCTACGCGCTGTCGTGGATAGACGTATCTACGGGCGAATTTAACACGATTCAGTCTGATTATTCTGATTTTTCGTCAATAGAGGACGTTTTGGCGACTTTTTCGCCGTCGGAAATTATCTGCAATGAATACGCNTATGAGGAATCAAAGAAATTATCTTCAATAAGAGTAGGAAGGTTGCCTAAATTCCAAAAGTACTACGATTGGGTNTTNGATTACAAGACTGCTTACGACTTGCTTTTGAAGCATTTTGGCGTAACTACGCTTGCGAAATTTGAGTTTGAAGACAAGAAAATGGCGGTAATAGTCGCAGGCGCGTTAATAAATTACGTCAACGAAACGCAAAAGAGGTCTCTTGCGCATATTTCTACTGTCAAGTACGTTCAAAACAGTAAATACTTGATAATGGATAATANCTGTCGTCGGAATTTGGAAATTTGNGAAAATACCAGAGATGCGTCAAANAAGGCTACGCTTTTGTGGGTATTGGATAAGACGCGGACAAGTATGGGGGCCAGATGTCTAAGAAGGTGGCTTGAGCAGCCATTGCGNGATAGCGTTGTCATNAANAATAGACTCAATAGCGTTGAAGAATTTGTCAATAATACCAAGCTTAGAAGNAATTTATACGATTTGTTGGGCAACATTCGCGATATCGAAAGACTTACGTCAAAGATTGCCTTTGGCTCGCCAACGCCGAGAGANTTGTTGACTTTGGGTACGTCTTTGACAAACTTGCCGCCTGTCAAGGAGTTGTTGANTTATGCCAATACGCCNATGCTCAAAGAAATTTGCTCGAATATNTTCACGCTTGACGATGTTGCGGATAAATTGATTAAAGCAATAAGTGAAAATGCTTCTTTGGTAATCAAAGAGGGCGGTTATATTCGCGAAGGCTATGACGCCGAACTTGATGAATTGCGCGANGTNGACAAATCCGCAAAGCAGTGGTTGGCGAATTTGGAAAATACCGAAAAAGAGGCTACGGGAATTAAAAATCTTAAAGTAGGCTACAATAAAGTTTTCGGTTATTATATCGAAGTAAGTAAAATGAACGTGGATAAAGTCCCTTATAGATATCAAAGAAAACAAACTTTNACCACGGGCGAGCGNTATATTACGCAAGAGTTAAAAGAGATTGAGGACAGAATTCTAGGCGCAAAGGATAGGGCGATAGAGATTGAAAACAGAATATTTGAAGAGTTGAAACTCGAATTGCTCCAAGTTATTCCGCATTTGCAATCTACTTCAAGAAGCATTGCTTTTTGCGATAGTTTGCTCTCATTGGCGGTTGTTGCAATCGCAAATAATTACGTCAAACCTGAAATAAATGAGAAAATTGAGGGTATNACGATTAAAAACGGCAGACATCCGGTGGTGGAAAGCTTGCTCAAGAGCAATGAGTTTGTCGCAAACGATACTCAACTCGATTGCTGTCAAAATCGAACTATGATAATTACCGGTCCGAATATGAGCGGTAAAAGTACGTATATGAGACAAGTCGCGTTGATTACGTTGATGGCGCATATAGGAAGTTTTGTTCCTGCGGAGAANGCCTCGATAGCTATTACGGATAGGATATTTACCCGTATAGGAGCAAGCGACGATCTTTCGTACGGTCAAAGTACGTTTATGGTGGAAATGGTCGAGGTGGCAACAATATTACAAAACGCGACTTTNAGAAGTCTTTTGATACTTGACGAGATTGGAAGAGGAACTTCGACTTTCGACGGAATGTCCATTGCAAGGGCGGTTTTGGAAGACGTCAACAACAGAATCCGTTGCAAAACTTTGTTTTCCACTCACTATCACGAGCTTACTGAAATGGAAAATACAATGGAGGGAATAAAGAACTTCAAAGTCTTGGCAAGTGAAGTNGATAANAATATCGTATTTTTACATAAGATTACCAGGGGCGGAACAAACAAGAGCTTCGGTATNGAAGTCGCAAAATACGCGGGAATTCCTCAACCNGTCATCAAGAGGGCAAAAGAGATAAGCAAATTGCTTGAAAGCAATCCGTTGACAATGCAGAAAAATGCCTTTGAAGAAAACAATTTATTGGATATGAGTAGGGATAANGAGATTAAAAACGAACTNAGCAATATCGACGTAGAAAATCTTACGCCAATGCAAGCGCTTTCGAAACTTGCGCATTTGATTGAATTGTCGAAGAGGTANNATATGGCAAAAATAAACGTATTAGATTCAAGTATATTCAATTTGATTTCCGCGGGCGAGGTTGTNGAAAGACCTGCTTCNGTTGTTAAAGAACTTGTCGAGAACAGTATTGACGCAGGNTCAACTGCTATTTCAGTGGAAATAAAAGACGGCGGTATTTCGTCAATAGTGATTACTGACAACGGTTGCGGTATAGATAAAGAAAATATGAGATTGGCGTTTTTGCCTCATGCAACGTCAAAGTTGTCAAAAGCGGAAGATTTGGACAATATTGCCACTTTGGGATTTAGAGGCGAGGCGTTGGCGTCTATAGCCGCTGTTTCTCAAATTAAAATGACATCTAAAACAAGCGAAGAAAACGTGGGNAATTATATTTCNCTAAGCGCAGGTAAAGTTGTTGAAGANGGGCAAAAAGCAATTGCGCAAAGTACTTCAATAGCGGTTGAAAATTTATTTTTTAATACTCCTGTNCGCAAGAAATTCTTGAAAAAACCTAAAATGGAAGAGNCGTCGGTCACTTCGGTAATGACTCAACTTGCGCTTGCGAATCCGGATATAAANTTCAAATATACGATNGACGGCAAGACTGTTTTCCAAACAAACGGCGGTCTTGAAGAGGCGGTGTATTCGGTATACAACAATGAAATAGCCAATGGACTTATTGCCTTTGACTATANTTTTGATAAGTATAGAGTGTATGGCTATACTGGCGCAGCTTCAATAGCAAAACACAATAGAAATTACCAAACGATAATTATAAACGGAAGAGTAATTACGAATACGACGATATCTACTGCGGTGTCGCAGGCGTATGGCAATAGGCTTATGACAAGGACTTTTCCTGTATTTGTTCTTAACATTGTTATGCCGTTCGACGAAGTTGACGTCAACGTTCATCCGACGAAAACGGACGTCAGATTTGCCGATTCGCATAAGATTTTTTCTTGCGTATACAAGGCAATAAATTCTATATTGGCGGAACAAGANCAAGCTTTGTTGTTTGGTAAAGCAAAGCCTGAAAGNGCTCCTATTGAGAATAATGATGAATTGAATGTNGAAAAACCGACCTATATCGGACAAAATAAGGGCTTAGAAGGCGAAGTAAAGATTGATGAAAGCNTAANCAGTGTGACAGAACGCATTTTTGCGGACGATAAGAANACTTCAAANAGAGAAAGTTATACCGAACTTATCGAAAAGCAAAAAANAGTTNTGGAAGAANTGAANTATAGTAGAGATTTGCCNAAATCATTTTCNAGNGTNGCCGACAGCGGNATAGTGAANAGTGNAANTGANNTAAAGAAAAATAATNTCGAAAGCGAGAAAAANCAGANAGATTTCAATTCATCNCTAATGGATTTGGTTGAAAGNCAGTTGGAAAAGGAATANAAGGTCGTCGGNCAGGTNTTNAATACCTATTTGATACTAGAATATGATGGCAANGTATATTTTATAGATCAACACGCTTGTCATGAAAGATTTATATACGATGGATTGCTAGAAGAGGTTAACAACGGACAGGTTGACGTTCAGTATATGTTGGTNCCNTTCGTGTTGGATTGCANNAATTCGCAATATGAATTCTTTACTTCAATGATGGAGAATTTGAAAGAGTTAGGTTTTGACATTGAAGAGTTTGGCGGACTTAGTTTAAAGGTCAATAGTGTTCCGCATATTTTGAGAGATATAAATCTTGCGGTATTTTTTGATAATCTTTATGCAGAAAAAAATACGGTACAGAATCTAAAAAGCTCTGATTTGATTCGNGATAAGCTCGCNCAAAAAGCTTGTAANTCAGCNATCAAAGCAGGCGAAAAGTTGGATGAAAAGCAAATTAGACAATTACTAGATGGNATGAAAGACGGAATTCCGCTTCAATGTCCGCACGGTCGTCCNGCAGTTATTACCTATTCAAGAAAAGATTTNGACAAACTCTTCAAGAGGATTGTATGAACAAAATCGTAATTATTTCAGGTCCTACAGCGAGCGGAAAATCTGCGCTAGGGGTNGATATTTCAAAGAAAATCAACGGAGAGATANTTTCTTGCGACAGTATGCANATTTACAAGGATATGAATATCGGTACTGCAAAAGTGACTTTTGATGAAATGCAAGGCGTAAAGCATCATCTAATTGACGTTGTAAATCCANGTGAGGAATTTAGCGTTGGAGAATACGCGTTGCGCGCAAATAAAATCATAGAAGAAATTATTAGTGACGGCAAAGTCCCTATTATAGTCGGCGGGACAGGATTGTATATTGATGCGATTTTNTATCCTATGTCGTTCGGNGGGAATAAAAACGAAGAGATTAGAAAATCACTTGAAGAAGAGTGCGCAAAGTACGGTAAAGAGTATATGCACGGACTTCTTGCTCAAATTGACCCGATTGACGCGCAAAAGATACATCCNAACAACGTAAANCGAGTGCTTCGAGCATTAGAAATATATCGNGTGACGGGAAAATGTAAATCNAGTATGNTGGAGGATGAAAGACAAATNCAGTACGATTGTTGTATGGTTGTGCTTAGCCCGAAACGAGANGCCCTGTATGAAAGAATTGATTNGAGAGTCGACGCTATGTTTGCAAACGGACTAATTGATGAAGTNAAAGGTTTNTTATCTNGCGGAGTGACTTTTGAGAATCAAAGTATGCAGGCAATNGGATATAAGGAATTCAGAGACTATTTTGAAAACAATGTCGATTTAAGCGAAGTAAGAGAAAAAATCAAGCAAAATTCTCGAAATTATGCAAAAAGACAAATTACGTGGNTGAAAAAATATCAATTTGCTAAATGGTTTGATACGCAAACGGAAATTGATATGGCAAAAGAATATATTCTAAAAAATATTAGAGGTTNATATGGAATTTAACAAAAATACGGTTGAAGCGGTCAATATAGCGCAAAAAAAGTTAAAAGAACAGTTTGAAAAGATTGATGAAGTTGCGATGTTTAATCAAATGAANGTATTGAAGGCCTTTCAAGATAACAACGTCGGTCAAAGGCATTTTTCTCAAACAAACGGTTATGGNTATGACGATATTGGACGAGATACTCTTTGTAAATTATTTGCAGGAGTTTTCGGNGGAGAGAGCGCTATTGTNTCGCCACTGATAGTTAGCGGTACGCACGCGCTGTCGCTTTCATTATACGGCGTGCTTAGGCCAAACGATGAATTGTTGGCNATAACGGGTAGTCCGTATGATACGCTAAAAGAAGTAATAGTGGGCGACGGCAATGGTTCGCTTAAAGATTTTGGAGTGAAGTATAAAGAAATACAANTNAATAACGGTAAGATTGATATAGAAAATGTCATTAAAAACGTCACAGAGACGACAAAATTGGTATTTATCGGCAGATCTAGAGGGTATGAATGGAGAGATGCGCTCTCAATATCGGATATCCAAAATGCCGTTGAGNCAATTAGAAGAGTTAAGTCTGACGTATGTATAATGGTTGATAATTGCTATGGTGAATTTTTGGATTATAAAGAACCTTTGGAAGTGGGNGTTGACTTGATTGCGGGCTCNCTCATTAAAAATCCGGGTGGCGGAATTGCTCCGACGGGCGGTTATATATGCGGAAAGAAGAAATACGTNGACCTGATTGCTAATAGGTTGACCGCGCCGTCTATCGGAATGGAAGTCGGCTCATACTCTTACGGATATAGAGATTTTTATCAAGGATTATTCCTTGCGCCTCATACNGTTGCCAACGCATTGAAAGGCTCAATGCTTATGGGGCAAGTGTTCANTGACTTAGGTTTTGAAACGATGCCGCGACCAAACGAGCGTTGTAACGATATTATAAGGTCAATAAAATTCAATTCTAAAGAGCAGTTGATAGATTTTTGTAGAGCNATTCAAGAGGTTTCGCCTATAGATAGCAACGTTGTTCCTTTCCCATGGGATATGCCGGGATACGAACATCAGGTTATTATGGCGGCGGGAACGTTTGTCGCGGGCGCGTCAATTGAACTTTCCGCAGACAGTCCAATCAAAGAGCCTTATATTGCATATATGCAAGGNAGTTTGACTTATGANCACGCAAAGATTGCGACAATGCATTGTATGGAGAAAGTAATTAAATAGAGTNGAAAATNAATANAAAAAGACGACNGAANTGTCGTCTTTTTTTTGAATATGTGTCGATTAATTAAAAAATTCTATTGCGCATTAGACCTGTTGCGACGCCAAGAATTCTAAATTCTCTGTCATTTGTCACTATAATATCGCTCATATCGTCATTTTCGGGTCTAAGTCTAATATACGTGCCGCAATTAAAGAATCTTTTCAACGTAACTTCATTGTTGTCTATTTGCGCGACAATTACTTCGCCATCTCTAGCGACGTTTTGCTGCTTGACTAAAACCATATCCCCNTTATANATACCTATATTTTTCATNCTTTCACCTTTNACGTTCAATAAAAACATTTGACCTTTACAGTTAAAATAATCGCTTGGAATGGTATAAGAGGCGTCATTTTCTACGTCGGCGTAGAGNGGNGCGCCTGCGGCAACGTTGCCAAGCATTGGTACGGAGACCAAATTTTTGAAAATTTCATTGACGTTTTTAATATTATCNGANGTAANTGGGGATAGAGGAGNGTTCTCTGAGGATTTTTCGACAATTTCAATAGCGCGATTTTTGTTATCGCCCTTACGGATTGCGCCTTGCTCTTCTAGTTTATCCAAATAATACTTTGCCGAAGCAGTAGATTTGAAGCCAACTTGACTGCAAATTTCTCTCACAGTAGGGGGGTATCCCTTTTCGTCTACAAATTTTTTGATAAATTCAAGAGTTAGTGAACATTTTTCCGCAGTTTTTTCTATGGTCTTGCTTTTTGCCATCTTAGGTACCTCGATTTTAAATTAAATTATTATGACTAAATTTTAGCACAAATGTTCACATATTGCAAGCAAATTAAATATAAAATTTGAATATTTGTTTATATTTATGATATAAGCCATGGTGATTTATGATTTTAGAAGGAATCTCGGGTTATCAATAAAAAATGAACATAAGTTTGATTAAATTTATGTTTTCCCCGCAGATTATTATGTTATTGCAGGTAATTAAGAAGTATAATTATACTTATCAATTAAAAATATAACTCTTGACAATATAAATTCGTAGGATAAAAGAGGCGCGATAATGCAATAATTAATAATCGGAGTTGTTAGTATTGCGTAAACTTACTTTTCTTGCAGCGTTTCTCTTGATTTCGTCACTGATAGCGGCGTAGTGCTTTTTCGTCGTATTTATATCTTTATGTCCAAGAACTTCTGCGACAACGTAAATATCGTTTGTTTCCTTATATAAATTGGTGCCATAGGTACTTCTAAGTTTATGAGGAGTGATATGTTTAAGCGGAGTCGTAATGCTTGCATACTTTTTTACGAGATTTTGAACTGCGCGTACGGTAATTCGCTTGTTTTGCAATGAAACAAAAAGGGCAGGTTCATCGTCTAGAAGCGGATTTTGGCTTCTTTCTATCAAATAATCGTCCAAAGCTTGCGCAACTTCGTCTGAAAAGTACAAAATTGTCTGATTTCCGCCTTTTCTTGTAATTTTAAAGCCGTTTACGTTGAAATCTAGGTCTTTTATGTCGATTCCGACAAGTTCGCTTATTCTTATTCCGGTACCTAAAAATAGTGTCAATATGGCAACGTCGCGTTTTTTTGTCTTTGCTTGCAACGCTAATTGCTTTGGAGTAAGTCCGGCGCCGTTTTCTACGTTGTCCAGCAATCTGCTTACTTCGTCAACTTCTAAGCGAATAATAGCCTTATCATGCAGTTTTAAACTCAAAACTTTGGATGCTGGATCAGCGGAAATATGGTCTTTATTGTAATTATACTTAAAAAATGACTTAATTGTGGCCAATTTTCTTGCTTTTGTCTTAGTTGAATTGCTATATTCGGTTCCGTCGACCTCAAATGCCGTTAAATAATTTAGAAACATTTCTATGTGAAAAGTTTCAACTTTGCGCAAATCTTCATAACCAAAACGCCTAATATCCTTAATTTCGACAAATTCCACGCATTCAGCGCATAAGAATTTGAAGAAAATTTTCAAGTCCTGAGCATAGCCGAGACGGGTGAGTATCGCAGTACGGTTTTCGATTCCTAAAAAATATTCATTACAAATCGTAGGTAATTCACGAAGTAATTCCCTTAATTTTAGCGTACAATCATAATTTCTTTGATCAAAATAAGTTTTTTCAGCCATAATATTAATTAAATTATATCACTAAATATACGTTTTTTCAACAATAATATAGCATATCATTTGACAAAATAATTCAGAATAAAAGTAATATCAGTATTGTTAATCAATAGTTATAATATAGAGATATATTTAGATAATTGCAGTTAAATAAGAATAATATCAGAATATTTTTGGCTAAAATACGCCCAACTATTCGTAAAGGTATGGTTCAGTAGGTTAATTGGTCAAGGCTACCAAATGGTAGCCTTTTTCATAGATAGACGTTACCATCGCGAATCGGTTGGGTAAAAAAGACCCCGTCAAGATCTTGACAGGGTTTTATTTATGCAACTTTTGCTTCGTCTAAAACTTTCTTAATACGCTTGCGCATATATTCAACTTCATTGTCGTAATTAGACCAAAATACGATTAAAGGTATATTTGCTTGCTCGCAGATTTCTTTTACTCTAATATCTCTATATTGTCGTCTTCCTTCTAAGTGTGTTTTGTCGTTTAATTCTATAAGCAACTCAATTTCAAGTGTTTCTTGATTTATCAAGCCAAAGTCAATAGTTCGATAAAGTTCATTTGCGTATCGTGAGTCTGATATCTTTTTAATAATTGCGCTAAGAGGGATTTGGAATTGAACCATATATCCTTGCGGAACTGCTTGAAGTAGTTTCTTATAGAATGCTTTCTCGTAGTCGGTCATAATTGATTTGCTTTCGTACGTAACGACTTTTTCTTGCTTTGGTGCTTCTTCAACAATTTTCGTTTGTCTTTTTGTTTCCAACTCTCTCGAGAAGTCTTTGTCAATAGAGCATAGTCCCATAGTTTTCTCCTTATTTGAAAGTTATGTTGTAAGTTTTACTTTCTATTTTTCTTCCGTCTAATTCTTCTAAGCCTAGTAAGTAATCTGATGTTACATCAAAGAATATTGCAGTTTTTCTTATATAGTTTTCTGTCGGTTCGCAAATTCCATTTTCCCATTGTGATATCATTGATTGATTGCAATCAAGTACTTTGGCAAGTGCTTTTTGTGTAATATTCTGTTCTTTTCTTAATTCTTTTATTTTTTTTCCGTACATATTTGATATTTTACATTAAATATTAGAAAACTGATTGACTAATTAGTATTCTAATATTATAATATCAGTATACTAATATTTTAGTAAATAAAATTTTTGAGGTAAGAACAATGCAAGATTATATTACTGATTATTGCGATTGTGACGCAGATTACGATGATTTTTGTGAAATGTCGGATATTGCATTTCTTAAAAGTCTAGAAGATGAAGATTAAAACAAATCAAATAAATAAGCCAAAGTAAAGGAGGATTAAACTATGGCACAAGCAGTATCAAGATGTGTAATTTTGTCCAAGTCGGACAAAATGGGCAAAAACAAGAAAGACGAAGAAAAGACAATCAAGTATTTTTGTCTGCTTTCTTTCGACCCGATTGATTTGAATTCAATCGCAAAAGACATGGACGGCGCGACTTGGTGGACGACAAAAGATATTGACGTCAAAGTCGGCGAACAGTATTTTGCAATAACGGAAGTTATGAAAGATTCTCTTCGTATCGTTGACGTCATGACCAAAGAAGAGTATATAGCGAGCCTCGGCCTATGAAAGTGATAGACGGAAGCAACTGGCTATACAATCCTTGGAAGAGAATGGGACATAACGATTTTTATCGTTTTTACCATTATCGAGATAAGGACAACACTTACGAGCGTTATTTGCTTATAGTCCGAACGTCGGACAAGTGCTACCGCTGCATAACGTGGAAACAGTATTTCAACGGCTATACAAAGTCCGAAATCGTAATGATGAGTTTCCGAAGTTTCCACCACGTGCGCGCATACGCTAAAAATTTAATAGGAGGTGAATAAAATTGATAGCTGATTTTTTCGATGCTTTAACGCAGTCCGGTTCTAGTTTCGTTCAATTTCTTGTAAATGTTATTCAAAGCATTTGGGCGATTTTCTATAACTCATCGCCTGCGGATGGTGAAAAGGCGGGATTTACTTCGATGGGTTTGTTTATTATCGTATCGATTACAATAGGTATCGTTTACGGTGTCATCCGTTGGGTATCCAAACTTATTCATTTGAGAGGATAAGCAATAAGGGCAGTTGACTTGTAAAGTTGATTGCCCTTAACAATATGAGAGGTAATAAAATGACAAAAAAGAAAATGAGATATATTACGGTAGCATTGTTGGCGTTGATGATAACGTTGACAATGTACTTTTGTTGTATAGCAACTTGCGACGTTGCGCAGACAGCCAAAGCGGATATAGACATGATTTTAGGCGACGTAGACTACAACGTCATGAACGTTGGAAAAAATAATCAAACTTATATGTCTTTTTTTAATGGCTATATAGGTTCTCCTACTGTTGGTTCATATTTTGCTTATGGTATCGAGCCTTTTACAGGTAAGAAGTTGCCTACGAGTTATACAGGTTTGGAGAACGTAAAAAATAATATGTACAAAACTAACGTTCCATTTTTATCTGCAGATGAAGAGTATTACATATTTATGATTTCTTTTGACTTTTTGGGTAATGGCTATGTTTCTTCAAATAATAACTATACTGAACTTGGGTATTTCCACTTGAAAGGCCCTTACTCATTTTTATGGGGTATAAGCATAGAGAAGGATAAATCAGGAAATATATACTTATCCGAGTCTGTTTCTTCTCGAAGAACTTTGATAGATAATTTTTCTGGCGGTGAAGGCGAATTTATCAACGTAACTGTTGCATTTCCAAGTAGCTATTTTGGTGACGGTTACTTTCATTTTATATCGGATATGCCTTTCGCATATAATTTTTATGCTTCGTTTGAAACCGACAATCTAAAGTTGAAAAATCAATCTTTTATGGATATGTACGTCTTTCAGTCGCTTTCTCATAATCTCTACTTGATAGACAATATGTTTGAAGGATATGATCAACTATTTTCAGAAGCTCTTCAAAACGCAATAAAAGACAATTACGATAAAGGCTATAGTGTTGGATATAACGAAGGATATGCCAACGCTTCTACTGAGACGGATAATATATCTTCCTTTACATGGCTCAAGAGCCTATTCAGTTCCGTTACATCGCTTTTTAATATCAAATTATTTGGCGGTGTAACATTGGCCACTGTCGTTTCAATTCCTTTAATTCTAGGTATTATATTGTTCATTTTGAAGTTGGTAAGGGGGTAATCATGGATTTAGGATTTGTATTAGATATAGTCGAAAAGTTGGCGAACATGGNGCAAACTTTGTTCAATTGGTTTGGACAAGCNTTTTCAGTTCTCGGCAANGANTACTCAATNTTAGGACTTTTAGGCGGTNTCGGACTTGTTGCNCTGATNATATATAGCGTNGTCAAATTATAGGAGGGAANATGCAANCAATAATTGAGGACTTAATGACATTCTTTGACTTTACGTCAACAACCTATTTCGCGCTCTTCTTGGGCGTTATAGGCATTTTAATATTATGGTTTAGGAGATAACAATGGAAAGTATATACATGATGTTTTACAATTTCTGCGCAACGTTACTTGGTGCAGATGTCGCTCAGAGCGCAAGTGGTCAAATATTCTGCAAGTACGCCGCTTACATAATAATTGGCGTAATAATCTACGCTTTATTTTGGGGTATACGTAAATTGGTTAGCCTATTTACGTTTTGGAGTTGAGTATGAACGCAGGCGNAATAATAGCAATTTTAGCCGTGTCAGTCTTCGCAATATGCTTTGTTATTAAGTTGAAAGCAGANAANTATTTNATACTCAATGCNTTNAANAATAACAANGTGATTGTCTACGGCAAGAANGGTTGCGGTAAAGANTTGGTNTTTAACTACGTTATAAACAAGCGNAAACGCAAATGCAGTAGNAACATTCAGTTCAATNAAAAGTACTGCACGGTAGCGCCTATAAAGTCGTTNGANTTGGACGGNATNGACTATGANCGACTTATAGACGATAACGTAATACCCGTNAAAAAGACGCTTAAAGAAAAGGAAGATTATTACTTATCNGACGGCGGAATATATTTGCCTAGTCAATANACGAGTTATTTNGANAAACGCTATAAGAGNTTGCCNATAACTTACGCATTGTCTAGGCACTTGGCGCAGTTCAACGTACATATNAATACGCAGNCNTTAATNAGNCCNTGGAACAAGTTGAGAGANCAAGCGGACACATATATNCGNTGTGTNAAGACNTATAAGTTGCCTTTCTTCTTGCTNACTAAGATGTATGCNTACGATAAGTACGAAAGCGCAAACGCCAACTTGCTACCGTTTAAGGCTAGTGGATTGGCTAGCAAGCAGAAAAAGGCGTTAAAAGAGCAATTCAAGGCGACTAATGGACTAATTCGAACTTGCTATATAATGCAACGTAAGCGCAGNATAAAGTANGATACNCGAGCATTACACAANGTTATATACGGATATGNATCACCCNNNAAAGNAAGTAGGAAGAAAGCGAAAAGAGCCTAACCTCTTTCTTAATGGCTCGGGCNNAGTCCGCTTGGGTGTCGGGGCCCCAAGCAAAAAGGACAAGCCCTAATGGAGCCGAAGGCGGGAATAACCGACCAACCGATTATACGGGAGTGACGAAGCAATGAAAGTTTGTGGTATCCAACAANGTCGCGCTNTGTTCGGACGCGCTCCGCCCACACTGTGGGCGAGTATTCGCCCCTTGNTGGCGGAGCGACACGCGCANCGCGCGCTTGATACTACCTACTTGATAGTAGTATCAAAAGAAGTAAGNAAATGTAATGTTTTTTAGCATTGCATTGANTTGCTTTAATCAAAAAATAGGAGAAANANATGTATAAAAATGTAATTAGANGNCAA
>JAAVHS010000006.1:18424-86113 GCA_014799575.1 Clostridiales bacterium | reverse complement strand
AAGTNATTGANAANTTATATTGCNACANTNATGGCGAATANAAANGNNTNGAATATAAGGACTGCAACTACGTANTNAAATTAAANGGNGATAANGTNGATTTGTACTATTATCCAAANNNGTTTCAAACTCCCGTTCATTCNATAGCAAATGAAATTTGTCAAGATTTTCGCGTTGATATGGATGTCGAGAGATGTTTCAAACGCAATTTCGAGCGAAATAAAAAGACAAATTTCGCNGAAAGAAAAGAAAACAGTACNGCAACNTTGCAAGATTTGCGGTTAAGCATTAAGCGCGGNGCAAATAGAGCAATCAAGAATTTTTATGATTACGCATTAGCGAACGATTGGGAATATTTNTGNACNTTNACATTCGAAGATGAGCGAATACGNAATAATAACGATTTGNTATATGTGTCGTANGAGAATTTTNGAAAGCAANTNAGANTTAAAAATCANGANGTNAAGTCATTGACAGTATATGAAGANTTNAANAAAGGCGGATATCATTTGCATAGTCTTCTTGGAAACATNGACTTNAATTTAAGACCTGCGCGTGATAAGTATACGGGAAAATTCATTTATAATAAATTTGGCGTGCAAATATTTAATTGTAGCGATTGGAAAATCGGTTGGAATACAATTGCTTGTATAAATCCAAATTCAGTCAATGAGCAAGTAGTCAATTATATGTCCAAATACATGACTAAATGTAGTCCCGCGCCNCCTGGNTGTAAGNGATATTTNAAATCAAANAATTTAGATTGCAGAGAAACNCATNTNGATTNTANTNANAATNTTGACGAGATNNTNACAAGTCTAAATTTGAANNAATATGTNCCTAAAAANCAAAANANTNAAAATAAACGNGAAGTTATATATTTTCGTAATTATTCTAATTTAACAGTAGATTTAGAAGTAAAAGNCGAAGAAAACGGCTCAACTATTCGTAAAGGTATGGTTTTGCGAATAGATAAAGATGTNGCCCTACTATATATTTTTCGTAAAAATCAACGATTTTTTGTGGTAAGGCTAGATATTTTGGATTGACTTAAATTCATAAATTNGTTAAATTTTATCAAGGTNGAANTGATTTTATCAGTTTGCATATCGTTNGAAGTCGGCTCGTCAATGAGTAAATTATTTCGAAACAGTTTTGATTGATAATTTATCGACTCTAGTATATTCATCGTGCTAATGTAAAATATTATAANCAGTTTAGCATATAATATGAACATNTGTTTGTAANGCTGCCCTGCTTTGCCTTTATTTTGAAATAATTCTTATCAATTACAGTAGTCTGTCTAAATATTTTGTTGATTTTTTGTAATTCTTATAGTAAAATATACTTGAATAAGAAAATTGGAGGTATTCGAGTTGGAAAAAGATAATTTCAATGCTAACGTTGATTTTGTCCGCGGACAAGCAGATATGATTGTACTCTCTGCTCTTTCCGACAATGATATGTACGGACTTGAAATACTCAATACTATCCAAGAAAAAAGTCAAGGGATGTATTCGTTGAAACAAGCTACGTTATATAGTAGTTTGAANCGACTTGAAAAAAACGGTTACGTNCATTCTTATGACGGCGACGTGTCAAACGGCGCAAAGAGAGTCTATTACGGTCTTACNGAGCAAGGACGTGAGCATCTTAGTAGCGATAGATCCTATTGGGAATTTTCCAGCTTTTTGATGTCGAGCCTTATTTCGGACAATAAATTTGACCCTCAAAATGATGAAAAGCCTTTCGACCCCGCTGATTTCAGACCATTGACNCGTAGAAATAAAGCGTCTTCCNATAATGAGAAAGTNGTAATAAAATACGTCTATCTCCCTCAAGGCTCTAATCCTGAGNTTGAAAATCAAGTTGACGAATCTCTTGACGATAACACTGCTCTATTGAAAAACAATGAGGATGAGTTGGAGCAAGTCGAAGATAAGAACGACGAAATCGAGGANGTTGAAGNGCAAGTTGCTGAAATTGAGGAAGTCGAGGAAAATGATTNGATAGCTGACTTTGTTACTACAGAAGTTGTTGATGATGAGAGCGTTGAAGATATTGACGAACAATCTATTGAAGAAATTGTCGCCGACATAGCGCAAGAAAATATCGAAGAAAANNTCGTTGTTGAAGAGNCTATCGAAGATTTTGAATCTGAAAATGAAGATCAATTAGAAGAAAAAATCGAAGAGGTATTTGAAGNACAACAAGTNNTTGAACAAGAAAAGCCTTCTCCGATATATCAGCGTAAACTATATTTTGACGAAAATACAGAAGTCAATTATATATCATCATTCTCCGATATGTTTAATTCGATTCCGGAAGACATTCCTATTGATGAAGAAAAAGAAAACGTCGAATACTTGACAATGAAAGAAATGGTTTACAAATTCCAATCTAAGGGCGTGAGCGTAAAACCTTACGATAAGAAAGATACTATGGAATTTTACGTAAACAGATATTACTACTCCAACAAGCTGCATTTGCATGTGTCACTTATCATATTTGCGGTTTTGGCGTTGGAATTGATAATTTCACATTTTATTTGCAATAGAAACGTCAACGACCGTATTCCGGGTTGGGCATTATTCTTGGGAATTCTTGCCGTTGCTTTGTATCCGGTGGCTAGATACGTATTATTCTTGATAGATCCTACGAAAAAGACGCCGGCGAATTATAATCCTAAAACTTCTCTGCTTTTATCAATGCTACCGATTATCACTTTGCCGATAGTATTTGCGCTTATGGCTTTTGTGCAGTTCGGCGCAAACATAAACGACTACGCGTCAATGGAAAGAACGATAGTTTTGCCGAGCATAATGTTGTTCAACGTGCCGCTCTATTTTGTCGTATTTTCCTTGTTGTATAGGACGTATAGATATCACGTAAATTAGCAGTTATTTTATAATATTGTCTTTATCATAGCAAGATTTTGAGATAGAATACTTCTTTTCTTCAACTTCTTGCTTTTTGTTTTTTTTCTTAAAAATTGAAGAGACTTTTTCGCATAACTTAATCAGCGCGTTTTCTATTTTGCCGCTATACTTAAATGCGAGAATGACGGCAAGCAACGTTACGCTTATTATGGCTATCCATATCGGTATGCCGTAGCCTGTAAGCGGAATTGCCGATATACCTTTGAACGCTCCTTCCATTACAAGTATATTTAGAGGTCTTGTGACCAACATTAGAGCAAAAAACTGCCAATACGTCATATTGGTCATACCGGCTATGATGCATAAAATGTCGTCCGGGAAAAACGGAAATAGAAACATCATTGTCAAAACAATTTTATCTCTACCCTTTGCGAATTTCATATATTTTTCGTAAACGTTTTTTCCGCATAGCCAAATCATAAGCTTGATTCCGAATTTTCTTCCGAGGAAAAATGCGAACATCGAACCGCTTATTATTCCTATCGTACTATACAGCAAAGTTCTCCATACGCCAAAAAGCGCGACGCCTGCTACCGTCGTCAAAGCCACCGGTAAAGGTATTATCGTCACTTGAAGGAATTGTATTATAATAAATATAAATCCGGCGAACGCGCCGTATTTGGACAAAAATAATTTTATCTTTTCTGCGCTATCGAATTTGGAATATAAGTCATATTTTAGTATTATAAAATATATCAACGCAGCGACGAACAACAATGCCGACGCGCTTATCATCCACCTGACTAACTGTTGATAATTTAATCCGACGGCGCAAAACGTGATTATTATTAGTGGGATATTTATAGAGAAGCATACGATTTTAACGTAATAATTGACGTCAAAATTCACTGTTGTAGCAAAAAATACAACGTCGTACGCGATCATTGATATAAGTATAATTATAGAAGAAATAATTCTGGATTTTAGGGTCATAATCTTATAATTAGTATAAGCATTTGACCTTTGAAAAATTACAAAAAAGCAATAAATTTTATATAAAATATAATAAATTTCTAATTTTCGGCAGCCAAGCGTTTAACTCGCTTAATTTCGTCAGTGGCGAGTTTGTCGCAACGATTGTTATATTCGTTGTCGGCATGCCCCTTGACCTTATTGAAATTGACTTTGTGTTTTGCCATTTGCATAAGCAATAATTTCCACAAATCTTCGTTTTTAACCGCGCTTTTGCTTGCTGTACGCCAATTATTGCTTTGCCATTGAGTTACCCATCCCTCACTAAAAGCGTTGCAAACGTAAGCGGAATCACTGTAAACTTCTACGTTGCAAGGCTCTTTTAGGGCGCTTAGACCTTGAATTATAGCAAACATTTCCATACGGTTGTTGGTAGTGTCTTTGTTGTAGCCTACGAGTTCTTTCTCGTGTCCGTTATACATCAAAATTGCTGCCCAACCGCCTACGCCAGGGTTTCCAGAGCAGGCTCCATCAGTGTAAATCGTCACATTTTTCATAATTTGCTCAATTCCTCGCTTCTCTTGCGACAGTTATCAATGCCTTTAATTATATTTTCCGCAACGGAATTTTCCTTGAAAGTATCAATCGCTTGAATTGTCGTTCCACCCTTCGAGCAAACTTTTTGTATCAAAGTATCCAAGTCGTCGGATGAGCGCTCTACCATTTTGCTTGCGCCAATCATCGTGCTGATTGCCAAATCTTTGCTTTGCTCATACGTAAGTCCGCCATTAATTCCTCCGTCAATCATCGCTTTGATGAAATAATATACGTAAGCAGGACCGCTGCCGCTAACTGAAGTCACTGCATCAAAATATTTTTCGTCTATAAATACGGTCTTAGATATCGTCTTAAAGATGTTGTCAACAAACTTTACGCTTTCCTCGTTTGCCTGATGAGAAGTAATTGCGCTGACTCCTTCGCCTATCGAGCATGGCGTATTAGGCATAATTCTTACGACTTGTTCGCAATTACACTCTTTCGCTACACTTTCGCAACTTACGCCAGCCATAATAGAAATTATGCATTTAGAAGTATTGTTTCTAAATTCGCTTGAAATCGAGCGGAAAATTTGCGGTTTTACCGCTAAAACCAAGTATTCGCATGACGTCATAACTTCGATATTGTCGTTTGTTGTATCTATACCCTGATACTTTTCCTTTATACTTGGCGTGGAAATAAACATATCCTTTTCAGACAAAAATTTGCTTGACAAAAGTCCGTTTATTATTGCTTTTGCCATATTTCCGCAGCCGATAAAACCGAGTTTGTATTTATAATTCATAAAAATCGCTCCAAAACATTGATATTCTGTTGACACTTCTCAAAAGATTATATATAATATTTAAGAAGTAAATTATCTCATAACTTAGGGGAGTGGCTCAACGGTAGAGTAGTGGTCTCCAAAACCATTGGTTGCGTGTTCGAATCGCGTCTCCCCTGCCAAAATGACCTAAAATAGGTCATTTTTTTATACGCTCACTTGTCCTTGTTGACCTAAACAGTCCTTGTTTTTGTCAAGAATTGGCTTGATAACTTCATTTACAAATTCGATAGTCTGTTCTTTTGCTCTTCCGATAAAGTTTCTTGGGTCAAGAATGCTATCTATTTTATCGTTTATAGCGGAAAAGGCGTCATCTTTCTTGATTCTATCGATTAAATCGTTATCTTTACCGAATTGTTTGACCATTTTAGACGCTTCCATAGAGTGAACTCTGATTTTTTCATGCAATTCTTGTCTATCCCCTCCTGCTTTAACACATTCCATAAGGATTACTTCGGTGGACATAAACGGCAATTCTGCCATTATGTGCTTATTGATTGTGTTTTCGTAGACTACAAGACCGTCGGCTACGTTCATGTATATCTCTAGAATCGCGTCAATGGATAAGAACGCTTGCGCCATTACGAGTCTTCTGTTGGCTGAATCGTCCAAAGTGCGCTCAAACCATTGGGTTGCGGCGGTATTTGCAGCGTTTGCAGGCAAAGTCATTACGTATCTTGCAAGAGAACATATACGCTCGCTTCTCATAGGATTACGCTTGTATGCCATAGCGGAAGAACCGATTTGATTTTTCTCGAACGGCTCCTCTATTTCTTTCATATTTTGAAGAATCCTTATATCATTTGCGAATTTATATGCGCTTTGGGCGACTTGCGAGAGTACGGAAAGAATATTGTAGTCGTATTTTCTCGTGTAAGTTTGTCCGCTGACGGCAAAACTCTTGTCAAATCCCATCTTTTTTACAACTAATTCGTTTAATTTCTTGACTTTTTCGTGGTCTCCGTCAAATAATTGCAAGAAACTTGCCTGAGTTCCCGTCGTGCCCTTGACGCCTCTAAGACGGGTATTGGCAATCACATATTCAAGATTTTCATAATCCATTTGCAATTCTTGCAACCATAATGCCGCTCTCTTTCCGACGGTAACTAATTGCGCGGGCTGAAGGTGCGTGAAGCCCAAAGTCGGCATATCAGCGTATTTTAACGCGAATTTTGCCAGCTTGTCCATTACATTGACTAGTTTATTTTTAACAAGTACTAAAGCGTCATGATAAATTATCGCGTCCGAGTTGTCTGTAACGTAGCAACTGGTAGCGCCTAAATGAATAATCGGCATTGCCTTTGGACATTGTTGTCCGTACGCGTACACGTAAGCCATTACGTCGTGTCTGACGATACGCTCTCTTTCTTTCGCTACATCGAAGTTTATATCTTCGATATGTTCTTTCATCTGAGAAATTTGCTCGTCAGTGATGTTTAATCCAAGTTCTTTTTCGCTCTCAGCCAAAGCAAGCCAAAGTTTTCTCCACAAAATCATTCTTGTTTTTTCAGCAAACTGCTCCAACATCGGTTTTGTAGCATAACGCGTAGTCAATGGGTCAACGTAATTTGTAGACATAATTTACACCTCGAAAATTGTTTTAATATAATAAATATATTATATAATAGTAAAACGATTAAATCAACAAAATAGACCGTAGATTTAATCTTTAATGTAAAAAATCGGTCTTAAATACTAAGTGAAGTGTTTAATTGGAAAAATAATAAAATTGCGAAATATTACAATCAAATGTTATAATATTTCGCAAATTGTTCTAATTTTAGCAATAATTAAGAAATAAAATGCTCTAATTGAGAAGTATTTTGGATTTAGGGTTGCATCCAATCGACGTAAACGCCATATCCCTTTGTTGGATCGGAAACAAAAACGTGCGTGACTGCGCCTATAAGTTTACCGTTTTGTATAATAGGACTGCCGCTCATACCCTGCACTATTCCTCCGGTCGTGTCAAGTAATCTTTGGTCGGTAACTCTCAATACCATACTCTTTTCGGCAGGACTGCTTTGGCTGTTTGTTTTAATAATTTGTATCTCATACTTTTGGGGCGCGATACCGTCTATAGTAGTATAGATATATGCAGTGCCCGGCTGCGCGTCGGCTTTACTACCGAGCAATATTTTTTCGCTTTCACTATTTTTATTTAAGTTGCCGTACATTCCATATATATTATTTGCAGTAATTGAGCCAAGTGAATTGCTCAACGTACTGAAAGAACCGCTCAGTTCCCCCGCTTTGCCTTTTTGTCCTTTAACGTAGCCTACAATATTTGCATTAAAGATATTGCCGCCGCTTGCAGATACGTCGTCGCCATTAATATCTTTGATCGCATGGCCAAGAGCGTAAAATTTATCACCGTCGGTATAAGTCATAGTTCCTATACCCTCAATTTGGTCTTGTAAAAGTAGTCCCAACTTGTTTTTGCCGCTCAAAATGTCAAGCGCAGGAGTGACTGTGTAGTCCATAGTTCCATTTTTATGCTTAATACTAATACTGACTTGCTCTTTATCTTGAATAAGAGCGTTTATTTGGTTGACGGAATCAAGTTTTACGCCGTCTATAGAAAGCAAAACGTCGCCGCTCTGAATTTCTATGCCGTCAACGGGACAAACTGCGCCGTCCTTTGTGACAACGCTTACTTTAGAAGTGATATATAGTCCCGTCTTGATTGCAATACCTATCGGATAACCGCCTAAATTTACGTATTTTTCGGGCTGTGTGTCGATTTGCACCTTGCCAATTGGGATTATTCCAAATAATTTGAAATTGACAACTTCGGCTGTTTCTTCCGATTGAATAGCAGAATTTAGTTGAATTCTCGATATATTATTAGAGTCTACCGAAATGGTCTCTCCGTTAATATAATTTGTTTGATTGACTGCAAAAACGGTAATTGCAGATAAAACTATTAAGACTATAAGTGTGAATATACAAAACTTTTTTTTCAAATTTACGTTCATTTCCAAACCTCTCGCAATTTAGTTTGAGAAATGTAAAGTAAATTATTCAGGATTTTTTATAATTCTCGGCATATTCGAGTAATTCTTTGGCGTGAGGTATCGCGTGAGATGAAATATCTTGTCCGCCGATAAGTCTTGCAAGCTCCTCAATACGGCTAGAATCATCCAAAAATTTGAGCCCTGTGACGGTATTGCCGCTTTGAGTAGATTTTTCAATAAGGTAATGACTATCCGCCATTGATGCGAGTTGCGGAAGGTGTGTGATGGCCAAAACTTGCTTGTCTTTGGATATATCGAAAGTTTTTTCCGCAACAATTTGCGCAATTTTTCCGCTGATACCCGTGTCGATTTCATCGAATACCATTGTAGATATACCGTCGAGGTTTGCAATAATCTTCTTTAATGCGAGCATAAAACGAGATAATTCACCGCCAGAAATAACCTTTGATAATTCTTTTACAGGTTGTCCCGCGTTTGCGCTGAACATAAAGATCGCTTCTATTCCGCCGTCCGCATCAGGAATAAATTCTTCCAATGATGGAATTTGAGAAAACTGCGTTTCGAACTTGCAAGACGGCATTCCCAACTCTTTGAGTTCTTTCAATATGTTTTTTGCAAGAGTAATTGCAACTTTTTCTCTTTCGGATAATAGTTTTTTCGTGCTTTCATAGAGTTTTTTTGTCAAAATACGCTTTTCTTCTTCGTATTGCTTCACTTTTTCCTCGCCGTCGGCAAGAAAATCGTATTCTTCTTCTATCTCTTTCAAATAATTGTTTATTTCTTCGATAGAATTGCCGTATTTGCGTTTTAACGACCTAATCAATGCAAGCCTTTGCTCGCAATACTCGTATTGCTGTATATCGAATTGATTGTTTTCAGCCATATCGACGATTGTCGAGTCAATATCTTTCAGCTCGATTTTGCAAGATTCAAGTCTTTCCAATACCTCTTCGACTGATTTATCGTAACTTGAAATCTTAGTAAGTTGTGATATTGTATACGACAAAGCCGATAATACGTTGCCGTTATCATCGCCGTTGATAAGATTATTGCACTCATTTAGCGTGGAAATTATAGTTTGGGAATTATTGAGTTTGTGTCTTAAAGATATAAGCTCATCTTCCTCGCCTTCTTTTAATTCTGCTTGCGAAATCTCGTTGATTTGATATTCCAAAATGTCGATATTCTTATTTACGTCGGTAAGTGAACCGTACTTTTTCAATTTTTCGCGTATCTCATTATATTGATTATACAACTCAATATGCGATTTTTTTAGAGAATTTATTGTAGATTCGCCGTATTTATCTATAATTGACAAATGATAATCGCTGTTGAGCGCGGATACGTTCTCATGTTGCGAGTAAATATCGGCGACGGTTGAAGCTATCTCTTTTAGCGCGCTTAAAGTCACTCGCTGTCCGTTTACCGAGCAAGTATTTTTGCCCTCAACGGTCATAGATCTCTTAAGTATAAGACAATCGTCATTTTCTACGTCGAATTCTTCGAGGACTTTGACTGTATTTTGAGATATATTTTCGAATACTGCAGTTACAGATGCGGTAGTTTCGCCGTATCGTATCAATGATTTGTCCGCTCTTTTACCCAAGACAAAACTAAGGCTGTCAATAATAATTGACTTACCTGCGCCTGTTTCGCCTGAAAGTATGTTCAATCCCGTGGAAAAATTTACGTCAAGAGATTTAATCAATGCGATATTCTTGATAGACAGATTACTCAACATATATCAAAACGTGTCCTTTAAGAATTTCAACGTATCTTGAGCGTCTTTTTCGGTTGTTGCCACGCAAATAATAGTGTCGTCGCCCGCAATCGTTCCGAGTATTGTAGGTATCATCAAATTGTCCAAATAAGCACCGGCGCTGTTTGCCGCGCCCGATACGGTCTTGATGACGATGATGTTTCCTGCGCTTTGCAAACTCAATACGCATTCTTTGAAGATATTGTCGTATTTGTTTTTCAGTCCTTTTTCTTTAAAGTGAACTTGCGTATAACGGTATTTTTTGGTTGAACCTGCGACTTTAACAAGTCCGAGTTGCTTAATGTCTCTCGAAATTGTGGCTTGCGTAACGTCAAAACCGCGTTCATGCAAAATGCTTACCAAATCCTCTTGCTTGTCGATTTCGTATAACGTAACAATATCTAATAACGCTTGCTGTCTTGCCGAATTTGCCATTTATTCACCCCAGTAGTTGAGCTTCTTCCTAAGTTTATTATAGAAGTTTTCGTTCTTAAATCTCACGAATGACGCGCATTTTTCCGCCTTTTCAATTACTAATTCAAAGCCGTCAGAATCGCTTTTGTATACNATATTACCGTCAACGATAACTCTTATCCTAGACGAATCCGTGGAAATTTTGATTGACATATTGTCNTCAATTACCATTGGACAACTGTGCAGCGAATGCGGACAAATTGGATTGACTATCAAAGCTTTCACGCTCGGACTCAATACCGGACCGTTGCAAGAAAGCGAATATGCGGTCGAGCCTGTTGGAGTCGATACCAAAATACCGTCGCTTCGTACCGTATCGGCGCGTACTCCGTCTAAATCGATATTGAAAGCCGATATATGACAAGTATCTTGATTATTGACGATGATCTCGTTGAGCGNAAAATATTCCTCGCCATTGACATTCGTGGATAGCATNGTTCTTGTTTCGATATTAAATGAATTNTCTTTTAGACATTTAACGGCATAGTCGATATCCATCTCGTCAATTTCCGTCAAAAATCCTATTTTACCTTTATTTATTCCAAGTATAGGTCGNTTTTCTTTNAGATTACGCACTGCATCGAGCATTGTTCCGTCTCCGCCGAAAGATACTACTATGTCGCACCAATCAAATACTACGGACGTAGGCGCGACTTCTTCTTTATCAAAAAAGTCGCTAGCGTTGTCGCATACTTTGTACTCCAAACCGTTTTCTTTGAGTTTAGAGCAAAACACTTTCGCAACCTTTGCGTCAATATCTCTTTTAAGATTTGTTTTAATACCGATTTTCATAATACTATTATAACTTGTCCTGTATAATTATTCAATAGGTTTGCATAAAAATATTAAAAATTCTATATTTTTATTCGGCTTGATTGGCGCCNTAGTGATATCAATATACTCTAGACCGAGATTTATCGCAAAGTTNTTGATATCATTNCATACTTGCTCTCTTANTTTTTNNTCGTTGANGATTCCCTTTTTACTCAAATGCCTGCTTCCTGCTTCAAACTGCGGTTTTATCAGCGCGATAATATCTCCNCCTCTTTTCAATATATTGAACACAGCGGGAAGAATNAGTTTAAGCGANATAAAACTGACGTCAATGCAAGCAAAGTCCACTAATTCTCCAAACGTATCTTCGTCAATATAACGAGCGTTTGTTCTATCTTTGACAACTACTCTNGAATCNTTTTTCAAAGTTTCGTCAAAAGCGCACTCGCCTACGTCAACCGCGTATACCTTTTTTGCCCCGTTTTTGAGCATACAATCGGTAAATCCGCCGTTGGACGCTCCAATATCAGCGCAAGTCTTTCCGTTTAAATCATAGTTGAAATCTATCAAGGCTTTGTAGAGTTTATCGCCGCCTAGAGAGGAAAATTTGAAAGTATCTAAGATTTTAATATCATTAGTATCGTCTACGTCGTAAGCCGACTTANTGATAATTTTNCCGTCGACTTGAACAAACGAGTCGTCAATCATATGTTGAGCTTTGGCTCTTGTTACGTTGAGTATTTTGCTTAAATAAATATCAAGTCTCATACTCGCCTAGCCTAATTTTTTGAAATAACAAAATTAACGATGCTATCTACGTCAAGANCTGCAGATTGAATAAGTTCNCTGCGAGAAGCGACCGTGTACGGATTGTTCTCGACATTTACGCCGTAGACTTTGCTCGTATACTTAGTTTGATTGAAAAACTCGAGAGTTTGAGCNTATACCGAACCGCTCGATATATATTCTTCAAAAATGAAAATGTTTTTATTATCAAGCATAGTCGAAAGCATTTCCCTATCTATNGGCTTGATNAATCNAGCGTTTACTACGTCGGTATCAATTCCTTTTGCTTTTAGAATTTCAGACGCTTTTAATACGTTGGACAATATTTCGCCGTTAGATATAAGTACATTTTTGCTACCGCCTTTGACNATATACTCCCATTTGCCGTATTCGATCTGCAAGCAANTATNGTAATCAGGCGTGACTTCGCTCTTAGGATATCTGATAGCAAGCGGCATATTNTAGCNTTGAGACCACTTTAAGATTGATTTGAGTTCCTGTTCGTAAAAAAAAAAAAAAATGCTCATATTTGGCATAGAGCCAAGATAAGCCACGTCATACAATCCCTGATGAGTTTCGCCGTCACCGCCGACAAATCCTGCTCTGTCTATGCAGAATACGACGGGAAGCCTATTGAGGCACACGTCGTGCAAGACGTTGTCATACGCGCGTTGTAGAAAAGTCGAATATATTGCGACGTAAGGCTTTTTCCCGGCTAATGCCAATCCCGCAGACATTGTCACGGCATGCTCTTCCGCTATACCGACGTCGGTTATTCTATCAGGGAAAGTTTTTTCAAATTCACTCAATCCCGTACCTTCTGCCATAGCCGCGGTAACAGCGTAAATATCTTTGTTGTTTTTTGCCAATTCTATAAGAGTTTCGCCAAAGATTTGTCCGTAGCACGGCATAGCGGTCGGTTTTCCTACGCTATGGAATTTGCACGGATTTTCTTCCGCGCAAGGCATACCCTTGCCCTTTTGGGTAACGACGTGCAATATTATAGACTTATCAGAATTCTTCGCATACTTCAATTTACCTATCAAATCGACAATATTGTGTCCGTCTATATTATTAAGAGTCTCGATGTTCAAACAAGAAATCTCATTGCCGTACTTGCGGACGATTTTGAGATAATCATTGACAAAACCCACGTTGTCGGAAATCGATTTATTGTTGTCATTGATGATAACAATGATTTTTTTATCAAGAGTGAGTACGTCGTTCAAAGCCTCGTAAAAGATTCCGCCGGTCATTGCTCCGTCGCCAATTAGACATACTATTTGACCGCTTTCGCCGCCTCTTGCCATACCGCAAGCAATGGAAAGCGCAGTCGATGCATGACCGCTGTTAAAGGTATCAAATGGACTTTCTTCTCTTTTAGGGAAACCGTTCAAACCGTCTTTTTGACGCAAATTCTTGAATTCTTCCAATCTGCCGCTGAGAATTTTATAAGCGTAGCACTGATGTCCTACGTCGAAAATCAATTTATCTTTTGGGAAATCAAATACGTAATTGAGAGCGCAAGTCAAGTCGACTACCCCTAGATTTGACGCCAAATGACCGCCGTTGGATAAAGTATATTTGGTGATTACTTCTCTCAAATCGTCAGCCAAAATATTGAGCTCTTGTATATCAAGACTCTTCAAATCTTCCGGCAACTTAATTTTGTCAAGAATTCTCATTACTTCTTCCTCTTCTTCGTTATGAATATCCCTATTATTCTTGCGGACATGAATACGAATTCCGCGCTGTTCTTTACCGCTACTTTTTTAAGCGACGCTTTGCCGCCGACGGTTATTGCGGCTATCACGCTTGATATGATAATCGTAATCCAATGACCGCCGTTTGCGTGCAGATTGAGCTGAACGACTATTGACGCGCCGCAGGCTCCGCTCAATATTCCGCACATATCTCCTATCACGTCAGCGCAGATATTGTTCACTTTCTCCGCATTCTTGATAAGAAATTGCATAATATTGTACTGCTTGGTATAGCGAGAGTATTTCTTTATAGCCTCTTGCGAGCATGACGCTACGCTCAGTCCTATACCGTCGAATATAATACTCACCAATATCATAAATGACAACAGCATTATTGATATTATTATATCGCTCTTCGAGGTGGTAATTTGAGAAATAAAACTGCAAATTACCGCTCCGAAAAAGGTGAATATCGTTATTTTTATTACCCACAGCTCAGCAATATTTATCTTAGCCCTTTCCTTGCGAGCGCGGTGTTTATTTAGATTTTTGCATCCGTTTTTTCTGTCCATATTATAAAATATGGCAAAAAACTAGCTATTATGCAAAATCAATATAATCTATGAGTAAGGTACTTGCACAAATCAATTAGAGTGTTCGCCCTTGCTCCGTAACGATTTATGTCAGATATAGCCGAGGTCTCCAATTCTTGAATATATTTCCTCGACTCCTCGATACCGAGAACGTCCACGACAGTCTTTTTGCCATTGGCGCTGTCTTGATTAGTTTCTTTTCCCAAAACTTCCTTGGTAGAAGTTTTGTCGAGAATATCGTCGACAATTTGGAAAATCTCGCCCAGTTTTGTTGCAAAACTTTCCATATCGGATATCTCCTCTGCGTTTCCTCCGCATCTAATTATACTGCCCACCAAAGCGCTTTTGAGCAAACAGGACGTTTTCAATCTGTTCAAATGCTTTATTTGATCAAGCGTATAATTGCGTTTATCCTCGTTGGATAGGTCGATACACTGACCGCCTATCATACCGTTGATACCGCTGTTTTTAGCAATGTATCTTATAGAGTTCAACGCGTTTTCGTCAAAGTTCTTGTCGGAAAGCATTGTTTCAAACGCCATATTTAAGAGAGCGTCGCCGGTTAGTACCGCCATTCCCTCGCCGTAGACTATATGCGTCGTAGGCTTTCCTCTCCTCAAAGAATCATCGTCCATACAAGGCAAATCGTCGTGTATGAGCGAATAGGAATGTATCATTTCTATTCCGACAGCCGTCGGCGCAATAAATTCGACGTCCTTTCCGCAAAATTCGCTTGCCATATAACAAAGCGCGGGACGAATTCTTTTGCCGCCGTTTTCGATGCCGTATTTTACAGCGTCGAAGATAGGTTGAATATCGCAAGGATTATTTTGGAAATAATCGTCGAGTTGTCTAGAAAAGATACTTTTGTACCTTTTCAAAATCTCTTGCATTATTCTACCTCTACGAGTTTTGCGACCAACTCGTTGGATTTTTCTTCAAGCAAAGAGATTTGTCCTTTGACTTCGTTGAGCTTGTCGCTACAATCCTTGCAAAGTTCCATTGCTTTGGAATATAGCGTCATACTCTCGTCAACGGATAATTTACCGCTTTCCAACTTTTCAACTATGCTGTCAAGTTGACTTAACGCTTCTTCAAATTTCATTTTCAACCTCCACAACTTGCGCTTTGATTTTTCCGTCGCGAGTCTGCAACGATACGTTGTCACCTACTTCGAGCGACTTTGTCGAAGCAATCGGCGCGCCGTCTTTGCTCATATACCAATATCCCTTTTCTAAGATTCCCAAAGGATTGAGCGCCTGCAATTTGGTAATCTTATTTGCCAAACAATGCTCTTGCGCAATATAGGTATTCTTTACGACATTGCTTAGTTTGGTCAAATTCTGCTCAATTAGATACTTATTTGAGTTATATTTTAACTTCATCTGAGAATTGATAAAATTGAGTTTGTTTTTCAATTCTCTTTCGCCGTCGGTTACGCTTGCGTTTACAATCTTGCCCATTTTGAGCAAAACGGCGACGAAATACTCTTTGAGCATAGCAGTGTCATACGCGATATATTCTGCCGCCGCGGTCGGAGTTGCCGCTCTGTAATCCGCGACTAAGTCGCACAACGTGACGTCAGTTTCGTGTCCCACAGCCGATATAATCGGAGTCTTACACATGAAAATCGCCTTGACAAGCGCTTCGTCGTTGAATGGCATCAACTCTTCCGCGGAGCCGCCGCCTCTTGCGATAATCAAGAGGTCATACCCCATATTATCTACTTTCTCCAAAGACTTTATTATGTCTTTGCTCGCTTCCGCGCCCTGTACTCTTACGTCTTTGATAAATATATTTATCAAATCGTTTTTGCGGCGGATAGTCTTTTTAATATCCCGAATTACCGCTCCGTTGAAGGAAGTAATCACGCAAATATTAGTTGGATACGGCGGTATGGGCTTTTTGAATTGCTCGTCAAAGTAACCTTCTTTTTGCAATTTCTGTTTCAACATTTCTAGCTGAATAGCCAACAGTCCCTTGCCTATCGGCGTAATGCTGTCAACGTTGAAATTGAGTTTTCCGCCTTTGGCGTAGTAATCTACCGAGCCTTTGGCGATTATACTCTCTCCGTCTTTGGGGATATAAGTCTTTGCGCAATTAAAACAAGTGACCGATATTTGACAATTCTCATCTTTGAGAGTGAAGTAAGCGTGACCTTTTGCAATTTTATGTCCCGATACTTCGCCCGCCACTTGAATGTCGTGCAAATGCTCTTCCGCTCTGAATATTGAGTTTATGACGGTATTGAGCGCCGTTACGTTGATTATATTACCGTTCATTTTCGCGCGCTATTGCAGACATGAGCGTGTTGTACAACAACATTGATATAGTCATCGGACCTACTCCGCCGGGTACGGGTGAAATGTAAGAAGTCTTTGGAGCAACGCTGTCGAAGTCCACGTCGCCGCAAAGCTTTCCGTCAACGCGGTTGATGCCCACGTCAATTACGATTGCCCCGTCTTTTACCATATCTGCCGTCACAAATTTAGGTCTACCTATAGCAACGACAAGAATGTCGGCTTTCTTTGTAAATTCAGCAAGGTTTTGGGTCTTGCTATGACATACCGTCACAGTGCAGTTGGCGTTGAGAAGTAACATTGCCATAGGCTTGCCTACCGTATTACTTCTGCCCAATACGACTGCGTTCTTTCCGCTGAGCTGAACGCCCGTGCTCTCTAGCATATGCATTACGCCGAGCGGCGTGCAAGACACGGTATGAGGTCTACCCAAACAAAGATAACCGATATTTGACGCGTTGAAGCCGTCGACGTCTTTGCTGTCGGGAATATTTGCAAGTATCTTCTCCTCGTCGTAACCTTTTGGCAACGGAAGCTGAACCAATATACCGTCGACAGTGTCGTCGTCGGCAAGGCTCTTAATCCTTTGAATTATTTCATCTTGAGCAGTTCCGTTGGGATATTCATAGGACAAGGAATTGAAACCAACTTGCTTGCAACCGTTGATTTTGTTGCGAACGTAGGTTTGCGAGGCGGGATCGTCGCCCACTATGATGACAGCCAAAGTCGGCTTTCTCTTATATTTTCCTTCAAAGTCTTTCGTCATTGAAGTTATTTTTTCGAGCGTTGTAGCCGCTACTTCTTTTCCGTATATTAACATATCATTTCTCTCCGTTTAGTTGGTTGAATACGCCTTTGAGTACGCCGTTGACAAATTTATTGCTGTTTTCCGTAGAAAAAGTCTTGACTAGATCAATTACTTCGCTGATGGAAACCTTGAGCGGAATATCTTCAACGTACTTCATCTCGTAGCACGCAAGCAATAAGCCTGCCAAATCGGGTTTGTATATTCTGTCAATCTTGAAATTCTTGCTGTTGTCGGCTATCATTTGCATAAGTTCGTCATAATGCTCTTTTACGCCGTTCACTACGCTGTCGATATACTCCGCGTCGCTTTCGCTTATGTCTTCCGCGCCTATCATTGTATCATAAGTCTTTGTATCTATTTCTTTGGAAAACAAATAGCCGAATATCAACTGATATGCGCTCAACCTCGCGCTTCTTCTGCTCATAGGTAATTCTCCTTGTTAGTTGCCGGCAACGATTCCGACAACGTTGACGTTTACGCTACTTACCTTATAGAAAGTAGATTTTTCTACCTCTTGCTTAATCTTTTCTTGCAGTTTGCATACTACGACAGGAATGTTGTATCCGTAATAGATGCTTACCGACAACTCGATTTTACAAAGTTTGTTGTCGTATATTACTACGTCGATCGCCTTATTTTTATTCTTTCTATTCTTCGTTTCATTCTTTCCGTTGCCGTAGGTTACGGACACAATGCCGTCGACTTGCGACGCTGCGCTACCTGTAATTGAAGATATTACGTTGACATACGTCTCAATTGACTTGCTGTTGTCTTGACTGAATTCCATTGCCATTTGTACCTCCGCTAATATTTTTATTCTAGCATAACAAATTTGTTTTGACAAGTATAGATTGTATTATTTATATAATTATAATTATTAATATTATATTAAAATGTATTCAAATGCCTATAAATACGTTTTGCCGACCCATTGAGAGTCGGCAAAAGTAATTGAATATTCAATAAGTATATTTTATGCAGTATAAGGTACGACGTATACTTGACCTGCTACGTAGTCCGTCTCTTGAAGAATCGTGCCGAGGATTTGCGCTACTTCCTCTTTTGTCAATTCTGCCTGTTTAACGATAACGTTGAGGTTGTTGGTGCTCATCGTAACTACTGCGTCCTCAAAGCCCTTTGCTTTGATGAGACTTTCAAGTACGAGTTCCTTCTCTATAAAAGTAAGGAGTTCGACTTGCTTGTCTTGCGCGCTAGCTTTTACGCTTTCGCTTGTACTTTCGGATGAGATGATTGCGTCAAGATAGCTGAATTCTTCCGCTCTTGCGGTTTCTCTATTGCTTCTATGCGATGAGAAGAAAGTTTCTACCGCAGTGCCGTCGGAAGGGGTTCCGCCGTTGACAAGATTGTCATCTTTGTCTTTAATCTGGGCATTGAGCACGAAGTTCAATACGCCGGTTACCACTAAGAGCGCTACCATACAACATAGTACGAGCACTTTTTTTCCGTTTGAGGACAGTTTTTTTGTTCTTTCTTTTTTTGCCATGTGTTGACCCTCCAAATTATTTCATTTCAAAGATTTGTATATTGCCTGCTTCGATTTTCAGAAGCGTGCATAACGCATTAGTGATTTTTATTCTCGTGTAAACGTCTTGTCCGCCCTTAGCCACAACGACAACGCCTTGAATGTTGTCCGTTGAGTTGAGCGAGCCGACGCTGATATCTTCCGAGCCGTATTTATAGGTGATAAGCACTTCGCATTCGCCTACGCCGTCGATACTTGACAAGATGCTTTGTACCTCTCCGACAAGACCTTCCTGCTTTTGCGTCTGAGTCGTATTTGTCGTCTTGGTTTTGCCCGTCATCGCATTTACACTAAAATATACGCATATCGCAACGACGGCTATGACTATTGCGCAAATTATCTCAAAACCTTTTATTTTTCGGCATTTTTCTACAATGTCTTTGAGTTTAGAATTCATATTTACCCCTTTTCGACCGTTGCTCTGCCAACGTATTCGCTAATTATTTTTTTAACTCTTTGCCATTCTTCTTCGCTCGCAAAAGAACTTTTTACCACTACTTTTTCCACCGCGTAAGCGTAGTTTTCGTCAAAAGTAACGTCAAAATCTACGTTTTCGTAGCCATTTGAAGACAATTTTTCGTTAAGTCCGTCAATTACGCTTTGGTGTATGCTATCTCTCACCGCTTGATAGTATTCCTCGTCAATTTCGATTTGCGCGCCGTCCTCGCTTGCAAATTCTTTGAAAAAATCTCCTTTCAGCATTTTTGGCAACGGAGCTATGATTACAAAGATTACTATTACGGAAAATATACCTCTTATGTATTTAGTATTGTCGCCATCAGGCAATACGATTTCTATCAGTACTCCCAAACTCACCACGCCGACGATACTTATCAGCCATGCGCTCAAATTACACCACCCCCACGTTGAAAGTATAGATGACAAGCATTACCGTCAGCAAAAACATAAAGCCAACTCCAACCAAAGAGACAATCAAGAGCGTCAGATTCGTGGAAATACTGTGCAACATTTTGCTGAATTTGTTGTCGCATATAGGTTCGATAATTCCGCTTGCGAGTTTTAGTCCAAGGCTCAGCGCTGCGATTTTAATAGTTGGCAACGCAATTACCGACAGTATCATCAGCAGACTGACTATGCCGAGCGAGTTCTTAATTAAGACTAAACTTGCAAGCATAAGGTCGAATCCGTCAGATAAGTATCCGCCCAAAATCGGGACGTAGCTTTGTATCGCGAACTTTGCAGTCTTGATTGAGATGCTGTCTATTACTCCGCCCGTTAGCCCCTGAAAGGTAAGAAACGCGATAAATAGACTGAATACTCCGCCCAAAACGTAAGTTGCGCTCGATTTGAAAAAGCCTGTCAGTCTGTCGAGTTTTACGCTTTTTGTGAGATTGCCAATCACGCTGAACGCTATTGAAGCGATAAAGAACGGAATAATAATATTTGATATAAAAGAAGTAATGAAGGTAGATAGCGTAACCATCATGGGCTTAAATACCGCTGACGAGTTTACTCCGCCGAGCAGCGTGACAAGAGTCAACAACGTGGGAAAAATACCTTCCATGACGGTTTTTATCGTCGAAATCGTATTAGTCGTCAGCGATATAATCGAGCCGATTTCCACCATGACGACAAGTATTATTGCACTGTACGTGGCAAAATAGATTAGTTTTTTGGTAGGCTGTTGGACAAACCCGGAACTCAATCCTTCCAATAAACTGTATATTATCGCTACCGCGACGATTGTCAGCACCATAGGCAAAACGTCGAGTATGCTCTTGCCGATACCTTTGGACAAGACGGAAAGAAAGTCGGTAAAATTTCCTTGAAAATCACCGTTGATAATTGATTTTATCGTCGTAATTACGTCGCTTCCAAACAGCGCTTGAAAGTCCTCTTCAAGATTTGCAAGAATCTCTTCGATTTTACTTAAATCCATTTTCGATAAATTTTCGTCGACGTTGTCTTGTAAGATTTCTTCGCCCGATTGCGACTTGTCCGCATAGCAAATATTTGAGTTGTAAAAGCAGATCAACGCCACGGCAATGAACGCAAGCAATAGCAAAATATATGCGCTATGTGTTGATTTTACTTTTATTTTCATATACTACAATATCTCCACAATTACGTTAATAAGATTTTCGATTATCGGCAACGCAAGCAAAAATATGGCGATTTTTCCCGCGAATGAAACCTTTTTTCCTATACTGCCGGAGTCCAAATCGTCGCATACGCTTTGGCTATATTCGGTGATGTAACCTATTCCGATTATCTTCAAAAGAGAGGCAAACAAATCGGAATTGACGCCCGTCTTGTCAATGATGGCTTGAAATGATAAAATTACTTTGGAAAAGGACGAAAGCGCGATAATCAGTACGATTATTCCGGTAGCCAAAGTCGAGAGCGTAGCGTACTGCGATTGAGTGTTTTTGAGGACAAGCGTACACACGCACCCCACTATCGCGACGCCTACAATCTTGAAAATATCCATGCTTCACCTAATATAGATTAAGAAGTGATTTAAGAGTGTCAAACAGTCCTCCCAACATATCCAACACTAAAATCAATACGAGTATAAGTCCGGCGATGGTAACGAAATTTGCAATTTCGTCTTTGTCGCTCTTTTTAAGGACGACGTTTATTATAGCCGTCAAAAGTCCTATTCCTGCAATCTTAAATATAATGTCAACCGCCATATTATCTCCTCTACGCTAAAATTATCATTATAGCAATTCCGAGCAAAAGTCCGAGTTTTGAGAGCAAATTGCCCGTTGTCTTGCAATCCTTTTCGGCTTTTGTAAGCATCTTTTGCGTTTCCGCTTTACTCAAATTAAGTCGCGATATTTGAGTATCGTAATCGACTTTTCCGAGTGTAAGAAAAAAATCCTTGAAGTACTCTTTATCGCCTTTTTTCAAGTATTTGCAGTCGAAACACTTTGCTATCTTGTCTTCGCCTTCACCCGATTCGATTAGTCTGAGATATTCGCTTAAATCGTTTGCGAATTGCTTTTTTGACGTAGTCAAATACTTTTTCGTTATTTCAGGCAAACGGTCTTTTGAATAACTTATGCCGTCAATCAGCGCAAGAAGATAGTCATTGAAATCGGCAAGGTATTTGAATCTCTTATCATAGTAATTTTTGCCGACGATTCCCAAATACGCGCATATAAAACACAAGATACCTCCTATTGCAAGTTTGAGCATACTCTCCTCCGTTCAAAGTTGAGGCTTTTTTAAGTCGACGACTTTGTCGATATTGCCTATACCGATTATCGTGACGACGTATCGGATATGTTGAAGTAGCCTCGAATATAGCGCGCTATTTTTCAAATTCGACAAATCGTCGGAATGCACGGTCGCGAGCACCTTTACTCCGCACCTCACGCAGTCGGCAATACAGTCGATTTCCTTTTCGCCGAAAATCTCATCGGTGGCGATAACGTCGGGACGCATACTTCTCACCTGCGACGCGTAGGCGGATATTTTGGGAATTCCAAGCGCAACATCCGTGCACTCGCCCAAATCTATAGTCTGAACGCCCTCGCTGATTCCGCTCAATTCTCCTCTTTCGTCGAGCGCCAGCACGTTGTATCCGTATTCCGATAGACTCTTTATCATATATCGCAAAAGAGTTGTCTTGCCGTAGCCGGGTTTGGATATAATCAACGTATTTGCGAAATTTTTGACTATTCCGTCTATTCTTTTGTCGCGGATTTCTATATAATGCGGTATTCTTATGCACAGCGACGTTATGTTTTTTACCGCACAAAGACCGCCGTTTTTGATGACGCCCTCGCCTGTTATGCCTATTCGTATACCGCCGTCATAGGTAATAAACCCGTCTAGAATAGTAGTATTGTAAGCGTATAGCGACGACTTTGTTGCGCGAGACAGTATTTGCTCTACGTCGGTTGAGCCTATACGAAAAGTGCCGTCTCCCAATCTCTTGTACTTTCCGTTCACAGCGTAAAATACGGGCTTGTCTACTCTAAGACGGATCTCGCTCAATTCGTCAAAGTTGCAGACTGAGTATAATTCGTTGTAAAGCGCAAGCGGTAAGAGTTTTGAGAGCAGTCTTTCCATACAATATCTTAATAGCCGACGCTTTGGCGTATGCAAATACTACAAATGAATGGTAATTATAAAATAATTCGACAAAATTCAATATAAATAAAAAACCGACCTATATTTAATAAAGTCGGCGGAAAATACAAGACGGGACAACCGCAAATTGCGGTCGCCCGTAATATTTTTTAAAGAAATTTCTAATTAAACTCTGGACATATAAGTTCCGGTACGAGTGTCAACTCTGATAGTATCGCCTTCGTTGACAAACAATGGAACTTGCAAGGTATAACCTGTCTCCAAGGTTGCAGGCTTCGTTGCGCCCTGCGTGGTGTTGCCCTTTGCGCCGGGTTCGCAGTGAGTAATCAAGAGTTCTACAAAGTTTGGCGGTTCAACAGAGAATGGCGTGCCGTTGTAGAAAGATACGGTTACTTCTCCGTTTTCCATAACGTATTTGAGCGCGTCTTCAACGCTTTCGCTGTTGATTGGCAACATATCGTAAGATACGGGATCCATAAAATAATACAAATCGCCGTCGTTGTAAGAATATATCATATTCTTATGCTCGATATGAGCGGTCGGGAACTTTGCGGTTGGGTTGAAAGTCATCTCGACAGTACCGCCGTTGATAACGTCTCTGAGTTTTGTGCGTACGAAAGCCGCGCCTTTGCCGGGTTTAACGTGCAAGAAGTCAACGATTGTGACTACTTTGCCGTCCATTTCGAACGTAACGCCCTTTCTAAAATCGCCTGCTAATACGAAATCAGCCATAAAATACCTCCGATATTTATGTTTATAAAATTATAAGTTTTTTATCAGCGTTGGTCAAGTTGTTGACCGAACTTTCCTTTATTTGAACCATGTCTTCTATCCGCACTCCGAATTTGCCGTCGATATAAAGTCCAGGTTCTACGGTCACAATCATATTTTCTTGAAGAATTCGCTCTTCTTTGGGCGTAAGTCCTACGCCTTCGTGAATATCTATGCCCACTCCGTGACCGAGAGAGTGAGAAAAATATTGGTCGAGCCCGCATTTCGCAAAATAATCTCGCGCGATTTTATCGCCGTCTTTGCCCTGCATTCCTGCTTTTAGACCACTGAGAGCGAGGGTTTGTGCGCTCAATACTTTGTCGTAGATATCCGCTTGATAAGTACTAATTTGTCCATATCCTACCGTGCGCGTCATATCCGAGCAGTAGCCGTTGTATTTAGCGCCTATGTCCATAGTAATGAAGTCGCCGTCTTTTAGCGTCCTTTCACTTCTATGAGCGTGCGGACTTGCGGTATGTTCCCCGAATGCGACTATGCTGTCAAAAGCGATTTCACATCCGTTTTTTTGCATAATATATTCGATATATGCCGATAATTCAATCTCGCTTATACCGAGTTTAATTATTTTCAACGCTTCGCTGTATGCAAGTTCCGTTATCGATTGCGCTTTCTTTATAGACTCAATCTCTTCCTCGCTCTTTATATCTCGAAGACTTGAAATTTTATCCGAAATATCCATAATCTTTCTATCGCCGACAAGTTTTTGCAAATCTACGAATTGACTATAAGATATTTCGCTTTCAAAACCTACCGAACCTTCGTCCAAAAGATTTTGACTACTATTTAAGTTTTGACACACTACTTCAAATTTATCACCCAACTTTTGAGTCGCTTCCAAGAAATAGCGCATATCAGTAAGGAAATACGACTTGTTTTTAGTGATAATTATTTGACAGTTGGTCGATGAATATCCCGATAAATACAATGTGTTGGACGGCAAGGTAATTATCAAGTTGTCCACGCCTGCAATATCGTACAATTTCGAGCAAATATTCATATAATTAGTTTACCATAAATTTCCATATATGTAAAGTACAAATCTTATTTATATATAAAAAGGAGAAAATATGGCGGTTTTTATTTTGCAATCGAGCGATAATACCTCTTCATAGCCAAAGCGTCGCGTGTTTGCGTGCCCGCTGATTCGCATACGATATATGGATTGAGTTTGTATTCGGCAAACACTTCCATAAGCGGTTCAAATTCAGGACCGTACACCTCGTCGTCAAAAGTCAAGTGTCTCAATTCGCCGTTGGAAGTATACTGAATTTTGGAAAAATGCACGTGCATTCTGTCAGTCTTGCTCTCGCCTACTCCTTCCATAAGTCTATCAATAGTACGCTTATAATCGTCACGGGTGTGATAAATTCCGCAATCTCTACTGTTGAGATGTCCAAAATCAATGCAAGGCACTATATTTTCGTCGCCGATATTGCACATTGATATAATCTCTTCAAGATCGCCGAGTTGAGCCTTTTTGCCCATAGTCTCCGGACACAAAAGTAAGTCGGAAAATCCGTTCTCCTCTTTGAGTTTCAATATCACTTCGAATCTTTTGAGCAAAGTAAGCATTGCGTCGGATCTAGTTGCTTTTAGTGGACTTCCCGGATGAAATACGCATCTATTTCCCCCAAACTCCTTCAAAGCCGATAGCGAATCCATTATGTATCTATGATTGTTTATCGCTTTTTCCTCTTCAAGCGTAGCCAAATTTATGAAATACGGGGCGTGAACGCTTATCTCAATTCCGCAATTTGCAAATTCTTTTCCGATTTCGTTTGCCGTTTCGGACTTAATTTGCACGCCTCTGCCGAATGAGTATTCAAAGCAGTCGAGCCCTTGTTCGCTCAACCACTTTCCCGCTTGTATCGTATGTTTGTTTCCGCTTTGCGCAAATTGTTCGCAAAGTCCGCTTGGACCGAATTTTATCATATTTCACCTCATAATTTGCTGTTTAGCGCAAATTCAACGTCTTTTGCAATTTGTCGAGATAGCTCCTCTTTTGAAGAAAACTTTGTTATATCTCTTATTCTTTCTAAGAACTTAATAATGATTTTTTTGCCGTATAGGTCGTTTTCATAGTAAAGTACGTGACTTTCGATATTGAAATTGTCATCATTGAAAGTAGGATGCTCGCCCACGTTGGTTACCGCTTTGAGCCAAACTCCGTCTATTAAAACTCTCGTATAATATACTCCAGATTTTATCTTCAATTTATCGCTCGGATAGCAAAGATTTGCCGTTGCAAATCCTATACTTCTACCTCGTTGGCATCCGTGAATTACTTCTCCGATAATAAAATAAGGTTGGACAAGATATTCGTTGGCTTTTTCTAAATCTCCGTTTGATAGCAATTCCCTAATTTTTGACGACGCTATCTTTTCTCCGTTGTCAGTAGCGAAATCTACTATTGACAACTCGATAGAATTGTCCTCGCACCATTTTTTCAACAATTCGACGTTGCCCGCTCCACACTTACCGAAAGTATAGTCATTTCCGACTACAATGCCTTTAATCGACATATATTTGATAAAATTGTTGAGAAACTCAATTGGCGTAAGTTGTGAAAACGCTTTGTCAAATTGCGTTTTTACGCAAAAATCTACTTGAAGCGAGTCAAGTTTGTACAGTCTTTCTTCAAAAGTCAGTATTTGTCCGCAATCCTTACCCAGCACCTCAAACGGCGAGTTTTGGAAAGTAAATACCGCGCTTTTACAGGACTTTTTGAAAGCCATGAGTTTACATTCATTGATTAGTTTGATATGTCCGATATGAAGGCAATCGAAAAAACCGAGCGCTAAGACAATGTCTTGCTCGTTTTTCTGCGAATATTCGATTGTCTTTATACCTTTCCATCTGCTCATATCAATCTCCAAGATAGCAAATAGACTTTGCTTTCCCCTCTTTTACTTCGACAATAAATACCGTTTTGTCCATATAAATTGCGCTATATAGACCGTCTTTTTCGCAAGATGCTACGCTCTGTCCGTTTCGTATCTTGAAATACTCGCTTTCGTTGAGATTAATCGACGTCATAAGCCTGTCCACAAGCAGCGAAACGTCGTAAACGAAAGCAGTCGGATTTGATAGGAATTCCTCAAAATCCACGACGTATTTGTCGCCGAGTTCAAAGCCCGCGCATTCGTTGCGGACGAGTTTGGACATGTACGCTGCGCTTCCCACGCTCTTTGCAATATCTCTACAAATGCTTCTGATATACGTACCGCTTCCGCACTCGATAGACATAGTGACGTCCTTGCAAAGTTCACCGTCCAAGGTCTTGTCCAATATTTTTATATTCTTTATAAAAATCTCTTTGGCTTGTATCTCAAAATCTTGCCCCTTTCTAGCCAAGTCGTAGGCTCTTCTTCCGTTGATATTTATCGCGCTATATTTTGGCGGCACTTGCATTATATTGCCGATAAAATTAGGTAAAATATTGGATATGCGCTGAAAAACCGGCAAATTTGAAGTTTTCACAACCTCACCGGTAGCGTCGATAGTATCCCGCTCTTCACCGAAAGTAAAGGTCGCGATATACGACTTTCCCTTTTTAAGAGCGAAGTCAAAAAGCCTCGTAGCGTTGCCGAAAGCAACGATAAGTATACCGCTTGCCATAGGGTCAAGAGTGCCCATGTGACCGCATTTTATTTTCTTGCCAATCGCGTGAGAAAAAGCGTTGCGACATTTAATTATGACGTCGCTTGAAGAAATTCCGCTAGGCTTGTTGATAATAGCTATGCAATTATCGCTCATAATTCATCTCTGCACGCTTTGAGAAGTTTATCTTTGACGTCCTCAAAGAAACCTGAAATTCTACATCCGCCCGCGTTCTTATGTCCGCCTCCGCCGAATACCATTGTAATTCTCGTTGAATCCACGTTGTCGCTCGTGCGCACGCTTACTTTATAACTATTAGGCGTTGACGTCTGCGTTATCGATACGGCAATCTCAACTCCTTCTATATCGCGAATAAAATTGATTGCTCCTTCGGTATTTTCAGCCGAAGTATTGGTTGCATCAAAATCTTCTTGAGTAAAGACAATCATACCGATTTTGCCATTCTCGTAAAACTTGGCTTTTGACAATACTCTCGCTCTTAGCAAAAAAGTATTCATAGGAACCGTTTTGAGAAAATGTTCGCATACAGAACTTGCCGAAAAATTGTATTTAATCAACTCAGAGGCAATAAAATGCGTTTGCGACGATACGCTTGAAAAAGTAAATCCACCGCTGTCTGTCACGAGCCCGCTGTAAAGTAATTTGGCAACTTTATCGTCTAGACAAGGATGAATAGCGTCGAGAGCCTTGATAATTTTGTACATCACTTCGCACGTTGCGCTGACTCCCGCTTCAATAATATTGATTGTTCCGAATTTGCTGTTGGTCTTGTGGTGGTCTATATCGACCTTAACTTTCGATTTACTGAAAAGGTCGTAATATTTTCCCATTCTGTCCATATCGGCGCAATCACAAGCAATAGCGAGGTCGCATTTCGTAACCTCGCATTCGTTGTAATATTCGCTACCGTCCAAAACGGTCAAAGAATTCTTGATTTTGCTGTCGCAAAAGACAAATACGTTTTCTTTTCCGTACAATTTTAGCGCTCTGTAAAGCGCAAGAGAACTTCCGCAAGTATCTCCGTCGGGATTTTGATGACTGATTATTGCGATTGTATCGCTTGAATCAACGGCTTTGATAAACTCTTTATACATTATTCACCCGAATTATCATTTTCTTTGCTCTCGGCAGAATGAATCTCGTCGATAATTTTGGAGATTTTTCTACCGTAACTCACGCTATTGTCGTAGATAAACCTAAGCGCGGGCATATTTCTAAGTTTTATTTTGGACTTTAAGCACGATTTGATATAGCCTTCCGCGCTCGTAAGCCCGCCGATAATATCTTTTTCGTTACCTTCGCCGCCGAGTACGCTGATATATATTTGAGCCAAAGTCAAATCCTTGTCTACTTCAACGTCGGTGACGCAAATAATCTTTCCTGCTACTCTCGGGTCGTTTATACCGTCTCTTAGCACAACGGAAAGTTGTTTTTTAAGTTCAGCGTTGATTCTCTCAATCCTACTCATGCTCTATTTGCTCCAAAATGTAACTTTCAATTACGTCGCCGACCTTGACGTCGTTGAATTTCTCAAGACCGATACCGCATTCGTAACCGCTTGCAACTTCCTTAGCGTCGTCTTTTTCTCTCTTCAACGAACTTAAGACGCCCTCGTATATAATGATATTGTCGCGTACAACTCTAACTTTGGAATTTCTAGCGACTTTACCATCGGTGATGTAGCTACCCGCAATCGTGCCGAAACTCGAAATTCTGAACGTTGCTCTGACTTCGGCATGACCGAGTATGACTTCTTTGTATGTCGGCTCCAACATACCTTTCAAAGCCTTTTCGACGTCGTTGATTGTGTCGTAAATTATGCTGTAATGCTTGATATCAATACCGCTTCTATCCGCAAGCGCTTGCGCTTTTGCCTCGGCTTTGACGTTGAAAGCGATAATTACGGCATTGTTTGCAGTGTCGGCAAGCATAACGTCAGATTCGTTGATTGCGCCGACTGCGCTATGAATAATATTGATTTTTACGTTGTCTTCTTTCATGTCGTCGTTGAGTTTGAGCAAAGATTGCTTAACCGCTTCGACAGAACCTTGTACGTCGCCTTTGATAATCAAAGTGAGTACCTTGACGTCGGAAGACTGTACGTTCTTAAACATATCGTCAAGACTTCTCGCATTGCTGCGCATTTGCATTTCAGCTCTTTCCTTGTCGGCCCTTTCTTGCGCAACCTTTTTAGCGAGTTTTTCGTCTTTAACAACAACCATTATGTCGCCTGCATTAGGAACTTCGGAAAAACCTTGTACCTGTACTGCGTAGGACGGGAACGCCTCCTTAACTCTCTTGCCGGTGTAATCCGTCATATCTCTAATTTTACCGATTGCAGTACCTGCCACGATATAGTCGGAGACTTTCAAAGTGCCGTTTTGTACGAGAATCGTAGCGACAGGACCTTTGCCCTTGTCAAGACTTGCTTCGATGATAGAACCGGTCGCAGGACACTTCTTGTTGGCTTTAAGTTCCATTACTTCGGCTACCAATAGCACGTTTTCAAGCAATTCCTTGACGCCTTGACCTGTCTTTGCGCTGACAGGACATACCATCGTATCGCCGCCCCAGTCTTCAGGCAACAACTCATAATTAGTCAACTGCTGTTTAATTCTATCCAAATTGCCGTCTGTCTTATCGATTTTGTTGACAGCGACTACTATCGATACGCCCGCATCCTTTGCGTGGTTGATTGCTTCAACCGTCTGAGGCATTATTCCATCGTCAGCCGCTACGACGATAATCGCAATATCGGTGACGTTGGCGCCTCTTCTTCTCATAGCGGTAAACGCTTCGTGACCCGGCGTATCAAGGAAAGTAATCTTTTCGCCGTTCAAATCTATCGTGTACGCGCCGATATGTTGGGTAATTCCGCCCGCTTCGCTCATTACTACGTTGGATTTACGGATATAGTCCAAAAGCGAGGTTTTACCGTGGTCGACGTGTCCCATTATTGTGACGATAGGCGGTCTCTTGACGAGTTTAGTCGTATCGACTTGTTGGGTATCGATAATATCTTTGAGCTTATCCTCGGCGGTCTTGTCGACTTTGAGTTCGAGAGTGATGTCGTAATCTACCGCTACCAACTCGGCTTCTTCAAAACTGATAACGTCGTTGATAGTCGCAAACTTACCCATATCGAATAATTTTTTGACAATTTCAGTCGCGGACTTACCGATTTTTTCGCTGAATACCTTGATAGGTATATTTTCGCTCGTAAGTACTGCGTGCTCGATTTTGACGTATTGAGGCGTATTGCTCTCTTTCTTTGCTTTCTTGACTTTGACGTATCTTGCGGTATCGCTGTCGTCCTCTCTCGTGGCGTCGTAAGCGTACCCCTTCTTGAACAAATCTCTTTTGCTCATGCCCTTCTTGTTGTCGTCCTTGGCAAAAGTAGATTTTACGTCTTTTTTCTTCTTCAAGTCATTGTTTTTGAAATTAGTATTCGGCGCAGGCGCAACTACCTCCGCTTTTCCTCTATTCGGCGCAAACGGTTGCTTTTGCATAACCCCGTTTCTATTGGGCGCGCCGCTCTTATTCTTGTCAAAAGGCGGACGGGAGTCCGTTCTTGGATTTTGTCTTTTGAGCATTTCGGGGTTGATGTAGGTCTGCGATTTTGCGGACTCGCTTTGAGCGGGCTTTTGTTGCGCAGGTACTTCCTTCACCTCTTTTATTTCTTGCTCTGTCTTTTCTTCAACGACTTCGCTTTCGTTGTTGACGTCCGTCAAATCGGTCTCGACTTCATCTTCCTCGGGCATTGCCAAAGTCTGTTGAATTTTCTCTTGTTTGAGAGCGGATATTTTATCGTAAACGTCCTTTAATTTGCTTTTGGTCAAAGCAATTTTGTTGACGAAAGGTCTAGACGTATCTCTCAAAAACGCCTCGATTTCTTTTAAACCTCTAAATTGTTCATTTTTGTTTTCGTTGTTGCTCACAAAAACACCTCCGTTTATTGCCCTTGGCAATACAAAGAATTAAGATTATTCCTCTTCCTCGCAATACGATAGTATTGCAGTTGCGAGAGATACGTCCGTAATTGATAAGACCTTGACGTTTTCTCTCTTTAATAGCGAATTAAGATAATTTTCAGGCAAAGCAAGCGTCTTTACGCGCTTTTTTTCGCAATACTGGCATAGTTGCTTGGCGCTGTTTGCCCCGAGCAACTTGTCGTACAACACTATGAGCGGCGAGTATTTTGCGCGCTCTAGATTGTCGATACCCCAAATCACCTTGCCTGCTTTGACCGCAAAGTTGATATAGCAATCAATCTTGTTTATCGCTATATTGCTTTTTAATTGCATCGTATACCTCTGCGCTTATCTCTTGCTCGAAACAACGGTTGAGAAGTCTATTTTTGACACATTTCTCAACGCATTGCGCGTTGTCGCAAATATATGCTCCGCGCCCCGCTTTTTTCCAAGTAAAGTCCAAAGAAATATTGCCTTCCTTGTCTTTAACTATTCTAAGCATTTGCTTTTTTTCGTATGCGTTTCTACACGCAATACACATTCTGACAGGCGGTTTTTTCATCTTATTCGTTGATATCTTCAATATCGCCGCTCTCGTTGGCTACCGAAGAGAACGGTTTAACGTCTATCTTCCATTCAGTCAACTTTGCGGCAAGTCTTACGTTTTGACCCGATTTGCCTATAGCCAAAGAAAGTTTGTCGTCCTCGACGATTGCTCTTGCGCTCTTTTCTTCGGGTTTAAGCATAACGGCGATTACCTTTGCAGGCGACAACGCTCTTGAAATGTACTCGCCCATATCTTGAGAATATCCAATGACGTCAATTTTTTCTCCGCCTAATTCTTGAACGACGCTATTGATACGCATACCCTTTTGACCGATACAGCTTCCTACTGCGTCGATAGAAGAATCTTCTGCGTAAACCGCCATTTTGGTACGGTAGCCCGCTTCTCTGACAATTCTCTTGATATTAACGAGATTGGCTTTGATTTCCGGAACTTCCATTTCAAACAATTTCTTTACAAAACCGTTGCATGCTCTCGATACCATAACTTGCGTCGTACCTCTTAAAGTAGTACGCACGTTCTTAACGTATACGTTGATAACGTCGTTTACGTTGTATCTCTCGCCTCTGATTTGTTCGGACGGAAGCATAACGCCTTCGAGTTGCGTTCCTGCCATTTCGAGGTAAACGGTGTCGTTTTCCACTCTTCTGACGATACCTTTGACGATTTCGCCCTCTTTGTTGTTCATTTCGTCCTTAATGAGTTCCTTGACGATTTCATTGTTTCTTTGCATGATAACTTGCTTTGCGGTCTGCGCTGCAATACGGCTCAAAGTCTTTGGAGTAACTTCCTCTTTCACGAGGTCGCCCACCTTATAAGAATTTTTCTTTTGCTTTGCTTCTTCAAGCGAAATTTCCTTCTCGGGGTCGATTACTTCTTCAACGACCGTCTTGTAAGCGTAAATCTTGATCTCGGCGCGTTGTGGGTTGAGCACTACCATAACGGGTCTAGCCTCGCCGCTTTCTTTCTTGTAAGCGACTGCAAGTCCTGCTTCGAGAGACTCGATAAACTGTTGCTTTTCGATTTTCTTTTCACTTTCAAGCGCTTCGAGCGCCGCAAAGAAATCTTTGTTGATCATTTTATCCTCCTAGAAGATGACGGCTTCTCTGATTAGAGCCACATCTTTGATATTAAGTTTTATATTTTTTGTTTTGTATTCCAATATTACTGTCGCGGTTTCTTCTTCAAAACCTTTCAAGATTGCGTTGAATTTCTTTATCTTGCCTAGCTCTTCAAGCGGTTTGAACAACGACACTTCCATCTCCAGACCGATTTTCTTGTTGAAATCCCTAGCGGTTTTGAGCGGTCTGTCAATGCCCGGTGAAGATACGTTGAGGTTGTACGGCTGTCCGCAGGTCGGGTCAAGTTCGTCCAACGGAGCGTCGATAGCGTTGTGAATTACTTCGCAATCATCAAGACACACGCCTCCGTCTTTATCAATATACACGATTAACGTATCCTGTCCGTAGAGTTTTTTGAATTCCACGTCGACAAGTTCCATACCCAAATTCTCTATAATAGGCTCAACCGTGATTTTGACGCTGTCGGTAATCTTTGACATAACTTCCTCTTTATAGTTTGAGAGCGACTGCATTTGCAGTCGCTCCAGTCATTCAACTATTGCACTAATAATATATCATATATATATTACAATTGCAAGTATTTTTATTCATTTTTAAGCAAAAAAGGCGTATTTTCACAACAATTATTACTAATTATTGCCCTCTTCGTCCTCTTCGTTTTCTTTGCTGTAATAGTCGTCCATAAGTTTTACAAATACTTTCGCGGTAGCCTCGGAATCTTCATACGCCCTATGCGCGTTTCTATTGACGATATTATAGTGCCTACAAAGCGCTTGCAGCGAGTGCGCGCGCTCATGCTTGAGTATCTTTCTCGCTTCCGTCAAAGAATCGATAAGTTCGTTTTCAAACGGCAAATTATACTTTTGACAATCTCTGCGAAGTATCTTGAAGTCAAATCCGTTGCCGTTGTGCGCAATGAGTTTATACCCCTTTATGTAGTCCATGAAAAAGCCCAGCACGTCTTCTAAGTACGGAGAATTCTTTACGTCTTCGTCATATATGTGATTGACTTCGGACGCTCCCTTTGGAATTGGTCTATTGGGGTCAATCAAAGTGTCGTAGTACTCTACAATCTTGCCGTATTCAAGTTTTACCGCGCCTATTTCAATTATTTCGTCGTTATCTACGTCTACTCCCGTAGTCTCTAAGTCGAACACGATGAATTTATTGTTGAGAATATAATCGCAGTGCCATATCATATCGAGAAGATTTTCGTTGATATCGACTTCGTACTTTTGAGGCTTTTGGAAGATTTTTATCTTGTTCGCCTTCTTAATATCTTCTCTTCGCTTTTCCATACTGTCGAAATTTATCTTGCAAAGAGCGAGTTTTGTGACCATAAGCTCGTTTTTATCTGAAAAATCACTGTGGCGGTAATTGCCGAAAATTACTACGTTATCCCCTTCGGCAAGCGAATCAAGGCAAGTCACAAAGCCCGTGCCGTGGTCGTCCTCATGCTTTTTCGCCTTACGCAATTTAGCAAAATACAAGCAATCCATCTTGCCTGTCGTGTCGTCAATTGTGAATTTGAAAAGTATCTTTTTGAGACGTCTGTCGGGCGATTCTTTGTCCACAATGTTTATTCTTTTGACCTCGCCCACTCTGCCGCATACGCAAATTCCGTCCATTTCTTTCTTGTATTTGTCGATATAACGCGGTTTTCTGCCTATATCCTTGCCTATGTAATAGTGATAGTCGCCTATAATATCAATTTCGCCAATGTCGACGTACTTGACGTTCTCCCTATCTTCGAGCAACTTCTCAGCGTCAACAGTGCGAGAAACGTTTATCCGCACGACTACTTTGTCCGAACAGTTCTGAGAGTAAATGAATTTTGCCAACTTGTCCTTAAAACCGCTGTTTTCGCAGTAATGAATTACCGGACTTGACATATAAAGGTCGATTACGATCTTCTTTCCTTCGAAATTTATTTGAGTAAGCGACGCGTCGTATTGGCTTGTCAAAGTCTGATATTTTGATGAAATAAATGAAATTACCTGCTTGGCTATAGCCTCTTTGTTGAGCCTATTTTTGACAAATGCAATCTTCAAAGAAAATGTTTCTGGGATTTGCGTCCTGCAAAAATTCTCTACTACTTTTTTATCCTCATCCGTAAACTTATCGTTGGAAATATCTTCGGGAAGAAGGCATACGAGAGAAAGCGAACTCGTGCCTATGTCAAGGTTGAGTTTGCTTATTCTCAAAAATTCATATTTGTTGTTTGTCGCTTGGTTTAGCTTGTCAATGAACTGCATTTTCCTCTTCCGTGTCGGTTTTTATATGTTAATATTCCAAAATATACTTTTTCAGCGTGGGCAAAATCATAGAGTTGTCGACGGTCTCGACGTACTTGGAATCTACGAAGATTGCCGACTTATCCTTGCCGCCCGCTACGCCTAAGTTTGCGCCCTGCGACTCGCCTATCCCGTTGACGACGCAGCCCATGACAGCTACTTTCAAAGGTTTGGCTATGTCCTTGCACATTTCTTCCACTTGCTCGGCAAGGGCTTTGACCTCGATATTGGTACGCGCGCAAGTCGGACAGGATATAATCTCGCAATACGGCTTGTCGTATCTATCGCACGCTTTGAGAATGTCCTTTGCCGTCTCAACTTCCTTTACGGGGTCGTCGCTCAACGATACTCTAATCGTATCTCCTATGCCGTCGCACAACAAAGAGCCTATACCGATGGCAGACTTTACGACGCCCGTGTGGTAAATCCCCGCTTCGGTCACGCCCAAATGTAAAGGATAGTCGCAAGCCTTGTCAAGAAGTCTGTACGTATCTATCATGACTTTGACGTTGGAAGATTTTGCGGAAATGACTATGTCGTAGAAATTGCATTTTTCAAGTACGGATACGTATTCCAACGCGCTGTCGCGCATAGCAATCGCCAATGGCTTGGACTTGTGAGCGTCGTCCAAAGAACCGCCGTTGACGCCTATTCTTAGCGCAATTTTTCTCTCTTTGAGGTAATCGGCAAGATACTTTGCCTTGTCTACTCCGCCGATATTGCCGGGGTTTATTCGAATTTTGCTTACTCCTGCATCCGCGGACATAAGCGCAAGTTTGTGCGAAAAATGTATATCTGCAATGATTGGAACGGATACGCTCTTGACAATTTCTTTCATGGCAATCGCGCTTTTTTCGTCGGGTACGGAACACCTGACAAGTTGACATCCTGCCTCTTGCAACCTATTGATTTGAGCAATCGTAGCGTCAATATCGTCGGTCTTTGTGTTGGTCATAGATTGTATACTGACGGAAGAATTGCCTATATTGACGTTTCCGACAGCAACCGTTCGCTTTGCCATATATCCCTCGTAAATTTTAGTCTAATTATATTTTAGCCGAAAAAGTGAACTAAATCAAGTATTATCGCAAGCGCAAACAAAACGATTAGCCCCACAAAGTGTATCGTGCCTTCGATTTTGCGATTAAGCGGTTTTCTTCTGATGCCCTCTATTATTGCGAATACAATTCTCGAGCCGTCGAGCGCGGGCAATGGCAAGATATTCATAATACCGATTGACATCGACAAAATACAAAAACCATAAATTATCGCAGGTATACCCGCCTGAACGAGTTGCGCAAGCGAGAATATTGCCGTCGCCGTACCGCCCATAGATTCGCCTACGCTTATGCTACCTTTGAAAATTTGCTTGATAGAATTTACGGTAACTCTCAACACGTCGTAGCCGAAAGCCGCGCCGTGCGTAAACGCTTGCCCCGCCGAGAGTCTTTGCACGCTGTACGAACCCATAGAGATGCCCAAGCCTTTGTTGGCGCTGACCTGCGCGCCGCTTTCGGTATCGGTAACGTAATAATGCTTTTGTACGTTGAGCGTCTGCTTTGCGCCGTCTCTTATTACGACGATTTCTATATTATCTTCCTCTTTGCCTATCAAGGACGAGAGACGGTTGTATTCAAGAAGAGAATAACAATTCTTGCCGTTTACGGAAAGGATAATATCGCCTTCTTGGAGTTGTTGAGAACCTTCAATCAGCGTATAACTGCCGTCTTCAACGTATTCGACGTGCTGGTAAGCGTTGCCAACAACGGGAAAATATTCGCCGTACGCCGAGAAAAAAATCGTAATTACAATGAATGCGGATAGGAAATTGAAGCCTGCTCCTGCGAAAAGCACGATAATGCGTTGCCATACGGGACGCGTATTAAAGTCGCCGTCGCTTTCGCCCTCTTCATCCTCTCCCGCAAAAGAACAAAATCCGCCGAGCGGAACGGCTCTCACCGAGAATACCTCGCCCGACTTCTTGTTGGTCTTACTGAATAGTTTAGGTCCAAAACCTATTGAAAACTCATTGATTTTGAATTTGAAAATCTTACCGAAAGTATAATGTCCCAACTCATGCAACATTATCATTAACATAAGACATAAAAGGGCGACTAAAAAATAACCTACCCATTTCAATACTTCAAGTCCGCTTACCGCTAAACATAATACCATTTTTACCTCTTATTGATAAGGTCTTCGACAAAAGTCCTTACCGCTCCGTCAATTTCGTAGATTTGCTCTTCGCACTCTATCCGCTGTCCCTGATAGAACTTGTCAAGCGCAAGTCTTATATAATATGGTATGTCGTAGAATTTAATTTTATTATCCAAATATGCTTTTACGAGAATCTCGTTGGAAGCGTTCATAATCAAAGGCGCAATTCCCTTTTCTTTTGCGCAATACTTGGCTATCGAAAGACATGGGAATCTCTCCTCATCCGCATCTTCAAAGGTAAGCGATTTGCCTACAAAATCATATTTTTGAAAAGCGTAGTCGCCTCTCTCGGGATAAAGCAAAGCGATTTGTATCGGCAATCTCATATCGGGATAACTCATCTGCGCAATCACGCTTCCGTCCGCGTATTCTACCATACTATGTACTACGCTTTGTCTATGGACGAGTACTCTTATGTCGTCGACGTCTACTCCGAACAAGTGCATTGCTTCGATAATTTCCAAGCCTTTGTTCATAAGCGTCGCGCTGTCAATCGTGACTTTTGCTCCCATATCCCAATTTGGATGTTTGAGCGCGTCGCGCGCTTTTGCGTCTTTGAGCTGCGATTTCGTCCAATCTCTGAATGCTCCGCCGCTCGCGGTAAGAAGTATCTTGGATAGATTCTTTCCGCCGATACACTGCCAAATTGCGCTATGTTCGCTGTCCACGGGAAGTATTTCCACTCCCTTTTTCTTAGCCAAAGGCATCACGAGTTCTCCGCCCGCGACCAAGGTTTCTTTGTTCGCAAGCGCAATAGTATTTCCTGCATTTATTGCCTTAACCGTAGGTTTCAGTCCGCTGATACCTACGAGCGCGTTGAGCAACACGTCGACTTTGATTTCCGCCAACTTGCAAATGCCCTCTTCGCCTGTAAATACTTGAATATCGGGGAAAGTCGTCTTAATCTCATTTGCCAAATCACGATCAAGCACAGCGACGAATTTGGGCGAATACTTATTGATTTGCTCGATTATAAGTTTATTGGAATTACAACACAAGCCGACAACCTCGAATTTATTCTCATAGGCGTCGACTACTTCCAAGGCTTGTCTGCCGATAGAACCTGTACTTCCTAATATCATCAATCTTTTCATATATGTAAATTATAGCGCGTTTACCGCTGAAATTACGCTGATAAGCAATAGTACGATTGGCAACGTAAAGATAATGCTGTCCAATCTGTCCATTATTCCGCCGTGCCCCGGGAAAATCTTGCCGAAGTCCTTAATACCCGCTTGTCTTTTAATCCAACTTGCGCCCAAATCGCCGAGTTCGCTCAATACACCGCCGATTAAGCCTATGACAACGTAAATTCCCGCTGACGCTCCCAACGAATTCGTAAGTTTGAGAAGTCCGACGTTGGCGAAATTGACAAATACTCCCGTTACGTCAAAGAGTACGAAGACGAGCATTGCGCCGATTATTCCGCCCAATACTCCGCCGATTGCTCCGCTGATTGTCTTTTTTGGACTGATATTCGGACATAGTTTTTTGCCCTTGAAAGTGATACCTACAAAGTAAGCCATTGTGTCGGTCATAATAGGTATAAGCAGAGCAAGCAATATGCCGAGAAGTCCGTATTTGCTGTGATTTATCAACACCAGCGTGGAAAAAATGCCCAACGGATACATTAAAATGAATGCCGTCGAGAGCAAATCTTTGAGAGTGAATTTATGTATCAACGTGAATTCTATAATTGCAATCATAAGCGAAAGAGAAAGCGCAATGACAATGCCGAGTTCGCCTTTGCCGAGAGTCTTTTCAAATAGCAATATCAACGGATAAATTATTATACATCCGCTTATAAGACTTCCCTTTATCGCATTGTATTCGGCTTTTTTGAACGCTTGAGCCATTTCGTATACGCCAACGCAACAAATTGCCACGGCAATGATATCTGCGAACTCGACGTATATCTGTCTAAGTCCCAAAATCGTGCCGAAGACAACTGCGAGCAATACGACTGCGGTAAGTATTCTCTTCAACATTATTTCACTCCTCCAAATCTTCTGTCTCGCTTGGAATACTCTTCGAGAATTCCATCTAAAGTATCTTTATCAAAGTCAGGCCAATATTTGTCAATGAACATCAATTCGCTGTAAGCGCACTGCCACAGCATAAAGTTGCTCAATCTCTTCTCCCCGCTAGATCTTACCAATAAATCAAGCGGCGGAAGTCCTGCCGTGTATAAACAGTCTTCGAGCATTTGCTCGTCAATTTCTCTAATTCCCGACTGCAAAATTTTGTTCACCGCTCTCGTAATTTCCTGCTTCGAACCGTAATTCAAAGCGATATTTACAATTGTGCCGGTATTGTTTTTGCTTGCGTCAATTACTTTCTTGATTGCATTTTGAGTGGATTTAGGCAGTTGAGTCAAATCTCCGCTAAAACGTACTCTAAATCCCGAATCAGCGTATTTTTTGAGTTCCTTTTTGGCAAACTGCGTAATCAAAGAAAACAAAAATTTGATTTCAGATTGCGGTCTTGACCAATTTTCGCAGGAAAATGCGTAGACGCTGACTACTTCGATTCCCCTTTCCGCGCACGCCTGCACTACTGTTTTGAGAGCCTCCGCGCCTTGTCTATGTCCATCGCTTCTAGACAGTCCTCGCTCGGAAGCCCAACGGCCGTTGCCGTCCATAATAAAAGCGATATGTCTTGGAATTTTCAACTGCTTTTCCATAAGTTCCTCAAAATTGACAGCAAGCAGACGTCAATCCGCTTGCAATCTGTTTTGTAATATGTAAACGTTCCCTGTTATTATACGGAAAGTATCTCTTGTTCTTTTTCCTTGCTCATCTTGTCGACGATATCGATTTGCTCGGCAAGTTTCTTGTCGACGTCTTTTTCGTAAAGACTAGCCTCGTCTTCGGAAATCAAACTATCCTTTTTGAATTTTTTAATAGAATCGTTGATATCTCTACGCGCATTTCTCAAAGCGACCTTTGTATTTTCTGCCGTCGCGCGCAAGCCCTTGCAAAGTTCCTTTCTTCTCTCTTGCGTAAGTTCCGGGAAAATCATTCTGATTACTTTGCCGTCGTTGTTGGGGGTAATACCCGTATTTGCGGCGATTATAGCCTTTTCGACTTCTTTAAGAATAGACGTATCCCATACCGTAATCATCAATACTCTTGCCTCGGGGGTCTGAATATTGCCGATTTGTTTCAACGGCGTGGGTACTCCGTAATAATCTACTACAATTTTGTCTAATATATGCGGATTTGCTCTGCCCGCTTTTATATTGTTGAATTCATATTGAAGGCTGGAAATACTCTTGTCCATTTTTGTCTCGAACTCGTCGAATGCTTCCAAAATCTCTATCTGCTCGTAAGCCATAATGTTTCTCCTTAAATTTTGCTATCATAATTATATCAAAAGTTGGCACTAAACACAATGCTTTTTATAATTTTTTATCCGTATTTAATATATATTATAAATTTTTTACATTAAAAGCGTTTTGTATACCGCTCATTTCAATAGACTTTCAGACTTTTCTATTTCCTCTTCACTGACGATTTTTGCTCTTTTTCCGCCTATTACGGCTATCTTAATGTCTTCGCCCGTTTCGTAGAAATCTTGCGCGTACGCGTTGTAATCTTTTCCGTTGGCGGTCACTACAACCCTATACGTTACTTTGACTAATCTTTCGGTATGCCAATGCGAGCCGTTTCTTCCGCCGCCTGTACTCACCGAACTTGAAAGAAAGCAATGCTTCACTTTGCCCTCAAGGATTTCTCTCTTTTTGGACTTGGTATATATTTTTGCGCTCATTGACACTTTTTCGCTTATAAACTTTCCGATAGCGCATATTATAATCGTACCGCCAAAAAGACCAAAACATATATACATTCCCAACTTAATTCCCAAAAACGCAAAAATAAGCGCCAAAATTACGTTTAGAAGCAGAAAACTAAGAAATACCCAACCGAGTATTTTTTCTTTTGTTGAAGAATTCTTGTAGATATTTGCCGAATGCTGAATTACGTAATTATCGCTTTTTGCCCTGTTTTCGTAACCGTAAGAGGTATTTATGTCCACAATATTAGAATATTCTTTCTCTTTTTCACTAAGGTCATCGCTTTCGTTATCGTCTATAACATCATCGTTTTTGTTGACCTTTGCCCCTCCGGTTATCATAATGACTAAACCGACTCCGACAAGTATGACCATTGTAATTGGAAGTCCCAATGACATAATCATACTTCCTGCAAGAGCCAACGACTCATTTTGTGATCCGCCAATTATGATGAGCGCAATTCCGGATATAAATAGAAGCGGAATTATTATCGCAACAGCTAAAACAAATTTTCTCATATTAAACCAATTAGTGAATTAACGTACCTATTCTTTCGCCGTTGACTGCTTTAAGAAGGCTATCTTCTTCTTTTAAGGCAAACGCGATGATTGGAATTTTGTTCTCCATACACAAAGTGATTGCCGTCGCGTCCATTGCCTGCAAGCCGTCTTGGACTACTTTCATATAGCTGAGTTCGTCATACTTCTTTGCGTTGGGATTCTTCTTGGGGTCGCTGTCGTATACGCCGTCAATGTTTTTGGCAAGCATAAGCACGTCGGCGTTGATTTCCGCCGCTCTGAGCGCCGCGCCCGTGTCTGTACTGAAAAACGGATTGCCCGTGCCGCAGGCGAATATCACCACTCTGCCTTTTTCAAAGTGTCTCAACGCTTTTCTAAGGATATAAGGCTCGGCAATTCTCGTGATTGTCAATGCGGTCTGCACTCTACACGGTACTCCCGCGGCTTCCAAAGCGTCTTGAAGCGCCAAAGAGTTCATTACCGTAGCGAGCATACCCATGTGGTCAGCCGCAGATCTTTCCATATTGAGCGCCTGTCTACCGCGCCAGAAGTTGCCNCCGCCGATAATAATACCGATTTGAGTACCTTGCTCGAAAACTTTCTTGATTTGATTTACTACGTAAGCAACGATATTTTCGTCAATTCCAAAACCTTTCTCGCCTGCCAACGCTTCTCCGCTCAATTTGATAATCGCTCTTTTATACTTAGCCATATTCCTAATCCCCTAAATTATTATATGAAAAAAGGAAAACGATTTGTTTTCCTTTTAACTAACAATTACGCTTTCTTAGCGCTGTTGATTTGCGCCTGAACTTCGTCTGCCAAATTCTCTTCTTTCTTTTCCAGACCTTCGCCCATTACAAAACGGGTAAATCTTGCTACGTCAGCTCCCGCTTCTTTCAAAAGAGCCTTAATAGTCTTGTCGCCGTCTTTTACGAAAGGTTGTTCGAGCAAGCAAACTTCTTTATANTACTTGTTGATACGACCCTCGACCATCTTTTCGATGATGTTGAGTGGCTTCGGCTTGTCTTCGTTGAGAGCCTGAGCCTTGAGAATCTCCTTCTCTTTCTCGATTTCTTCTTGCGGAACTTCCGCTATCTTAACGTAAGACGGATTTGCCGCTGCAATTTGCATTGCGATATCGTGAGCGAGTTCGTCGCTTGCGTTTGCGCTCAATTCAACGAGAACGCCGATTTTTCCNCCCATGTGNATATAACTTTCAAGTTTGCTATTAGCAACGGGATATTTTGCAAATCTTCTTACCGCAATNTTCTCGCCGATTTTTGCTACTGCTTCTGCCAAAGCNACGCTCATACCTTCGGTAACTTGTTCAACTGTATCAACGTTGTTTTGAGCNATATACTTCGCTACGTCCATAACGAACGCTTTGAATTGGTCGCCGCGCGCTACGAAGTCGGATTCGCAGTTTACTTCTACCAAAACGCCGAACTTGCCGTCGTTGTAAGCCTCAACNGTACCTTGCGACGCAATCTTGCCNGCGCGCTTTGCGCTCGTAGCCATACCTTTTTCTCNCAAAAGTTCAACAGCCTTTTCCATATCGCCGTCAGCCTCGATAAGAGCCTTCTTGCAATCCATCATTCCTACTCCGGTCTTAGCNCGGAGATCCATAACGTCTTTATTTGTAAATGCCATAATCTATTTACCTCCGAATTATTCTGCTACTTCTTCGCTTGCAGTCTCTTCAACTACTTCTTCGGTAGCCTCGNCTTTCTTATCTTCTTCGCTCTCTTCTTCAACGGAGAAAGTAATACCCTCNTTTGCNTCGATAACTGCGTTTGCGATAATGCTTGCAACCAACTTGATTGCGCGGATAGCGTCGTCGTTGCCCGGGATTACGTAATCAACCAATTCCGGATTGCAGTTGGTGTCTACGAGACCTACTACAGGAATNCCGAGTTTCTTTGCTTCCTTNACNGCGATGTCTTCGTTGTTGATGTCTACNACGAACATACATCCCGGAAGNTGGGTCATNTCTTTGATACCGCCGAGGTTTGCCTCAAGCTTATCTCTCTCGGCTTTGAGCATTGCAACTTCTTTCTTAGGCAAAAGCTCGAATTGACCGATAAGTTCCATTTGATTTATCTTGTTGAGTCTTTCGATACGGCTTCTGATTGTTTGGAAGTTGGTAAGCGTACCGCCGAGCCATCTTTGGTTCATATAGAACATACCGCAACGGGTAGCNTCTTCCTTGATAGCGTCTTGCGCTTGCTTCTTCGTTCCTACGAACAATACGGACTTGCCGGACTTTGCTACGTCTCTTACGAAAGCGTAAGCCTTCTCTACTTGCTCAACGGAAATTTGAAGGTCGATAATGTGAATATCGTTTCTNGCCGCATAGATGTATTTGCTCATCTTAGGGTTCCATTTTTTCGTTTGGTGTCCGAAGTGTACACCTGCCTCCAAGAGGCTCTTCATTGTTACTACTGCCATTTTTGTTTCTCCTTTTTTTGTTTATTCTTCCTCGAAATTTACGCTTTCGGCAACCTGTTGGCAAACAAGCAACTGCCTGTGCTGACCTCGAGTGTTTATTTTACTAGATAGTATTTTAGCATACCAAAATATATTTGGCAAATAATTTTACCTATAAANTANTTATTTTATATAGATAATTTTTTAGCTATCTCTTCACTTTTCACTATTACTTCTTACTTAACTATTCTCCGCGCCCTCTATNGCGTCGATAGCAAGCGATAGTTCCAGTCTCTTCCTCATCATNTCGCAAGAAATGGAATANGGCTTGCCCATACTNCCTGCGAAATTGAGGTTGTTGGCGANGCAACCGCCGCTGCAATAGTATTTTGCCATACAATTCTCGCAATCAGGTTTGTTGGTNACGATATTTTCGGCAAACTTTTCTGACACGCTNAAATCAATNTTTCCGTCGAAGACGTTGCCCATATAGTAGTCTTTGTTCTCGGCAAACTGATGGCAGGGATAAATTCCGCCCGTAGGGGTTATTGCCAAATATTCGCATCCCGAACCGCATCCCGTAAGCCTTTTGACAAGACAAGGTCCGCCCTCTAAATCTATCATAAAGTGGAAGAAATTGAACCATTTNTCCGTCTTGCGTCTNTCGATATAGTTCTCGGCAAGTCTTTCATACTCTTTGAGTATGGCNGGNAAATGCTCCTTTGTGATTTTCAAATCNTCAATATCGGTGACTACCGGCTCNATTGAGATTTGNTCAAANCCCATATCGTTGAGCGTAAGTACGTCGTCGGCAAAATCCAAGTTCTTTGCGGTGAAAGTNCCTCTTACGTAGTAAGATTTGTTTCCCCTGACTTTGGCAAACTTCATTGCATTGTTTGCGATAAGCGAATAACAGTCCTTGCCGTTGACCGCNTTGCGGACNGCGTTGTGGACGCATTCTCTACCGTCAATGCTGAGCACTACGTTGTACATNTCCTCATTCAGCCACTTGATTGTGTCGTCGCTCAAAAGTACGCAATTCGTCGTCATCGTGAAGTGGAAGGTCTTGCCCGACTGCTTTTCCCGTTCTCTGGCGTACTTGACGATTGCCTTNACTACGCCTANGTTCATCAACGGCTCTCCGCCGAAAAAGTCTACTTCNAGNTTNGTNCTCTTGCCAGAATTNGCGATAAGGAAATCAATCGCTCTCTTGCCNACCTCTTCGGACATATACGCNCTTTCGGTAGTGTGATAAGTGCCTTCGTCGGCAAAACAATACTTGCAACGCAAATTACAGTCGTTGCAAATATGCAGACAAAGCGCCTTGATTTCGCCNATACGCTTACGCTTCGCGTAAATCTCGCACGGCGNATTTAGCGCGCCTTCTTTTTCCAATTGAGAAAATTCACTGTNAAGTTCGGCAATATCANTCTTATCGATATTGGCAAAGTCATTGCTTTCTTTCTCGCTCAANGCTTGTCCGTATCTTTTTTTTGCATACAAAAAAGCGACATAATCTACGTTGTGTAGACTGCCACTTTCTACGTCCCAAATAAAATGATATGTCCTGCCGTGATAGCAGAAGTCAAATGCGTGTACCATTTATAATTCNGATAAATTAGATTAAAGGTTTTCTTGTAGCGTTGATTTTTTCGTCACGGTTTTTGCAGCTTTGATTNCCTACCGTGCAAGAAGTCTTGCATGCGGATTGACAGCTTGATTGACACTCGCCGCAACCGATATTTCCGCTCTTTTTCATTGAATTTGTAACTACACTGTTGATATGCTTCATAAGTCCTCCGCGTATATCANAATATTATTACTAATATGATATAATAAAAAGCGTATTTTTGCAAGTACTTTTTTATAATTAAATATTTTTATCTATATTATATAATAATTATTCTTTTCCTTTTCTCACGTTGACGGTGAAAATTCCGCTCAAAAGTCCTGCCACTAAGCAGAAAATTACGTCGAACGCCGTCAAAGGATTTACCGAAAAAGAACCGTTGATAGCCGAGAAAATCAAATACGATATTAACACGAAGAACAGTCCTATGATACTACCCTTGAACAGTCCCTGTCTGCCCGACTTAATAGCAAGCAAAGTGCCGAAAAAGATGCTGATAATTTTCAAGAAGATATTGACGATTTGCACCGCCTTTTGCGATAAGTTGGCAAATTTTACGACTACGGCGAAGATAACGACCGTAAGCAAGGATATTATTATTGAAAACAATACTCCTTTGAACATTTCAAATAAGTCTTTTTTGTTGAGTTTTAGCGACATATACCACTCCTCCCTAGGATTAATATATGCCTGCAAATATCGAGTTATTACAAGATAATCTTTTTAATATAATGGCGGAAAATCTACCTATTTGTCATATTTTTGTCAAATTCTTCAATTTGAGNGNNGCTTAAGAAATTCCCATCGCACTTGCCGCAATTCTCGCAACCGTTGCAAATCNGACGNGANCCGCANGNAAGGCATTTNCTCTTAAATTTCGGGCGATAACTNTCCTCGTCNATAGGTATTCCCANCCTGTCGGTAAGATTGAATTTGATAGGTTTTCCCTTATAAGATAGAGAGAATTTATAGGCAAGTTTCATCTGCTCGTGATTGTTGCGCATATCTATCACTTGTCCGTCTTTTTCAAACTTATTGCCTGTGCCTATAAAAGCGAANGTCACGTCGTGAGCGGCGCATTCGTCGCGCAATTTNTTGACCCANTCGTATTTGCAAATTCTTGCTCCGTCGTAGTTTTCCCCTCCGCAAATTACCTGCTCAATNTGNCCTTNATCTAAATACCTGTCTATTGATATTTCNCCAATGAGCGGCGCGGTCATTATNCCTTTGTGNTTGAAAGGAAGNGAATNNANTATGGGAATACGCTCGTCGGCTCTTTTCTGATTTTCNCAAGTGACGTTGAAAAATACGTTTTCCCANCCNTCTCCCCAGTCTTTNGGNAAACACTTNTCTACCCTTTGNGGTCGCTTCGTCAAAATAAAGAACTTNACGTCAGGCCTTTGATATATCACGTCCCACGCTTCTTCGCGCCATTCGTCCGCCTCTTCGATNAAAAAGTCCGAAGTCATACAAATGCGCAACATCTCTCCGCTCGCTATCTTNAAACCGCCGNTGCGATTTTTCNTAAGCGGATAATACATATTACCCGTCGGNCGNACGATAGAACTATCGCCGTTGCCGTGCGNCCTGTCAAGATAGTACATATAACAATTNTGACANCCNTCGCTACACTTCTTGCATCCGTGCCAAGGATTCCAAATNTCTCGCATTGNNTTTCTCCGATACTTAATTATTTATATTATATCATANANAGATAGAATTGTCGAAAAANTTGTAATAAAAAAGGACAGTCTAANAGACTGCCCTCTTAATTTACTAAAATNAATTAGTCTTTAAGCAAAGTTTCNTTGTCNNTCTTTTCCAAAGAATCGCCGAGTTGNTCGGAACTTTGTTCTTCAGCATTGACTTGCTTCTTTGCNTTCTTTTCCTTGGACGCTTTGTCNGCTTCCATATCGTCNATTGCAGCGACTTCGGGTTTCTCTTGAAGTTTAATCTCGCCTTCGCTCGTCTTAACTGCTTCAAGAACCTTATAGATTGCAGATCTGTCGATTACTACCAACACACTTCCGTCGCTGTTTGCGCTGATGTCGAGGGTGAAGTTATTGTTGGGCGCGTCTATTTTCTTTATTTCGCCTACAAAACCGCCTATTGTCATAACCTTTGTACCGACTTTGATACTGTCTACCATTTCTTGAGCTTTCTTTTGACGCTTTTTCTGAGGAATGATTGACATTGCAAACATGCCTATCATTAGGACAACAAGCACTACTATCCATATNATTTGCGAAGNNCCGCTGTTTGTGGGAGCCGCATCATCNGCCAACGTAATAAANTTAGATATATTCATTGTTTTCTCCTTATTTCGATTTATTGTCTTTCGACATAATAAAGTTTACAGTAACTATCGGTAAAATATCAAGCGATTTGTCCTTAATAATTTACTTTNTTATTTATTATTTACATTAAAATGCCGAAATATAGCGATTTTAACGTCGATTACAAATTCTTCTCAGNCTTTGCTCCGCCGTGTCCCCAAGTGTAATTTGAGGTGTATTCTTTGTAAAAATCCAAAAACCTATCTTCCATTATCGCTTTGCGCATTTCTTCCATAAGATTGGTCAAGAAGCGAATATTGTGAATGGATAACAACTTCCCTCCGAGTATCTCGCCCGCGTTGATAAGATGACGGATATACGCCCTTGAAAAGTTGCGACAGCAATAGCAATCGCACTCGCTATCGACNGGCNAAAAGTCCTCTTTATACTGCGCGTTGCGGATAGTAAGATTGCCGTACTTGGTGAAAGCCGTGCCGTTGCGCGCCATGCGGGTAGGCAAAACGCAGTCAAACATATCGATTCCGCGCATGACTCCCTCGACAAGACAGTCGGGCGAACCTACTCCCATCAAGTACCTAGGCTGATCGTCGGGATAATACTCTTTGAGTATNTCGAGCATTTCGTACATCACCGGCTTTGGCTCTCCGACGGACAGTCCGCCGATAGAAAAACCGCACTTTGCATACTCTATCGTACGCTTTGCGCTCTCAATTCGCAAGTCTTTGTACATATTNCCTTGAATTATCGGGAAAAGCATTTGCTTGGGATTTTTGTGCGCCTTGACTGATCTATCCAACCAATCCAAAGTGCGATTCATCGCGCCCTTTGCGTATTTGTAATCTGTGTTTCCTTCCGTACACTCGTCGAAAGCCATAATAATATCCGCGCCGAGTTTGTTTTGCACGGCGATGGATTCTTCGGGTCCCATAAAATGGCGAGAGCCGTCAATATAGGACGAGAACGTCACTCCGTCGTCGGAAATNTTTCTCATTTTGGACAATGAAAATACTTGAAAGCCTCCGCTGTCGGTCAAAATCGGCTTGTCCCAATTCATAAATTTATGCAGACCGCCCGCCTTTTCAACAAGGTCGGNGCCCGGTCGCAAGTACAAATGATAGGTATTGGCAAGCACTATCGTCGCCTTTGCGTCNTCNACGTCCTTGGGCGTAAGCGCCTTTACGGTCGCATTCGTGCCAACGGGCATAAATACNGGCGTGTCNATAACGCCGTGAGGGGTCGTAAANCTTCCNACTCTCGCTCCCGATTGCTTGCATACTTTTATTACTTCATACTTAAAATTTTCTAACATATTCTTTATCCATATACATTTAATGCTGTTTGTAGAAACGAGCTAGACAAGGCGCGTGCGGATTTGCAGACAGGAGCGTACTGAGCGTACGTGACTTAGGCAAAACGTAAACGCAACGCAGTATGGCGAAGTTTATGCGAGCAGCATAGCGTCGCCAAATGAGAAAAACCGATACCTTTCTTCCACCGCCTTATTATACAATTCCAGCGTCTTTTCCCTGCCGATAAACGCGCTGACAAGCATAATCAAAGTGGATTCGGGCAAATGGAAGTTCGTNATAAGCCCTTTTACTACTTTGAAGTCNTATCCCGGGTAAATGAAGATTTGCGTGTCGCCGTGGCTTGGCTTTATCAAGCCGTCGTCCCCGANTGCGCTTTCGACAACTCTGACGGAAGTCGTGCCTACGCATATNACCCGTCTTNCTTCTTTGAGCGCGGAATTNATTATCTCGGCGTTTTGCTCGTCGACNTCGTAATATTCGCTGTGCATTTTATGCTTGAGTATATCAGTTTCTTTAACGGGTCTGAAAGTGCCCAANCCGACGTGNAGCAAGACNTTGGCTATTTGTACNCCTTGTTTTTCCAACTTNTCGAGTAGNTGTGGCGTAAAATGAAGTCCTGCGGTCGGCGCGGCAGCCGAGCCGTCAACCTTGCTGTATACCGTCTGATATCTGCTCTTGTCTTGNAATTTTTGGGTAATATAAGGCGGAAGCGGCATATTGCCNATNTCTTCGAGAATNTTTTCGAACACTCCGTCAAATATAAATTTGATAAATCTAACGCCCTCTTCNCCAAAGCCTACGACCTCGCCTTGCATTGCTCCGAAATCGAGCATTGTACCTATTTTGAGTTTCTTGGCAGGCTTGGTAATGCACTCCCAAACGTCGTATTCTTTNCGTTTGAGCAACAAAACTTCGGTGTTTTTCTCGATTGTCTTTTCCGTCCTCGGCAATCTCGTAGCGAAAATTCTTGCAGGTATTACCTTCGTGTTGTTTATCACAAGCACGTCGCCTGCGCGCAAATAGTCGCAAATATCGTAAAAATGCTTATGCTCAACCTCTCCGCTTTCCTTATGATAGACGAGCAGTCTTGACGCGTCGCGCGGTTCGATAGGAGTCTGCGCTATCAACTCTTTGGGCAAGTCGTAGTAAAAATCCTTNGTTTCCATTACTTGTCCTCGTCATCAAGCATAGTGAGTTGTTCATACGCTAGTTGAGTCGCTTTTCTGCCAAAATGCTTGTATGCGTCAGGCAANCAAATACGACCTCTCGGCGTACGCGCAATAAAGGTGATTTGCATAAGATAAGGTTCATAAACGTCTTCAATTGTGCCCGCATCTTCNCCTATNGACGCAGCCAAAGTGTCNAAACCGACGGGNCCGCCGTTGAANTTATCAATTATAGTAAGGATAAGTTTCCTATCTATGCTGTCAAGTCCTAATTTGTCGATTTCCATTTTTCCGAGCGCAATATCGGCGACTTTGGCGTCAATGACGCCCTCTGCCATAACCTCGCTGTAATCGCGCACTCTTTTNAGAATGCGGTTGGCGATTCTNGGAGTNCCGCGACTTCTACGCGCGATTTCAAACGCTCCGTCCTCGGTAATTTCCACNTTCAAAAGTCCCGCGCTGCGAGTGACGATACTTGCAAGTTCCTCGGGAGTGTACATCTCCAATCGACAGTTTACGCCGAATCTATCTCTTAACGGCGAAGTCAACATACCCGCTTTTGTGGTCGCGCCAATAAGNGTGAACTTTGGCAACGACAGACGAATACTCCTTGCGCTAGGTCCTTTGCCTACCATAAAATCCAGCGCGTAGTCTTCCATTGCAGGATACAAGACCTCTTCAACGTTGCGGTTGAGCCTGTGAATTTCGTCTATAAACAATACGTCTTTTTCGTTGAGGTTGGTCAAAATNGCAGCCAAATCNGCGGCTTTCTCTATCGCAGGACCTGACGTAATACGGATTTGNGAATTCATCTCNCCCGCTATGATATGCGCNAGCGTTGTTTTACCTAGTCCCGGNGGTCCGTACAATAAGACGTGATCCAAAGCTTCGTCTCTTGCGACGGCGGCTTTGATATAAATNTCCAAATTCTCTTTAATTTTTTCCTGTCCGACGTAGTCGCCCATNGTTTTCGGTCGGAGCGTATTTTCGCTGTCGCCCTCGCTTACGCCCTGCATTGAGGACATAAAACGCTCTTCGTCTTCAAATTCCATCATCTGTCAAAACTCCTTAATGCAGTAGTAATTATCGTCTCCAACTTGTCCGACGACTGCCTTGCGATAGCGACCGCCTTGACCGCTTCCGTCTTGGATATACCCAAACTTACAAGCGCAAGCACCGCGTCGTTTACCACCTCGTCTTTGGACGTATCTCCGCCCGTAAGTCCGAAGAAAGAGTTGTCGTCGCNGCTNTCGACGTCGGCAATCTTCTCTTTGAGTTCCAAAATAATTCGCTCGGCGGTCTTCTTGCCTATGCCCTTTACCTTGGCGAGGGTCTTTACGTCGCCGTTGACAATACAAATCGCAAGACGCTGTAAATCTATACCCGAAAGAATTTGCAGCGCGATTTTCGGGCCNACTCCGCTTATGCCTATCAAATTGATAAACATAGCCTTCTCCTCTTTCGTATAAAAGCCGTAAAGACTCATACCGTCGTCAGACACTTTGAGATAGGTATAGGCGGTGATGATTTCTCCTCTCTTTGCAAACGCCGAAAGCGTGTTTGCGGACACGCCGAGTTCGTACCCAATGCCGTTGTTTTCAAGTACGATTTTACCTTCTTCATAATGTATGACTTTGCCCGTAATCGAATAATACATATCAAATTCCTTTACTTATCTTATGCTGAAAAGTCCGCCCATTCTCGCCGTCTGCGCGTGAGTAAGAGCGACCGCTAAGCCGTCCGCNGCGTCGTCGGGCTTGGGTATCGCTTTGAGATTTAGCAGTCTTGTAACCATAAACTGTATTTGCTTTTTCTCCGCTTTGCCGTACCCTGTCAACGCTTGCTTTATCTGCAACGGCGTATATTCGTACATCTTCAAATTCTTTTGCGTGCAAGCGAGCAAAATTACTCCTCTTGCCTGCGCCACATTGATACCCGTCGTGATGTTGGTATTGAAAAAAAGTTCCTCAATCGCGATACAATCNGGCTTGTACTTGTCAATCAGCGAAATCATTCCGTCGTATATCTTCGACAGTCTAATCGGTACGCTGTCNTCTTTTGGCGTGTTGATAACTCCGCAGTCAATCGCTCGGCTTGCGCCCTTTTGAGTTTCTATCACGCCGTAGCCGACTATTGCAAGTCCCGGGTCGATACCTAGTATAATCATTTTCTTATCTGACCGTTGCCGGTGACGATATACTTTTCGCTTGTGAGTTGTTCAAGTCCCAACGGTCCTCTTGCGTGCAACTTTTGCGTGGATATTCCTATCTCCGCTCCAAAGCCGTATTCGAATCCGTCGGTAAATCTAGTCGAAGCGTTGGTATATACGCAACCTGCGTCAACCATACCNGTGAAGATTTCCATTACTTTTTCATCGGTGGAAACAATCGCTTCGCTGTGCTTAGTACCGTTTTCGTTTATCCTGTCGATAGCCTCGACGTAGTCTTTGACAACTTTGACGGTGAGTATATAGTCTTCTCTTTCCGTCTTGTAGTCCTCTTCCGCNGCGGGATTTACTCCGTCTACGAGCGCGCAAGTCTTTTCNCAACCGTTTATCTTNCAGCCGTCTTTCATAAGTCTTGCNAGCATCTTCGGCAAAAATTCTTTGGCAATAGCCTCGTCGACAAGAAGTTGCTCGGCNGCGTTGCAGACCGACACTCTTTGCATTTTTGCATTGTATACGATATCTTCAGCCATTTTCAAATCCGCGCTCTTTTCNACGTAGACGTGGCAGTTGCCGCCCGACGAAGCNATNACGGGTATTTGAGAATTTGTCAAAACAAACTTTTTAAGTTTGTCACTACCTCTNGGGATAATTACGTCGATATACTTCGATTGTTGCAACATATCGTAAGTCGCCTGTCTGTCGATATCGTCGATAAAACCTACGAAATTCTTATCAAAGCCGCATTTTNCNATCGCTTCCTGTATNATTTCAAACAACTTNCTNTTGGAATTTATCGCTTCCTTACCGCCTTTGAGTATNACGCCGTTNCCCGACTTGATACACAAGCTCGCTACGTCAACGGTGACGTTGGGNCGNGATTCGTANATTACNCCGATAACGCCGAGCGACGCTCTAACTTTCTTGAACTTCAAGCCGTTGGCNGTNGTCCATTCCCTNACNACTTTGCCCACGGGATCGTCAAGNGCGACAACCTGTCTTACGCCNTCAGCCATAAGGTCTATTCTTCCGTCGGTCAACGTAAGTCTGTCAATCATNGCGTCGGGCAANACNCCGCGAGCGTTGACANTGTCAATCGCATTGGCTTTNTTGATNTCTTCCCTATGCGCTTCTATNCCGTCGGCAATAGCCGTNANTATTCTATTCTTTTCCTCGCTTNTNCANAAAGCCANCTTNTAAGAAGCNNNCCTTGCGTCAGCGCAAATCTTTTCGATTGCTATCATTCTTCCTCTTCCTCGTCTAATTCGGCGTTGTGATANACGTTCTGTACGTCGTCGTTGTCTTCCAACATATCCAAAAGTTTGAGCACTTTCGCCTGCGCGTCAGCGTCGGGCTTAACGGTATTGTTGGGGATTCTATCCACGGCTGCGGACAAAATCTTGAGAGAACCTTGCTTTTCAAGGCTTTCTCTNACGCTGCCCAAAGTCGTCGGNTCTGTGTAAATCTCGAANACGTCGCCGTCGTTGAGAATATCGTTCGCNCCGCAATCNAGCGCGGTCATCATNAGTTCGTCTTCNTCAACGCCTTCCGCGTCTACTACGATTACGCCCTTTGTCTCGAACATATAGGACACGCAACCGCTCGTACCCATTGCGCCGCCGCACTTGTCAAAGTGGTGTCTGATGTCGCCCGCAGTACGGTTCTTATTGTCGGTCAAAGTTTCTACGATAACGGCAACGCCGCCTGCTCCGTAGCCTTCGTATACGTTTTCTTCATAGTTTACGGCGNTAAGTTCACCGCTNGCCTTTTTGATACCTCTTTCNATNTTATCNTTNGGCATATTGTTTGCCTTAGCCTTTGCGATAACGTCGCGAAGTCTTGCGTTGGAGTTNGGATCAGGTCCGCCTTGCTTAACCGCAACTGCGATTTCCCTTCCTATCTTTGTGAATACGCTCGCTCTCTTTGCGTCGCTCTTACCTTTTTTGTTCTTGATGTTCGCCCATTTGCTATGTCCGGACATAATTACCTCCGAAAATTTATTTCATAAATATTTTATAATAATAATAACTATTTTGCAAGTGATTTTTTGCCTTGTCGAAAATTTAGCAAAAAATAAGACCGTCGGCAATGCTAACGGTCTTTTATTGATAATAATTGAGCCCCCAAAGACATTNTCCTAACGTCTATCTAAATAGGCTTGTAGAATAATCGTCGCNGCGATTTTGTCAATGACTTTCTTGCGCTTATCCCTACGCATACCGCCCTCGATNAGCATTTCTTCNGCAACAACGGTGGTCAGCCTTTCGTCCTCATAGTCGATTTTGGCGGTTATCATAGGTTGCAACTTCTCGGCGAACGCCTTGGTCTTTTCCACTCGCTCGCCTACCGTACCGTCCATATTGAGCGGAAGTCCGAATACGACCACGTCGATTTTATAGGATTTGACTAAGTCTGCAATATACTGCAAATCTTTGCTCTCTTCCACTCTCTTGTACGTTTCAAGTCCCGTTGCGATAATACCGCTTTCGCTGACTGCTATGCCCGTGCGAGCGTCGCCTAAATCAATTGCTAAATACTTCATAAGTTTTCCTTTGTGTTCCTTTCTATTCTACTCTTTGCAACATCTCGTCTTCGTTGTATGAGTAGATTGATTTTGTTATCAACAAATATATTCCGCTGACCGCCAAAGTAATTACCGTGTAAATCAAGGCGATTACGTACTGATTGAGTACCGACGAGAGCAACGTACCTACCAAAATCGCGCCTACCATAGATATTATGCCTGGGATAAAGGCAAACAGCATAGGTACTATCGAAGAGAAATTGTTCTTGACAATCTCTTGGATATTCTTCCAATGTATGTTGGGCTTTTTGAGGTCGCGGTATACGCAAAATCTATTGCTTGCATAGCCGTAAATCAACGCAGATGCCAAAAATCCTATTACGTATATGATATTCATATTCGATACGAACGCCAACGCTACCGCGCTCAAAACTGCCGTAATCATTGAGAATATCAATCCCGTCTTTATCTTTGCGCCTATTACGTCTTTTGCATCGACGGGCAACGTCTTGTAAATCAATACGCCTTCTCCGTCACGGGAAAATGCCAGAATGCTTGGCGTATTGCTGGACATCATCAATCTGATTACAAGGTCGGCAACGCCTACGCCTATCGCCGCTCCGATTTCCGGAATATTGCTTTGCATTTGGCATATAAAGAATATCAATATCGGCGGAAGCACGCACATTATGCCGGCTTGAATGAGCATAGTATTGTTTTTGAGCACGGAAAACAAGTCTTTGACAAAGAGCGCTTTCTTGACTTCAAGTTGTTTTATTTCCTTTGCCTTGCCCGAACTCTTGCCCGCTCCACCGCTTTCAATCGCAGCTCCTGCAAGTTTCTTGTACTGCCATACTGCAAGCAAACTACCAAGTCCCGCAAGCGCAAGCACTATTCCGATAAAAGCCATAGCGTAGCCGAATCCCGACAGCGCCGACGTCGCCGTCATGGCTTTTGCAAGGAAATAAGTGTGGAAAGAATACTTGCCCACCGGCGTCAGCGAAGGAAGTATTTCTTTGTACGTTTCGCTCATATCGATTTCTTCTTCAACTTCGCCTTCTATCATGCCGCTGTCGAAATCACCGCTCGGAGCGTCAACGCCGGTATTGAGCATTATCGGCAAGTAAATCGCTATATATAGCGCGGCAACGAAGATTATTACTATTACTGCGCCCAAAATAGGTCTTTTCTTGAAGTAATTCATTATCTTCATTATCGGATATGATATCAACGCTATCAAAAGTATTGCCATGAGCGGAAGCAGTACCGTCGCAGGCAATATGAGCAATATCATTCCTGCGCTTATTCCTACTGCAGACTTTGTCATGGCGATTATTACAACAATCGATAGCGGTATTATCGTCAAGGCAGACAAAATCATCTCGTAGAGCGCGATTGCTATCATTTTCGCCCAAAATATACCCACCGTCTTTATAGGCAAAGTGAACAAAAACTCGTTGTCTTTACTGTAATACATCACGTTGATATACAGAAAGAGTGAAAAGAATATCGTAATCAACTGACTTAGAAGAAATACGATAGACATTATTTCCGCCAAATACCCTTCGCTTACAGCGACGGAAATCATTCCGTACGCTCCTACAAGTATTAAAATATAAGGTATACCCAGACCGATTGCTATCGCCACTAGTATGCCGATAAATTTCTTTTTTTCCTTTGGAGTCTCAAAGTTGGGAATAAAAGTATTCTTGATAATTTGTTTTGTCAACGCTCCGAAAGCCGTCATAACTCACCTCTACTCGGAAAATTCGTCTATGCCGAACTTTTCGTCCAACTTTTCGCCGCCTGAGACGCTCGCGTCCGTGACGGACATAAAAAATTCTTCGAGCGAATTGTCGGTGTTGCTTGCTCTGATTTCATCCATTGAACCGCTTACGATAAGTTTTCCTTTATCAATAATCGCCACTCTGTCGCAGAGTTTTTCCACGACTTCAATAATGTGCGACGAGAACAAAACGCTGTTGCCCTCTTTGCAATGCTCTTTCATAAGTTCTTTGAGGTTGTACGCGCTTTTCGGGTCAAGACCTGTAAGAGGTTCGTCCAAAATCCAAAGTTTCGGATTGTGAATTAACGCGCCTATAATGCATATTTTTTGTTTCATACCGTGCGAATAGCCGCCGACGGGCTTATTTACGACGTCAGTCAAATCGAAAAGTTCGAGATACTTTTCTGACCTGATTTTTCTATCGTTGAGTCCTACTCCGTAAATATCCGCCATAAAGTTGATGTATTCGCTTGCGGTCATTGTCTCGTACAAAAAGTGATTGTCTGGAACGTATCCGATATTCTTTTTCGCCGAAATCGGATTGTCGTGCAAGTCAAATCCGCAAATGCTGACGTTGCCTTCACTGAACGGCAAAGCGCCCGTAATACACTTTATCGTAGTGCTTTTACCCGCTCCGTTAGGCCCTAAAAATGCAAAGAGTTCCCCCTCTTTGACCTCAAAACACAAGTCTTTGACAGCGTACTTATCGTTGCCCTTGTATTTTTTACTTAGATTTGTTATCGTCAAAATGTTTTCCATACTCCATACCTCCGCCCATTGGCTTACCTTTATTCTAGACCTCAATTGGAAAATTCGTCAATGGGTTTTTCTTTTAACCTCTACATTAACTTTGTAGATTCTACATAAAAATCAATTCTTTTTATTCTCCTGCTTATTCGCCTTGATGTCCTTTGCCCTTATAAGGTATTTTTCAAATCCGTTGGTCGAAGGATTGTAAAATCTCTCGTCTTTAAGCGAATCGGGCAAGTACTGTTGCTCTACCCAACCTCCGTAATTGTGCGGATATTTATAGCCTGAAATCTTTTGAGTCTTGTAATTCTTATCCATAAGATACATCGGGACTTTGTCGTCTTTTTTGTTGGCGACAACTTCTTCTACCGCGCATTTTGCCATAACCACACTGTTGGATTTCGGCGCTTCGCATACGTAAATTATAGCGTTGTAAAGTGGTATCTTCCCTTCGGGAAGTCCGATATTTTGATACGCCGTCAAAGCCGACGTAGCCACTACGAGCGCTTGCGGGTCTGCCATACCAACGTCCTCGCTACTATGTACAATCAACCGTCTTAAAATAAGCATGGGATCGCAACCTGCTTGAATCAACCTTTCCGCCCAATACAAAGCCGCGTCGCTGTCGCTTCCCCTCCATGACTTGCAAAAAGCAGAGAGCATATCGTAATACATACTCTCGTCAATGCTCATCGACTTCTTTTGCGAAGACTGCTCCGCAACTGTGACGTCGACGTTGATTATTCCGTTTTCATCGGGATTGGTACTCTTTGCGGCAAGTTCCAACGCGTTGAGCGCGTTGCGCAAATCGCCGTCGCTTGCCCATACGAAATGATTGATTGCCTCTTCGCTTACGCTCAAATTCATATTGCCAAGTCCTTTGGACTTGTCGCTAATCGCTCTCATCAAGACTTTTTTAATATCGCTATCGCTTAGAGGCTTGAACTCGAAAATTCTACATCTCGAAACTATTGCCCTCGTCATTGATACGAAAGGATTTTCCGTAGTCGAACCGATAAAGACGATATGTCCCTTTTCAATCGCTTCCAACATACAGTCGGATTGCGCTTTGTTCCACCTATGACACTCGTCGAGAAGAAGATACGTGGTAATTCCGTACCTGTCTTTATCCGATTTCGCGTCCTCTATTACCTTTTTTGCGTCCGATATGCCCGAAGATACGGCATTGAGCTTGACGAAATTGGACTTCGTCGTATTGGCGATAATATTTGCAAGCGTGGTTTTTCCGCATCCCGGCGCGCCGTAGAAAATACAACTTCCCAAACTATCGGTCAGTATCGCGCGTCGTAAAAGGCTGTTTTGTCCTACAATATGCTCTTGCCCTGCGAACTCGTCCAAAGTCGTAGGTCTCATTCTCTCGGCAAGAGGTGCTATATCTTTGTTCATTAAATCAAATAAATTCATACTGACATTATATAATAATGCGACAATAAAGTCAATGAATTATCTTTATCTAAAAGTCACTTCTACGCTGCGCTTGCCCAAATCCTCTTGCAATGCGAACGACGCGTCGCCCTTGTATGTGATTCCGTCAACTTTTACGCTATCTTCCGAGCCTTTTGCATAGGAAATCGTATAGATTGTGCCTTTGTAGCGATAAGTGAGTTTCATATCCTGCCAATCTCGCAATTTCGGACGGCTAAACGACATTTTTTTGCCGCAAATAGTAATTCCCAAGAAGTCTTTTACTATCGTGTCGTAAAGAATGCTTGCTGAGCCGGTATACCAACTCCAACCTGCGCGTCCGTAATTGTCCTCGTTCGTATATACGTCGCCGGCTAGCGCGTACGGTTCGCCTTTATAAATAAAGGCGTCTTCATCGCTTTTGTTTTTGCTTATCGGATTGAGCATATCCAAAAGCGCGTGAGCGTCGTAAATCTCGCCGTCAATCTCAATCTTTTCGTCAAGCATCGCGACCGCTTTGACATACCACGCCGAAGCGTGCGTATACTGACCGCCGTTCTCTCTTACGCCCTTTGGATAAGAAGAAATATATCCGTAATAATGCTCTTTGGTCTGCGCAGGCGAAAGAAGTCTAATTATTCCTCTCTTTGAATCGATAAGTTCGCTTGCCGATTGAATTGCGCTTCGCTGTTTTTGCTTGGACGAAATATTCGCGATAACGCTCCAACTCTGACACAACAGGTCTTTGGAAAAGTGCTTACAACCCTTTACGCCCAACTCTTCTCCAAAGTCCGTCACTGCTCGCATAAAGTAACCGTCTCTAAAAGCGTTGTCAAGCGCGCCGAGAAGATTTTCGATATGCGCTATATACTCTTGCCTTTGGTCAAAGTCGACGTACTTGACAAAACTTCTCAATACGTGCACGGCAAACATACTCAACCACACGCTCTCGCCCTTTTGTCGAATGCCTATCTCGTTGAGTGCGTCGTTCCAATCTCCGCCGCCTATGAGAAGCAGTCCGTCCTTGCCGAATTTAAGCGAAGAGTCAATCGCCCTTTTGATATGTGTAAGCAGACTTTCGCCGATTTGACTTTTTGAAGGAGAATCCAATCTCGCTTCTTGATTTTGCTCGAGAGGCGCTGACACTAAATATTTCTGAACACTGTTCAATATATTCTTATCGCCCGTAAAATCTATATATTCGAACGTCAAGAAGGCTAAAAACAGCCTGTCGTCAGTGATGTGAGTACGCACTCCAAAGCAATCTCCGTGCCACCAATGTTGAACGTCTCCTTCCAAAAATTGATGTTCAGCGCACAATAATATGTGTTTTTTGACCTTTTCAGGGTCAATATACAGCATTGTGAGCATATCTTGCAACTGGTCCCTAAATCCTATCGCCCCGCCCGACTGATAATAACCGCATTTTCCGTTTATTCTAGACGATACGACCTGATATGCGAGCCATTTGTTGAATAATATATCAAGATTTTTATCATTTGAACACAGTTCAAATTTGTTGAGATCTTGAAATTTCTGCACTTGTTCAAAAACGCTCTTATCGATATTCTCCATATCTAAGGTTCTTACAAATTCGTAATTGGATGATANTACGATATTGACTTCAATTCTTCTTCCGCTCAAATTTTGAGTGAGAATACTATGCGACGGGAAGTGGAAATTGCACTTTCCCTCGCCGATATTTATATTGCCGTCAATACTTGTCAAGCAAGATTTATCGGGCGCTAAAACGCACTCTACGCTAGTCCTTATGAACACGNTTTTGCNGTTGTAAGCGTTGGTAATTTTTATCGTATCGTCACTCAACTGCTCGTCAAAAAGCATTTGAGAGTATGGCAAATCGCCTAGCATAGCGTTGAGTTTGAAGAGCANTTTCGTGTCGATATAGTCTTTTGCTTTTGCAAGAGTTACGTTGATTACTTTGCCCTCGCCTTCTTTGATAATGCTCTCTTTTACTCTATACTCCACTCCGTCCGCGTTACCGCAAAATTCGCTGTAACCTNGCGAGTGTCTGACGTAACCGCCATCGACCAACGTATTGAGCCTGCGCATACCGCCGAAATCGGCGTAGACCTCTTCGCAAGGCGTGTCGAATACCGGATTGTTTTCCCACTTCGTTGCTCTAAATAGATTGCTATTGCCAAAGAAGTCAAAGCCGCCGCCGTTTTGCGTGACGACGAAACCTCCCTTCTCNCCGCAAATTACGTTGGAATACGGCAACTCGGGCGTGTNCGTTACGATATAATCGCCGTTCGCGTCAAAACCGCCTTGTCCGCATTCTGTGACAATGCCGTTGTCAATCTTTGAATAAATCACCGGCTTTTTCGCTCGAATTTCNGTATATTCCAAGGTCGGAACGTCAAAATATGANTTATACGCCGACTGCTCGCCCTTCTTTGGNGCTTTNTCGAAGACTTNAAAGGCGTTGTTTTTNATAATCTCCAATGCTCCGCTGTCAACTCCGTTNAGACGCAANAATTTTATNCAGTCAAGTTGAAGAATATCGCCGATATTNGTCAAGTCGATAAACGATTTGAGCGTGCTNTCGNTGTTTTGACTTTCCGCCNTNTACGCAATGACAAGCGNACNCTTGATTGACGCCATATTGAGATAAATCGTCGCATATATCAGATTTTTTANCATTTCGTCGTGCGAATAATGCTCAAANTANATATATTTTACGTTTTTACTCAANCCAAGCGGCAAGGATTCTTGNATATTGTCCGCTATCGCAATCAACTTTTCTCTATCGTANGGTCTATAAANCACGTTTGTGGCAATATTGCATATCAAATCGCTGATTTTCTCATTGATTTGGTACTTATAGGTCTTTGAAAGCATCGTCAGTCTTGCGCTTTCGTACGAATACTTGGCAAAATCTATCATTCGACTTTGCTCTATATTGCTTTTTAGCGCNTTNAAGTCGCTGTCGTAGAATTTGATNCANCAAATTTCTCTCTCGCCGTGAGGCTCTATCGTAATTTCGCCGATAAATCCAAGGCAAGGATTGAGAACGTCGCCGACGGATACTCCCGACTTTTCGCAATTTTCGAANATAATCGGATTGGCAAAAGTCCTTTCTCGNCCGATAAAGTTGAACAAATTGCTCTCATACTCAAATTTGTCCATACCGAGTACGCTCAAAGACGTATAGCAATCGCCNTTGAAGTTTCTCGCGGTACGCTTTGCAATAAGCGCGTCGTTGCTTTTATCGTATGACGTCGATACGAACATATCGTTGAACGCCGGATGAGAAAANGTNGCGCCGAAGTCGGTCAACGCTATCTCTTCGCAATATCCGCATTTCAAGGTCTTTACCGTGTCNCTTTTATTGTATACNGTAATTTTTCTTATCTCGCAGTTGCTGTTTTGCGGAATATATACGCTCATTTTGCAGGCCCTGTCGATATTCTCGAATACGCTCTCATACGGCGTAAATCTGTATACGCACTTATCCTTTCTAAGCGGCGCAAAAGTCGGCGAATATATCTCTTTATCGTCACATACGTAGAAAAATCCGCCTTTGTTTTCATTTATCTCTATTGGCGGCTTGTTGAGATACTTGCCTTTTGCAAAGGAATATCCATTGCCGTACGAATCGATTATGCAAGAATAATGTCCGTTGGAAAGCGCGTTGACTTTCGGGAAGCCTTCGNTTTCTCCGCTCGTTTGGAAATTATTGANAGTNCCGTCCTTATAGACGAAATCAAACTTCTTCGTCGACTTGCTCTTCGCCGTCGGGATTTGCTCCTCAAGCATAAGTCTACCGCCGCTCATTGCGCTNTCGCTCATNAANAATGACACTAGATAATCGTCAAAAAGCGTGTTGACGATACTGCAAAGTATCATACCTTGGTGGTGCGACATCAAAGTCGCGACTACGTTCTTTCCGTTGGTATAGTCTACCGATTCAAACATACCTTGATGCGTGAGCATTCCCTCGTCGACAAGGTTTTTAAGATTTTGAACAGTTTTGTCAGGCGAATACTTCAAAGCAAGCGCGGACGCGTACGGACTGATAACGCACCTGTCTTTTANCGCGCTCAGGCTAAGACTGCTTACGCCGAACGCTGAATACTTATAATTATTCTCCTCGTTAAACTCGTAATAACAGCTTTCGCTTATACCCCAAACGCCGTTGCACTTTGCCTTTTGCATTATCCTAACGACGTTTTCAATACTTGAAGTAAGCATAGAATCCTCGCAATCGGCAAGAAAGAGTTGCGGCATAAGGTATTCAAAAGCCGTACCCGACCACGAAATCAGCGTGTTTGAGTTGAGTTTNGCAATATTTCTCGCAAGTCCGTTCCAATAACGCGTGTCTCCTTTNAGCGCGGACGCAATGTANCAAAGCGTACGCGATTCGGAAGCGAGCATATCGTAATGNCCTTCGAATTTTTGCTCGGCTTTGTTGTAACCTATATGGAATTTTCCTCTTGCTCCGTCATACAAAGCGTCAAANTCAACGTCGTCGATAAGTCGCTGTATACGCGAATACAACTTCGCGTCAACGTCTTTGACAAACTGCTTGACCGTTATTAGACAAGCGATATAATTGCCGCTGTCAACGCTCGACACAAAATATGGACTTAACGGTTTTTGCGTGGCAAGCGAATACCAGTTGAACAAATGCCCCTTGTACTTCTCTAAGCTTTCCGCCAAAGTCACTTGCTCATCGAGTTTACTCATACATTCGTCGAGCGTAATATTCCCGATTTTATATGAGCAGATATACGAAAGTATGGCAAATCCCATATTCGTCGGCGAAGTAAATCCGTTGGCTTCTTTCTTAGGAAATACCTGATAATTGTCACATANCAAAGATTTATTCTTCAAATTACTCTCAAAGTATTTGNAAGTTCTATTTGCCAAATCGAGCAAGAAGTCTTTGTTTTCNTTGGATATATCCTTTATATATTCTACTTTTNTCGACGTCAAATAAATCAAATTCGCTACCACTATATAAGTCGCAAAGTACGTCAAAAGATATATGTTCGAATAGAAAATACCGCCAAAAATTATGCACAAAATAATACTCGGCAAGAGCATTTGAATATGNTTTGAGTAATTATTTTGACGTTGTGAAGAATAGAANGTCTTCCATTCAAGCAGTTTCTTCTTGTCGAAAATGCACTTGAAAAGCATCTTGCCCCACAGCATAATTCCGCTTGTCGCATAGAANGGAATCATAATCAAATCNTACGCCATTTCTATTATCTCACGGAAGAATTGCATGAAGACGTATCTCGGCCTTTTGTCGTAACCGAGCGCGTTGAGACANANTCCAAATCTTATCAGCCACACCGCTACCGCGCTTATGCCGAATGGTATCAGCAAAAGGAGATTTTGAGTCGCTAACAGCATTATCAGCAATGCAAATTGNAAAATNGGNATTATCGTTTTNAANGCNTTGTANGCAATGACGTANCTATAAAAAGGTTGCGACACCTTTTTCGAGAAAATATAAGGTATGAGTAGCAAATCNCCTCTTTCCCATCTATTTTGCCTAATATTGTGGCTGACGAAACTCTTTGGCGCGTCCTCGTAAGTCGGCAATCCCAGACTGCCGGTCGGCGCAATTGCGCCTTCAATAATATCGTGGCTCAGTATTCTATTGTCAGGCAGCTGACCNTCAATTTGACGCGCGTATTCCTCAAGTCTATAAATTCCCTTACCGCAGTAAATCGCGTTNCCCGAAATCTTATAGTAAAAATCGCCGTAATTGCAATATCCGTCAACTCCGCTATCCGCCTTATAACTCTTTGCCCATACCGTGTCAAGCGATGAAAGACGNTATTTTGACCTAAAAGTCAAGAGCGTGTATTTGCTGTTGAGCGGATGCAACATCGTATTTATCGCGCGTTTAATTCCGCCCGGCATTATAGTNTTGTCGTCGTCGAGCAACAAAACGAATTTAGGCTTGATTTGCGGACGCAAGACGTATGAAAATTCATCGAAATTTCCGTCAATCAACGCCGAATTGAGAGTATTCGTCGCCCCTCTTTTACGTTCGTAAGCCTGCCATTTGCCTGAAATATACTTGCGTTTTCTCACAAATACGTTGATATTAGGNTAATTCGATAGACATTCAAAAGTCTTGATTATCTCNCCGTCGGNTTCGTCGACTTCGCTGTCGGATGACTTCAAATCGACAAGCAANGAATAATCAATCANCTTNTCTTTGTTTGCCATAGCAAGCGCAAGCAAACTNTCGCAAGCCTCTTNCGCTTGCTTGGGGTCTGTAAGAAATTCATTCTTCACCACGAGCGTGCGCCCCTCTTCGGGCAACTCGCTGTAATTCATTGACGGTACGTTTCTTGACGGAAGCAACCTGTCAACTATCAGACTTACCGCAAATCTTGCGACAGGTACGGATGCAAAAAACATAATTACGCCAACCGCCAACATCATTTGCCACGTATCGAGAAAAATTATACTAATGCCCGTAAACAGCATTGAAAGCAATGCGACGACCGTCGCGTAAAGTCTTTGGTCGGCTTTGCTCGTCGGCTTTTTAAGTACTGACGGCGTAATTGAATGGATATGCCCTTTGATAGCGTATCGGTAATCGTAAATTATTTCGCCAAAGTGCGCGTTGTATTGCTTTGCAAGTTCCATAGCAGACTTTGCAATAGACCTCTCGCTTGCACCGTATAACGTCGAAAGTTTGCTTATCGCGCTCAAATATGCGAATTTTGAGCACATATCCATATTCTTGTACGTTTCGTCATGTGAAATAATGGCGTACGTCGAAGACAGACTAATCTTAAATTCATCATTAAACAAATCGCTGATTCTTTTGAGCGAAGTTATGCAATTGGACATCAACACGCTCATATCGACCAAATTGTTGGCGAACGACATATCTATGTTGTCGGGATTGATATCGTTGATTTTATAAAAATACTTCTCGTCCAAATACTTGCCCGAATGCTTGAAAAAGTAGAGATATGCGTCGTACTTGCATAGCCTTTTGATTGGCTCGGCGTCGTCGCTTGCTTGCTTTCTCAACTTCTCGTTGGAGATGATTTCTTTTGCAAGTTTTGCAATTCGCTCAATAAGCGCGTAGACAAGCGCTTTGTCCAAATTCATCGTTTCTTCATAATGCAAAGGCGTATAGTCGTTGAAAACCTCAACCGTACGCTGAATATTCTCCGCCGTCAACGAGCAATTGGACGAAGCCACTATAAAGCGCGCAAGTTGAATGATACGCGCGTTGTTCTTCTTGTGCGTAAGTTTGGAAAATACTTTGTAATCGCTCTGCTTGACGTCAATGGTGACTGCGTAATAATTTTCGTACAGCCAACGCTCGCACTCATAGAGCGATTGATTCTTGTTTACTTTTTCCAAGAGCGTCTTATACGCTTTCTTGATGACTCTCAAATGAGCGTTAACGTTGGGAATAGAACCGACGAGTTCTCCGCTTCTCAATGAAATTGCAAGTCGTTTTACGTTGTCTTCCAAGTCCTTTTCACTCATCGTAGAGGTAAATTCCTCCGCGCCGTCTGTGCGCTTGGCAAGCAACGTCAAAATAATCAATAATATAAATAATACTGTAATAACCGCGTACAACATACNTTGATTATTGTCAGTAATAAGAAAAAAATACTAGATTATTATTTAATAAGCGATTGAATTACCTTGCCTATATCTTCGTTGATACAAATNGATTGCNTTTGAATTTGCTCNGGACATCTCGCCTCTCCGTAGTTGATGCAAGCGTACGTTGCCTTTGGATTGCTGAGAGTAAATCTCCAAAANGGATATTTGATTATCCCGGGAGTGTTTCCGCCTACGCCCAACTCNAAATACAAANTGCGTTTATCCTTGTGTTTTTCAATAAACTCCCCGTACCTTTCGCATGCGCTATGCCANCCCTNGTCTTCGACAAACTTGTCGTCGGCTCGCAAATTCATTGTCATAGGCTTACCGCAGATTGNACATTTGGGTATGAGCGANGACGGAATTTTCATATCCTTTTGCTCTTCTACCATGCGNCGGATNNNNTCTTCATTGTCNTANGTNGAGTNNTGACANGGCTCGNAGCATTGAAACAAGCCNTAATCNCCNTGCGTATAGAAAAGNCGCTTTTTGTCAAANCCNACCTTTTGAAAACAGTGGTCGACGTTGGTCGTCANCACAAAATANTCCTTGTCCTTGACAANATTNTANAANTCTTNATANACNGGCTTNGGAATATCCTTNTAGCGGTTNATATAGACGTATCTCGACCAATACGCCCACTTTTCCTCTAACGTGGAATANGGATAGAAACCGCCCGAGTACATATCGTGAAAACCGTACTTCTTCNNNAA
>JAAVHS010000006.1:0-18418 GCA_014799575.1 Clostridiales bacterium | reverse complement strand
AAAATTCTTTGNAAATCTCTCGCCCGAATAGACAAAGCCAGCGGACGTNGACAATCCCGCNCCNGCGCCAATCATCACNGCTTCGGCATTGTCAAGAGCGTTTTTGAGGTCANNTATTTGNTGTGAGTAGTCTTGCGTATATTTCATAATCATACTCCTTNAATACGTTGAAAATCACTTTGATTTTGCTATGCGTACGCTCTTTGTANTCTTCAACCGTCTTGATTGCGATTTGACTTGCCCTTTCGTTGGGAAAATGGAATTCGCCCGTTGATATGCAACAAAACGCCACGCTATTGATTCCTTTCNCGTCGGCTAATGCCAANCACGATTGATAGCAACTTGCGAGGTCTTGTTCGTGTTTTTNNGTAAGTTCNCCATAGACTATCGNACCGACGGTATGCAAAACGTATTTGCAAGGCAAGTTGTAAGCGTTGGTAATCTTTGCCTTNCCGACAGGCTCTTCAAAGCCCTGCTTCGTCATTAAGTCACAACACTCGCTCCTCAACTGCACGCCTGCAAAAGTGTGAATTGCGTTGTCGATGCAGCCGTGATTCGGACAAAAACAGCCGAGCATTTGCGAATTTGCGGCGTTGACTATCGCATCGCATTTCAGCGTCGTAATATCTCCTTTCCAAAGGTAAATATCAGGTTTTANCGGCGCAAGCGAAGATAGGTCGGTCACGCCTTTNCTGCGTATCTCTTCTTGCAAATACTCGTCTTGCATTTGCAAAAACTCNTNGCTCGCAGGCTTTGGCATGCGGGTATTNACCAATGCGCGAAACAATCTGCGCTTTTCTATNCTGTCAAGATCGGGAGAACTTTCGCCTCGCTCTTTGAGAAGTATTTCAATTAAACGGTCTAACTTATTCATTTCTTTACTCTATAATTTTACACCTATTTGGACTGATAGGTTTTGCATGAGGCTGTTCGCCGTCGATAAAGCCTAGTATAACAAAGCAACGCGCAATATAGTTTTCGGGAACGCCCCAATCTTTTAATAGCGTATTGCCGTAATCGTTTTCGAAAGTTTCTTCACCGCGAGCGATAATGCAAGACGATATACCGAGTTCGGTTGCCTGCAATACCATATTTTCAGCGGCGCAAAAGGCGTCCGGAATACTGTACAAAAAGTTCTTTTGCGCAAATACGATACATACNGACGGCGCGCCGTAAAATCCGCTTTTTATATTTGGATTGTCGATTATGCTAGGCTGCTCTTTCGAAACGTAAGAGCCTTCGAGCCTACCTCTATCGAAATGGGCAAGATTGAGCTTTCCTACGATTTCCGCAAGTTCCTTATTGTGAATACCCAGAATAATCGTTCCTTGTCTACCGCCTGCGTTCGGGGCGCACAATCCCGCTTCGATTATCTTTTCCAAGTATTCTTTGGGTATTTGCTCGTCAGTGTATTTGCGAATAGAACGACGATTCTTTATGATATCTAATAACTCCATAGTTATACCTCTTTCCAACATTGCGGGTCGGCATCATACATATTGTGAGTATAGCCGTAAGTAACTGACGGACAACCGCGACAAATATTTTTTAATTCACATCTACTGCATTTCGTAAATTTATCGTACTGTCTGTAAGAGTTCATATTCTCTCCAATCCATACGTCGTATAGATTGCTTTCCTTTATATTCCCGACTTTGCTTTCCATACGGCGACAAGCGTAAATATCTCCGTTAGGTAAAATCGTGATATGATTTCTTCCGCAGTTGCAACCGTCAGTAATTTTATCACAATCAGGCAATTTCAGCAAGCCCTTTTCGTATAGGAACAAACTCCACAAATGGTCTTTTAACTGAAACGTAGTCTTTGAATCTTTGTGCTGTTCATATTTTTCCCAACACGTTTGTAAAAATTCTCTATATTCAAGAGGTGGAATATGAATGTCTTTATCGTAGGCTTTATCCGTACTTGTGGGACAATACCTTCCTACTGCGAACACGTCGACGCCAAGTTCGTCCACAAGATCTATAAGCGCGGGAATCTCGCGCATATTAGTCTTTGATACCGTACTCATAACGGCGCACCACATACCCGAACGCTTTATTGTCTTTATTGCTTCAAGCGTAGTTTTGAACGAGCCTTTTTTACGGAACGTATCGTGTGTTTGCTCCATACCGTCCAAAGATAACTGATACTTTACGCAACCGCACTCTTTCATACGTTTGCATACCTCATCAGTCAAATGGAACGGATTTCCCATTATGCAAAAGCGAGTTCCGTCCNCCTTAAACATATCTAGGAGTTCCCAAAAATTAGGATGCAGTATCGGATCTCCGCCCGTCAAATATATATAAGGCGTTCTTTCGATTTTATCGCAAAATTCTTTAATTTGAGCGTACGTTCTTTTCAGTTCGGCAATAGAGGTCGATACAAGACAATGATGTCCTTCCGAAAAGATATAACAATGCTTGCAACGCTGGTCGCAAACGTCGGTAATATGCCATTGTATTGCAAAATAAGGTTTCATATTCCCTCCCGATTATTTCAAAATGTACCCTCCACAATTTCTTGCGGAAGGTACACCCTTCGGAATTATTTATCCGAAGTTCCGCAAGCAGGCGCGGGGTCTTTTGCTCCGCATGCGGGAGCAGGATCTTTTGCGCCACAAGCAGGCGCGGGATCTTTCGTNCCGCATGCCGAACCAACAAATTCATTTGCTGTCATAACTATGTACCTCCTTACAGTTTATCAATCTTTTCGATTGACAAAGTAATAATAGCACAATTATGAAATCACTTCTCAAACGTTACAAATCTATTAGTCAGTAATAAAAAAGTAACTAATATTACTTTCTTTTTGAAACCAACATTATATTTTGATTGCAATATTTATTTTGCTATGTTATNATTAAATAAAAAAAGGATGTTTTGATTATGTTGACGAAAGACGAATTACCCGAATGCCCCGTCGCTACGACGGTTCAACTTATAGGAAATAAGTGGAAAATGCTTATTATACGCAACTTGCTCNCTTCTCCGCAACGTTTTACTGAATTGCGAAAGACAATTCCCATAAGTCAAAAAGTCTTGACTGATAATTTACGCTCGCTTGAAGACGACGGGCTTATCGTGCGTGAAGTATTTGCCGAAATCCCGCCGCGCGTCGTGTATTCTCTTTCCGAGATTGGCAATTCGCTTCGCCCTATTTGGGACGCAATGGAAGCGTGGGGAACGGAATATAAAAATAATATTTAATAGCGTTTTTATGCAAGACAGTCTGTAAGCCGAGTTCTGTATTGGACTATCATCTGTCTAGGCGTAGCGTTACCGATACGCTCAAGCGATTTTCTCGACAAGCAGGCTACTTATAGTCGATTTTCTCTTGCACCGAGTGGGGTTTACATGGCTCTTCGAGTTACCTCAAAGACGGTGGGCTCTTACTCCGCCTTTCCATCCTTACCGACAAAAGTCGGCGGTCTATTTCTGTTGCACTTTCCTTCAAGTCGCCTTGACCGGTAGTTAGCCGGCACTCTGCCTTATGGTGCTCGGACTTTCCTCATCCCTTGCGGTCTGCGATAGTCTGGCTGTCTTGCCGATAAATTATATCAAATTAAATATCATTTGTCAAACGCGAATTTTACAGCGTGATATTTTCCTTTACCATATACTGTCTCAGTTTTGACAGGACTTTGGTCTCTATCCTCGACACGTACGAGCGGGATATATGGAAAATCTTTGCCACTTCTTTTTGCGTGAGNGGCTCGTTGCCGTCCAGTCCGTANCGCAAAGAAATTATCTTATATTCTCTATCGGATAGTTGCGCTCTGATGATTTCCATCAACTTTTGTGATGTNAATTTGCTTTCCACTATCCCGATTACGCTCTCCTCGTCTTGACTTATCAAGTCAATCAAAGACACCTCGTTGCCTTCTTTNTCGTAACTGACNGGCTCGTAAAGCGATTTGTTGTTGAGATTCTTTTTGTTGGCGCGCCAAGTCATAAGAATTTCGTTTTCTATACATCTGGCGGCGTAAGTGGCGAACTGCGTTCCCTTCTCGGGAGAATACGTGTTGAGCGCCTTGACCAAGCCAATCGAACCGACGCTTATCAATTCGTCGTTGTCGTGATAGTTGGAAAATTTCTTGACGACGTGCACGACAAGTCGCATATTGTGTTTTGCAAGTTCCTCTTTCGCCTCTTTGCTTCCCGCATACATCTGCTCCAANAGTTGTCTTTCNTTTTCGGCGTCGAGCGGTTTTGGAAAAGCGTTTTTGTTGTTGANATATCCGCTGAACAAGAATACGTGAGAAAATAAGCCTATAAGTCCTGATAAAATCATATCTATCCCCCCCAAAATTTACTATTAAATTCTATGTGGATAAATGTCGAATAATGACCTCAAAAGTAAATTTGTGAAAGAAAAATAAAAGCCACTCGACTTGNTTGACGAATGGCTCTTTATTTTATCAATATATTATATAAGGGTTATTTTTCGGAATTCTTGTCTTTGAGTATCGTATTGATTTCGCTCAACCAACTTTCAATGTCCTTGAATTCTCTATACACCGCCGCAAATCTTACGTACGCTACTTCGTCGATTTTCTTCAATCCTTCCATAACGTATTCGCCGATTTGNGAGGACGTGATTTCGTCGTTGAGGTTGTTTTGAATCTTACGCTCGATATCCTCGACAAGTCTATCGATTTGCATCATAGGCACAGGACGCTTTTCGCACGCTCTCAAGATACCTGCTTTAAGCTTTGCGGAAGAAAATTGCTGTCTTGCTCCGCTCTTCTTGACAACCATAACGGGCGTAGTCTCTATAGTCTCGTACGTGGTAAATCTCTTACCGCACTTCATACACTCTCTACGTCTTCTGATAGAAGTTCCGTCTTCGTTTTGTCGGCTATCGACGACTTTGCTGTCAACGCATCCGCAAAAATTGCATTTCATAATCAACCTCCAAAAGTCAATCTTTACGCTTTAATTATAAAACAATTGNGCGGATTTGTCTAATAAATTGACTAATTTATGCAAAATCAGCAGTCTGTGGGCGCAACTTCGCCGTTTAGTTCTACCAAAATNGTATCTTCTCCTATCTTGCAAATGCACCGCCAAGGAATAAAAATACTCTCTCCTGCGGAAAAACTCTTGATAAATTTTTTGTCGCCCGGAACGATTATACCCAAGATATGTCCGTGCGAATTAAAAGTGATGTCGATTACGTGTCCCAACCTCTTGCCGTCGCANACGTTGACTACAGTCTTTTCTCTAAGTATACAAAACGATAAATCTGCCATATATTTTCACCTCGATTTATTCTATTCAGCGAAGGAAAAAATATGACAGATTTTGTTAATTAAAGACATTCTTTGATTTTTGAAAGCGCGGTTTTTTCAAGTCTGCTCACTTGCGCCTGCGAAATTCCTATCTTTTGAGATATTTCCATTTGCGTTTTGCCCACGTAATAACGAAGNTTCAATACTTCCTTTTCTCTCTCGGGCAACTGNGCAATCGCTTCTCTTAGCGCAAGATTNGTCGACCAATTCTCCTCCGTCTGCTTGCTGTCGCCTATCTGCTCCATCAGTAGCAATCCGTCCTCGCCGTCGCTATATACTCGCTCTTGCAATGACACCGTTTCGCTTACNGCGTCGAGCGCGCATACTACGTCTTTGAGCGGAACGTCAATCTCCTCGGCTATTTCAAGCATAGTCGGCGAGGTTGAGTGTCTAAGTTCGTATTCCTCTTTTGCTTTCAACGCCTTGTACGCCGTATCGCGCATACTTCTGCTGACTTTAATACCCGTGCCGTCCTTGATAAATCTTCTCATCTCGCCCGAAATCATAGGCACTGCGTAGGTTGAAAACCTGACGTTGAATTTAGGGTCAAAGCCGTCGATCGCCTTCATCAACCCCACTACACCCACTTGAAAAAGGTCGTCGCCGTTGGCTCTTCCCGAAAATCTTTGTACGAGCGATAGCACCAACCTCAAGTTTGCTATCACCAACTTGTCTTGAGAGTCTTTATCGCCCTCTTTTGTTTTTTTCAGTAACTCCTCACATTCCGATTGACTAATCTTNGGTAAACTTCTTGTGTCAATACCGTTTATGACAACTTTGCGCATAAACACCTCCTTAGTATATGTAGAGGGCATAGTGTCACACTAGTATTATTTGCAAAAAGTCAGTCTTTATTCAAAGAAATTTTTGGNANTAATTACACCATCTTGGACATTTCNTTTTTNAGTTTTTTCATCACCTTCTTTTCAAGCCTTGATATGTATGANTGCGATATTCCGAACATATCGGCAATCTCNTTTTGNGTCTTTTTCGGCGANCCNAAAATGCCGAATCTCAACTTGACAATCTGCCTTTCNCGGGCAGGAAGNTTGTTGAAAGANGCTATTAGTATTTCNCTTTCGACGTCGTTNTCAACGTCNCTGTATATGACGTCGCTCTCCGTACCCAACACGTCNGACAANAGCAATACGTTGCCTTCCCAATCCACGTTGAGAGGTTCGTCCAACGAAAGTTCGTTGCGAGTCTTGACAACCTTTCTCAAATGCATTAAAATTTCGTTTTCTATACANCGGCTTGCGTAAGTCGCCAGTTTAATCTGCTTTGCCTCGTCAAANGAATTGACTGCCTTTATTAAGCCTATCGTACCCACCGAAATNAAATCTTCTATGTCGACGTTNGTATTCTCNAATTTNTTTGCGATGTAGACGACTAGTCTTAAATTGTGCTCTATCAACTTGCTTTTTGCGCTCGAATCGCCTTGCATATACTTGCCGACAAGAAGTTTTTCCTCTTCTTGGTCAAGCGGTTCGGGCAATGCCTCGCCACCGCCTATATAATCGACGTTTTCTCCTTGAATTTCAAATATTTTCGCGAACAACGCTTTAATTTTCTTCAACATAAATACTCCCTAATTAAATATCGCAATGCAAGACGACTTTGTATTCTCCTTTTATGCAATCGGAAATCGCTGCCATTACCCCGTATACTTTGTCTTTTTTATCTTGCGTGCGCAAATAGTCGAGCGTAACGACTTGCAATTTNTTCTTGCCCGTGACGGTGTCGATTTGAGTATTGTCTTTCACTGAGTTGAGCTCATTCTGTTCNAATANTTGAAGAGCCACGCTCTTGTCGATAATTATCGTGGGCGAATTCTTGTAATATAGCCTATTTCCGCTGTCGTAATANGCCTTGCANGATACCTCTTTNCCGTTGGCTGAGATGACGACAAGGTCTTCGTATCTNCTCTTCCGCCTAGCGAGAATTATATGTTTATAGATAAGTTTTTGNGCAAATAGGACGATTAAACCCGCTAGTCCCACGAAAAACGGTATNAGCGTAGAGTTGACGGCTTTAAGGTCAATAGACAAAATCGACGCTAGTCCTTGAGTGATTCCGCCCATTGCAAAAGTGAGCGAAAAAAAGATTGCGCAAGCGGATAAATATCGCTTGAAAGTACACCTTCCCATTATGATTGCGACCATAATAATCGCCAAAATTATCTTGAAAACAAACAAATTCAATATATCGGCAAGCGGTAAAAAAATCGCGTAAATAGTGCCGATAGCGGATGATATAAATATCAACGCCTTGCTGATTTTGTGTCTTAAAAATCTCAACGTCAACGTCAAAATCAACGCGTTTATCAATAAATTGTTGATAATGACGACTTCGATATACACTTGCATAGCAAGATTATATCTTGCCTAAAATGAAAAAAACTTCTTTCCGTGTCGAAAAGATTTATTTTTAAATAATAAGAGAAGAAATAAATAGGCGGAAAAGATACTTCGTCATCTTTTCCGCCAAACAAAATTGTTGTTTTCTATCTAGATTTTACTTTCTGTTGAGAAATCTCTTCATAAACGACGGAACGTCTTTGGACTGTTGCTCCTGTCTTGGGATAGACTCGATTCTCGTCGGCTGAGGAGGTTGTTGTTGAGGTCTTGGCATAGGTTGCGCTTGCGGTCTTGTCTGCGCTTGCGGACGTGGGTTTGGAATGAAAGTCTGTTGTCCGCCGCCGTTTCTCATACCCGAAAAGTTGGGTCTTACGCCGCCGTTCATCATATTCACTCCGCCTTGCGGTATGTTNTCAACCGCGCAACCGGTAGCAATCAACGTCACTCTGACCTTTTTGTTCATAGATTGGTCGTAACTGTGACCGAAGATATAATTTACGTCGCTTGAAATCAGGCTTGAAATGTAATCGTCNGCCTCTTCGAGTTCCTTACACGTCAAGTCAAGACCCGTCTGGATACTGAAAATAAGACCCGTCGCGCCTGCGATGCTCGTGTTGAGCATATCTTCGTTNGCAGCCATCTTAACCGCCTTAATCATTCTGTCGGAATTTGCCTCGCCTTCGCACTCNCCCATACCNATATGCGAATAGCCCTTGCCCTTCATTATCGTCTTGACGTCAGCAAAGTCCACGTTGATGATACTCGGNCAATTTATAAGGTCGCTTATGCTTCGAATAGAATTCTTGAGTATNTCGTCCGCGCCTGCGTAAGCGTCGACTACTATGCCGTTCCTATCGCTGTCAAACAGTCTTTGGTTGGGGATAATAATCAAAGAATCGACGTATTCTTGAAGTTTTGCTATTCCGCTGTCGGCAACTTTCATCTTGTTGCGCTCGAATCTGAACGGCTTCGTAACTATCGCGATTATGAGCATATCGGGATTGAGTTCCCTAGCGTACTTGGCGATAACAGGCGATGCGCCCGTACCCGTACCGCCGCCCATACCTGCGGTAATGAAAAGCAAATCAGTGCCTTCCAACATATCGGTAAGCGCCTTTCTCGACTCTTCGGCNGCCTTCTCGCCTATCTCGGGTTTTGCGCCTGCGCCTTGACCTTTGGTCAACTCTACGCCTATTTGAATTTTATTCTCCATTGGCGCTTTTGACATTCTCAAATGTTGAAGATCCGTGTTGACAACGTAAAAATCTACGTTCTTTACCCCCGCGTCAATCATACTGTTGACGGTATTTGCTCCGCATCCGCCTACGCCGACAACTTTTATCTTAGTAGCATTTTCCATACGTTACCTCCCTGATTTATCTGAATAATCTCTCTAATAGACTGTTTTTTTGACTCATTTTGTCCGCGATTTCCAAAGTCGCAAACATTGACGCGTAATACGGCTTGTCCCAATCNGCCGTACCTGCGCTAAGCAAGTTTACTTCCCTCGAAAGCGCTCTTGCAAANAANTTGCTCGCGCCNCGAATTTCGCTCAAACCGCCACCTACAAGGAAAAATGCCGTCCTTGCGTTGATTGACGGAAATANATTNGCNCCGAAAGTATTTCCCGCTACGTTCATTTTGTCCAACTCTTTTATCTCTTCGACGCATTCGTCAACNAANTCGACAAGNTGNGNAANAATAAAGTTGTGAAGAAATGAATTTATCTCTTTTGCTTTGCANTCAAACTTCGNGTCGCCTACNTCGTATTGATANACGCTCATATCGTCGCTTTCGATATTCAACGTAATTTTCGGCATAAGTCTTTGAGCNACTTCGTAATCTACGTTGAGCGCGTTTGCCAAAGCGTCAATCAAATANCCCTTGCCAAATTGGCAATCNTTTTTGTACTTCACGCCGTCGCCCTCAATCAACGCAAACGTCGTCGACGCNTAACCTACGTCTATCAAGACCGCTCCGCCGANTCGCGTATCCTCGTCGATAAGTTGAGTGCCTTCCGCCCAAATGCCGTCGACAAACCTGACGTATTTGAATCCCAACTCCATCGCTATTTTGTATATCGCGCGTACGAACTCGTCTTTGCAGAAGATAAACGACATATTCGCGTAAATNTTCTTGGCTATCTCGCCTATCGGATGAACGGTATATTTGTTNCCGTCCAAGACGTATTTGAGAGCNGACGAACAAAGCGCGGTATATCCGCTGACCTTAAAGGATTCCGCCTTTTTGTGTATATCTCTTATAGAAGACGAAGTAATCGTCTTGCTTCTTCCCGCGTCGGACAAAAGACCGCTTGTCCTTACGAAAGTGAACTCCGANGGAACGGTGACGAAAAGAGTCTTGATTTTGTAGTTGAAACCGCTCTTCTCGACAACCGAAGAGATATCGTCTTTAAGTCTTTCGGGCGCTACCCATTCGCCGTTGAAATAACCCGCATATTCCGCAGTAGCNAAATTCTTGACGAAAAATATATCGTCCNCAGATTTCGAGGCTACGACAAAATTCAACTTGCCCGAGCCTACGTCTAAAACAGCAAATTCCTCTCTCATAATATTATTATAATATTATAATAATATAAAAGTCAATGGCTGATATAAATTTTTTAATGAAATGATAAGATTTTGCGACAAAATNCGTCAAAAACGTAATATTTTTACAATCAAATATTTTAATCTAGCGGTTCCCACAACCAACCTTTTTGTTTAAGGCGAATAATTCCGCTGTTTCTTCCTACCTCGCTCGTCTTGCTGAGATAGAAATTATAGCAGCCGATCACGCTTTCGTCAATGTTGGAAGATATGGGAAGTTCCATGATTACGCCCGTATTGGTGGTCAAATCAATCACGTCGTCTTTTACTTCGACCTTGGTGAAAAACGTGGAAAATCTTTGGTTGATAAACGAGCATCTTTCCGCCCCTTTAATCATCTTTTCCAACACGCCGNTTTTATAGTCGAGAACTTGTCCGAGTTGAAGACTTTCGTCGTCCAAACCGCTTAACTTCGTAAGCGAATCGAATTCCGTATTCTCGATTGAAATTACTTTGAATTCCCTATCCAAAATCGCGAANCGNCCGTCGCTCATTTTGCAAGAAAACAACGGNGCCCTGTCCGTNACGTAAATNACGACTTTGTTGGGGAACTTTCTCTCTATCGAAATGACTTTGAGCGCAGGCTGATTCAACTCAATATTTTCAATAGCGATGCCCTCGTCGACTGAAAATATATTCTTGCCTTTCTTTATCTGGCTAAGCTCGATAATTTCCGACTTTTGCTCGGCGGACAGTGTAATATCATTGGTAGTATTTACGTCTATTCCGCCTATGGAAAACAACGTGCCCAACACTACCGCCAACACAACCGCCGACGCTATTACAGCCAAAATTACCCAAAGTCTTTTGTGCATTTTAAGTCCTTCTGATTTTTGCTCCCAATGCCGACAAGTCAAGCGACATATCTTCGTAACCTCTGTCGATATGACGAATATCTTTGACAACCGTCTCNCCGTCCGCTACCAAACCTGCNAGTACCAACGACGCTCCTCCCCTCAAATCGGTCGCGGTAACTTCGCTTCCGACGAGTTGTTTTACGCCCCTTACTACCGCCACTCTNCCTTTGATAGTGATGTCCGCGCCGAGTTTTTTGAGTTCGCTCGCCGTCTTAAANCGGGTCTCGAAAATATTCTCGACTATTACGCTGGTACCTCGCGATACCGTCTGCATTGCCATTATTTGAGATTGCAAGTCTGTCGGAAAGCCCGGATAGTACATCGTTTCNATACAATCGAGGCTCTTTTGCCGTCCCTTGCTCTTGACTATTATTCTATCATTCTTCACGTATACTTTGCAAGTAGTTTTTGATAATTTTGATATAAGCGAAGATATATGTTCGGGATTGACGTTGAGAAGTTCTACGTTTCCGCCGCACATTGCNGTAGCGATGAGGTACGTGCCNGCNACTATTCTNTCNGGAATCGGCGTATATTCTACTCCGTGCAATTTGTCTACGCCCTCNACTACTATTACGCTCGTGCCNGCGCCCTTTATCTTTGCGCCCATAGCGTTGAGGAATTTTTGAAGGTCGACGATTTCAGGCTCNTTNGCGCAGTTTCTTATTACCGTCTTCCCCTTGATAAATACGCTCGACATCATAAGATTTTCCGTCGCGCCCACGCTCGGCAAGTCGAGTACCACGTCCGCATACCTTGCGTTTTGAGAATTGCAGATGATAAATCCGCCTTGCTCTTGTATGTCTATATTCAGTTCCCTCAATCCCGCTATATGTATATCGATAGGTCTTAGACCTATATCGCAACCGCCCGGATAGGCGACTTTTGCCTTNTTCAATCTCGAAAGAAGCGANCCCAGCAAAAAAATCGAAGAGCGGATTTCCTTGGCGAGCGAACTCGGAATTTCGGAATTGCATACTCCGCTGTTGTCGACTATCAAATCTCTGTCTTTGCGTATAATCTTGCTTCCCAAACCTTCGAGTATCTTTATCATACTGTCCACGTCGCTAATGTGCGGACAATCGTGCAATACTATAATTTCATCTGTCAAAATGCTTCCGGCAAGCAAAGGCAAAATACTGTTTTTCGCTCCGCGAATTTCTACGCTACCCTCCAATTGCCGACCGCCATTTATTATGTATTCTTTCATATTTCTCTCCCATAAGTAATAAGCATAGGCATACCCTGACAAGGATACGCTATTATCTCAATACATTTTATGATTAAGATAACTGCTTTGTGATTTAGAGTCGATATTCTCTAAAATGCCTATGCCCGCCATAAAGCAAACGAGCGAAGTTCCGCCGTTGCTGATAAACGGAAGAGGAATTCCCGTGGGCGGTATGCTACCCGACACGACTGCGATATTGAGTAAAGTCTGCACCGCAATGATAGAAGTAATTCCCACGGCGAGATAGCAATCGAATCTCGTAGTCGCCCTCATTGCGACTTTGATACCGCACACAATCATCACGATGAATATTGCCAGTATTGCGATACAACCTACCCAGCCGAGTTCTTCGCCGATGACCGAGAGAATGAAATCGCTTTCGGCGAAAGTGAGAAAAAGATACTTTTGTCTTGAATTGAAAAGACCTAATCCGAACAGTCCTCCGCTTCCGAGCGCGTAATATGACTGAATAAGTTGATAGCCTTCCCCGAGCGGCGACGCCCACGGGTCAATAAACGCCATAAGTCTTTTTACTCTGTAAGGTTCAAGAAAGATAAGTCCGACCACCCCGAGCGCAACGGGAATCGCCATAATCAAAAAGTGCTTTAATTTGCAACCGCCTACAAATAGCAAAATGACGACAACCAATCCAACGCACATAGTCACTGACATATTGGGCTCCAACATTATTAAGACGCATACGGCGCAAGTCGCCAAAAGTACGGGAAGCATATTTTTGAAAGTCAACATGCTCTTTCTATCCAAGCAACCTGCAATGAAAATCACCAACGCGAACTTCGCTACGTCGGACGGTTGCATAGTCGTCACGCCCAGATTGAGCCATCTTTTTGCGCCGTAATTTTCCACGCCGATTTTGGGAACGAATACTAAAGCTAGCAAGACGAGCGCAATTCCCAAAATGGGATAACGCCACTTTTTCAGCCAATCGGTCTTGACGAACTTCATTGCAAGCATAACGATTATAGCGAATACCAAGGCAATTGCCTGTTTTTTTACATAGTAAAACGCGTCGTCGAATTGATTTTGCGCGCTATAACTGCTTGCGCTGTACTGCATAACGAGTCCGATAAGCGAGAGAATTATTGCGCAAGAGAGCAACAATTTGTTGCGAATAAAAAACTTTTTGTTCACACACCTGCCCTCGCTTAGTTTTTCATATTTGCGATAATCATATCGAAATGCTCGCCTCTTTCCACGTAGCTCGAATATCTATCAAAGCTCGACGTCGTGGGCGAAAACAATACGTTTTTGACGGGCTTTTGCATAGCAAGTTCCGTCGCTCTCTCCAAAGAAGAAGTTATCTCAAATGTATATTCGTGATAGGAAGGCAAAAACTGCATGATTGAATAGACGTTGTCGCCTGTCGCTATGATATGCTTGATATTTTCGGGAAGTTTTGCAAAAAATCCGTCGTAAGCGATACCCTTATCGTAGCCGCCCACGATAAGCGAAGTGTCGCCTTGCATTGAGTTGCACGCTTTGATTGCGCTGTCTATATTAGTCGCTTTGGAATCGTTGAAAACGTCAATGCCGTTGACGCAGCCGATATATTCGTTGCGATATCTTGGAAGTTTGAATTCGGCTATCGCTTTCTTTATGTACTTATCGTCAATACCCAACAACTTGCTCGCAAGTATTGCGGTCATTACGTTCTGATAATTGTACTCGCCTTTGAGCGGAATATCCTCAACGCTCATAAAATCATACTTTTTGTCAATGTTTACGACTATATTGCCGTTGGATAAATACGCGCCTTTGACTTCAGTATTTGCGCTTGTGAAAAATACTTCTCCGCATACGTCGTCGCAAAAGTCTTTGACAATCTTGTCGTCATAATTGAGTATGGCGCAATCACCCATGCCCTGATTGATAAAAATATTGAACTTCGCCATTGCGTAGTTTTCAATAGTCTTGTGTCTTTCCATGTGGTCGGGAGTGACGTTAAGACAAGCGGCAATCCTTGGACGGAATTGCTTGATACTTTCAAGTTGGAAGGAAGATACTTCAAGCACGGCGATTTCGTCTTGCTCGATTTTATCGGCCCTAGCGCAAAAAGCCTCGCCTATATTGCCGAGCGCGTACGACTTAATATTGCCTGCATTGATAATTTCGTTTATCAATTTGGTCGTGGTAGTCTTGCCGTTCGTGCCGGTGATTGCGATTATTCCGCCCTTGCAATAGCGATACCCCAACTCGATTTCGCCTATTACAGGTACGCTAAACCTATTTGCGTACTCGACTATCTTGTGAGTATTTTCCACGCTCGGACTGATTACGACGAAATCCTTGTCCGCCACCGCTTCGTACTCGCTTGATTTGCTCGCGTCCTTTACTTGGGGATAATCGGACAAATCTATTTTACCGTCCGAATATACGCTCACTTCCACGCCCTGTCGCAAGAGAAGTTCGGTCGCGCCTTTTCCGCTTACGCCAAAACCGACGACGAGTGCCTTTTCCATTTTCGCCTCCTATACGAGAATAGAAATCAACGCCACTGAGCTCATAATGAAAGTCACTATTGCGTAAAACCCAACTACTCTATTCTCGTGCACACCTTTATATTCCAAGTGATGGTGATAAGGCGCGATTAGGAAAATTCTCTTTTTTCTGACCTTAAAACTAATCACTTGCAATATTACTGATATGCAGGAAACTATATACATTATGCCTATTAAAAGAAGAATAAGCGGTTGAGAAATAAAAATTGCGATACAAGTGAGCGCTCCGCCTATTGCCAACGAACCCGTATCCCCCATAAAAATTTTTGCGGGATAGTTGTTGTGCCACACGAAAGCAAGCACTGCCCCCAATAGCGCGCACACGAAATATTCGAGCGAAAGAAGTTGCTGCGAATAGAATGTGTCGCCCAAATTAGACGCCGAAACGTAAGCGACGTAGACTATTATCGCCAAAAAGACCAAGTTGACGGACGATGACTTGCCCACCAATCCGTCCAAGCCGTCTGTCAAGTTGACGGCGTTGGTCATCGCAATATACGTCAAAATACACAACGGTACGAACCACCACTGCAAATCTATGACTTTGTCTGTAAAAGGCAATTCAATAGTCGAGCCGATAAAAGAATTTTTGTAGCAATAAAAAGCCGCGATAATGGCAATGCCAAATTGTCCTATGACTTTTTGATAGGCTTTCAATCCTTTGTTGTGCTTGAATTTTACTTTGATAAAATCGTCCAACAGTCCTATAAGACCGTAACTTAAAGTAATCGCCATAGCGACGATACCCATCTTTTCGCCGTTAATACAAAACAAAAGCGTAATAATCGCCATAGGCAGTAAAAAAATTATACCGCCCATTGTCGGAGTTCCGCTCTTTCCCTCGTGCTTGTCCACGTATTCGAGTATCGGCTGTCCAGCTTTGAGCGCTTTCATCAACCGAATTATAAGCGGTGAAAGCGCCATTGCCAAAACAAACGACGATATTATCGCAAGTAAAAACTTTATCTCTTCCCTCATCTTGCCTCCTCAATCAGCCAAGCCACCTTCGTACCTCTTGCATATCGCTGTAAGGTATTTTGATATTGTTTTCGTCTATGTAGTTTTCGCTTCCCTTGCCCGCGATAAAGACGATATCCCCTTTGTCGGCAAGTTCCATTCCGAGTTTGATTGCTTTTGCCCTGTCAAGTTCGACAAACAACTGACCTTTGGGATTTACGCCTTGCAATATATCTCCCGCTATTCCCTCTCTGCTTTCCGTGCGAGGATTATCGGAAGTGACGATTACTATGTCGCTCATCTCGCTTGCAATCTTGCCCATAATCGGTCGCTTTGTCACGTCTCTGTCGCCTCCGCACCCGAAAATAGTAATTACCCTTTTGTCCGTCATGCCTCTGCCTTCTTTGAGAAGATTGAAGATGCCGTCTGGAGTGTGGGCAAAATCTACGACGTAAGTTATGCCCGATTTCTTGATTACGTTGAATCTACCGTCTGGCGCGTCGACTTCTCTCAAAGTCTGCATAATTTGAGCGTTACTCAACCCCACCTTTTTGACTGCGACCAAAGCCCCGAGCAAATTGTAGATATTGAATTTGCCGAAAAATTTGCAGTCAATGTCCAAAATATCGTCAAGTACGTTGGCGACGAAAGTCTCGCCGTACGACGTCTGGGAGATATTTATCGCAAATGCGTCGCTTGGATTTTCCAATCCGTAAGTAATTATCGGCAACTTTTCTTCTTTTATAATTTCAAGTCCGAGCGCGTCGTCGACGTTGATAATCGCCAAACGAGTGTTTTTCTTGTCAAAATAACTCTTTTTGCACTTGCCGTAGTCGTTCATATTGCCGAAAAAGTCCAAATGGTCTTGCGATAAGTTGGTAAATATACTCATCTCTGCGCATACGCCGTACAACTTATTGAGATATATCGCATGCGCGGAAAGTTCCATAACGACGTATTCCACTCCGCTTGCCAACATTTTTGCAAAGAGTTCTTGCAAGACTATCGGGTCGGGCGTCGTGAGGTTGGAACTCAGCCTAGTACCGTTGTACTCGTAATACATAGTGCCTATTAGTCCGCAAGATATGCCGTTGCGCTCTAAAAGTTCCTTGACTATATACGCGGTAGTCGATTTGCCGTTTGTACCCACAACCGTGATAATCTTCAATTTCTCCGACGGATTGCCGTAATAATTGCTTGCGATTACGCTATACGCTTTGCGCGTATCGTCTACCTTTACGACTGTGGCAAGCGAATTTGAATAGTCGTTGCAACATATCACCGCTCTCGCCCCTCTCGCTATCGCTTCGTTGGCAAAATTGTGCCCGTCTGAATTGACGCCAACAAGGCAAATGAAGCAATCGCCCTCGTTGACTTCCCTTGAATTTATCTTTATTTGCTCTATTTGAATATCCGTATCTCCGTTGATATTCAAGACGTCGCAACCGCCCAGCAATTTACTCAGTAACATAGTCTTTTTCTTTACTCTCCTTTATTACGCGCTTTTAATTACGCGTTCGCATGCATTATAATAATATATAAAACTTTCTATTTCAATACCTTTAACAATCTTCGACATTAAAGCCTCATAATAGAACAATTTATCATTTTCTTGCGTTATACCTTACTCGGTCGAGAAGAATACCACCGCGTTGCTACGTACTTTTTGCCCCGCGACAGGAAATTGATAAGTCACCTTTCCCCCATCGCCTGCAAATTCATAATCCAGTCCCGACTGTTTGAGTTTGACAGATGCGTCGGCTATCGACATACCCGTGATATCGGGCATATCTATCTCGGTGTAACCCAAATCTTCGCCGTCCTTATAAGTCGGCTTGATATTCTTGTATGCGAAAATACTCGAAAAGAGTTTTCCCACGAACGGCGCGGCAACTATACTTCCGTAATACGCGTACCCTTGCGGTTCGTCCACCAAAAGCAGACAAACCAAAGTGTCGTCGCCAACGTCGGTGAATCCCAAAAACGAGGAAATATATTTACCTTGCGCGATTGCGCCGTTTTCGTATTTTTGCGCAGTACCCGTCTTTCCGCCGATATTGTACCCCGCGATGTAAGCGTTCTTTCCGCCGCCTTCCGAAACTACCGAATAGAGATATTCTTTCATAGTATCGGACGTCGCTTGGCTGACAGTCGTATTTTTTACGGTGGCCGTATGCGAATACGCGGTGTTGCCGTTGACGTCAACTATTTTGTCGACGACGTAAGGAGTATACAACTTTCCTCCGTTGACGACCGAACCTACCGCTGTGACCAACTGAATCGGCGTGACCGCAATGGCCTGACCGAAACCTATTCTCGCTATGTCTACGTTCTGAACTCTATCGAGATTGAGCATAATTCCGCTCGCCTCTCCGCTGACGTCAACGTTCGTCTTTGAACCTATTCCGAACTTTCCGAAATAGTCGTACATCGTGCTTTTACCTACGGTAAGTGCTATATCCATAAATACGCAGTTGCAAGAATTTTGAATTCCCTGTTGGAAATTTTGGCTGCCGTGACCTATGCTTCGCCAACATTTGATACGCTGACCGTCGACGGTCGCGCTGCCTCCGCAATAATATGAGTGTTTGA
>JAAVHS010000005.1:1480-8167 GCA_014799575.1 Clostridiales bacterium | reverse complement strand
AAAATACTTATCCATATTACCTCCACAAACTAATTCATATNGGTTAACTATATTTTAGTTNATCTANATTAACTTGTCAAGCATATTTATGGAATATCTTTTTATGGCATAAAAAAGGACGAGTGTGTTCTCGTCCTGTATTCGTTAAATTACTGTTTATAATCGCAAGCNATTGCTTCGTAGCGTACAATCATTATAGCAAAAGCAAACTAAATTTACAAGCCATAACAACACAATATACCCTTATTCGCAATATTGTAATAATTTAAAACGCAAANGAAAAAGAAACCGCGACTGCGATTTCTCTNTCGTCGNCGTGTTCTTATACGCCCNTAATGGTGCACCCAAAGAGACTCGAACTCCCAACCTTTCGGTCCGTAGCCGAACGCTCTATCCAATTGAGCTATGAGTGCAAAGGTTGATTTACATTTGACATTATAGTTAATTTATCTTTGTTTGTCAAGCAAATTATCAAAGGCTATTTTGCTGTAAATCTTTTTTATTAGGTCCGAGTTGATAGCCTATTCCGCGCACGGGATTTATCGTGAAACTTGCGTCGATAGATTTGANTTTCCTTCTCAAAAACGATACGTATATTTCAAAGTTNGGCGAACTGAGATTATCCTCTTCATCATATCCCCATACCTTGCGCAAAACCAATTCCGTTTCCGCAACTTGACGCGGTCTTTCAAAGAAATATCTGATTACGTCGTACTCTTTTTTAGTGAGTTTGACGCTCTTTTCCTTATTATTCTCGTTANACAATATATGCGCGGACAAATTCAAACACACGTTCTCGAATTTGAGTATATTTTCTGCGTCCGCTTTCTTCTTGCGCTTTATCAAAGNGCGCGCAAGGTCTGTCAATTCCGAAGCGGTAAACGGCTTGGGCAAATANTTGTACGCGCCGATATCCTGTCCNTTGTTCTTGTTGTTTTCCTGCGAAAGCTCGGTCAATAGGATTATCGGGGTTTGGATACGGTTTCTTCTCAATCCCCTCAATACGTCATAACCGCTCCGCTCAGGCATCATTATGTCCAAAATAATCAAGTCGTGATTATCAGTCAACGCAAGTTCAAGTCCGCTCTCGGCNTCTTCGGCCAACTGAACGTCAAATCTTTCTTTGAGCAAAATGTTTTTTAAGACATTTCTCAAACTNAACGAATTTTCTATAAGCAAAATTCGCATACATTCCTCCTATCTTGCGTTGGTCTGAGTTGACGTTGAAGTGGATACCGTCGGCTTTTTTACGTTGCAAGAAGTTTCCNCCGACCTAGTATAATAGTCGTGTTCAGCCGCGACTACNAATACGTCGAAGACGGTGTTTTTCTTCGAGTCGTACTCTACCATCCACTCTTCGGGCAATTCTTCAAAGTCGATAGTATACACGAGTTCGCCTGTCTCTTCGATNACGGACGTTCTGCCCACCTCGTATTTTCTGTTCGGGTTCTTGTCTACTTGCAAGTATACGATATACTCATATCCGTTTGCAGTACCCTGCCACGACATATTGATAGTAGTTCTGTCGCCGATNTTCAATTGAGCAGTCAAGTTGTCGACAGGCTCCAACTCAATNGTCGTTGAGAAAGAGTGCATTGCAACCGCGGAAGCGTCAATATTTTCGTTCACGCTAAACGCTTTTACCTTTATTGAGTGGTCGCCGATTACTCCGACGTATTTAGACAAATCTTCTTGCGTAGAAGTAATGTCCTCTCTGACAACCATAATGCCGTCTACGTATACAAAATAGTAATCCGCGAGGTCAACCGCATTGAATTCAAGTATATAATCCTTGTTGACTCTGAGGTTTTGCGGAGCTTGCAAAGTCATCACGCAGTTGTAATTCTGAGAAATNGCATCNCCGTCAACGTACATNGTGCAATGTCCGAGTCCCGTCAAATCTACTTCGTCGTTAAAATTACCGATCGGCAATACGCTTATTTTATAAGTGCCGATATCCTTTACNTAATTGGTGATATCGAAGCGCGTCGCTTCCTCGCCGTACTGCTCATTCAATCGTACTTCCTTCTCCTCGTCGTTGACCAAGAGTTTATAACCGCTTGCGTGCTTTACTTGCGTNACGTTGCACAAAACTTTGTTCTCTATCTCCAAAATATTGATATCGACAGGTTGAACAAGCTTTTCGACGTATACCACGTTTTCGCAGTTCATAATGAAGTGCGTTTTCTTAACGTCGCGATAAATGACAAGCGTCTTAACGTCTTGATAGGTATTGCAAGAATAACCGTCTCTCATTGTGACAAGCATACCGCCGACAATNGAGTTCGTAACCGAGCCGAACACGTCTGCCGAACTCGTCTCGTCCAACTCAACTTTTGCCAAAGTAGCAAGTTTGTTTACCGTCAACTTGCTGTTGAACAAGCGAAGAGTATTNGTAATGGTCACTCCGCCGTCAACGCTCACGTTNGCGTCGTAAATATCAATATTACTCGTCGCCGTACCGGGGATATCGCCCGAAAATCTTACGTTGGCGGTGTCTTTGACGACGATTTCCATTTGTTTGATTTCGTCTTCACCGTTCAAGAAACTTCCGATTTGCAAGGACTTCGCACCCGTGACAATCAAGTTCTCGCAAGAGATGTCCGCCATAATGACGACGTCCATATTCTCCGCCTCAATGCGGATAGTCNTTGCCTTAATCGAAGACTTCTGCGAAGTGTATTCGGTATCCGACTTTCTCGTGCCGATATAAAGCGCGCCTTCTCTGCTCGTCTTGATTGCGAATTCGCCGCTGACGTTCAAAGANTGCTTTTTCATATCTATGCTATATACGTTGTCGCCTTCGATAGCNAGTTCGTTGCAACTGATATTCTTTTCAAGAGAGTAGAAGTATTTGTCCAAACCGCCTACCTTGTCACCGGCAACGAACTGGTCTGCCGACTTTACAAAAATTCTCGGTTTGCGATAGAATACGACGGGTAAAACGATACTAAGCGCGATACGGGCAAAACGATACTAAGCGCGATAGCGACGACGCACAACGCCGCAACCACCGCAATAATGCCCTTCTTCTTTTTGCTCATGGACTTATTNGATTTTATCTTTTTCTTGGAATTGATTGTGTCGTCTTTNTCTTCGACAACTGCGTCTGCCTTAACCTCGTCTTTGGCTTTTACGTCAGCGTCGGNNTTTTTCGAACTCTTATTAGTCTTGCCTTGCGGTTTCTCCACATTGGCTTGTGCGACTTTTTGCTCGTCTTTCTTGTCAACGACTTTCTTCTCGTCCTTGTTTTCTGCGACAGTCTTCTTGTCTTTCACTTCGTCAACCTTCTTCTTGTCTGCCATGACTTCACTCCTTCAAAAATTTATTTATCAATGATTCTCCGTCTTTATAATAATTTCCGCTCTCTTTGCAAGTATTCTCGTTGTAAGTGTCGTAACCGCTCTCTTGCTTTTTACCGCTNGAATATATTATAAACGGAACTGCGTCTCTCGTGTGAGTTTTTAGACTCAACGGCGTAGGATGGTCGGGCGCTACCAAAATCTTGTAGTCTTCTCCCATCTCGTCGAGTTTTTCAACGATATATTTTACGACGATACCGTCGATAAGTTCGATTGATTTAATCTTGTTGGCAACGTCGCCTTGGTGACCGCACTCGTCNGGGGCTTCCATGTGGATATATACGTAATCGTATCCGCTCTTCAACGCGTCGATTGCGTATTCGGCTTTACCCAAAAAGTTGGTGTGATACGTTCCNGTAGCANNNGGCACTTCGATTACGTTCATCTTTGCGCCGATACCGATACCTTTTATAAGGTCAACCGCCGATATTACGCTTCCCTTCAAGCCGTATTTTTCGCTGAAAGCCGTAAGCGCAGGTTTCGTACCCTCTCCCCAAAGCCAAATGCTGTTGGCGGGATTTTTCCCCTCGGCGATACGCTTTTGGTTGATAGGATGATTTTTGAGCAAATCGTAGGACTTGACCATGAGCGACGTCATCAACTCGCCGTAAAGTCCTTTCGGCAAATACTGCGTAACGTACTTGTCGGATATGTCGTGCGGGGGCGTGAAGTCCGTGCCGAGCCTTGCATTGTGAACTACAAGACAGTGTCTGTAACTTACCCCTGCGTAAAAGTCGAGTGACTCGCTTGATAAATTATCGGCGATATAAGCTATCAATTCTTTTGCNTCTTGCGTAGAAATCTCGCCCGCGGAATAATCCACCATTCGCTTGTCGGCGTAATTCTCTTCATCCGACAAAGTCACNAGATTGCATCTGATAGCAATATCGGTGTCTTTGAGGTCAATGCCGATTGAGAGCGCTTCCAACGGCGAACGACCCGAATAATATTTGTCGGGCGCGTAGCCCATCATTGACAAATTTGCCACGTCGCTGCCCGGTTTGAGATTGTCGGGAACAGTCTTGACAAGACCGATTTCGCCGTATTTGCAAAGTCTGTCGATATTAGGTTTCTTCGCCACGGCAAGAGGCGTTTTACCGCCCAACGCTTCGTTGGGATAATCAGCCATACCGTCGCCCAAAATTACCACATACTTCATATTATTCACCTTTTNCACGCATTTTTGCAAGCAATTATCCGCAAAGGTCATTTGCGTTCGATTTTATTATATTATATAAAGCAAACAATGTCAAACAAGAATTTGCTTTTTACACAGGAATTTTTACGGTAAAAGTCGAGCCTTTGCCTTCCTCGCTGACTACGGAAATCCAGCAGTGCGAATTGTCGAGTATTCTCTTGACAAGCGCAAGTCCGAGTCCGTTGCCCTCTTTGGCNCGCGACATATCCCCTTGATAAAACTTCTCGAATATCCTTTTTTGCGTTTCTTCAGACATACCGATNCCGTTGTCCTTTATCACGAATACGACTTCTTTTTCGTATTTTCTCAACACGATATTTATATCTCCGCCGTCGAGCGAAAACTTGATTGCGTTGGAGATAAGGTTTTGCCAAACGTGCGCGAAGAGCGTTTCGTCATAGAAAATCGTCACTTCGTCAAGGTCGAGATTTATGTTGAGATTCTTCTCGCTCCACTTGCCTTCTTGCGCTATTATTGCCATACGNATTTGCTCGTCNATTCTGAACTCGCTCGGCTCTAAAATAGCGTGGTTTTCCAACTTGCTCAATTTCAATATATTAGACGTAAGCGTCGTAAGACTGTCCGCCGCCTCAATGATATTGTCGCAAAATTCNTNTATCTGCTCTTGCGATTTGCAATTCTTCAAAATNTCCGCGTGACCTTTGATATTGGCAAGCGGCGTTTTGAATTCGTGNGANATGTTGGANACNAAGTCGCTTCCGAGCATTTTGTTTTTATCAAGTTCGTTGACCATTATGTTGAAGTTGTGAATAAGAGCGGACAANTCGTCAGTCTTCAATTCCCCGTTCTTTTTGGTCTTTTCTTTGAGTTGAACGGAAAAATCACCTTGCGACACTTTTTGAGTAACGTCTCCCAAATCTCTTATCGGCGAGAAAAACGCTTTGTTGACGACCAAAGTCAATACCGCTCCGACGACGACCGAAGATATCGCGGCAATGATGATTACCCACCACACGTCGTTGATTTCCACGTTGAGATTTTCNAGGATATAGTACGCGCCCGAGAATATTCCCACCGCGGCGACTATGGANACGAAACTCGCCACGCCTAATTTTGCAAACAAATCATACTTAGTCTTGTTTTGAATCAACTTTTTTTGCATAAAAACTCCTTTATTTGCGCTTCTTGACAGCCTTGTANCCTAAGCCCCTAATCGTGACGATTTCAAAGTCNTCGTTGGTCTTGAACTTATCTCTGATACGGGTGATATGCACGTCGACCGTACGCTCTACGCTGTCGCTGTCCGCGCCCCAAAACTCTTCCATCANCTGGCTTCTNGTGAATATAGTGCCCGCGTAGGAAAGCAATTTGTAAAGTATATAAAATTCTTTTTGCGGTAATTCTATCTCTCCGTCNGGNGTGATTGCTGTAAGCGAATCGTAAATTAAAGTCGTATCGCCGACGACGATTTTTCTTTCGCTGACAATCTGCGANCGTCTAAGCAACGCGCCTATTCTCAGCAACAANTCGTTGGTNTCGATAGGCTTGACCATATAGTCGTCAATACCCANCAAAAAGCCNTTCTTCTTNGCGTCGAAATCGTCCACGGCNGTCATAAACATAATNGGGATATTNGCGTTGATTTTTCTGATATTCTCCGCCAACGCATAGCCGTCCATTGTCGGCATCATAATGTCCGAAATNATAATGTCNTAGTGCTTTTCTTTGAACATATCCAAAGCGCTCTGTCCGTTGAGNGCCATATCNGCGTCATAACCGTTTTGCAGCAATACCGTGCGNACNAACTTATTGAGTTTTATATCGTCTTCTACCACAAGTATCTTTATCATAAAATACCCCTATCGAATTTCACGTTATTTTGATTATAACACGGCGGACGACATTTTGCAAGTCAACTTATAAGTTATAAGGAACAGCAAAAAGTATGAATAAAAAATACCCTGCTAGCAATACTAGCAGGGTGCGTTGCTATACGCAGTCGGTTACTTACGTTTCATNGANCGTTGCTCGCGAAGATATTCNTTNTATCTCTCGATTTGGTCTTCNCGNANNTCAATCATCTCTTTTGCAGTACTCAAAGCCTGNTTGTCNCCGACNANNANTTCAGTCTCTTTGACNTTGACNTTNGTNCCGTCNCTNNTTGCG
>JAAVHS010000005.1:0-1474 GCA_014799575.1 Clostridiales bacterium | reverse complement strand
CGAATNTCTTTCATATACTCGTCTTCCATTTTGAANANNGCNACNGTNGTNTTNTTCTTGATNGTCAATTTGANNANCGGNTTGACCGTAGACTGTCCAAGNACNGTGAANTANGTCGACTTCTTCTCTTTGCACTTGTCTTTNGTAAGCGCNTAGGCTTTGAGNGTGTCNAAAATCTTCTTTTGCTTATCGGAAAGTTTTGCGTACGCTTCGTCAAGCGTAAGTCTTTNNGCGGGNGNTTTCGCCTTTGNCGCAGGTTTCTCAACCGGCATAGGAACGACTTTNTCNACCTCGACGATTTTTGGGGCGGGTACTTCTACCTTNACTTCCTTGACGANTTCTTTCTCGACAATCTTCTCGACAGGTTTTTCGATTATTCTCTCAACTACCTTTTCGGCGGGNTGTTGCATATACGGCATTACAATTTGTTTGTCATTGTTCTTACTTGACGACANCTCGATTATTTGCTTCATCAACATCTCTTGATTTTTAAGGAGTTGTTTTATTGTTTCGTCGTTATGNTCAGTCTTTTCNATGACTTGCAAAATTCTTTCGTCNTTGNCNTTNGTCGNNGCNACTTCCNTTTCCGCTTCGCNCTCTCGACGNCTTGTTGNTTGGATANTTTNTCTACCANNNTTTCNATNGCNTNTGCGTCAACTCCGCTCTTGTTCTGCTCGGNAAGTTGCTTNANCAACNTTTCAATGCGCTCCTCATTTTGNTCGTTCATTTGNCGCATACGCTCTTCGCTNTGCGCGTTTTGNTCAATNAGTTGTTGGACGAGTTCGTCATTACTTGACGCTTGTTGCGGTANGTANTGCGTTACATTGGGCAACATATTGTTCACTGCATCGTTTATCATAAGTCGCATTTCNTCCGCGCTCACTCCTTGTTGGAAGGCAAAGCCTTGTCCGCCGTTNGCNTTTCCTGCCCATCATGCCCATGAGCATCATTCTCATTTCGTCTTCTTTCTTCTTTTCTTTCGCTTGCTCATATTCGCTTCTCGCATCGTCCAATTCCTCTTCCGCTTTGCTCAAAGACATCTTTTCAAGCAACATAAAGATAAACGCAAGTACCGCCACTCCTGCCATTATGCCGGCGATTATATTCCAAGTAGCGTAAGGCAAATTGAATAGGCCTACGCCGCCGACCGCGTAATATGCGCCGCTGTACTTCTTTGATATCGTCTTCTTTATCTTCTTACGCTTGCTTGCATAGCCTATTCCCTTGCTCATAAAGATTATAGTCAATATAATACATATTGCGCTGAGAATAGGTTGCCAATATTCTTTTAAGACCCCTGCTATATCAATAGTTTGAGTCGGCGTCGGTTGTGGCTCAGTCGGCTCGTTCGTATCTTGTCCGTCTCCATTGCCATTGCCTTGTTCGTCTCCGCCGGTTACTCCGCCTACGTTTCCACCGCTATTGCTTGCCTTCACGGTGAAATCTATTTCTTCCGTTTCCGTACTGTCACTCG
>JAAVHS010000004.1:37269-39093 GCA_014799575.1 Clostridiales bacterium | reverse complement strand
CCTTTTTCGTATATCCATTTTACACCTCGATTTTACCGTTTTTAGGCTTAGTCAGGAAAAGTATACATTTCCTGACTGAAATGACTTGAATAAAAAATTATGATATGTTATGATATACATGTCTAATTATCGCGAATTTTGACTTCACAGTGTCGAAATTCTTCGGTCAGGAAATGTATACTTTTCCTGACTAAGCCTAAAAACGGTAAAATCGAGGTGTAAAATGGATATACGAAAAAGGAAATTAAAGGGGTATATTGCGCTGTCAATATTGATTATTGTGTGTATGCTTTTGGCAAGCGCAATGACCTTTTATGCACCAAATAAAAGCAACGAAAATTTTGTATCAGCAGCGACTTTGGGCGTACATACGCCGTCTGCACTATTTCTTAACGGTAGTTTTTCCGATTTAATTGAAGGCGAGCAAAAGGAATATATTTATTTTGGAAGTAACTCAGGCACGGCTATAAAATGGAGAGTGCTTTCTAAAAATAGCGGATATAATAGTGGGAAAATGNTGTTATGGGCGGATTCTTCGCTTGGGAGTGAAGAATATCATATATATCACTACAATCCCAACTATGCGTACTGGGGTACGAGTAAAATAAGGGCGACGCTAAACGGAGGAACTTATCTCAATGCCGTATCCACCACCACGGACATGCCTAATTTTAATCAGTCAGTAGCACAAACCAGTTCATATTTATATACAAAGTTTAATGAAAATGAAAGGGAAAGTATTGTAAAGTCTAACATTTACGAGACCAAAGATTATGGTTATTCCCCTCAGTATGATCCGCCTAAAGTACGCATAACTAATATAGTGAATACAGTTCTGGGGGAAGCTGGACAATATTGTTCGTCCAACGTGAGTAGTATGAACTCTCTTGCAGGCAGTTCTGCAACGATAAGTGAAGATGGNTCTAGCGTAACCGAACAAACTCAAGATTACTTATTTTTGCTCGACTATTACGATGTCAACAACCCAACGTACGGCTTTGGAAATTATGCAAGTATGGTAAATCCCAGTTGGTCATCAAGTTCGACATCATATCCTAGTAGTTATGACACCTCCTCTACAGTCGTCGATGNGCATCTCAAATCGNCGGAAGATTATTGGCTTCGTCCTGCTGGTCGTCAAGGATATGTAAACTCAGGTGCTATGGTCGTGAGTTCTTCTGGTGAAATCTATGTCGATTACGTTGATAGCTCATACGGTGTTCGCCCAGCATTTAACTTCAATCAAGAAAACGTAATCTACGCTACTGCGTCGTCAAATGGTCGAAATAGTACACTTACTGCAGTAAATTCGTATACGGACAGTAAGCCTGCATATAAAGTGTATATGAAGGCGGACGGATATACTACNTANTCNGACGNAAAAATTACNGTCAANGANNNTNNNTTATCNGTAGAAAAGTCNGGCGCAANNGGTAGCGCNATAATNTTGCTNGCGGACAAGTCGGGAAGCGGAGTNGTANNGTATCAAGCNACGGCNNNCTTTNNNGGNNNCGTTGCNAAGGCTACTTTGCCNANCNNNGTCAACNCAAGAGATTACAGNATTACGGTACTTTTTGCCGATAGNNTNAATGGCGGATTTAACTCTGAGAGNATNAAGGGAAGTTACACNNTNTNGGGACANACNATCGTACCGCAAGAAANNNCANATGCANATACNGTAANATATANATATTATNNNGATACTAGCGANGNNNCNTTTGANTTGGNNAACGTNTACNATAANAANCTNGTGANCANTNCCGAATGGGTNNNTATAACAATCGAAGGCAAAAAGATGGGAGAAAGCNANACGTTTANTCTNGA
>JAAVHS010000004.1:25533-37264 GCA_014799575.1 Clostridiales bacterium | reverse complement strand
CNAAATGGTCNATAGANGCTGTCANTCACAAACTTACTTTCANNNTCANNGAAGTGGGAGATTATACNNTCAAAATNAAGCCNAANNNNGGNAATAGTTGGGCGGANGGAACTACTGNGGAAAAGNNNTATAAGTACACNTTGAAGTACAAAGTAAAACCNNTNGCGTGGGATAATAATTCCNCAAGNATANCGAAAACTTACAACGGCGGAGACCAGTATTTAGAGTTGAAGAATTATGANGAAGATATTGCCAANTTGGTAACGNTNNCGCCTACGCATAGTGANATACCCGTTGGGCAAACAAATGCGGGTAAGTTGGCAATAAAGGTCAANGANTATGNANAANANGCGGAAGTCAAAGTCGCGTTGAAGAACACGACTTATATGGTATGGGAAGACGCGGCGAATACNTATTCNACNNCCGATAAGACTTTGAAATACACNGTNAATAAAAAGGAACTTAGNGCAANTCCGCTTGTCAGCGATTGGAAAATGGACGCCAATGAAGCAAGNGANGACAAGAGGACTTTCTACTTGTGGGTAGGCGGGGTATGCAAAGAGGAAGACTTATCGGAGATAAGTTTTGCGGGATATTANAAGCAAGGAGCGAGCGGAACGGAACAGTCAATNNCGACCGCGCCNGAATTTGTCCAAGAAGATGGNGCGTACGTAACCGAAGACGGCAAGTATAAGTTGAAAGTCACTTTGCCAAAGATACCGACATCAGCCTCAAATTATAAGTACGTGCTCAAATTCACTTCGACGTCGAGCGCGAACTATNCTTTGCCCGAGGGAGATAACAAAGACAAATACGAGAATGGATTTAAGATAGAGAATAAGTCNGTAGAAATNAAAGACGAAGATATAGTNTGGCAATATAGCAATGAGAAATTGACACGAGGTCAGATGANCAATATAGNCGAGTTTGANGGCGACACGTTTATAGTTACGTATAATGGCAATCCGTTTGAGTTNCAAATAGACGAATCAATATTAGAAGATAATTACAGCGGTATAACGTGGGATATAAGCGGAACAACTAGCGNAACGGATGCGAGCGAAACGTATACGCTTACGCTCAAAATCACGCCAAATTCGGGCGTAGAGTTGGCAAATCCCGACNCAGGCGTAGACGTACAAGANGTACACGTTCAAATGGAAGATAGNGAAAGCGAAATTCGATTTATCTACTGTCGAGTGGGATTANGACCCCGAAAATCCGTTTGCGTATAATGGACTAATATACGAGGTNGCTCTCAAAGAAGAGGGCTCGAAAATTGACGGATTGACTTTCACTCTTGACGATAACAGCGACCTTATAGGTATAGATATAAGGGATAATTACAAAGCGAGGGTGAACGTCACAGTNGCNGAAGATTATAAGAAGAATTGGGAAGAACCGAACAAAAATAATCCCGACTCATATATNGGAGATATGACTTGGGAGTTGACGTGGAAGATAGTCAAGGGAACGCTCGAATTAGAGTGGGAGAATATATATCAATATACAGTGCAAACGGAAAATGGCGATAGGATATTTGTGTATCCAAAGGTCAAGGCTAAATTTGCAGACTACATAGAAAGATATGAGTACTACCACGTATCAACCAACGGAACTGACCTTCCGTCAAAGGANGGNCCNAAGACATTGGAAAATATAANGTATACGGCGGAGACNGTATACGGCTATGAAGCNGTAGCAATATTGAAAAGCGANTGGGCAGATAAATATGACATAAAGGAAAATACAAAGTCGAGCGAGTTTAGAGTAGGTTCAGTCAAGAAAGAAGTTATAGTNTCAATGGCTGTAAGGGAGTTTACGTATGACGGACAACCTCACGGCTTAAACGCGGATTGGACGATTACCGCAACGGGAAGTATAACCAAAAACGACATTACGGCGAAAATCTATTTGAAGAGCGATTTGGACAATGAGATATCTCAAGCGGTAAATGCAGGCGAGTACNTAATAAAATTCAGCATAGAGAATGCGACAGTCGCAAGAGCGTACGAGTTGATAATAACCGAGATAGAATTTGAGATANCNAAGGCAAAGATTACGGCTACGCCTAGCGAGAGCGAATTTGAGTATTTATATGACGGAAGTGAAAGAGAAGGAGACTTTACNTTTGCAAGCAACAACGATATNGACGTAAGCGAAGGGTATATCGTCAAGAAGTATTNCAANGGCAGTCAAGAAGTAGACGCGCCTAGCAATGCGGGCGAGTATAAAATCGTGTTGTCAGTTGCTGACGANTACAAAGGTAATTATGAAATAGACGGAGAGGTAGAATTTACTATCACGATAACTCCTGCTCAAATTACTGCGGAATGGGATACGACGGGAGATATACCNACNCTNAAAGGNTTGAGNNNCGNAGAGAAAGAAATNGTNGAATACNTNTACNNGGATAGNGAAGGCAACGTAATAGANGATATNAGTACNGTTGAAGCGGGCAATTACAAAGTAATAGCAAGGATAAAGAGCGAGTATGCNGGAAATTACNTATTCGTAGACGGAGACGGACAAGTCTTGGAGAACGCAAATGCGACCGAGCAANCGTTCGAGATAGAGGCGCAAGANCCNGAAAATCCCGANGANCCGATAGTCCCNGTCGACCCGACNAATCCCGACGACCCTNANCCGCCTGCAAATGAAGACGACTTTGGAAACGTAGTTGAGACGCTCAAAAAGTGGTGGCAAGTNATAGCAAGCGTAATAAGCNTAATATTGATAATAATATTTACNGCGAAAGGCATAGGCTANGGNNCTAAGGCGAAGGAGAACAAGCGACTTGCGGATAGCAAATATAGCGTGTACGCGGTAGGCTTGTTTGGAATCTCAATGACAAATTGGACAATCATNGCATGTATACTNATGGGAGTAGCGGTATTGGCGTTTATCTTTATGCTTTTGGAGAAGAACGTATATAAGAAATCGCAACGCTACTTGGACGATGCGAAAGAAGAGTACGCTAAGAATGAAAAGGACGCTGAGAACAAACGTCGCGATGAGCAAATGCAAATGATGCTAATGGGAATGCTCGGCGGCGTCAACGGACAAAACGGCGGCGGACANAGTTTCGTATATCAACAACCCGGCTTGGGCGCGGACGATATACGCGGAATAGTCGCTGACACAATGAGCAATATGTTGCCCAACGTGACGCAATACCTACCGCAAGAGGCTTCGCANAGCGACGAACTTATTCANCAACTCATTGAGCAAAACGAGCAAAATGAAGAGCGTATGCGNCATATGAACGAAGAGAATGAGGAACGTATCAAACAACTTACCGAGAGNAATGAAAGGGCGATAGAGAAGTTGGTTGAGAAATTGTCTACGCAGCAAACGACNGCGAAAGAGGCTGAAAGGGAAGTCGCGGCAGCGAGCGTGAACGATGAGATAATAAGGAGTCTGCTCGAAGGACAAAGGGCGATTATGGAAAAACTCTCGAGGCAAGACGAAGACAANCANTCTGTCAAGGTAATAGAGAGGGATAGCAAAGACGAAAAAATAGAGATGTTGATGCGCAATCAAGAGGTGTTGATGAGTAAAATCAGCGATATGGCAATGAATAATGCCGTAAANAGCGTGATGAACAGACAAATTATTATGCAACAACCTAGCGAAAAAGTCATAGTCGAAAAGCCTGTCGAGAAGATAGTGGAGAAGGAAGTCGTCAAAGAAGTACCGGTCGAGAAGATTGTCGAGGTGGAAAAGGTGGTCGAAAAGGTCGTTCCTATGCCCGTAGAGAAACCTGCCCCAAAAGCAAAAGCGCCNGCGCAAAGACTTACGCTTGACGAGGCTTACGCTAAGTTGTCGGTTACTCAAAAGAAGATTTTCGATACGCTAAAAGCCTATGCGCTTACCAAAGACAAGTGCAAAGAGAAGAAGTCGACGTACTTCACAGTACTTGGACAGTCTACGGTCAACCCGCTTGTCAAGTTGACAATCAAGAAGAATACTACCGTTGCAATGTTCAAAATGGAAGACGAATACTTCAAAGACATTCGTCGCGGAGCAAGCAGTGATGGAACTAAGGTCAAAGTCAAGGAGACTGAAGTCGTGGTCGGGGATAATCAAGCGTTGGCTACGGCTAAAGATATGATTGATCTTCGCGAAGACCAAATCGAGAGATACAATGAATATCTCAAAGAGCAGAAGTCAATGAGAAAGAAATAGTGAAGAGTGAAAAGTGAAGAAGTAATAAGTAAAAAGGGCAAGCAGACCGCTTGCTCTTTTTTACGCCCAATCCGCTCAATAAAAAATACTTGCAAATACCGTAGTTACTATGATATACTATATGAGTATAAATATAGTCTACTGATAAAATGTGAGGAATTATGAAATTCAAGAGGATGGAGGCGTTTGGTTTTAAGTCTTTCGCCGATAAAATCGACATACCGCTCAACGAAGGTATTACGGCTATCGTAGGTCCTAACGGATGCGGAAAAAGTAACGTAGCGGACGCTATCAGGTGGGTTTTGGGTGAACAGAGCGCCAAAAACTTGCGTGGTAAGAGCATGCAAGACGTTATCTTCAACGGTACTGCGGTCAGAAAGCCGTTGTCTTTTTGCGAAGTCGCTTTGACTTTTGACAACACTTCAAGAATTTTCAATATCGAATTAGACGAGGTCGTTATCGGAAGAAAACTCTATCGTTCGGGCGAAAGCGTGTATCTTATCAACGGCGAGCCGAGCAAACTTAAAGATATTCACGGACTTATCAGAAATACCGGTCTTGGCAAGGACGGTTACAGCATCGTAGGACAAGGTAGAGTTGCGGAAATTATCAACGCTAAGCCGGAGAACAGAAGAAATATTTTCGAAGACGCGGCGGGTATACTCGGATTTAAGAAAGAGAAAATCGAAGCGGAAAGAAGCCTTGCGCGCACCGAAGAGAATTTGGAAAAAATCCGTATCGCAAGAGATAGCTTGGAAGGACAGAGAAATATACTCGAAAAGCAAAGTAAGGACGCTTACAAGTATTTGGATATAAGAGATAGATTGAAGGTCTTGGAAGCCAACGAGTATATTTATCAATTCGAAAATCACGAAAGCGTAAAGGTCAAGATAGAAACTCGCTTGCAAGGTTTTTGTCAAGAAGAGGAAGTCAAGACAAAGGAAAGCGAGGCTTGCAACAAAGATTACGAGTCCAAGCAAATCGAATTCCACAATATCGACACGCATATCAGCAAGTTGAGAGATAAGCGTACTGAAATAGCCGTAAGAGCGGAAAATATCAAGGGACAAGGCTTGACCCTTCAAGAGAGAATCCGCAACTTGCAAGAGCAAAAACAAGACTGCGTGGAGAGACTTTCGCAAAGCGAAAAGTTGCTTGATGAGAAGAATGCGGAACTCAAAAGCGCAACCGAGCATTATAATATGACGCTCGAAGAGAAGAAGGACGCGGACAAGCGTTATGCTGAGTGCAACAATGATTATCTTGCCATTGTCAATGAAATTATCGATAGAGACCAAAAGATTAAATCTGCGAATCAAGAACTTTTGAACGCTGTTCAACAAGAGGGCGAAAACAAAGTTGACATAGGAAAATTGACCACGCAAAGAGATTTTATTCTCACGCGTATTGCGGAACTCAATGAGGAGATTTCCGCTTGCGACGAGGCTATTAAGTCGCTCGAAGAGGTAAAGAGAGAACACGAAAAGACCCTCGTCAACAAGAAAAACGACCTCAACAGACTTGCTATGAGCAGAAACGAAGTGAATAGCGAATTGCGCTCTTTGAGGGAAGAACTCGACAAGGCGAGAAGCAGACAAAGCGATATCAACGTGCAAATGTCCTCGTGCAGACAGCGTATAGAAACATTTAAGAATTTCAAGAAAGAATACGGCGCGTTCAACAATGCGGTCAAGTCGCTTTTAAGCGATTGCGAGACCAATAAAGTACTGGATTCAAAGGTCATGGGCGTGGTCGTAGACCTCGTCAGCGTGCCGAAAGAATACGAGACGGCGATTGAAATGGCTCTCGGCGCGAACCTTCAAAATATCGTCGTAGCGGACGAAGAGGACGCAAAGTACGTCATCAATTACCTCAAAGAAAAGCAGTACGGTAGATTGACGTTCCTACCGCTCACGAGTTACAAGACTAGAGAGTTGGAAAGAGAATTGACGGGTATTTTGAGAGAAAAGGGCTGCCTGGGCTTAGCAAATCAACTTATTAAATACGATAGAAAATATTATAATATATTCTCGGGTCTTTTGGGTAAGACTATAATTGCCGACAATCTCGACAATGCGACAGCTATGGCGAGAAAATACAGATATGCCGTCAAAATCGTTACGTTGCAAGGCGACGTGCTCAATACGACGGGTTCGATAAGCGGCGGTTCAAAGAAGGCTACGGGTACGAAGGCACTCTCTTACGACAGACTTATTCAAGAGAACGAAGCGCAACTTCAAAGTTTAATAGAAGAAAGACAAAAGATTGAAAGAAAGATTTCTTCCAATGAAGAGGATATCGCCGACTTTGACGAGCAACTCGCAGGTTACGACGACGATATTAAGAATTCGCAAATTCTTGTCGCTACCGAGAACGGAAAACTCGACAAGGTAGTCGCGAGCATTGAAGAAAACGTCAAGAGCGTAAGCGAAAAGATTACCAACAAAGGGGAATTNGAGTCGCAGTTGGGCGCGATTGAGAACGCGCTGAACGTACTTGGCGAAAANGGTAAGGACGTNAACGCGCTCAGAGAAAGCGTGGATACTTTGGCTATAAAGACGAGAGAGGAATTCGACCAAAAATCTCAACTTAGAGATCAACTCGGCGACAGACTTTCAAATTTGAGAGTAGAGTGCAGCACGCTTTCCAACTCGCTTGACAACTATCANGAAACTATCGACAGACTTANAGGCGAGATTGACGCGCTCAATCAAGAGAAGACGNCAAGGCGCGATAACCTTGTCAACTTGCAAGATATTATTCAAAAGTTGACGAGCGATAAAAGCGTGGAACTTCCNGATAAATATCAAAANCAACTCGAAGAGATAAGCCGNCAAATCACCGAAGCGGACGAGTACAAGATAAAACTCAANGAGGATATACAGGAACTTATCCGCAGAAAAGACGAGTATTCAAAGACTTTGATGTACCTCAACGAGAACAAAATCAAATGTCAAAACGAGTTGGACAAAATCGAAGAAAATATGGCNACGCTTCAAAACAAAATCAAGGAAGAATACAACCTNGATTACGAAACCGCATTGCCGCTCAGAATGGAAGAGTTCGATTATCAAGAATGCAGAAGCGAGATAAGAAAACTTCAAAAAGAGCAAAAAGATATGGGCAACGTCAATATCTACGCTATCGANAACTTCAAGGAAGTCGACAGCGAATATCAGACGTATTCCGAACAGATTGCGGATATCGAACATACTTTNGAAGGACTTAGAAAATCCATNGCNGATTTGTCAAAGCAGATGTTGGAGCAGTTCAACACCGAATTTGCGAAAATCAACAAGAACTTNGAAGTCATATTCAAAGAATTGTTCGGNGGCGGTAAAGGACAACTCGTCATACTTCCGCCCGAAGAAGGTCAGTCGCAACTCGACGCAGGTATTGAAATACTTGCAGAGCCCCCGGGCAAGAAATTGCAGTCAATCACGCTTATGAGCGGTGGAGAAATGGCGCTCACGGCAATCGCGATTCTNTTTGCAATCTTGAGATTGAAGGCGATGCCTTTCTGCGTACTCGACGAAATCGAGGCNGCGCTTGACGACGCAAACGTAGGTCTTTTCGCGCAGTACCTCAAAAGATTTAGCGACGATACGCAATTTATCGTCATCACTCACCGTAAGCCGACGATGGAACTCGCCGACAGACTTTACGGCGTTACGATGCAGGAAAAGGGCGTGTCAAAGGTCGTTGCGGTCAACCTTTCCGANGCTGTAAAGAACGTCGATAGCGACAAGGCNTAATAAATTATTNAGGAGCAATTATGGGATTTTTTGATAAACTGATTCAAGGCTTGAAACGTACGAAAGAGGCTTTTTCTAAGAAAATTTATCAACTCTTCAAGGGNCGCGAACTCAACGACGAATTCTATGANGAATTGGAAAACGCTCTCATTACTTCNGACTTGGGCGTNGAAGCCACCGAGCAAATTATCGAAGAATTCAAAGACGAGTGCTNTAAGAAAAAAATCAGAAANCCCGAGGACGCAAGGGAATTGCTCAAAAACATAATGGTCGACGCAATCAATTACGATATNGAGGANTATTCCTATCCGCTCGTAATTTTGGTCGCAGGCGTCAACGGNGTGGGCAAGACNACCGCGCTTGGNAANCTCGCAAAGTTTTTCCGTAATAAGGGTAAGAGCGTCGTACTCGCGGCNGCNGATACTTTCAGAGCGGCGGCNAGCGAACAACTCGAAGTGTGGGCGGACAGAGCGAAAGTGCGTATTATCAAGCACGAAGAGGGAAGCGACCCCGCGGCNGTNGTATTCGACGCAATCAAGTCNGCAAAAGCCAAAGGNACGGACGTNGTGCTTATAGATACCGCCGGCAGACTTCAAAACAAAAAGAACCTTATGAACGAACTNGGCAAGATAAATAAGGTCGTCGAAAGAGAATATCCCGAAGCCGATTATAGGACGTATATCGTAATAGACGCCACGACGGGNCAAAACGCGCTCTCGCAAGTCGAAGCCTTTGACGAAATAATCGATATGGANGGTATTATTCTCAACAAACTTGACGGCACGGCAAAAGGCGGAGTNGTNTTCGCCATATCCGTAGAAAAAGAATTGCCCGTATGCTTTATCGGCGTGGGCGAAGGCATTGACGATTTGNTNGAGTTCGANGCNAAATTCTTTATAGATGAGTTATTCTAATCGATCGCGTATAGCGGCGCACCTTTTGACTGATCTGCAAGACGACACTCGGGGTCACGTACGGGGAGTACGCTCACCACTCGGTCGCTTTGGCTAAGCCAAAATCTGCACCACTCTCCGCACTCGCCACAAACTTTTAGTATATGGTTATGTCAAAACGTAAAAAAAGTTTTTAATCTTCAAGACCTAAAAGATAGTCAGAAGTTTCATTTCCGTTAATCTTTGAGGAAATAAGTTTTTCATAATTATAGTGTAAGATATATTATTTAATTTCTTTTAACAAATCATTTATTGCTTTTTTAGCGGTAGGAGTAAGTTTTCTATACTCGGAGATAAGTTTTATTTCGTCAGTTGTCAAAGTTTGAGATTCTTCTCCATTGTTAAAAAATTGGGCGAGAGTAATCCCCATTGCGTTGCACATTGCTTCTAAATTTGCAATAGATGGAACAGTGCCACGTGAAAAGGTATTAGCAAGAGTGCTTTGATTTAGTCCTGATAATTCAGATAAGCGGTATACACTTAAATTGCGTTCAAAACGTAGGTCATTTAATCTCTTTATAATATCCATAATTTTACCTTAATTATAGTGTACTACAAAATTAAACTATAATTACTACAAAATTTAATTGACATTATAGTTAAATTAAACTATAATATAATCAAAAAAATACATAAGGAGTAATACAAATGAAAAAATTAACAATCGTTTTGATAATTGTTGCGGTGCTTTGTTGTTCGTTTGCTTTTGTGGGTTGTAAAAACTTGAAGTATAGCGAAACATTTGCTGGCGCAATATCAAAAACAACTTACGAAAGTAAGGAAGATGCGGTAAAGGGATTTCTTGAAGAAGAAATCAGCGGTATGGCTTTCACGGCGGAATACGTCGGTTATACAAAGACTTCTGATCTTAGCCAAAAAGAAATCGACGGACTTGCAATTGACGAAGATTTTAGAAAGGGAATTGTAAGCGTAGAAAAGGGAGAAGTGGAGTACATAGAGAAAGAGGATGAAGAAATTGAATACGATAACGACAATTTATATTCTTTNACAAAGCTTTCAAATGATTCAAAAGTTGCGAAAAAGAGAGTTGTATATATTGTGTCATATACGGCTATTTTCCGTTTCTTCGTTCCTGCAAATAGCAATGGCGAAACACTTTCTGCAAGTTATTTCGATTCTACTTTCGACGCAACTAAGTATCTAAATTGCACTATGGAAGCGCAAATAGAGACGCTTGTAGACGGTTCTTATTCTAAGCAAACTGCTTCTTGTAAGATTACAGAAAACGGTATTTATGAATATGATAAAATTACGGACAATATGGATGGCAGCGAATCGTACCTTCCAAGAGTAGAATCATATGGAGTTTACTCAGACGGAGCATTGTATTGGGTATCTAGGACAATTTCTTATATGGNATATGGTGGCAATGCACCGACATGGAATGAATCAAAGTGGAATGTATCGCTTCCCAATGAAGATATCACTATTTCTGAATATTTTATTGATTGGTTCAAAGAGAGATTTAACTCGCTAGATCATTCTTATTTTGAGAAGTCGGCTACCGGATATAAGTTGCGCGCTGATTTATTTAACGAATTCATTAAAGATGCGACAGCAGAAGAATTAGAAGATTTTAATGACTTTGAATTGGAATACACTATAAATATTGCAGATGGTAGAATGTCAGACGTTACTATTAAAATCGCATATGAAGATAATGGCGAAACTTTCAGCACGACAATGAAAATCAAGTTCTCAAAATTTGGTAAAACAACATTGGACGTTCCCGAAGAGATAAATCAAGCAATCCAAGATAAAAAGGATCGTTGGGATGATCTTATGGATTATCTTAGAAACTAAAAAATTCAAGTCCGACCCGAAAAGGTCGGACTTTTTTATTTATAAAAGATAGGGNATAATCCTTGACAGCCATAATTCTATATGNTAAGATATAAAGGCAAAATACTTTATAAAGTAAAAATGCTTTACGGATATGGAAAAGAAAGACAGACTATTTATCAGTATATACAACGACTATTACGGAAGTCTGTTGACGCCGTATCAAAGAAAACTTGTGGACGGATATTACAATCTNGATATGTCGCTTAGCGAACTTGCCGAGGAGAATGACATCTCGCCGCAAGGCGTGAGGGACGCGCTCAAAAGAGCGGAGAAGCAACTCGTCTCTTATGAAGAGAAATTGAATCTTGTAAAAAAGTCGGAAAGAATNAAGAGNATTTTAGATGAAGTAATGCAAGATTGCNATGACGGGCAAAAAGAGAAATTGAGCAAAATCGTCGATATACTTGTCGACTAGAAAGGAGGGAATATGGGAGCATTCAGCGGACTTAGCGAAAGACTTTCGCATATATTTTCCAAGATGAAGAATAAGGGAAAATTGACGGAACTCGAAGTCAAGCAAGCGATGAGAGAAGTGCGTATCGCGCTTTTGGAAGCGGACGTCAATCTTTCGGTCGTCAAGCAATTCGTCAACAACGTAAGCGAAAAAGCGGTCGGCGACGAAATCCTCAAAGGTCTCAATCCTTCTCAACAGGTAATTAAAGTCGTCAACGAAGAGTTGATAAACATAATGGGCGGAAGCCACAGNAAAATCAACATTGCGGACAAACCGCCGACAATNATTCTTATGTGCGGTCTGCAAGGTAGCGGTAAGACTACTATGTGCGGTAAACTTGCCGTAATGCTTAGAAAGCAAGGCAAAAATCCNATGCTCGTTGCNTGCGATATNTACCGTCCTGCGGCNATAAAGCAGTTGCAAGTCGTAGGTAAAAANGCCAACGTACCCGTATTTGAAATGGGTCAGGTAAATCCGCAAAAGATAGTCAANGGCGCGTTGAAGCAAGCNGAACA
>JAAVHS010000004.1:0-25527 GCA_014799575.1 Clostridiales bacterium | reverse complement strand
CAACGACGTGCTTATCGTGGACACCGCNGGNAGACTTCACATTGACGAAGAGTTGATGGACGAGATAAGCGGACTTAAAAANNCGTTTAATCCGCACGAAATACTTCTCGTAGTNGACTCAATGACNGGTCAAGACGCNGTCAACGTCGCATCNAAGTTCAATGAAGTAATGGACGTCACGGGNGTTGTNCTTACAAAACTTGACGGCGACACGAGAGGCGGCGCGGCATTGTCGATAAGAGCNGTTACGGGCAAGCCGATAAAGTTCTGCGGTATAGGCGAGAAGATGAGCGATATCGAAATCTTCTATCCCGACAGAATGGCTTCNAGAATTCTCGGTATGGGCGACGTGCTTACGCTTATNGAAAAAGCGCAGTCGGCTTTCAGTGAAGAAGAAGCGCGCGCAATGCAAGAGAAAATGAAAAANAATTCCTTTACCTTAGAGGATTATCTCTCGCAGATGGAAAAGATGAAGAGTATGGGCGATATGTCTCAAATGATTTCTATGATNCCCGGACTTGCNGGAAAACTCGGCGGNAAAAACGTNGAAATTGACGAGACGAAAATCGCAAGGTCAAAGGCTATAATTCAGTCAATGACGATAAANGAAAGACAAAATCCCGAACTCATNAAGTCGTCGCAAAAGAANAGAATCGCAATGGGTAGCGGTACGAACGTGCAAGACATAAACGCGCTTCTCAAACAATTCTCGCAGACGCAAGAAATGATGCAGAAGATGACGAAGATGGGCAAGCGCGGAATGAGAGGAATGAANNTNCCNTTCTAATANANANATAAAATTAAAACAATATAAAAACAAATTTTCCCGAAAGGGACAACAAAAGGAGATAAATACTATGGCAGTAAAATTGAGACTTACAAGAATGGGCGCAAAGAAGACNCCGTTCTATCGTATCGTTGCTATCGACAGCAGAAAGGCAAGAGACGGACAGTATCTTGACAACATCGGTTACTACGACGCTACGAAGAATCCGGCTGAAATCAAGATTGACAGCGAGAAAGCCAACTACTGGCTCGGCGTTGGCGCTCAACCTACGGACACCGTAAGAGGTCTTTTGAAGAAGCAAGAAATCATTAAGTAATTAAGAGGCTTATAATGGAAGAATTGGTAAAATTTATCGTATCCGAATTGGTCGATAAAAAGGACGCTTTTACNGTCGAATCGCAAGTCGAGGACGGCATCACCGTCATCAACATTATCGCCGAGAAAGAAGAAATCGGTAAGATTATCGGTAAGCAAGGAAGAATTGCAAAGGCTATCCGCACGATTGTGAAAGCAGGTTGCGGAAAGGACAGCAAGAAAGTTTCCGTCGAGATAATCGAGAAGTAATGGATAGACTTACGGTCGGCAAAATNGCAAAACCGCAAGGGGTCATGGGGGAGTTGAAAATCGCCCCTTTGACTGACGANGTCAATAGATTTAAGAGCCTGAAATCCGTCTTTATCGACGGCAAAGAATACAAAGTGANAAAGGCGAGAATATCGCCAAACGGAGTGTTCTTGACNCTTGACGGCGTAAGCGACCGCAATATGGCGGANNTNCTTCGNAANAAAGATTTAGAGGTCGACAGAAAAGACGCGGTACGCCTTGATAAGGANAGGTACTTTATCGTAGATATAATTTCTTGCGACGTATTCGTCGGAGAAGAAAAAATCGGTACGCTTGTCGACGTGTTGCAATACGGTTCGGCAGACGTNTACGTCATCTCCACGAAAAAGGGCAAGGCGATGATACCCGCGATAAAACGCATACTCGTATCCGTCGACGTGGACGGTAAAAAGATAATCCTCGACAGACAAGCGTTTGACGACCTTGTCGTATATGAGGAATAAACTTTGAAGGGACTCATCTCGTCCCTTTATTTTTTGACGGTAGATTATGAAGATAAAAGTTGCTACGATTTTCCCCGAAATGTTCGACGTACTCGACGTCGGTATACTAGGCAAAGCCCAACAAAAGGGCTTGCTTGACGTGGAGGTCGTCAATATCAGGGACTATTCGACGGACAAGCATAAGAAGACCGACGACGCGCCGTTTGGCGGTGGAGCGGGAATGGTAATGACCCCTCAGCCGTTGCACGCCACTATTTGCGCTATGGACAAAGAGCGCAAAGCAAAGCGAATTTATCTCTCGCCAAGAGGTAAGACGCTTGACCAACAGACGGTGGAAAGACTTGCCAAAGAGCAAGAATTATTGCTCGTATGCGGAAGTTACGAGGGAATAGACGAGAGAATTATCGCGCTTGATATTGACGAAGAAATCTCCGTGGGAGATTACGTCTTGACGGGAGGCGAGTTGCCTGCAATGATACTTATCAATGCGGTAAGTAGATACGTTGACGGAGTGCTCGGAAGCAGCGAGTCGACAAGCGAAGAGAGTTTTTCGAACGGACTTTTGGAATATCCGCAGTACACGCGCCCCCAAGAATTCGAGGGATTGAGCGTGCCTGAGGTTTTGCTCGGCGGCAACCATAAGCAAATCGACGATTGGCGCTTAGCGCAGAGCCTTGAAATTACCCGTCAAAGACGCCCCGATTTGTATGAAAAGTACGTCGAAAATCACCCCAAACCACACGACAAGGAGAAATAGATATGCAGTATAAGAACGCTATTGAGCAGTTGCTTGACGAAGAAAACGACGAAACAATTTATCTCAAAAACAATACTACGGGCGAAATCAGCGCTTTTGAGCAAATGGCTTTGATACCTTATGACAAGAGCCTTTACGCCATATTGATGCGCAAAGAGGACTTTGATGCGGGTAGATTTGAAAACGGCGGTATCGTCTATAAGATTGACGAGAAAAATCAACGCCTTGACGAAGTGCAAGACGACAACGTGATTTTTGAAGTATTCGATATTTACGACAGAATGTTCGCCGAGGGACAGGAGTAATATGCATATTCAGTGGTATCCGGGACATATGACGAAAGCAATGCGTATGATGCAAGAGGCTGTTAAGCAAGTCGATTGCGTCATTTACGTGCTTGATTGCAGAGCAATCGCTTCGTGCATAAACCCAAAATTCGACGAGATGATAGCGGGCAAACCCACGCTGTATATTCTCGGCAAGAGCGATTTGGTCGAGGCAAAGGACGTCAAACTTTGGTCGGCTTATTTTGCGTCACAAGGCAAATCATTCGTCGTCGCGGATAACGTATCGGGCAGACAAAGAGGACTTATTATCGACAAACTCAAACAGATAAATAAGCCTATGATAGACAAATACGCAGCAAAAGGCGCGAACAAGAGCATCAGGGCAATGGTCGTCGGCGTGCCCAATACGGGAAAGTCAACTCTTATCAATTCGCTTTGCGCAAGCAAGCGCGCTATTACCGGCAACCGACCGGGAGTAACTCGCGGAAAGCAGTGGGTAAGTCTTGTGGAAGGGATAGAGTTGTTGGACACGCCGGGGGCAGTTCCGCCCGCTTTTGAAGACCAACAAAAGGCTTTGCATTTGGCTTTTATCGGGTCTATAAAAGAGGATATTTTGCATTTGGACGACCTTGCGATAGAGATTATCAACTATTGCAGAGAAAAGAATTACAAAGCGTTTTGCGAGAGATACAGACTTGAAAAAATCGACGAGGACAACGTGCAAGTCTTTGACGACGTGGCGAAGAGCAGAGGCTATTTGCTGGGCAAAAAAGGCTACGATTACGACCGTACGGCAAAGGCTATCGTCTATGATTTTAAGAACCAAAAACTCGGCAAAATAATGCTCGATTATCCACCAAACGTCGAGCGCAATTGAGCGCATCTGAACGTATACTTCGGATGTCTTTATAGATGAGAAAGAAACCGCCGAAAGAGGAAATTATAATATGGCAAGGACGAAACACGATACTTTTACAATGCTTGAATTTGAAAAGCAATGCCTAGAAAAAGGTCAAAAATACGTCGCAGGTGTCGATGAAGTGGGTAGAGGACCGTTGGCAGGTCCCGTCGTCGTGGCAAGCGTAATAATGCCTCTCGGCGAGGAAGATATAATACAAGGCGTCAACGATTCCAAAAAAGTCAGCGAGAAAAACAGAGAGATTTTGTATGGCAAAATTCTTGAAAAAGCCATTGCGTATTCTATCGAGTGGGCGGACGAAAAGGTCATTGACGAAATCAATATTTTAGAGGCGACAAAGAGGTGTATGAAGAGAGCAGTCGAGAGTCTATCGGTTGCGCCCGACACGGTGTTAATCGACGCTGTCAAGATTGATTGCAAATATCCGATATTGCCGATAATCAAGGGCGACGCAAAGAGTTATTCCATTGCCTGCGCGTCAATTTTGGCAAAGGTAACTAGGGATAGATATATGGTGGAAATGGATGAGAAATATCCTCAGTACGGTTTTGCTTCCAACAAAGGATACGGCTCTCAAAAGCATATAGAGGCTTTGAAAACGATTGGCGCATGCCCGTTGCACAGAAAGAGTTTTATAAAGAATTTTTGCAAATGAACACAAGGAAGGTAGGAATTGAAGGAGAAAGCGTAGCGGTCGAATATCTCAAAAAGTCGGGATATAAGATTTTGGAACGCAATTTCTCCAATAGGACGGGGGAAATAGATATAATCGCGCAAGATAAGGACTATATCGTATTCGTTGAGGTCAAGTCGAGAGAGAACACCAAATACGGTATGCCTATCGAGAGTATTACAATTCAAAAAGCGCGCAAGATTATTCGCACTGCCGAATGCTATTTGCTCTATAAAAAGAAAGGGAATTCGCCGTGTCGCTTTGACGTAATTGAGGTCTTACGAGGCGAAGTCAACCATATCAAGAACGCGTACGATAAATCCGATTTATATTAAAAAAAAAGTATTTTTGCTCAATTTACGGGCAAAAATAGTAAAAAAATTGGAAAAAATATAGGAAAATTATTGAAAAACAGTTGCATTAAATAATATGTAATGCTAAAATAGTCTAGTCAATGACTTCGGATATTCCGCTAGCGGATATAAACCCAGACCGCTATGAATGTTTCGTTTATATATGGAGGTAAGTCAAATGAATATCGTAGATATCGTAGAAAAAGAGGGTATGCGTACCGATCTTCCAAAACTCTCAATCGGTGACACTGTAAGAGTCAACGTTAAGATTAAGGAAGGAGACAAGGAAAGAATTCAGGCTTTCGAAGGCGTAATCATCGCTTTCAAGAACGGTAGCATCAGAGAGACCTTTACAGTAAGAAGAGTGTCCTTCGGTATCGGCGTGGAAAGAACGTTCCCGCTTCATTCGCCAAAGATTGACAGCATCAAAATCGTTCGTCACGGTCGTGTCAGAAGAGCTAAACTTTACTATCTCAGAAATAAATTCGGTAAAGCGGCAAGACTTAGAGAAATCGTTAAATAATAAAAACAGCAATTACAAGAAGCAAGCTTTCAGGCTTGCTTTTTTGTTTGTAAAAAATATTTTGCCTATATTATTATAATATTATATAATAAAATAAAAAATTTTATATTAAGTACTTGTCAAAACGGCAATAATCATTTATTATGAATATAAAAGAATATCTTTGAAGGGGATAACGATGAAGAAAAAAATTATTATAGTTATGCTTATCGCGGTAATCGCTTTGGTTGCGCTCGTCGGTTGCAACAGAGTTCAGCCCGATACGGAAATACTTGGCAACGGAGATTTTGAAAATTACGACGTGGAGAACAAAACTTCCGAAGGTTGGACAATCAATCCCGGCACGACCGCAACGTGGAGCAGAAATACCAACGACGGTTCGGACGAATACAATTCCGCTTTGGGTAAATATTATTTCTCGCTCAAATCTGCGGGCTACTACTATATCTCTCAAAATGTAAAACTCGAAAAGAACGCTACTTATAAATTGAGCGCTTATATCAACGCTGTCAATTTGACGGGTACTGCCGGCGCATACGTCTTGGGCTCCATCGACACGGTCGGCGCTATCGTTAAGGAAAAGACGGAAGGTTGGCAACAAGTCGACCAATACTTTACTTCCGCCGTCAGCGGTGAAGTGACTATCGTCGTGGCTGTGGGTACGGAAGAAGCAAACTCTTCGGGTACTACCGACGTAAGATTTGACAACATCTCTCTTCAAAAGGTCGACGGAGTAGACGAAGATATCGAAGTTGCAATACTTAGAATGAGCGAAGGCTATACTATGTCGGACGGGGGTTCGACGACTTTCGTCGTACTCTTCACTTTGCTCTCGATAGGTATTTGCGTAGGTATGTACTTTATTCTCAGAGGCATTATCCAAAACAGAGTCGGTTTGCAACCGAGCGACGGCACGGGCAAAGGGGACAAGTTCCTCAACGCAATGACCTCGCGCACAGCGTCGTTTATATACGTGCTTCTCTCGGCTTTCATCGTTAGATTTATAGTCGTGCTTGCTTCGGCAGAGGGCAACGACTTGATTAAGAGTTGGGCAGACTTGGCTAAGCAAATTGCAGACAACGGCTTCTTGTCGTTCTACGACAACTCGTCCGATCAGCCTCAAGGCATAATTTGGGTATTCGGTATTTTGGGATATATTGCGAAAGGACTCGGCATGGGCGACGTAGGCTATTCGATATTGCTGAGAATGCCGTCCGTTATCGCCGACATTTTGGTATGCTATATGATTTACGCTTGCGCAAGCAAATATCAAAATGAAAGAACGGCGATTGTATACGGTTTCATCTATGCAATCGTGCCGGTATTCTTTATCTTCGGCGCATTGTACGGAAGCGTGCAGAGCATCGCGATAGCGTTTATCGTCGCTATGGCGTTGTCAATGTTGAATAAGAAATATATTTCGACGGGTATTTACTATACGCTCGCGTTGATGTTCAGCAACTACGCGCTTATCCTCTTGCCTGTAATATTGCTCTATCAAATTTACGGACTTGTCACCGACAAGGCGTCGGTAGTCAAGACGAGCGTCACTATGGCAAGTTGCTTTGTCGTATTCTATCTTCTTTCCTTGCCGTTGTGTTGGCATGGGGTATCGAGCGGCAACGTCTTCATGGTATTCAGAAAGATGTATTCCTTCTTTGAAGTGTCAAATCCGTTGCTTTCCGACAACGCCTTCAATTTGTACGCAGTATTTGCGGCAGGCGGAAGATTGAGATCGGACAACGTAATTTTCAGCATAGGCAACTGGCTGTTTGTCATAGGTATGAGCGCATACGTCGTATATCACTATATCAAGACGGCAAACAGACTTGACCTCATATTGCTTTCGGCGACGATGTTTATAGCATACTCGGCGCTCGGTACGCAAAGCACTTTGGACATAATGCCTATCGGTATCGTCCTCATGCTTATCTATATCGCGATTACTCCCGACGTCAGACTTTATATCGGTACGTCTTTGCTTGCGGCGCTTTCCTTCCTCAATATTGCTCAACTTCTTTCGAGAAGCGGCTTCATCAGAGGGGTAGACAACGCAAGTTGGTTGGACTTTGAAGGCAAAAACGCATTCATGATAATTTTCAGTATACTCACGGTTGCGACGGTATTCTATTTGATTTACGTCGTATGCGATATCACCTTGAACTCTTACGTCAAGTCTATCGCAAAAGAAAATTCCGTCAATGACGCAAATAAGTAAATCGGAGACAAAATGCTCGCAAAGACAAAAAGTTACGCGCTAAGAGGCGTAGAAGGATACGAGGTATCAATAGAAGTCGATTTGAACGCAGGTTTGCCCGCTTACGACACTGTAGGTTTGGCGGACACTGCAATCAAGGAATCTAAGGAAAGGGTAAGGTCGGCAATCAAGAACAGCCTTTTTCAATACCCGATACGAAAGATTACGATAAATCTCGCTCCTGCCGATACGAAAAAAGAAGGCTCGCACTTCGATTTGGCAATCGCTCTCGGCATCTTGATTGCAAATGAAGAGATAGTCAGCAAGACGTATAAAGACTATATTATACTAGGCGAACTTTCGCTTGACGGATCTATAAATCACGTCAGAGGAGTTATGCCGCTGATAATATCGGCGGTGCAGAACGGACACAAGAAATTCATCTTGCCGTCGCAAAACGCCAAAGAAGCAAGTTATATTTCGGGAATAGAGGTTTACGCTTTTGACAAGCTTACCGAAGTAGTGAACTTCTTGACGGGCGCAACGCAAGCGCAACCGTTGGAAACGAGCGAATTCGTATCTATACAGAGCGCAAACAAATACAACGTCGATTTCAGCGAAGTCAAAGGTCAGTTTGTGGCAAAGCGCGCGCTTGAAATCGCAGTCGCAGGCGGACACAACGTGCTTATGATCGGACCGCCCGGCGCGGGCAAAACTATGATGGCAAAATGCGTGCCGACGATAATGCCCGATATGACTTTTGAAGAGGCAATCGAGGTCACGAAAATTCACTCGGTGGCAGGCATACTCGACAGCAACGTAGGTATAGTGGTAAATAGACCTTTCCGCACTCCTCACCATACGGCGACTATTCCTGCGCTGATGGGCGGCGGAAGCAACGCAAAACCCGGCGAGATTTCTCTCGCTCATCACGGAGTGCTTTTCCTTGACGAAATGCCCGAGTATCAAAGACGCACGTTGGAGACGTTACGTCAACCGCTTGAAGACGGGGTGGCCGTCGTGTCGAGGGCAAAGCATACGCTGGAATATCCCGCAAGATTTATGCTTGTGGCGAGTATGAATCCTTGTCCGTGCGGCAATCTCGGCTCAAAGACGCAAGAGTGCAAATGCACTCCGTCGGAAATACATAGATACATATCCAAACTATCCGGACCGCTTTTGGATAGAATAGACTTGCAAATCGAAGTGGACAACATATCTTACGAGGATTTCAGAAGTACGGTTGCAAGCGAAAGCAGTAAGGATATTAAAGAGAGAGTGGAAAAGGCTCGCAAGATACAGCGCGAGAGATACGCGGGTACTTCGACGAATACCAACGACGAGATGACCAACGCGCAAGTAAAGACTTATTGCAAGTTGGACAGCGATAGCGAAGCTTTGTTGAAGAACGCTTTCACAAAACTCAATTTGAGCGCAAGAGCAAGCAGTAGAGTGCTCAAAGTAGCTCGCACGATTGCGGATTTGGACGCAAGCGAGAATATACTCATCACGCATATAGCCGAGGCGATACAATATCGTTCGTTGGACAGGAAGTACTGGGATTGATTTATGGAATACAATAAAGACCAAAAAGCTTTGATTATGCTATCGCAAGTCGAGTATTACAAAGTAAGACGGAAACAGTTCGATTCCGTAAAAAGACCTTGCGAACTGTACGACGATTACTCGGTAGCGGATAAAATAATCGAAGAAATGAATAGGTTGGGCATAGGCTTAATCACTATACTTGACGAAGACTATCCGCCTCAGCTCAAAGACCTGTACGACCCGCCGCTTACGCTGTACTACAAAGGCGACAAGAATTGGCTTTATGATAAAAACCTGCTTGCAGTCGTCGGTACGAGAAAAGTGAGTACATACGGCAAAAACGTAATGCAAAACTTCGTACCCGCGTTTATCAAATCGGGACTTATAGTGGTGAGCGGTCTCGCAAGAGGAGTGGACAGTATAGGTCATAAAATCAGCGTGGAAAGCGGAGCTCCGACTATTGCTGTAGTCGCTACGGGACTTGATACTTGTTATCCATCCGAGAACGCAAATCTAATGGAAGAGATTGTCAAGAACGGCGTGGTAATAAGCGAATATCCGTTGAAGACAAGACCGTTTAGTTACCGTTTTCCCGAGAGGAATAGAATTATCAGCGGATTGTCAAAGGCTGTGTTTATTCCCGAGGCGGGAGACAAGAGCGGTTCGCTTCTTACGGCGGACGACGCGGTCGAGCAAGGCAGAGAATTGTTTGTCGTGCCGGGCAGTATCTTTTCTGCGTTGAGCGTAGGTTGCAACAAAAAGATAAAAGAATTGCAAGCGTCTATTGCGATTACGCCCGAAGACGTAATCGACGCTTTGGGATACAAGACCAAGCGAGAAGAAAAGCAAGCAGTACAACTCAACTTTGACGAACAAGCGATAGTTAATGTTATAAAAGACGGAAGAATCCATCTATATGAGTTGATGGAAAAGAGCGGAATGAATATAGCCGTTATTTCGAGCATACTGACAAGACTTGAAATTATGGGAGTTATAAGAAAACTGCAAGGCAATTATTACGAAATAATACCTACGGTTTGAGAGAAAGGAGAGTAAATGAAACTTATTATTGTAGAGTCGCCGCACAAGGCAAAGACGATTGCAAAATATTTGGGAAGCGGTTATAGGGTAGTTGCGTCCAAAGGTCACGTCAGCGACCTTCCGCAAAAGACTATGGGTATTGACGTTAAAAACAACTTCAAGCCCGAATACGTCGTTTCGCCCGATAAAAAGCCTATAATAGATATGATAAAAAAAGATATCGCGCAATGCGACGAAGTATATCTTGCAGGCGACCCGGATAGAGAAGGAGAGGCAATTTCTTGGCATTTGGCAAACGAGTGCGGTATAAAAGAAAAAAAGGTGAGAATAGTTTTCAACGAAATTTCCAAAAAAGCCGTGCAAAAAGCTTTGCAAAATCCCCGTGAAATCAATATGGGACTTGTCGACGCCCAACAGGCAAGAAGAGTGCTTGACAGGCTTATGGGTTACGAACTTTCGCCTATTATCTCTCAGCGCATTAAAAGCGGACTTTCCGCAGGAAGAGTACAGTCGGTCGCTCTCAAAATGACGGTGGACAGAGAAAGGGAAATAAGAGAGTTCGTACCGCAAGAATATTGGACAATTACCGCAAATCTTATCAAAGATAAGAAGGGCGCTTCATTCAAATGCGAATTCGTCGATATCGACGGCAAAAAAGTCAAGATAGAAAACAAGCAAGACGCTGACGGCGTAATCGCGGGTAGCAAAATCGGGAAATGGCTTGTCGACAACGTAAAAAGAGCGGAGTCTTTTTCCAAGCCTCAACCGCCGTTTACCACTTCGACGATGCAACAGGACGCTATTTCTAAACTCGGTATGAGCGCGTCAATGGTTACGCAGATTGCGCAAAGACTTTACGAGGGCGTGGAAATTCAAGGCGAAGGACAAGTCGCGCTCGTCACCTATATCCGTTCGGATAGCGTAAGAGTATCCGAGGACGCGCAAAGGGAAGCGCTTGCGTTTATAGGCGCGCATTACGGACAAGAATACTGTCCTAAACGTCCCAACGTCTACGCGACGGGTTCGGGAGCGCAAGACGCTCACGAGGCGATAAGACCGATTACGTTGGAACGTACTCCCGAATCGCTCAAAGACAAACTCGCGCGCAACGATTTGAGACTTTACAAACTTATCTACGATAGATTCGTTGCCAGCCAAATGGCGAACGCGGTTTACGACACTCTTACCGTGCATGTCGTATCGCAAGGCGATAAGAATTACGGATATACGCTCAAAGGTAAGGTATGTACCTTTAAGGGATATACTTCCGCATATCAAAGCGCGGACAAGGAAGAGAGCGCGAAAGAGTTGCCGAATATAAACGAGGGCGAGGAACTTTTCCTAAAAGATATCAAAGGCGAGCAAAAGTTCACAAAGCCACCTCAAAGATACACGGACGGCTCGTTCATCAAGGCTATGGAAGAGAACGGCATAGGCAGACCGTCGACTTTTGAAAAGACGATTACCGTGCTTTACAAACGTACCTATATCGAAAAAGATGGTAAGTTTATGAAGCCTACGGAACTCGGCGAACTTGTCTGCGACCAACTTGTCAAAGACTTCCCCGAGATTATGGACACGAAGTTTACCGCGACTATGGAAAACAATCTCGACAAGATTGAAGAGGGCAATATCAAGTGGTATGACGTAATTGCCGACTTCTACGGCGACTTCCACAACAAGATTTTGGCGGTAAAATATCAAGGAAGTAAAGTCAAGCCGAAAGAAGAAGTGACGGACGTAATCTGCGAAAAGTGCGGAGCGCACATGGTAATCAGGGATTCTAAGTATGGCAAATTCCTTGCCTGCCCGAATTTCCCTAAATGTAGGAATACCAAGCCTCTCGGCGAAGCGGTGGCAAAATGTCCGATGTGTCAAGGCGACGTAGTCAAGAAGATTTCCAAGAAGGGAGCGACTTTCTATTCGTGTACTAATTATCCGACTTGCACGTTCATATCGTGGGATATACCTGCGCCGTACCTTTGCCCCGAGTGCAAGAGCGTGATGAAGATAGTCAAGTCAAAGGGCGCGGAAAGATACGTCTGCACGAACAAGGACTGCAAGCATAGCGAGGACGCTCCAAAGACGAATACCTCGAAAAGCAAAGGCGACAATAGATGAAAGTAAAGGTTGTCGGCGGAGGACTGGCAGGTTGCGAGTGCGCATACCAACTGCTCAAAAGAGGATTTGAGGTCGACTTGTACGAGATGCGAGGCGTGGCGAATACGCCTTGTCACAAAACGGATAGTCTTGCCGAACTCGTCTGTTCCAATTCCTTGAAAGCGCAGAGCGTAGACAATGCGTCGGGACTTTTGAAATACGAACTTGCAAGACTAGATTCACTGCTTCTCAAATGCGCCTATAAGTCGGACGTGCCGGCGGGTGGAGCGCTTGCGGTGGATAGAGAAAAGTTCTCTTATGAGGTAACGAAAGGACTTGAAGAGTTCGACGGATTTCATTTGATAAGAGAAGAAGTAAGCCAAATAGATTGCGATACGCCTACCGTTATAGCGACGGGACCGCTCACTTCTCAAAAGATGAGCGACGAGATAAGCAAGATTGTGGGCGGAGAATATTTAAGTTTCTTCGACGCGGTCGCGCCTATCGTCGACGGCGAAAGCATAGATTACTCAAAGGCGTTTTTTGCAGGACGATACGGCAAAGGCGGAGAGGACTATCTCAACTGCGCCATGGACAAGCAGGAATACCTCGCTTTCTACGACGAGTTGATACGTGCAGAAAGGGCAAGTCTGAAAGACTTTGAAATAAACGTATTCGAAAGATGTATGCCCATTGAGATTATGGCGTCGAGGGGCGTAGATACTATGAGATACGGGCCGTTGCGCCCCGTGGGAATACGCAATCCGCACAAAGAAGAAAGACCTTACGCGGTAGTTCAACTTAGGAAAGAAGACGAAAGCGGAAGCGCGTACAACATAGTCGGATTTCAGACCAACCTCAAATTCGGCGAGCAAAAGAGAGTGTTTTCTATGATACCGGGTCTTGAAAACGCAGAGTTTTTGCGCTATGGGGTAATGCATAGAAATACCTTTATCAACGCGCCGAAAGTGCTCGACAACTGCTGGGCGCTCAAAGAAAAACCGTATATATTCTTCGCAGGTCAAATGACGGGCGTCGAGGGATATATGGAAAGCGTGGCGAGCGGACTTATGTCAGGAATAAACCTTGCTCGCAGGCTGAAAAAACAAGAGGATTTGATACTGCCCGAGACTACGGTTATCGGACGGTTGCAAAGACATATATCAACGCAGGTTGAGGACTATCAACCTATGAACGCCAACTTTGGCATACTGCCTGTTTTGACAAACCCGCCGAGGGACAAAAAGGCAAGAAAATTCAAGTATTCCACACGAGCAATCGGCGATATGGAAAGATGCTTGAAAAAGTATAAGGAGATATGATTATGGAAATGATGGGAACTACTATCTGCGCCGTGAGAAGAGACGGAAAGATTGCTATCGCAGGCGACGGACAAATCACAATGGGTCAAAGCGTTATTCTCAAAGGCACGGCTAAAAAGGTCAAGAGAATTTACGACGACAAGGTCGTAATAGGTTTTGCGGGAAGCGTGTCTGACGCTATTTCGCTGAGCGAAAAATTCGAAAAGATGCTTCAAAAGTATAGCGGTAATCTGATGCGTAGCGCGGTTGAACTCGCCGAGCTTTGGCGTAGCGATAAATTGCCGAGGAAACTTGAAGCAATGATGCTCGTCGCAGACAAAGAGAACTTGCTTATCGTGTCGGGTAGCGGCGAGGTAATCGACCCGGACGGAGACGCGTGCGCTATCGGCTCGGGCGGAAATTACGCTTTGGCTGCCGCTAGAGCAATGGTAAAGGAAACCAAATTGAGCGCAAAGGAAATCGCGTACAAGGCTCTCGTAATAGCAAGCGAGCTTTGCGTATTTACTAACAATAATATTATCGTTGAGGAGGTGTAATATGAACGACTACTCGCCAAAACAAATCGTATCAGAACTCGATAGATATATCATCGGACAGCAGAGCGCAAAGAAAGCCGTCGCTGTCGCTTTGAGAAACAGATACAGAAGAAGTAGACTTCCCGAATATTTGAGAGAGGAAATTACGCCCAAGAATATCATTATGCAAGGACCGACCGGCGTGGGTAAGACGGAGATTGCAAGACGACTTGCAAAACTCGTCAAAGCGCCATTCATCAAGGTTGAAGCGACGAAGTTCACCGAAGTTGGTTACGTCGGAAGAGACGTCGAATCAATGATTAGAGACCTTGTCGAAGCGTCTATTAGAATGGTACAGGAAGAAAAGTCCAAAGAGGTTGAACTCAGAGCAAGAGAGAATGTCGAGGAAAAACTCGTACCGGCTATCACCAAGAAGAGAAAAGAAGCCTATCCCGATATGTCCGACGGACAGATGAGAGGATATATCCTTCAAGAACTTCGCGAGGGTAAACTCGACGATTTGGTCATTGACATCGCTTTGCCCGTCAAGCCAAAACAGCATACTATCGGCGACGGCAATATGGAGATAAATATCAACGAAGTTTTAGGTTCGTTTATGGGAGGCAACAACGGCAAGGTCAAGCAAAAGACTTTGACCGTCAAAGAGGCGATAAGGGTACTTCTCGAAATCGAAGAAGAGAAACTAATTGACCCCGACAACGTCAATTCCGAAGCGATAAAGAGAGCGGAAAACGAAGGCATTATCTTTATCGACGAAATCGATAAGATTGCCAACAAATCCAACGGAAGTCAAGGTCACGACGTGTCGCGCGAGGGCGTGCAAAGGGATATTCTTCCTATCGTCGAGGGTTGCACGGTCAACACAAAATACGGACAGGTAAAGACCGACCACATTCTTTTCATTGCGGCAGGCGCTTTCCATATCGCAAGCGTGTCCGATTTGATTCCCGAACTTCAAGGCAGATTCCCAATCAACGTGCGTCTTGATTCGCTTACCGAAAAGGACTTTGAAGAGATTTTGACAAAGCCCGACAATGCAATATTGATGCAGTATACGGCTTTGCTCGGCGTGGATAAAGTCAACTTGAAGTTTACCGCCGATGCTATTAAGCAAATCGCTCAAATTTGCGCGGTGGAAAACGAGAACAACGAAGACATCGGCGCAAGAAGATTGCACACTATGATGGAAAGTCTTCTCGAAGACATATCCTACGAGGCTGGTAATACCGACGAGCCGCAAGACGTAATCATAGACAAAGACTTCGTCGCAAAGCACTTCGAGAGCGTAATCAAGAGAATGAATCTCAACAAGTATATACTTTGATTTAGGAGATAAGAGATGATAAACATACCAAAAGGTACGAAAGACGTATTACCCAAAGAAAGTTATAAATGGCACTACGTCGAAGGCGTGGTCAAGGATGTCGCAAAGTCTTTTTGCGTCAACGAAATTCGTACGCCGACTTTTGAGCATACGGAACTCTTCTTGAGGGGAGTAGGCGACACGACGGATATAGTCAATAAGGAAATGTACACTTTCGAGGACAAGGGCGGAAGAAGCATGACGCTCAAACCCGAGGGGACGGCAGGCGTTGCTCGCGCTTTTATCGAGAATTCGCTCTACGGCAATACGCAACCCACGAAGATGTTCTATATCACGCCTGTATTTAGGTATGAAAAACCTCAAGCCGGCAGATTGAGAGAACACCACCAATTCGGCATTGAGTACTACGGCGCGGAGTCGCCGAGCGCGGACGTTGAGGTAATCTTGCTTGCAAAGACCATTTTCGACAGACTTGGCGTGGGCAAACTTTCGCTCAATATCAATTCGATAGGTTGTCCTGAATGCAGGAAGAAATACAACGACGCGTTGAAGAGTTATCTCGGCTCGCATTTGAAAGAGATGTGCGCGACGTGTCAAGAGAGATTTGACAAAAATCCTTTGCGTATTCTCGATTGCAAAGAGGAAGGATGCAAGGCTATCACTAAGGACGCGCCGAGCGTAATCGACTATCTTTGCGACGATTGCAAGGCGCATCACGAAAGCGTATGCGCGCAACTCACCGCGTGCGGAGTGGAGTACAAAATCAATCCGCGTATAGTCAGAGGTCTTGACTATTACACGCGCACGGTATTTGAATTCGTATCAGAAAACATAGGCGCGCAAGGCACTGTCTGCGGCGGCGGAAGATACAACGGACTTGTCGAGCAGGTCGGCGGAAAGCCGTGTCCTGCGGTAGGCTTCGGCATGGGACTTGAAAGACTTATACTCGTGCTTGAAAGTTTAGGACTTAGCGTAGGCGAGGAGTACGTCCCAACGGTATATATCGCGCCGCTATGCGACAAGGCAAGGGAAATCACCCCGTCTATCGCATTGAAATTGAGAGCAAAAGGCTTGTCGGTGGATTACGACGTCATGGATAGAGGTTTCAAACCTCAACTCAAATACGCCAACAAGATAGGCGCGAAGTATCTCGTCATCATCGGCGAGGACGAATTGCAATCGGGCAAAGTAGGCGTCAAGGATATGACGAGCGGAGAGCAACAACAAGTCGAATTCGACGCGCTCGTAGACTACGTGGCGCAAAGAGCGTAGTCATTATTTAATATTGATAAAATATTTTATTAAAATATATAGGAAGAGGTAAGTATGGTAGATTTTCTTAACGGAGCAAAGAGAAGTTGCAAGTGCGGAGAACTTAGAGGAAGCGATATCGGCAAGACCGTTACGGTAATGGGATTTGTCGCAAAATACCGCAACCTCGGCAATTTGCTTTTCATTGATTTGAGAGATATAGGCGGAATAGTGCAAGTCGCTTTCGACGACCAAGTGGACAAGGCTGTATTTGACAAGGCTACTACTATTCGCAACGAATTCGTAATCGCGGTTACGGGAAAGGTAAGAAGTCGCGGAAGCAATATCAACAAGAATATGCCCACGGGGGAAGTTGAAATTCTTGTGAGCGATTTGAAAATACTTTCCGAAGCGGAAGTTACGCCTTTCGTAATTACCGAAGATATGAAGGTAGGCGAGCAACTTCGTTTGAAATACAGATATCTCGATTTGAGAAGACATTATCTACAATCAATTCTCGTGATGAGAGATAAGATTACCAGAGTGGTAAGAAACTATCTTGCCGACAACGGATTTTTGGAAATCGAAACGCCGTTCTTGGGCAAGTCCACTCCCGAAGGCGCAAGAGACTACTTAGTTCCGTCGAGATTGCACAACGGCGAATTTTACGCTCTTCCGCAGTCGCCGCAACTTTACAAGCAGTTGCTTATGATTGCGGGTATGGACAAATACTATCAAGTAGCGAGATGTTTCCGCGACGAAGATTTGAGAGCAAACCGTCAACCCGAATTCTCGCAGATAGATATGGAAATGAGCTACGTCGAGGACAACGAGCAAGTAATGGAAGTCGCCGAAGGACTTATCAAGAAAGTATTCAAAGAATGTTTGGATATGGACATCACCGAGAAGTTCAGAAGAATTCCGTACAGCGAAGCAATGGAAAAATGGGGTAGCGATAAGCCCGATACCCGTTTTGACTTGCAACTCAAAAATCTTTCCGACATAGTCAAGGACTGCGACTTTTCGGTATTCGCGAACGCTGTTGCAAACGGCGGTAGCGTGCGCGCTATCAACGGCAAAGGACTTTGCAACAAGATGACGAGAAAGGAAGTCGACGCGTGCGCGGAATTCGTCAAGAGTTACGGAGCAAAGGGGCTTGCATACGCAATGTTCAGAGAGGACGGAAGCGTTACTTCGTCGGTATTCAAGTTTTTGAGCGAAGAACAGAAAAACGCTATTATCGAGAGGACGAACGCCGAGAGCGGAGACATTCTCTTCTTCGTGGCGGATACAAACAAAGTCGTCTTCGATTCATTGGGCGCGTTGAGATGTCATTTGGCTGACAAGTACGAACTTTACGACAAGAGCAAGTATGATTTCTTGTGGGTAGTAGATTTCCCGCTTCTTGAGTACGACGAAGAAGAAAAGAGATACGTCGCAGTACACCACCCGTTCACAAGCGCGATTGTCGAGGATATTCCTTTGCTTGACAGCGACCCGCTCAAAGTAAGAAGCAACGCCTACGATATGGTCATCAACGGTCAGGAAGCAGGCGGCGGAAGTATAAGAATTCACGACTGGCATATGCAAGAGAAAATTTTCTCCTTGCTCGGATTTTCACAGCAAGACATTGAAGAGAGATTCGGTTTCTTCGTGGACGCTTTCAAGTACGGAGCGCCACCGCACGGCGGACTTGCATTCGGTCTTGACAGACTCGTAATGCTCGTTACGGGTACGGACAATATCAAGGACGTTATCGCCTTCCCGAAAGTGCAAAACGCGTCTTGCCTTATGACGGGCGCGCCTGCGCAAGTTGAAGACAAGCAACTCAAAGATTTGGCGATAAGCATTGATGTGAAAAATGAGTAATCAGTTCGAACGTACTCAAAAGCTGATAGGCGAGGAAGGTTTGCAAAGACTCTTTGCGAGCAAAGTACTCGTCGTCGGCGTGGGCGGAGTAGGCGGCTATGCCGTTGAAATGCTCGCAAGGGTCGGAGTAGGAACTATCGGCATAATGGATAGCGACGACGTGGACGTCACAAATCTCAACCGTCAAATTATCGCGCTTAATTCCACTGTGGGTATGAGCAAGGTCGAAGCCTTTGAAAAGAGAATTGCGGATATAAATCCTAATTGCAAAGTCATTGCAATCAAAGAGAGATTCTCGGCGAGCAATAGCAATATACTAGACGACGATTGGGACTACGTCATAGACGCGATAGATTCTTTTGAAGACAAGGTGAATCTAATTTGCCTAGCCAAAGAAAAAGGCTTGAATATAGTCAGCGCAATGGGCGCGGGCAATAGGATTGTCAGTTGCGACTTTGAGATTTGCGATATATACAAGACGAGTTACGACGCGTTGGCAAAGAAACTTCGCAAAGCCTTGCGCGAGCGAGGTATCAAGAGCCTTGACGTGTGTTATACCAAAGAGCCTACGATTTCGACTACCGACGGAGTGGGCAGTATGAGTTACGTTCCGCCTGTGTGCGGTATTAAAATCGCAGGGGTTGTGATTACTAAAATCTTGGAGACCGAGCGCGTATAGCGCCGCTCTTTTTGCCCTAAAGACTAGGACGCCCTCGGGGTCACGTACGGCAAGTACGCTCACCGCTCGGTTGCCGTCTCACGGACAAAAATAGCAACACTCTCCGCGCTCGCGTGATTCTATAAAAATATTAACGCTCATTTTGTTGATTAAGTCGTAAACAATATGCTAGAATAATATAAACAAAAAATATCAATTTGGAGAAACTTATGATAGATTTTAAGGTTATTAAAGAAACAGATCCACAGGTTTGTGAAGCTCTTGAATTGGAACTTGCTCGTCAGCAAGGAAATATCGAGCTTATCGCAAGCGAAAATATAGTTACGCCGGCGGTTATGGCTGCTATGGGAACGCATTTGACCAACAAGTATGCGGAAGGCTATTCGGGTAAGAGATATTACGGCGGTTGCGAATACGTTGATATCGTCGAGAATTTGGCGATTGAAAGAGCGTGCGCTTTGTTCGGCGCGAAGTACGCCAACGTACAACCGCACAGCGGAGCAAACGCAAATCTCACTACCTTCGTTGCTCTCTTGCAACCGGGCGATACCGTACTTAGTATGAGCCTCGCTCACGGCGGACACCTTTCTCACGGAAGCCCCGTAAATATTTCGGGTAAGTACTTCAATATCGTACCTTATGAAGTAGAGAAAGAGACGAGCATGATTGACTATGACAAGGTCGCTCAACTTGCAAAAGAATGCAAGCCAAAGTTGATACTTGCAGGCGCAAGCGCATATCCAAGAGCGCTTGACTTTAAGAAGTTCAGAGAAATCGCCGACAGCGTAGGCGCTTACCTTATGGTAGATATGGCGCATATCGCAGGACTTGTTGCGGCAGGTTGCCACGCAAATCCCGTACCTTACGCCGACGTAGTTACGACCACGACACACAAGACTTTGAGAGGACCGCGCGGAGGACTTATCCTCACCAACAATGAAGAGATTGCTCTCAAAATCAACAAAGCAAATTTCCCGGGCACGCAAGGCGGACCTTTGATGCACATCATTGCGGCTAAGGCCGTTGCGCTCAAAGAGGCTATGAGCGACGAGTTTAAGAAATATCAACAACAAATTGTAAAGAATGCGCAAGTGCTTGCAAAAGCGTTGCTTGAGAAGGGTATTGACCTTGTGTCGGGCGGTACGGATAATCACCTTATGCTTATCGACCTTACCGCAAAAGGTATGACGGGTAAGGAACTTGAAGCGTTGCTCGACAAAGCGCACATCACCGCAAATAAGAATGCAATCCCGTTCGATACCCAAAAGCCGTTCGTTACTTCCGGCGTAAGAATCGGTACGCCTGCCGTAACTTCAAGAGGTATGAAAGAAGAGGATATGCTCGTCATCGCCGATTGTATCGCAGATCTTGTAGATAATAAGGAAGAAGCGGTTGAGCGTTGTTCGGCAAAGGTTGCTGCGCTTTGCAAGAAATATCCAATATACGCAAACGATATTATCAGATAACATTCGGCATTAAGAAAAATCCGCAAAATTAAAATGCGCCTTTTCCGCCAAATCAGTACAACAAAAAGGTCCCAACGTACATCAAGTACGAGGGACTTTTTCTTATACCGCCTTGACAAAAAATTCGCTATTTTACTAATTGCAAATTCTCCTTACCGCCCAATGGGGAAATTTTTCAAACTCTACTCCCAACAAAGCGATAAATTCATATATTTGTATAAAAATCCGTTGACAAGCAAATAACAAGAGTGTAAAATTAAACCTAGTAAAATAGTAGGGTTTGGATAATGAAACTTTCTTCAAAAGCGAGATACGGATTGAAAGCGATGTGCTATATGGCTGAGAACTACGGAAACGGAGTTGTCGCTCTTCCTGTGATGTCAGAAAGCACGGGAGTGAGCGAAAAGTATCTCGAACAACTTCTTTCCTCTTTGCGCAAGGCAGGGCTTGTCGATGCGAATAGAGGAGCCAACGGCGGATATTTTCTTGCCAAAGCCCCAAAGCAAATCAGCGTAGGCGAGATTATGAGAGTGCTTGAAGACGGACTTGTGATTATCGATTGTCTATCGGGCGAGTGCGGCGGTCAATGCAAGTGTCAGACAAGCAGCGGCGACGATTGCAACTGCGATGAAAAGTGTAATTGTCAGACCTACGACGTATGGAACAATCTATACAAGGCTATCAACGAATGTCTTGATTCAATGAGCCTTGCAAGTCTTATCGGAAAATAAGAGGTATATATGGATAGAAAAATTTATTTGGACAATTCGGCGACGACCTATACCGACCCTGAGGTATTGGCGGAAATGTTGCCATACTTCGGCGATGTATACGGCAACGCTTCGTCGCAGCACTTTTACGGCAGAGACGCATTGAAAGCGGTCGACACGGCAAGAGAGAAAGTGGCGAAGGCAATTGGTTGCAAACCAAGCGAAGTTTACTTCACGTCGGGCGGAACGGAAAGCGACAACTGGGCAATCAAGGGTATCGCGCACGCGCACGCCGACAAGGGCAAGCATATTATCACAACGGTTATTGAGCATCCTGCGGTAAGGAATACCTGCAAGGCCTTGGAAAAGGAAGGATTTGAAGTGACCTATTTGCCTGTCGATGGCGAAGGATTTATCTCTTTGCAAGATTTGGAAAAGGCAATCAGAAAGGACACTATACTTATCACTATTATGTACGCCAACAACGAGATGGGAGCGGTTCAGCCGATAAGCGAGATTGGCGAAATCGCCAAAAAGTACTCGGTAATTTTCCATACCGACGCAGTGCAAGCGGTGGGCAATCTTCCTATCGACGTTGTCAAAGACAAGATTGATTTGCTCTCAATGAGCGGACATAAATTCTACGGACCGAAGGGCGTGGGCGTACTTTATAAGCGCAACGGCTTGAAAATCGGCAGATTTATGGACGGCGGAGAGCAAGAAAGAAATCTTCGCGCCTCGACTATAAACACCCCCGCAATCGTAGGAATAGGCAAGGCGATAGAATTGGCAGTCGCGAATATGGAAAAGAACAACGCGCATATCGCCAAGTTGAGAGATTATTTCGTGTCGCAAGTGTTGTCAAAAATCGACGATATATATTACAACGGACCGAAGGATACGTCCAAGAGATTGCCGTCCAACGCGAATTTCAGTTTTGAATTTATCGAGGGCGAATCTATATTGATGAGATTGGATATGGCAGGTATTGCGGTGTCGAGCGGTTCGGCTTGCTCGTCAGGTTCGTTGGAGCCGTCGTACGTGTTGCTTTCGATTGGCGTACCGATTGAGGTCGCTCACGGCTCGATAAGATTTTCTTTCGGCAAAAACAATACTATGGAAGAAGTAGATTATACGGTAGAAGAGTTGGTCAAGACCGTCAAGGTATTGAGGGAACTTTCACCGCTTGTCAAAGTAATTAAAGGAGAGGATAAATATGTATAACGACAAAGTAAAAGAGGCTTTTGCAAATCCAAAGAACGTAGGTTTTATCGAAGACGCCGACGGCGTAGGCAAGGTCGGCAACGCCGCTTGCGGAGATATTATGGAGATTTCTCTTAAAATCAAAGACGACGTAATCGTAGACGCGAAGTTCAGGACTTTCGGTTGCGCCGCTGCGATAGCGACAAGTTCTACCGCGACGGAAATGGTCAAGGGTATGACGCTCGATCAAGCGCTCAATCTTTCCAACGCGCAAGTAGTGGAAGAACTCGAAGGACTTCCGCCTCAAAAGATACATTGCAGCGTGCTTGCTGAAGAGGCAATCAAAGCCGCTATCGAGGACTATAAGAGCAAGAAATAAGCCAAAAATTACCACGCCTAAATGTCGCCTTCACGCACACAATAGAGTGGGGAGGTGATGTATGATGTTCAAACTCGGTTTTATGCTCGGTCTCGGCGCAGGCGCAATGGCGGCGGCTGTGATGAGCGCAAAGAAGAAGACCACCGATATGATGGAACAAGGCAAAAAGGCTTTGAAAGAAAAAATTATTAAAGTATTAGAGTAGTAAGAAATGAGCAAGCGTTATGCTTGCTCATTTTTATTTATTTGAGATTTATGGCTTATTCTACTGTAACTACCTTTTGAACAAAGTCTTGGGCGAGTGCGGAGAGTGGTGCAGGTTTTGTCTTAGCCAGAGCGACCGAGTGGTGAGCGTACTTTGTGTACGTGACCCCGAGAGTCGACTCGCAGATCAGGCAAAAGATGTGCCATTATACGCAGTCGGCTGCTAATTTTCTTAACCCAAGGAAATAAAATGTCGAAAAATATAAAATAAATTCAAAAAAAGTCAAAATCTTCCAATAAAAGTATACATTTCCTGACCGAAGAATTTCGACATCAAAAAGTCAAAATTCGTGATAGTTAGACATAAATATCATAACATACAATAATTTTTTATTCAAGTGGTTTAAGTCAGGAAATGTATACTTTTCCTGACTAGGCAAAAATCGGGTAAAAAACGAGGTTAAAATGAATATACGAAAAAGAAAATTAAAGGGGTACGTTGCGCTGTCGGTAATGATTATTGTGTGTATGCTTTTGGCAAGCGCAATGACCTTCTTTATGCCTAATACTGTCAATGCGTTTTCATTGACAGATGGAAGTATCCTAGACAGTCAAGCTACGAATTTGGGCGAAATGTTGTTGGAAGGATATGAAAATGGTGGCAAAGTCTTTGATGAAGGTACGTATTGGGAATTGATATCTCAAATAAGCGGAGTAACAAGTCCAAACAAAAGAACGTTGGATAATTTGGGTGCAACTCCAATATCATCAGATCAGATAAGAGGTTTTAATGACGGAAAGGATGTAACGGTAACTATTGGTGGAAAGAAATGGACTGCCGCTTATGTGTCGCGCAGTAAAACAGACGCGCCAATACTTACTTTGTGGCTTGCGACTTCTACTGAGAATAAAATACAGACTTCATATTGGACGACTCATAGTGCGAACGCAATAGGCAATTACCCTAGTAATATGTATGGCACAAGTTATATGCGCGCATCAATACTTAATAACGGCGGAGGGTATGCCGAATCTTATAATGCGACTTCGCTTACTCCCATAGATAAAATCTCATCGAACGAATGGGCAATCTACACAATGTCGAAAGCAGAAGGAGTTGCCGGAAGTATTACAAACTTTATCGAAGTGCCCGATAATATGAAATGGCAACACGAACAAAAAGCGTTGGATTACATAACGTCGTCTGCCTATACAAATAGTTGGAAATATAACAATAACAACGACGCATTGGACTACGGCGGCAATGTTTCAATAGGCGATTATGCTACGAACAGTTATGTCAAAACAGAGTCTTATAGTGCTTGGGCAAAAGACAAAATATGGCTTCCGAGCGTAGCCGAGACAGGAGTAAGCGGAGAAGAAGGATTATGGATGTTATCCAATAATCAACGCGCTAATGGCACGTATTCTTGGCTTCGAACGGGGCATCACATGTATTATGATAATGTCGGCTTACTTTTATCCAGTGGCTCAGGCTACGATGCCCCTGGTACTACATTTTCATCAGCCTCAATTCGTCCGGCATTTCACCTTAATCTAAAACTTGCTGCTGAAAATGCGGGGGATACAGGTCTAGCGGAGCCATCCGACATCACAGTCGAATATGATGGAGAAGTTTGGAATTCTTCGAACTTTACAAAAGTCCCGACTGAACAAAAGACTTGGTTTGATTCGTCCAAAATGACGGTTACATTTCCTTCAAACGTCAAAGACGCGGGCACTTATCAAGTGACAGTTACAATTACAAGCGACAACGAGTTTGTCGGTACGCCTAGCGCGGGTGAAAGCGACAGAGTACGTTATTTCAATTTCACAATTGTCAAAAAGAAGATAGGCGTCACCATATCGCCCGACGGCAAGAGCGTGGAGTCTGAGGATATATGCGAAAAGGACGTGGGGACAGAGCGAGCGCCGACCTTTGGCTTGACGTATTCAGGTATAAAAGATACGTCATATAATACACCCGAAGTCTATCCAAGTGCGGCGGGTAATTACCGAGCAACGGCGAAGATACTCACAAACGGTAACAACTATGAATTGACAGGAACGATTACCAAAGACTTTGAAATTAAGGCGAAAGACGTAGACAAGCCTACAATCACAGGCTTGACGTCATTGCCATACAATGGCGAAGAACAATCGTTTACAATCAACGCATCTGCGGACGTAATAATTACCGCGCCCGAGGGAATGAGATACGAGGGCGGAAAATTATACGCGAAGAAAGTAGGAACGTACAAGATAAAGATGTCGCTTGTCGACGACGGAGTAGCCAAGCAGTGGACAGACCTCAAAAATTCCAAAGACAGAG
>JAAVHS010000003.1 GCA_014799575.1 Clostridiales bacterium | reverse complement strand
ACCGAAGAATTTCGACACTGAGAAGTCAAAATTCGCGATAATTAGACATATATATCATAACATATCATAATTTTTTATTCAAGTGCTTTTAGTCAGGAAATGTATACTTTTCCTGACTAAGCCTAAAAACGGTAAAAATCGAGGTAAAAATGGATATACGAAAAAGGAAAATTAAAGGATATTTGGTGTTGTCAATAATGTTGGTATTGTGCATTGTTATGACAAGCGCAATGATTTTCTTTACGCCGAATAAAAACGCGGACGCTATAAAAGCAGAAAATATGTCGTCGAAGTCTACGGATTTGGGCAAGTTGCTTTTGGACGGTTATGAGAATGATACTACAGGCACGGGAAAAGTTTTTAACGGTAATGTGCTTTGGTCTCTTATTAATGTATTAAGTAACGGTACGGTTACAGATAAGACGCAACTTGACAATTGGGATCTCACTACGCCACTGACATCGGCAGATTTTCGCGCCAATAATAAAGATTCGGTCAATGGAGAAAAGGACATTGTGGTTACTATAGGTGGAAAGCAATGGATAGCGACTTATGTATCGCGTAGTAATGGCACCGCGACCAATCCTAATGGAGACCCGATTCTCACCCTATGGTTGGCAAATGGTACCGAAAATGCTCAGTGGAGTGCTCATGCAAACGATAATAAAAATGATAGGTATCCGAGTAGCATGTACGGCACGTCGTATGTGAGGGCAGTTGCGCTTAACAACGGTGGCGATTATGCACAAACATCCAATGCGTCGTCTTTGACTGGCGCGCCACAATCCACCAGTAGCGTTTGGGCTATGTATACTATGGAAAAGGCGGATGTAAATACCAGCATAAAAAGTTTCCTCGAGTTGCCGGAAAATATGTCGTGGCAACTAAATCAGACTGCAATAGGGACGTTAACATCCAGCACATATAAAAATACATATTATTTTAATAACAATAATGACGCATTAACATTGGGAGGAACAAGCGCAATAGGTTCTTATTTATCTAAGACAAATTATGATGTTTGGGGCACTGATACCTTGTGGCTTCCAAGCGTAACGGAGACAGGCGTTAGTGGCGAGGAAGGACTTTGGAAAGCAACGAATTCAACTCGTGAGAATACGGCGAGTAGCACGTCCCGTAAAGCAATGACGCGTTCGGCTTATTATTCTTATTCTCGGCTTTATTATTCAATTATGGAGAGTGGTGACGGTCTTTATGACTCTAATGCAGCAGGTACCAGCGGTGTGGTTCGTCCTGCGTTTCACTTAAATCTTAATAAGGCTGCAGATGCTGCTTTGACTTTTTTAACAAAACCAGAAAACTTTAATAGAATATATGAAGACGAATTAACTCCTAAAGGCGAAGATTGGTATACTTCTTCGTTGCAGAATGCTATACAGACCGGTGACGTTACTGAAAAGTATCGTGATGGACAAACTCCATTGCCATTAGGACCAATCAATGCGGGAACGTATACAATAGATTATGAGATAGTAAATTCTACTGAGTTTATGTGGTCTGATAAAACTACGGGTAAAACAACTATAACTTTCCAGGTTGATAAAAAGGATATAAAATATCCGTCAATAACAGACGCGAGTAAGACTTACAATGGAAGTAGCGGCGTAAAATTCGAGCTAAAAGATTTTAGCCCCAACATAATGGATTTGAATTGGAAGGGTAATTATACAGGCGTAAGTATAAATACTTCGACACCGCCTTATAGCGTTGGCGCAACAACGGTTGGTAAGTATGAATTGATAGCTACAATCAACTCTAAAAATGCAATCAATTATAAGTTTTCATCTACTCCGAAACGTGAAGTAGAAGTCACACCCGCGCCGTTGGTAATAGAAAAGATAGTAGTCCATAACAGCGGAAGCAACAGCAATTTCAATATCTCGGAAGGAACGGCGAGCATATCGGCGGATATATTCGTTGACGTAAACGGCACGCCATTGGCAGGCGATGTAGTGCCGATAGTATTCTACATTCCTTATGATAGCAATCCCGCTAATGACGTAGATATAAGTCAAGCGATAAATTTGAACTTGGCGACGTTGCAGAGTACAAGTTATCAACTGACAAATCAGCAGTTGATAAATCTAGGCAATTTCTTTAGCGGAAATAGTTATAATATAAAAGTAAAGACGAACGATAAGAATTATGAAGTTTCGTTAAAGACACCGGCGAAGTTGATAATACTATCCTCAGGAGAGAGAACGAATATACTTTGGAAAATGTTAGAAGATGGTATAGAAAACACAAGATATCGCACGGTGACGGAACTCAACGATACGTCGGTAAAGGCATTCCCCTATACTTTGGTATATAGCGGAAAGCAATTTGAATTTGAAGTAGATTATCCGCAAGGCTATACGTTGGATAGTAATTACGGAACCGGCGGATACAGAGTCGAGAAAATAAACGGAAGTGGAAACGCGCTGGGTAAAGATGCGGGAACGTACAAGACGTCGATAAAATTTGACGGACGTAATGAAATCTACTCAGTCGAATGGACGATAGACAAAGCGAAGTTTGATTTGACAAACGTCAAGTGGGAACACGACGGCAAAATACCGTTTAGCACCACCGTATCGGATATGGTAGCAAAGATAGATGCAAGCACTTTGCCAAAGGGTTTGGTTGTCGACTCAACTTGTTATACAGGCATAGCGCAAGGAAATCACGCAGATGACACGAATACGGTAACAGTAGCGTTCAAGTACGATACAAGCGACCCAAGTTATGCGCTCAACTATGAATTGCCGGAGCAGGGCGGTAAAGATACAAATTACACATTCAACGGTACGGGCGACTTTGCGTGGGATATGACTTGGAAAATCGAGAAGTTGGTAATCAAAGTAGAATGGACGCCGGAAAACTATAACAATAAATATAATAGACAGACGCTCAAAGAAGATAAGAGAGTAGTAGACTACGAATACTATTTGTGGGATGCAGAGAATAGAACGACGATAGGAAGCGCGTTGAGAGAAGAACAAATAGAAATAGTAGAGAATGAGGTTCATTATTACGTAACAAAAGCGGTAATAAAGAGTAATTACGCAAATGACGCGGAGTTTGATAAAACCGACGTATTCTCACCGCCGTTTGCAGTAGGCGAGAGTTCGACGGCTGTCAACGTAGATTTGACGAACAAAGAATTGACGTACAACGGAGAGGCGCAACAAGTCAAGTTGAAGTTGGACGTAGCGTTGAGCGACAGCGATTTTGACTTTGTCTACTATGACAAGAATTCGACGACGCCGCTATCTAGCGCGCCGACCAATGTAGGCGATTACAGAGTAGAGATAAAGTTGAAGAGTAGCGTCAGCGGATACCACTTAGCCGGCGACAACGTAGAAGATAGAGTAGACGGTAAGGTAGCGGTAATAGAATATTCTATAAAGCAAATGCAAGTCAAGAACGACACGTGGAATACGTTGCACAATCCGCCGTCGTTGAAAGTAACAGCAAAAGAGATGAAAGGTATAAAGCACGAGTATGCTGATATGGACGGCAATTCGTTGCAGTTCAGCGACCTGAAAGCCGGAAATAGCTACAAGGTCAGAGCGGTAATTACAGACAAGAACAATTACGTCTTCGCAGACGGCACTACAGAGACCGAATGGCAAGAATTCACGGTCAGCGCGAACGAGCAACTATACGACCCCGATGACCCAAACAATCCGTTCTATCCGGGCGAAGGAAATGAGAATTCAAATCCGCCGACAGACAACGAAGACGGAAACTTCAATTTTGACAAGGTAACCGAAGCCATCAAACAATGGTGGCAAGTCATCGCAAGCGCAATAAGCATAATCTTGATAGTTGCCTTTACAGCAAAAGGCTTAGACTACGCGAGCAAGAAAAAGGAAAACAATAGACAAGTAGAAAAATACAGTACTTTTTATGCTGCGACAGGTTTGTTTGGAATATCTATGACAAATTGGACGATAATCGCCTGCATACTTATGGGTGTGGCAGCGCTTGCATTTATCTTTATGATGCTTGAAAAGAGCGGTTACAAGAAGTCGCAACGCGCACTTGAAGATACTAAAGACGAGTACAACAGAATGATGTTTATGCGCGGCAATAATATGAACGGCGGAATGGGAATGAGCGGACAGCAAGGCATAGTGTATACTCAGCAACCGCAGTTCGCAATAGAGGATATGCGCGGTATGATAAATGAAGCGATGTCGAATATGCTTCCCAACGTAACGCAATATCTACCGCAACAAGCCTCTGTAAACGACGAACTCGTCCAGCAACTTATTGAGCAAAACGCGCAAAATGAAGAGCGCATTAGACAGCTTACCGAAGAAAACGAAGAGAAGATAAGGCAACTTACTGAGCAAAACCAAGAAATTATTCGCAATCTCGCGAACGGACAGGAAATGCTCATGCAAAGACTTTCCGAACAATCCAAAGAAAGCGTTGACGAAAGCGTAATCGAAAAGTTGGTTGTTAAACTCTCTAAGCAACAAGACGATGAGAAGTCAGTTGAAAAAGAAGTGGCTGCGACAAATGCAAATGACGAGAAGATAGAAATGCTAATGCGCAATCAAGAAATGTTGATGAAGCAAATAATGGATTTGTCGTCAAAAGTAAATACCGAGAAACAAGTGGTTGTTCCGTTTATGCAACAGCCGATAATTGCGCAGCCTTCCGAAAAGGTCGTCGAAAGGATAATTGAAAAACCCGTTGAGAAGATAATAGAGAAGGAAGTCAAAGTCGAAGTGCCTGTCGAGGTCGAAAAAGTCGTTGAAAAGGTTGTNGAAAAGGAAGTCGTCAAGGAAGTGCCGATAGAGGTAGAGAAAGTCGTCGAGAAGATAGTTGAANTTNCTGCGGCGAAACCCGCTCNAAAAGCGAAAGCNCCCGCAAAAAGACTTACGCTTGACGAAGCGTACGCNAANNTNTCNGNNANGCAAAAGAAGATTTTCGATACGCTCAAAGCCTACGCGCTTACAAAAGACAAGTGCAAAGAGAAGAAGTCGACTTACTTTATAGTGCTCGGTCAATCTACGGTCAATCCGCTTGTGAAACTTACTATCAAGAAAAACACGACTGTCGCGCTCTTCAAAATGGAAGACGAATACTTCAAAGANATTCGCAAGAACGCGGGNAGCGACGGCACGAAAGTAAAAGTCAAAGAGAGCGAAGTGGTGGTCGGCGATATGCAAGCGCTCTCTACCGCGAAAGAAATGATTGACCTGCGCGAAGACCAAATCGAAAGATACAATGACTATCTNAAAGANCANAAGTCTATGNGAAAGAAATANTNNANTGNATCANTCTCCGNACTCGTCCAAANCCTCAAATCAACGAAAAAAGGCAAGCGAATCGCTTGCCTTTTTGTTGATTATCTTAATTAGATTTTTAATATATCATTATAATATTATATTGGTATTGAATTTTGTATTTCTATATGTTAAACTTATAGCGTATGATAGCGTTTGCGCGATAAAGGGGAAGAGAATGTTGCAAATAAGGCAATTAAGTTCGTTGGTCAAAGTGTTTTCCGACGAAGAGCCGAAAGTTAAGAGTTTTGAAAGATTNAGTATGTTTNGAAATGAGCGCGCGTCCGTACAGGTTGCAATGCTCAGCGATAGCGATNGCGAAGTTTCCGTAGAGATAAAGTCNNNGATTNNGGANAANNTCAAGNNGTATTACGTAGAAGAAATATATTCNAGTTTGCCNATNGGCGCAAAGCAAGACGACTATACTTTGAGAAGAGAGGAAGGATATTTTCCCGATCTTTTACGTCCGTTGGACGGCAATATTNNACTTACGGGCGGCAAGTGGCTAAGNCTATGGCTNGAAGTATTTTCCAGCGATAATCTTCCCGTCGGAGAGCAAAGCGTAGAAGTGATATTGAAAAGCGGTGAGGACGAGCAAAAAGCGACGTTTGTCTTTGANGTAATCGACGNGCTTTTGCCCGANCAAAAGTTGATTTATACGAATTGGTTCCATACCGATTGCTTGGCGACGTATTACGGCGTCGATGTGTTTTCCGACGANTATTGGCGAATNGTAGAGCGGTATTTGAAGATTGCTTGCGANNACGGAATGAATATGGNNCTTACTCCGTTGTTTACGCCCCCGCTCGATACGCAAATCGGCAAGGANCGTCCNACCGTCCAACTTGTCGGNGTGGAGTATTCAAACAATNNGTATACTTTTGATTTCTCGCTTTTGGACAAGTGGATTGATANGTGTCAAAGAGTNGGAATTAAATACTTTGAGATGTCGCATTTNTTCACGCAATGGGGCGCAAAAAAATGTCCGAAAATNATGGCGAAAGNNGACGGAGNGGANAAGAAAATTTTCGGTTGGAATACTCGCGGAGCGAGCAAGAAATATCGCGAATTCNTGTCGGCGTTAGCGCCTAAACTCAAAGAGTATTTGCGTAATAANGGNATNGCNGAAAGGACGTATTTCCACGTGTCCGACGAGCCGTTCAAGATGGTNTTGAGGACTTATCGCAAGGCAAGTCAAATCGTCAAAGAACTGTTCGGCGAATTNGCGATTATCGACGCGTTGAGCAACTACGATTTCTANGAGAAAGGTCTATTGCAACTGCCTATACCCGCCACCAATCATATTCAGCCGTTTATAGGCAAAGTNCCCGAGCTTTGGACGTATTATTGCGGCGCGCAAGACGTAGACGTATCCAATCGNTTTTTCTCAATGCCGTCTCAACGCAACAGAGCGCTCGGCTGTCAACTTTATAAATACGGNGTAAAAGGCTTTTTGCATTGGGGATATAATTTTTGGTACAGACGTCTTTCAAAAGGTATGATTGACCCGTTCACGGAGACTGCCGCGGGCAAAGCCTTCCCGTCGGGCGACTCGTTCGTAGTTTACCCGGGAAAGGACGGAGAACCGCTACCGTCGTTGAGATTAAAGGTATTTTTCGACGGCTTGCAAGATATGCGCGCGCTCGGNCTTGCCGAAAGCTTAGTGGGCAAAGATAAAGTNCTCGAAGTATTGGAAGAGGGAATTGAGCCGATTGCTTTCAACAAATTCCCGCATAGCGACGAATGGCAGTTGGAGATGAGACAGAGGATAAACAATCTTTGCAAGAACAACGCAAAGGTTGAATAATAAAAACAAATAAAAATTCATTAAACGTATTTAGGAGAAATTATGAACGTAAACGAACTTACATTTGACTTAAAGTATAAAGTAAANGGCAAGAAGTATTCATGCCAAAGCGCAAAGTGCGAGCATTTTTCGTTGGAGAGCGATTTCAGCGACAACGTGTTGAAGATGTCGATAAACCCGACGGCAAAAGTTGAGTTTTTGAGTTTTGCGGTAAAGTTGCCGTACAAGTACTCGCAAGAGGACAGAATATTCGCCAACGGCTATCAGAGTTGGACGGACAGTATGGAATACGCGCCGAATGGAAAGATGAGCGAGTTGACGAAAATTACGAGGACGTTTGCGCTTAGTCCGCTAGGAAGACATATCGGTCTGCCTAAGTCGGGAGACCATCTCTTTTGGAAGTATCCGTGGAAGAGCGGCGTATTTTACGGCTGGTCNTACGGCTACGTGCGCAAGGGCGGAAACGTTGAGATTTTCGGTTCGTTGACGGAGAGATACGGATATACTATATTTACTTTTGATTGCAACGCAAATCAAGTGATTATTTCCAAAGATTTGGAAGGCGTGGTATACGAGAGNAAAAAGCCTATTATGGAANTTGCGTTCGTAAGCGGAGAATACGANAANGCNTTNGACGAATACTTCAAGATGATGAACGTTACTTCGCGCGAGAACAAAAAACGCGTGGGATATACTTCTTGGTACAATTATTACAGCAATATCAGCGAGGAGATTATCAATCGCGATTTGGCAAGTATATGCAATCAAGATACGAAATTCGAATGTTTCCAAATCGACGACGGCTATCAACAAGCGATAGGCGATTGGCTNATTACAGACAAAAACAAGTTCCCGAACGGNATGAAAGTCATTGCCGACAAGATACACGAAAGCGGTATGATTGCGGGNTTGTGGCTTGCGCCGTTTGCAGGCGGTAAGAAGTCGGATTTGTTCCGCGACCACAAAGATTGGTTTATCAAAGACAAGCACGGCAAGCCTTTCAACACAGGTCACAACTGGGGCGGATTCTATTCGTTGGACGTATACAATCCCAACGTAAGGGAATATCTCAAACACGTCTTTGACGTGGTGCTCAACGAGTGGGGTTACGACCTTGTCAAACTCGACTTTTTGTACGGTGCTTGTATTCTTCCGATGCNCGGCAAATCGCGCGGTGAAATTATGTGCGACGCAATGGACTTCATAAGAGAGTGTTGCGGCGACAAATTGGTGCTCGGTTGCGGAGTTCCGATGATGCCTGCTTTCGGCAAAGTCGACTATTGCCGTATCGGAGCGGATATACATTTGCAATGGAAAAACAGAAAATTCTGTATGCGCGACGACGTATCTACGCCGCACGCAGTCTGCAATTCCATTTTCAGACGTCATCTCGACGGCAGAGCGTGGATGAACGACCCCGACGTATTCTTGCTTAGAGATAACAATATCGGTATGACTTTCGAGCAAAGAAAGACGCTCGCCAAGATAAATTCCACTTTCGGAAGTTTGCTTTTCATCTCCGACGACGTAAGTCTATACAACGAAGAGCAAAANCTCGCATTGAAAGAGACTTTTGGGCCCAAGCAAGTCAAGATTTTGTCCGCAGGCTTCATAGATAAGGATATCATGAAGACGGAGTATATCGAAAACGGCGAAAACAAGACTTTGACTTTCAACGTAAGAAACGGCGAAGTATTTAATAAATAAAATANCGTAACTCTTTGTCGGGAAACAACATATTATGCAATATGATTTTTTGTTTTTCCGACATAGATTTCGACGACGTTGTCGAAGATTACGGCGCGTTGATTTCACCCAACGANACGGTTATACTTTCCCGTGAAATTACCGGCGTGGTAGATTTGCCTGCCGAGCGCAACGGCTACTCNCACGTGCTACGGGATATGATACTTTTCAGCAGGGATAAGGAAATTATCCTTGTCGTCGGTATGCGNGCAAAGATAGGCGAGAAATTTTACAACTGCGCCGTGCTTATTGACAGCGGCTGCGTGCTCGGCGTAAGCGACGAGATTTATCCTATGAAAGGCTATGAGAAAGGACACGTNGTACGAAGTTATCTNACAAGCCGAGGCAAGGTCTGCGTTTTCGTAGACAGCGATATTTGTTATCCCCAAATTTGGCAGAGTTGTTTTTCAAGTTGCAGATACGTTTTTTCCTTGAATTCCATACCTTTCAACCGCGCGCGTATTTCTTGCGCCAAGGCNTTGGCGATAGCCTCGGGCAAGCACGTGCTTGCGCAGTTTTGCGACTCTTGCGTGTCTATCAATCCGTACGGCAAAATAGAGAGCGTCAAGTATGGCAGAATGATGGCGTTCTATCTTCCCGCTACTTTGAACAAAGGTCATATCGTCGATAGGAAAATCAAGTTTGTCGAAGAAACAGGGGATTAGTAAAGATATTTCAATAATCGTGTAAATTCGACCAAATTGCAAATTTTACGCATATAGGCAAGGTTTATTATGTATTTATTATGAAGATAAACAGCGCGCTTAAGTATGCGAAAAATTACGTATTGCTTGCCCTTTTGATGTTCTTATGTCAAAGGGCGCAAATTGTCGGCGATTACAAAGGTTACGCCTTATCGCTTTTTGTCGCTTTGATTTACTGCCGATTCAACGTGGCGGTGCTCTCTTGCAGTTATCTATCCATATGTCTTATCTGCGACCACTCGCTTTACGGCATAATATACGCGATCGTTCCGATAATAATTATGCTGACGGCGAAGTATTTGCACTATCTTTTTGCAAAGCCTATGCGCTTGTCTGCGACGATAGGCTACGCTTTTATTTGCGTGCTTCCGCTTGCCGTCGTCGATATCGTTCACGGATTCAAGATTGAATACGGCGTATATCTCGTGAGCCTCGTCGTTGTAAGTCTGCTTTTCAGTACGATTTGCTACGCAATGGGCGTGCGAGGCGTGGGCAGAAGATTGAGCGGCGACGAAATCGTAGGCGGTTTCGTATTGTTGGCGGTTGTTGCCAACGGACTTTATTCTTTGGATATTTACGGATTCAAAATCTTCTATTTGGTTTTGGGCTTGGCAATGCCATATCTTTATCGCAATTTTTCTCTTCCTCAAGGCATGGTTATTGTCAGCGCAATGGCTGTCGGCGCGGGATTGACGGAAATCACCTTGGCAATGTCGGGGGGAATAATTTTAATTTTCCTTACCTCATACCTGTTTTGCGCAAACAAATGGATAGCGGGATTGTGCGCCGTGCTTACTCATATAATTTGCGGACTTTATTTCAATATCTTTTCGGGCGTATATTATTTACATTTGATAGGTTTTACCGTCGGCGTGCTTATCACAACTTGTATTACCGACAACTTCATCAAAAGACTTCCTATGTTCAAATCGAGCGAGGGTAGAGAAAGCGCGAAAGAGCTGGTCAATCGCTCGCGCAGAGACCTTGCCTCTCGGCTTTCGACAGTGTCGGGCGTATTCTACGAAATGTCGGAGATTTATTCCAAAAACGTAATGCGTTATCTTCCGCCTGTGCAAGCCGTCCCCGGAATAGCTCAGGAAATTATGCTTAATGTCTGCGGCAACTGTATCAACAAAGATTACTGTCAAAGCATTTTGAGCGGAGAACTCTCGACGTTGCTCGAAGGAGTCGTGCGTACGGTACTCACTTCGGGAAAGGCGACGCTTGAAGATTTGCCGACCTTTTTGTCATCTAAGTGTATTCAACTTCCCACGCTCTTATCCACTTGCAATCGCACTGCGCTTGCATACGATATCAAATACAATTCGGGCAAGGAAATGGAAGTAGACCAAAAGTTGATTTCGGGACAATTACTCGGCGTAAGCGACATTCTTTCAAGCCTAGGCGAAGAGGTCAAGAGTACCGTCAATATCGACGACAGACTTGACGCGAGAATAGTCGAGGAATTAGGCTACAACAATATAGTATGCTCTGACGTGATGACGTTGATAAAAAACGGTAGACATACCATATCTTTGATTGTGCGAGAGCGCGACCGCAACAAAAAAGCGCTGATAGGCGTGTTGTCAAAACTCACTAGCGCGCAACTCGAAAAGAAAGAAGAGAGAAAACTGCCTGACGGCAGATACTGCATTACTTTTATCAACTCGCCTAAGTATAGAATCACATACGCTACCGCCACGTGTACGAAACCCGATTCCAAAGCGTGCGGAGATACGTATACGGTGACAAAACTCAAACACGATAAAGTGCTTATCGCGCTTTGCGACGGAATGGGTACGGGCGTCAGCGCAAGAGAGGGAAGTCAACTCGCGCTCGATATGGTGAGTTCTTACTACAAAGCGGGCTTTGACAACGTAAATTCGCTCATGCTCGTCAACAGACTTCTAGCCGTCGTATCAAAGGACAATTTCAACGCTCTCGATATGTGCGTCGTCGACTTGGAACTTGGAATTGTCGATTTTATCAAACAAGGCGGCGTGCAAAGTATTATCAAGAGGTTGGACAGCATACAGATTATAGACAGCAACGCCCTTCCTTTGGGAATTGTCGAAGAGGCTACTCCGCAAGTTCAACGTCAACTTATAGCGCTAGGGGAAATGGTGGTAATGTTCAGCGACGGCATTATGGAAACGCTTACGCTCGGCGGTATTAAACATATTCTAAATTGCATTTCTACGCTCAATCCTCAACAGGTCTGCGACGAGATAATAAATCAAGCCAAAGCGTTGGGATTAAAAGACGATTCAAGCGTTGTGGTATTTCGTTTGTCATAGTAAAATTCTTGACATTGTCAACAGTAAAGGTTATAATTAAGTAACTAAACAAATTGCATAAGGAGAAAGCAATGTTAGAAATTAAGAACGTGTACAGGACGTACAAACCTAAAAAGGGCGTTCCTGTCAAGGCGTTGGACGGGGTATCCTTGTCGTTTGCCGATACGGGATTGGTATTCATACTCGGTAAATCGGGTAGCGGTAAATCCACTCTTTTGAACGTAATCGGCGGACTTGATACGGCCGACAGCGGAGAATTTTCAATCAAAGGTAAGTCGTCAAAAGACTTTTCGCAAGCGGACTTCGATTCTTACCGCAATACTTTCATAGGATTTATATTCCAAGAGTACAACATTCTCAACGAATTCACGGTAGGACAAAATATTGCTCTCGCAATGAAATTGCAGGGTAAGAAAGTGGACGACAAGACGCTCAACGACATACTCGAAGAAGTAGACTTGGTAGGCTACGGCAATAGAAAGCCCAATGAGTTGTCTGGCGGACAAAAGCAACGTGTGGCAATCGCAAGAGCGCTTATCAAAGAGCCTGAAATCATTATGGCGGACGAGCCTACGGGCGCGCTAGATTCCAATACGGGTAAGCAAGTGTTCGATACGCTCAAAAAACTTTCCAAGAGCAAGTTGGTAATTGTCGTATCGCACGATAGAGAATTCGCAGAGTTCTACGGCGACAGAGTAATCGAACTTGCCGACGGAAAGATAATATCTGATATTACCAAAGAGACCGCCGAATCGCACAAGGAAAGCGAAGGTCTTAGCGTGGTAGACGACAAGATTTTGCATATTCGCAAAGGCTATAAACTCACTTCCGCAGATATGAAAAAAATTCAGCAATATCTCGACAATGCGGAAAGCGACACGATTATTTCGCTTGACGAGCGTTCCAACGAGAGTTTTTGCCAAATTGCGAGAATTGATAAAGACGGCAATCAGGAAGTATTTAGGAATACCGACAACAAGACGCTTTCGGAAGAAAACAAGAAGTACGACGGTTCGAGTAAGTTTATTCGTTCCAAACTTCCTTTTTCGCACGCGTTCAAGATTGGCGCAAGTTCCGTGCGCACAAAGCCGTTTAGATTATTTATGACCATATTGTTGTGTTTAGTCAGCTTTGCGATGTTCGGTCTAGCGGATTCAATCGGCGCATACAACGTAAAGAAGACCACCGTCAATTCATTGATTGACAGTAAATACGACAGCGCAGTTTTCAGCGCGACGGTACGCAATGAAGATCGAGATTACTATAATAACGCAGGCGGCGCATCCGTAAACGACCTCAAAAGAATTAAGGAAAAGACGGGTCTTGACTTTATCGGAGTCGCTAAGGCTGAAGCAAGATTCGACGTTTATGAATCAAATAAATTGCAGGGCAATAGTTATTCTCCGTATTATAATAGTACAATTTACGGATATCTGCCTGCGGGAGAGGATAATTTCAGAAAATACGGTTTCACAGACTTTACGGGTAGACAACCGTTGAATTCCAATGAAATCGTTATTACAAAATATATCTACGAGCACTTCAAGACTGCGGGCTTGACGTATAATGACGTAGATACTTATGAGCAAAAGACTATCAAAACAGAAGATTGTCAAGATCCTCAAAAGTTCTTGGATCAAAATCCGTATTTGGTGCTCAGAGATTACAGTACAGGCAAAAGTACGAATTGGAAAATAGTAGGTATAGTCGATACCAAAGCCGACGTGGATGGAAGATTTGAATCGTTGAAACCTTCAATCGACTCCTCGGAAGGAAATGGTATGATGAATTATATTTTGGGTACCGAATGTCAAAATTACTTTGAGTATGGATATCATTCTTTGGGTTACGTAAGCGAGGAAAAGTATAATGACATTGTAAATGGACTTCTCGAATCGGAAGAAAAATCCGTTGGTATTTCAGTAAATGGATATTTGAATTTTGAAGATAGCGCCAACAATTGGTATAACTCAAGTTTCACAGGCATTGCAAAGTCTGATGATTTGAGTAAATTCGAAATTCTATGGTTGGGCGACGCTCGCACTACGCTTTCCCAAAACGAATACGTTGTAAGTCTTGACTTTGCCGACGATTACGGTATGTTTGAATATAACGGTAGCGATAAAGTAGAATTAGACGATATTGAAATAGAGTTCAGTAGGAACTATTTCAACGGTCTTGTGAGCGGATATGTTACGAATCTCTCCGATTTGGATAATTATTATATAAAAAGATATATTGCGCTCTTCGAAGGGGCGCAAGCGTTGACGAGCGAGCAAGTCGAAAAGTTCAGGACGTATCTAAAAAAGGTCAAAGAAGATAGTGGTAGAGATGCTTCCGGCTACTACATTGGCGATAGATATGTATATGAGTTGTTCGGAGAAATTCGATCTCTATCATATTATCAAGAATATGATCAGTTTAATTTTGAGTTGGATGAGTTGAATGATAAAGTATCTTCGTATTATTCGGGGATTTCTATCGATGATTTGAGCGATGACGAGTTGAAGGTAATTTACGTCGGATATTTGAATAGAGATACTATATACATAGGATGCTATGATGAAGACGGCAATTATGAGTCAAGAGAGTTTAAAGGCGGTCGTACAAGCAACGCAATCGGACTTGATAGCGGTGAAGCGGTTATGAATTCTCTTAGCCTAAAGATATACTATGCCGAACTATTCAAAGCGGTAAATTATAGCCCGATAGCAATGAAAGATGCGTACTATACGTTGGGAAACAGCGGAGGTGGCATGCGCATTGAAGACGGTATTATTGTAGGTTTCTATTTGAGAAAGAATTCGTCAGGCGTCAACTATAGAAGCGATAGCGTTGTTATAAACGATACTATGTATGCTGCTGCTCAAAGTTTTGAACCGATTATATATACCTTCTTTATTGCGCCTATGCCGACGGATAGAGCGACAATCGAGACGCTTGTGGATTTGCACTACGACAAAAGCGGTTCAAGAGGCTTCAGTATGCAAAATGGCGTTACCTTGCTCCTTGATCAGGTCAACGATATTCTTGCAGTGTTGGGTACGGTATTCCTTTACGTCGGCTTGGGACTCGCGATTTTCTCAATGCTCTTGATGAGCAACTATATCGCAGTGTCCATCTCCTACAAGAAGCGCGAGATTGGTATCTTGCGAGCGGTCGGAGCGAAGTCGAGCGACGTATTCTCAATCTTCTTCAGCGAAAGCCTTATCATTGCGCTTATCAACTTTGTCTTGTCGATGATAGTCAGCGGAGTAGGATGTATGTTGCTCAACAATATGATGAGAAGCGAATACGGCATACAAATTACGCTTCTCAACTTCGGAATCAGACAAATCGCTCTTATGCTCTTGATAAGCGTAGTTGTGGCGATAGTGTCGAGTTTCGTGCCTGTATACAAACTGTCGCGGAAAAAACCGATTGAGACTATACGGACGGCGTAAAGTAAAATTTCCAAAATCATTACGACAAAAACGGGCAAGCGTTTCGCTTGTCCGTTTTCGTTTGCTTATCCGTATTACATTGTGTCGGAATGGCGTTTATCATTTGCCATTTCTTCCACTGCATGGATACGCTTTGGAGAGAACTTATTGTATATAAGATATGCAATAAGCCATACGCCCGCAATACCTACAAGCGCATAAATAATTCTTGCTCCGACGTAGGCGCTCGGCGTGAACATCCAGTTGATTACGTTGAAGTTGAAAATACCAACGCTCAACCAGTTCAATGCTCCGATCGTTACCAAAATGAGTGCAATAATTGTAATCATAATCTTCTCCTTTTTTATTTAGTCCCAAGTCGCGGCAAATTGCCGAATTAAAGGACTATGTACGCGCTTCGGCGTTTTTATGGCAATACTATTGTATATTTTTTATAAAGTTTTATTCACTTCTTGCGATAATCGTCAAAATGGTGTACTATTGTATTAGTAAACAATTTAGAGGACGATATGGCAAAACGCTCGAAAAAGAAAAATCCCAATGCGCTGACCTCTCAGCAAAAAGCCGACTTACTTTTCAATAAGGCGCTTGACGACAAGAAGAAGAGTTTGGATATCAGACTCAATATTACTGTCGGCATAGCGGTTGCTTTGTGCATAATAGCGTTTTTGCTTATGCCTGTAATAAATATCAATTTCTCGGGTCAGTTGAGCGATATATTGAAAATGGATTTGGAAGAGGACGCTACAGTCGGCGTGACGGTAAATATGTCATTTCTCGATTTTCTTACCGCGCCCGCTGGATACGATAGCCCAATCCAGTACCTTTCCGAGCATACTAATTCCGATATCAATTCGTCGGTAATCTACGGAGCGTTCAGTCAAATCGTCACGAATGCAGACGAGAAGATGTTGAACGACGCTTACGTTTTGATTTTGACGGTGGCGATTATTTGGCTTGCAAGTTGGGTAGTATGGTTCTTAGCGATTTGTATTAACAGAAAGAAGAACAAAGACGGATTGTTTTTGCGCGTGTCGAGTATTGCGTTTATCGCGTTGTCTATTCTACAATGGATAGTCTTTATCGTCGTTGCGATAGCGAGCGCAAGCAAGGCGCAAATTCAACCGCATATATCAAGTTATCTCATTATGGCAAGCGGAGTTACTCTTTCCGTCGTATACGGTCTGTATATCTCCAAAGTCAAGAGATTAAACAAAGAGAGAAAAGACGTTCCTGAATTTACGGAACATATCAAGGAGAAGTAATATGCTTTGTCCTAATTGTAAACACGAAAACAAAGAGGGCGCAACGTTTTGCGAAAAGTGCGGAGCGCAACTCGAAAGCGAAAAGAAAAAGCTGTCTTTTTTCGAACGCCGTCAGGCTAAGGAAAGAGAAAGGCTTTATATACTCTCAAAGGCAAGTTTGCAAGAAGATGACGTCAAGGACATTCAAGACTTGGATATGGGGGAAGTCCAAACAATCCCCAAAGGCAAGAAAGATAAAATAAAGAAAGTTACCGCTTTGCGACTTGCGCTATCTATCGTCGGCTTGATAATAGGCGTAATCGCAATCTATATCGTGGGTAGATTGGAATTCAACAACACGTTGCGCGTGACGGTAATTTTGGCGCTGTTTTTGGGTTGTTTTACCTCAGGAGCGTTTTCAATAGACTACGGCTATAGAATGAGAATGATAAACGCAATGTGCAAAAGCAAATTTGCAATAAAGAAGATTGCTTACGGCAAGCCGCCGATTATGCTTGTGGGAGATACGTTCTATGAATTGAAGATAAACGCGAAGTGCGACGCGGTAGGTTGCGGCGCTACAATGCATATTGAGGAATACAACGGAGAGTTCATAGCCGTATGCGACGCCGACAGAGCGCATTTGCGCCGACTTGATTGCAGCGTTCTCAATCCTCAAAGCGTCAAAGATTGTGATAATCTTGACAAATGAAGCGATTATTCTTTACAAAAAATACTGCGCAGTGATATAATAACAGCGTAAAATTTATATTAAATATATAAAGGAGACTTAATATGAACAAGAAGTCAATCAAAGACGTAGACGTAAAGGGCAAGAAGTGCCTTGTCAGAGTGGATTTCAACGTGCCGATGAAAGACGGCGTAATTACTGATGAGAACCGTATTCAAGGCGCATTGCCGACAATTAAGTATCTTATGGAACAAGGAGCAAAGGTCATCCTTTGTTCGCACATGGGCAAACCTCACAGCATTTTCAGCGCGAAAGTAGGCTTGACCAAAAAAGAAAAGAAGGCTATCGAAGCTTTGCCTGTAGAAGAGCAAGAAAAGGCTAAGGAAGAGGCTATCGCAAAGGCTTTGAAGAGCGACCCGGTTAAGTTGACGCTTAAACCCGTTGCCGACAGACTTAATCAACTTCTCGGCGGAAAGGTTGCTTTTGCAAAAGACGTAATCGGCGAAGACGCTAAGTCCAAGGTTGCCGCTTTGAAGGCAGGCGAGTGCGTATTGCTCGAAAACTTGCGTTTCCATGCCGAAGAAGAGGGCAGAGAAGAAGCGTTCTGCAAGGCGTTGAGCGAATACGCCGATATATACGTAAACGACGCTTTCGGTACGGCGCATAGAAGCCACGCTTCGACGGCAGGTATCGTAGAGTACGGATTTGTTAAGGACGCAGTTTGCGGTTTCTTGATTGAAAAAGAATTGAGCGTTATGGCTGACAGTTTGGAGCATCCCGTTCATCCGTTCGTAGCGGTACTCGGCGGCGCTAAGGTTGCCGATAAACTCAAAGTAATCGACAACTTGCTCAACAAGTGCGACACGCTTATCATCGGCGGCGGTATGTCTTATACTTTCGTAAAGGCTATGGGCAACGAAGTCGGCACGTCTTTGGTAGACGACGAGAAACTCGACTACTGCAAGGAAATGCTTGCAAAGGCTAAGGCTATGGGTAAACAAATTCTCTTGCCGGTTGACGCAGTTACCGCAAAGGAATTCCCGAATCCTATCGACGCGGCTATCGAGGTAAAGACTTACGATATCAACGCTATGCCGGCTGACAGAATGGGTCTTGATATCGGCGAGAAGTCGAGAAAACTCTTCGCAGACGTCGTTAAGAATGCAAAGACGGTTATTTGGAACGGGCCTATGGGCGTATTCGAAAACCCGATACTTGCAGATGGTACGGTTGCGGTAGCAAAGGCTATGGCTGAAGCTGACGGAGCAACGACGATTATCGGCGGCGGCGACAGCGCGGCTGCAGTTGCGCAACTCGGTTTTGCAGACAAGATGAGCCACATCTCGACCGGTGGCGGCGCATCGCTTGAATTGTTCGAGGGCAAAGTACTTCCGGGTATTGATTGCTTGAACGACAAAGACTAAAAAATAATTTTACATCGAGGTATAAAAATGAGACAACCTATTATTGCAGGAAACTGGAAAATGAACAATACAATCGCAGGTACGAAAGCGCTTCTTACCGACCTTATCCCGCTTGTTGCGGACGCTAAGGCGGAAGTAGTAGTTTGCGTACCTTATACGAATATCGCCGCTGCCGGAGAACTTATCAAAGGCACCAACATCAAGTTGGGTGCAGAGAACGTACACTGGGCTGAAAAAGGCGCTTTCACGGGCGAAATCAGCGCGGATATGTTGGTAGAACTCGGCGTTGAGTACGTTATCATCGGACATAGCGAACGTAGACAGTACTTCGGCGAAACCGACCAAACCGTAAACGCAAGAGTAAAGGCTGCTTTGGCTAAGGGACTTAAACCAATCATCTGCGTGGGCGAAACTCTTCAAGAAAGAGAGAGCGGTATCGTAGAAGAAGTGCTTGTAAGACAGACTACCGAGGCTTTCAAGGACATCGACAAGTCTGAACTTGAAAATATCGTCATCGCTTACGAGCCTGTATGGGCTATCGGCACAGGCAAGACTGCTACCGCGCAAGACGCAAACGATACTATCGCAATCATCAGAAATACGATGGCAAAACTCTATTGCGAAAAGTGCGCGCAAGAAAAGGTTAGAATTCAATACGGCGGAAGCATGAATCCTAAGAACGCAAGCGAACTTATGGCTATGGAGCAAATCGACGGCGGACTTATCGGCGGAGCTTCTTTGAAAGCGGTTGACTTCTCTCAAGTCGTTAAGTATTAACACGATAAAAGCCTTAATAGGACGCATCTAGATGCGTCCTTTGGCTGTCTTACGCTCGGTGCTCGGTCGACGTACATATAGTACGCCTTGACCTCGACACCGAGAGCAATACAAACCAAATTACGCAATCTAGACGTTTTGCGATTTTATAAATAAAATTGCGCCCTATCAAGGTTTTCTATCGTGTTTTTGCAGAAAGTTTTCAGTTCATATAAAAGAGGATATTTTATGAAATTCACAGGTTTGATAATAATGGACGGATACGGCATCAATGAATTTGGCGAGAACAACGCTATTTCCGAGATTACGTCCCCCGAAGTACTCAAAATTTTGAAAGAAAATCCGAGCACTCAGCTTAGCGCAAGCGGACTTGCAGTTGGTTTGCCCGAAGGACAAATGGGCAACAGCGAAGTCGGTCACCTCAATATCGGCGCAGGTAGAGTTATTTTCCAAGATTTACCCAAGATTACAAAGGCGATTCAAGACGGCGATTTCTTCACCAATAAAGCGTTGGTAGACGCAATGAACAATGCGAAGAAGAAAGGTAGCGGTTTGCACGTCATGGGTCTTGTGTCAGACGGCGGCGTACACTCGCATTTGGAACATCTCTTTGCGACTGTCAAAATGGCAAAGGAAATGGGCGTAAAGCAGACTTATATCCATTGCTTTATGGACGGAAGAGACGTGTCGCCTACGAGCGGTAAAGGCTTTATTGAACAACTATCGAAATACTTGAAAGATTTAGGCTACGGCAAAATCGCCACGATTAGCGGCAGATTTTACGCAATGGATAGAGATAATATTTGGGATAGAGTTTCCAAGGCTTATAGCGCGCTTGTCGACGGCGAGGGCGTGTTTGAAAACAATGCTGTCGAGGCTATGCAAAACAGTTATGACAAGGGCGTAACCGACGAGTTTATGCTCCCGACGGTCATACTTGAGAACGGCAAACCCGTCGCTACTGTAGAAAAAGGTGACAGCGTGATTTTCTTCAATTACCGTCCCGACAGAGCAAGACAAATTACCAGAAGCTTCATATTCGAGGACTTTGCGGGCTTTGAGAGAAAGAAAGGTTTTCTTGCGCCTTGCTTCGTATCCTTTACGACTTACGACGCTACTTTTGAAGGTAAACTCGAAGTCGCTTTCAAGAAAGAAAAATATACCAATACGCTCGGCGAGTATCTCGCAAGCAAGGGTATTAAGCAATTCAGAATTGCAGAGACGCAAAAGTACGCTCACGTCACTTTCTTTTTCAACGGCGGCGTAGAAGCGCCCAACAAGAACGAGGACAGAATACTTATCGACTCTCCGAAGATTGCTACTTTTGATATGAAGCCTGAAATGAGCGCATACGAGGTATGCGACAAAGCGTGCGAGGTAATCAAGAGCGGTAAGTACGACGTCATGATTTTGAATTTTGCCAATTGCGATATGGTCGGACATACGGGCGTAATGCAAGCGGCGCAAAAGGCGGTCAAAGTGACTGACGAGTGCGTGCGCAAAGTGCTTGACGCTATCAAAGAAGTCGGCGGTCAAGCGTTGTTGACGGCTGACCACGGCAACTGCGATTACATGTACGATATCGACACCAAAGCGCCGTTTACCGCGCATACGACCAATCCCGTTCCGTTCAGCGTAATAGGCGCAGACGGAGTAAAGGCTTTGGCAAGCGGCGGAAAACTCTGCGATATCGCTCCTACAATGCTTGATATTATGGGACTTGAAATTCCTAAGGAAATGACAGGTAAAAGTCTTATAATTAAGTAATAGGTAATAGTGAAAAGTGAAGAAGTATGTGAGATTTCTTTACTGCAGTCATAATAACAAACAAAATGGAATGCCGACAGGCTAACCTTTTTAAGTCCGACAAAAATTGAGCGAAGCCGAGATTTTTCGTTTGGTCGGAGTGGAGGCACGAACTCGACAGAGAGACAAGCGAGTGCATTTCATAGAAAGCACTCGCTCCGATAAAGTCGTAGTGAGTGCATAGGCAGTTCGTAACCATCCTGCCTTGCGGTATTACCGCTAAATCAAAACTAAGGGCAATCATTAAAGTATAGGCATACTATGCAAATCTTGCGTCCTTAGTTGAGGACGCATTTTTTATGGAAAGATACGGTAAGATACAAGAAAAGAGAAAGAGAGAAATAGTCCTTTTAAGGGGAAGCGGATGCGTATACAAGAAGTGCGCGTTTTGCGACTACTATCACGATAGCTGCAAGAATGAAAGCGAAAACTTTGCTCTCAATTCGAAGGTATTGGAAAAGGTTGACGGCGAGTACGGCGATTTGGAAATAATAAACAGCGGTTCGGTATTCGAGTTGGACAAAAAAACGCTCGATTTAATAAAGCAAGTCGCTAAGTCAAAGGGGATAAAGACTTTGCACTTTGAGGCGCATTATCTTTATAAAGATAGAATACCTGCGCTCAACAAAGAGTTTTGCGACTTTGATTTGAAGATGAAATTGGGATTAGAAACTTTCGATTACGAATTGCGAGAAAATGTACTTAAAAAAGGTATACGCGAAAAAAATCCTCGCGTAATTGCCGAGCGTTTCGACGAAGCGAATTTTCTATTCGGCATTAAGGGTCAAAGCGTTGAAACTATGAAAAGGGATATAGAACTCGGACTTGAATACTTTGAGCGTATATGTATCAATATAATGTGCGCGAATTCGTCTGAGATTACGCCCGATAAAGCCGTAATCGACGCTTTTGTCAATGAAATTTATCCTTTGTATAAAGAGGACGGGAGAGTGGATATACTGCTCAATAATACCGATTTTGGGGTGGGTGATTAAATGAATGAATTATTGTTGATTGCGTCGGTAGTTGTGATATTTGCTACGGTATTGCTTGCATACAAATTCTTTGGCAAAAGCGGACTGTACGCTATGTCGGCTGTGGCGACGGCATTTGCGAATATCGAAGTAATAATACTGGTCAAAGCCTTTGGAATGGAACAAACGCTCGGCAACGTCTTGTTTGCATCCACTTTCTTGATTACCGATATACTTTCGGAATGCGAGGGCAAGAAGTGCGCCAATAAAGCCGTATTGATAGGAATATTTACGCAGATATTCTTTCTCATACTTTCGCAAAGTTGGTTGCTCTATAAACCCGTTGAAGGCGATACGGTAATGGAATCTATCAAGGTGGTATTTTCCAATACGCCGAGAATGATTCTCTCGTCGCTTTCAGTATACGCGGTAAGTCAAATTTTCGACGTATGGCTCTATCACAAATGGTGGAATTTCACGGAAAAGAAGTTTGGCAATCGCCGCGGCTATTTGTGGCTTAGAAACAACGGCTCGACCTTAGTCAGCCAAATTATCAATACGTTGTTGTTCACAGTGCTTGCATTCGCGGGAACATATCCCACAAAGACGATATTCTCAATCTTTGCGTCAAGTTATGTGATATACTTTGTGACGTCGTTGCTTGATACGCCGTGCGTGTATATTGCTAGAAAAGTGGCGGATAATAGGAAACAAAAAGAGCAAGCATGACGCCTGCTCTTTTCATAAAATCTAAAAGCATTTTACAGTGAACGGAGAACTTCGTTGACTACTTTCATATCGCATTTGCCTGCGTAGTTGGTCTTAAAATGTTTCATTACGCTTGGCACAGATTTATCGTCGAGCGAGAGTATTACCTCTTTGATTTCGTCCTTGCTCATTAGGGTAGGGAGATAACTCTTTATCGTCTTGATTTGGTTGTCAAGGCTTTCGACTTTATCGAGATAATTTGCTCCTGCTTTTTCATATCCGCTCTTTTCTTCGATAAGTTCCTTTTCAGTCTTTTGCAAAAGGGATAGAATATCGCCCTCGTTGAGAGTTTCGCCCTTTGCGCGTTTCTCTATGCCTGCAAGCATTATTTTATTGATAATTACGTTGAGCGCAGAAACGCCGTCCTTATCCTTTTCTTTCATCTTTGCGACTTTTTCTTTCTTAAAAAAATCTATATCCATTTTTACACCTCTTATATTTTTATTCAAACTTTATTATGATTAGTTGGACAACTCCTCAGTCCTATATTTTTCCGCAAGATTAGTGATTTTTTCGAGATAAGCGGTATCGTGCGTAAAGGTCGGTACGAGCACTTTGAGTTGTTCGACGACAGCGTGCTTGTCGTTGGTTGCGCAAATCGCGCGCATCTTTTCAAGTTCTTTGGTGAATCCCTCGATATCTATTGTCACTTGGTGACCTACGAAAATCTTTTCGTTGGCGGTCTTTTGCAAGCCTTCTTCATTCATAAGAAGTTCCTCGAAGAGTTTTTCACCCGGGCGAAGACCCGTAAATACGATATCGATATCGACGTAAGGCTTGTGTCCCATAAGGGTAATAAGGTTTTCCGCAAGGGTTACAATCTTCACTTGTTTGCCCATATCCAAGACGAAAATCTCTCCGCCGTGAGCGAACGTACCCGCTTGCAACACAAGGCTTACCGCCTCCGGTATTGTCATAAAGTATCTTATTATGTCGGGGTGGGTGACCGTTACAGGTCCGCCGTTCTCGATTTGTTTCTTAAACAGAGGTATTACCGAGCCGTTGCTTCCCAACACGTTTCCGAATCTTACTGCGGCGAATTCGGTATTCGAACCTTTCTGCGCCATCATTTGTACGATTTCCTCGCAACAACGCTTTGTCGCGCCCATTACGTTGGTAGGGTTGACCGCTTTATCGGTAGAAATCATAATGAATTTTTTGACGTTGTGCTTGTCCGCCAAAATGGCAAGATTGTACGTACCGAAGACGTTGTTTTTGACCGCTTCTTCGGGCACGGTTTCCATAAGCGGAACGTGCTTGTGCGCGGCTGCGTGGAAGATTATTTGCGGTCTGAATTCGGCGAATAAGTCGTCCATCTTGTCGTAGTCCGTCACGGACAGAATTTCCACGTGCAAGTCGTAATCCGCGCCGTACGTCCTCAAAAGCTCCTGCTGAATGTTGTAAGCGCAGTTCTCGTAAATATCGACGATAATTATTCTTCTTGGCTTGTATTTGGCTATTTGACGGCAAAGTTCCGAGCCAATCGAACCGCCGCCGCCCGTTACCATTACGATTTTGTCATAAATATAACTTGCTACGCCCATATCTTCGAAAGTGATTTGCTGACGTCCCAACAAGTCCGCGATATTGATGTCGCGCATTTGCTTTGTAATATTGACGTTTTCTATCATTTCGCTCATGAAAGGCAAGACCTTGACTTGACACTTTGTGGCGTTGCAGTCTTGCAAAATTCTTTGACGCACTTCGCCGCCAAGAGAAGGTATGGCGAAGATTATCGTATCAATCGCGTATTTCTGCACGCAAATGGCAATCTCTTTGCTGTTGCCTACTACTTCGATTTCACTGATAATTCTGCCGAGTTTGTCGGGGTCGTCGTCGATAAGACAGATAGGATTATATATGCTGTCTTGACGGGAGATTTCTTCCAATATTACGCTCGCGGTGTAGCCCGCGCCGATAATCATAGTACGTTTTTTATGTCCTACTTCCAACTTGTCTTTTTGTCTTGCATAGACGAATTCATATAGTATTCTCAGCAAAATTATCGCAGAGGTAGAGAATACTCCCAACATAAAGTAAGCGGGGTAGATTATTTGTTTTATCGTAGGCAAGCTCGGTTCAGTACCTTTCTTAGAGCCTATTATATCAATCAAATGAAAAGATTGGTCGAGTATCGCGAACAATACTGTAGCCACTATGCAAGAGCCTACTATTCTAAGATAGTCTCTTCCTCTCGCATATCTCCACACGACTTTGAACACGCGGAAGGCGAGAAAAGAGAGCGTAAACACAGCGATAATTACAGGTATGCCCAAAAACGTTTTTACAAGTATTTCGCTTAACGTGATGTCCAACGCTTCGTCAAATTGAGTCAAATACGCTTGCGAAAGCAATACCGCCCCCAAATAGCAGACGATGACGGTAATCAAATCGACAGCCAATATGCCCCATTCTCTGAGAGTCCGAATTGTAAAAGACTTTGTCTTTAGTTTAGGTCGTTTCATCTTTATTCTCCGTATCCGTTGGGATTTTTGCTTTGCCATCTCCAACTGTCTTCGCACATATCCTGCAAATCGTATTTGCATTCAAATCCAAGTTCCTTCTTAGCCAAGTCGGTAGAAGCGAAGCATTCCGCGATATCGCCGTCTCTTCTTGCGGCGATGACGTAAGGCACTTGCCTTCCGCTTGCTTTCTCAAAGGCCTTTACCATATCGAGTACGCTATATCCTTTACCCGTACCGAGATTATATATCACAAGACCGCTGTTCGTCGAAAGTTTTTTGAGCGCGAGAATATGGCCGCGCGCCAAATCAAGAACGTGAATGTAATCTCTTACGCCCGTTCCGTCATGGGTGGGGTAGTCGTCTCCGAATACGCTCAATCTTTTGAGTTTGCCGATAGCGACTTGCGTGATATACGGCATGAGGTTGTTTGGAATACCGTTGGGGTCTTCGCCGATAAGTCCGCTCTTATGAGCACCGATTGGATTGAAGTATCTCAAAAGCGCGATATTAAAGGAATTGTCAGCCTTGTAGACGTCTTTGAGTATTCCCTCGATATAGAGCTTTGTCGAGCCGTAAGGATTGGTCGTCGAGAGAGGGAAGTCCTCAAGTATCGGTACGCTCTTCGGCTGTCCGTACACGGTAGCCGATGAAGAGAATACGAGGTTCTTACATCCGAACTCTTTCATTACCTGAATAAGGTTTAGAGTGCTTATCAAATTGTTTTGATAATATTCAAGCGGTTTTTGACAAGATTCGCCGACGGCTTTAAGACCTGCAAAATGTATGCAAGAATCAATCTTTTCGGCTTTGAAGATACTGCGAAGTTTTTCTATATCGCAAACGTCGTAAGGGTAGAATTTGATTTTTCTGCCCACGATTTGCTCTATTCGCTCAACTGCGATTTTTTTGCTGTTGCAAAGATTGTCAACGATTATGGGGTCATACCCATTCTCTACGAGTTCAATTACCGTATGCGAGCCGATATAGCCTGCGCCACCGGTTACCAAAACGCTCATATTATACTCCTTAATAATTATGGTCTACATTTTTTAGCGATTTGTATCATCTCATCGCTCATTTTTTCCATACGCTCGACAAGTTTGAATTGCGTACGGCATCTTATCAAATTGTGTTCGGGATAAGCAATCTTGAAGTATTCGTCGCCGTCAAGATAGTCGGTAAGAAATCTTATTCCGCATTCAAGCGTAATGATTATTGCGCTCAAATGCAACATATCAATTTCTTTTTGCGTAATCTTGTCGCCTATTCCACGCAAAAAGCCTTTGCAATACGCCTCATAAAGCGTGATATCAAAGTCGACTTTGGACAAGTCCTTTTCATCTTCATGCGCAGTGTTGCAACCCGAGCGAATTGAATCGCCGAAGTCGTAGAGTAGACTTCCAGGCATTATCGTGTCAAGGTCGATTATGCAAATTGCTTTCCCGGTATATTTATCGATAAGCACGTTGTTTATCTTAGTGTCGTTGTGAGTTACGCGAAGGGGAAGTTCTCCCTTATCGAGAGCGCTCACTATTGCCGATACAATATTCTTACGTTTGTTCACGAATTCAATCTCGCATTCAGCCGTGCATGCTCTTTTGACTTTATCGGCTTTAAGCGAGGTTAAAAATTTGTTGTATCTATCGAGCGTGTTGTGAAAGTTGGGTATTACCTCGCACAGCGTGCTTGCGTCGAATTCGTCCAATCTCGATATAAATTTTCCAAAAGCTTCGCCCGTATTTTCAAAGACGGCGGGGGAATCGATGACCTGATATACTACGGTGTCTTTAATGAATAAATAAGCGCGCCAACAGTCGCTTCCGTTGACGTAATAAGGCTCTCCGCTTTTAGTAGGTATCAAAGTTAAACATTCGCGGGACGGGTCTTTGCTCTCGCTCTTTACGATAGCGCGAAGATATTCGGTGACTTTAAGTATGTTGTTCATCAACCCGCTGAAATTGGTGAAGATTTTCGTATTAAGACGTTGAAGAATATACTTTTTTTCGCAATTTTTAATGCCGATTAAGAAGGTGTCGTTTATATGTCCTTCTCCGTAAGGATTTATGCTTTCGATTTCGCCGTCAAAATCAAACATTTTTGCGATATTGTTTACGTCCATTCATTCCTCGATTTTGCTTTTATTTGTAAATAAAGATTTTTATACAACAAAATACGCTTATCGATTACTTTGTTATATAAAAATCTCAATTTATTATGTGTTCTATACGCACGGGTTGCCCCGTGCGTATAGAATTATTATTAGTCTTTATCCAACTTGTACGTCGACCAGTCAAGAGAGTAGAGTGTATTAAATTGACCGACCAAATCGTTGATTTGAGGCTTGTAATCATTGAAAGATGTGTAGCTGGATAGGTTAAGTGGTTTAACGTTTTTGAGCGGAGAACCCTTGCCGTCAAAATTCTTAGCTTTTTGGAAAGGAGTGTCCGTAGCAAGTTCAGGCCAGTAGAGAGCAGCGAGCCTCAATACGTCGCAATCCTCTTTCTCATAACCGAATGCCATTGTAATTCTATTGGACGCCTTACCGCCGCCGTTGCAAGAACCGAGCATACCGCCCGCAACCGTGAGGTCACATTTTTCCTTGGATTCAAGAGTGTCAATCTTTTGCATAGACTTGATAAGACCGCTTCCGTAAACTTCGATTTTTGCGGAAGATTCAATATATGCTGCATTTTTTAGCGCAATATAATCTTTCGTGTCTTTTACAAGACCGCCTTTAGTAAAATCGCACGCTTCGTCGACGAACTCGTCGATAATGGTGATATTCAACGTATACAAATCAAGATCGGAGTCATAGGAAATAGAAGTCTTTTCTTTGTCAAAATAATCTTTGTTGCTGTAATTGCTTGTTGCCCAACCAGTGCCGTAGGTACCAGTATAATAAACGGTGTCGGCAACAGTCAACTTATCGCCTTCATGAGCTTCGAGTTGCGACCAAGCATATTCTCTGTCCGATTCAAAGTCCTCTGCAGGGCTAGATTTAATATTCGAGACCAAATCACCTCTATAGCCCTCTTTTGCCTTGTCAAGTTTCGGATTACCTGCTCCCATTATGTACTTGGTAGCGTTGCCTTCATTGTTGCCTTCTCCGTAGAATTGAGCGCCGGCGTTGAAACCTTTCTTTTCAATTCTGAATTCGTCGTTTTGGAAGACTTGGCTGTTCCAACCGAAATTGGATTTAAGGCTATTGATGAAACCGCCCAAACCGTCGAGGATGGTTACGCCGGAAACAGTCTGCTCAAAATAGCCGTTATCGCCGCGATAATTGGAGTAGGTACTTCTAATTCCGACGTTTACGTCTTTATTGCCGAGATTAGAGCATTGGAAAGCGTTTACCGACGAGTCGGTCATTACCATGTAAGCCGCGCGGTTTACGTTGTTGTAATTGGTAACAGCCAATGCATAAATACCAGCGATGACGTCATATTTGTCTTCTTCAAGAGTCCAATTTTCCGTATCGAGCATTTCCTTTACGCTGACGAGTTCCGTATCCTCTTTCATCAAGTCGGAGGTATCGGTTGGATTCTTTTGCATAGTGCCTACGAAGAATACGTCAACAGGAGTAACGCCGACTTCACTGGAACTACAACCCGTCATGGAAACGGTAAGAATACAAGCGATGAGCATTATCGCAAAGAAACTTACTGCAATTTTGCCTTTTTTTGTTTTCATAGAGTTCATAATTTCTCTCCCTTTATATTTTTGTTACAAAATAATTATATTATATATTTTCTTATTTGTAAAGAGAGAAATAGATTTTTTGAAAAGATAATGATTAAATACAAAAAAATACGAACAAAATTCCTACATATCAAAATTCAAGGATTGACACCGACCCAAAATGGGTAATATAATTAAATTGTACTATACTAAAATTGCTTATTTAGGTGGAGAATGACAAGCACCGTAATCAATGCAAAAATCTATTCGCAAGGAAAATTTGTCCAAGGCAACGTCACAATAAAGGACGGAATTATTAAGGCAATCGGCAGTCAAGTCGAGGGCGAGGTATTCGACGCTCAAGGCAAAATAGCGACTGCGGGATTTATAGATATTCACACTCACGGCGGTTGGGGCAAAGACTGTATGGAAGCGAGCGTTGAGTCTATCGACGCAATTTGCAAGTATCATCTTTTCACAGGTACGACGACGTTTGTTCCCACGACGATGACTGCGAGCGTAGAGGATATCAATCTTGCGGTAGACAATATACGAAAATATAATAGCAATTATTCTAGGATTGCGGGCGTACACCTTGAAGGTCCGTATCTTGCAAGAAAGAGCGCGGGGGCGCATCCGCCTAATTTGTTGATTGCGCCAATTGATTGCGATTCGTTTGTATGGGATAATATTGATATAGTCAAGAGAATTACGCTTGCGCCCAATCTTTCGGGAGCAGCCGAGTTTTGTAAGAAAGCGGCGAAAAAGGGAATTCAAGTCTCTTTGGGACACGACGATTCTATAGACGACGAGATTTACGCTTGTTTGGCAAGCGGGGCGAACAGCGTCACGCATATCTATAACTGCACGTCAAGACCGTCGAGAAGGGATACGCCAAAAAAGCATTTGGGGCTTACCGAAGTCGGATTGATAGAAGAGGGCGTAGTCGCAGAAGTAATTGCCGACGGCAGACACGTGCCAGACAAGTTGTTTTCTATGATATACAGACTCAAAGGAAGCAAAGGTATTTGTCTTGTATCCGATTCATTGAGCGTAGCGGGTATGCCGCAAGGCGATTATTATCTCGGTAGCGGAGAGAGTAGACAAAAGATAAGAATTGACGACGGGGTAGCGATATTGCCAGAGCTCAATACTTATGCAGGTTCGATTACGTCCGTCGGAAAAATGGTCGAAAGGCTTGTCGCGCAAGGTTACGCTCTTGAAGAGTGCGTGGATATGTGCACGAAGACGCCCGCAAGACTTTTGGGACGCGAGGATATCGGCGACGTAAAGGTAGGTATGATAGGCGATATAAACGTACTTGACGAAAAAGGTCGCATTTGCGCTACTTTACTAGGCGGAAAAGTCGTGGATAAAGAAGCGTTGAAGCAATAGAGAGGGAATTATGGCAAAAAAGATTTTCAATATGTCAAAGATTGCGAAATTGGCGTTTGACTTAGACGACAGCTCGAAGAGTTGCGTAACAAATAAATACAAGAGCAGCAACAAAATAATTGAGATAAAAGACGTAATTTACTGCGATCAGGATAGCGAAATTTGCAAACTGGATATTTTCAAGCCCGAACTCGTCATAGACGCAAAATTGCCCGTGCTCGTCAACGTACACGGCGGCGGTTGGATTACCGGCGATAAGAAGTGGCGAGTAGGTCAGGGCAAGTTGTTTGCCGATATGGGTATGTGCGTAATCAACGTGAATTACGGTCTTAGTCCAAAGTATAAATACGTAGACGCTTTGCGTCACGTCGTCAAGGCTATGAAATGGCTGGAAAACAATGCGGAAGAATGCTCTTTTGACCTTGACAACGTATTCGTAACGGGCGATTCGGCAGGCGGACAGATAGCGTGTCAATTATGCGCTACTTTGCACAATAGGACTTTCCTTGAAAGATTGGGCGCAGAGCCAGTGAATTTCAAAATAAAAGGCGCGATGTTGCATTGCGGAGCGTATGATTTCGACGGCTTGAAAAAGACGTATCTTGCTCGCGATATCATATACGATATGACGGGCGTGGAGTACGATAAAATAGACGAGTATGAGTTCAAAGATTTGCTTTACACGTTGCCGTGGGTAGACGAGAATTTTCCGCAAAAAGTCTTTATTGTTTATGGCAAGAACGACGTCTTTGTCGGCAAGCACCATATACCGCTGATTGAGAGATTGAAGGAACTGGGCAAAGAGGTCGTAGAGTATTACGGCAAATTCCCGGGCGTGCATTGCTTCCATTTATACTACAAGACGAAAGAGTCAAGGAAGATGTACGCGCTAGAGAAAAAATATCTCATGAGCATGGTAAGAGATAAGGAAGAAAAAAACGAAGTAGTCTGAGCGACTACTTCATTTTTGCTTTTACTTCTATTTCCAATTCAATTTTGTCGAGGTAAGACGGGTCTTTGTAAATTTCGTTTCCGTAAGCGTATGCGCGTTGTCCGATATAGAATACGTCCAGTCCCGCGTCCTTGCATTGGTAGAAACATTCCTCGATATACGACTTGATTTCATTGCTTACGTATTCCATGCAAAGTTCCTCGTTGATTTTCTCGGGGACGTACGTGTTGTCTTTGAGCGTGGCTTTTATTTGCAGTTTTGCGGTATTGCTGTCTTTCTCTATTTTTATATCGCCTTTTGACTTGACAATGTCCAATTCTCCCACCGAATCTTCGTAATGATAGGGAAGAGTTCCGTTGCTTATTTTATTGAGCGTCAGGCTAAGTCCTTTGGTCGCGTTTTCTGACAAAATCACGCCTTTTGTGCCGTCGCTGACGTAACTTTTCGTGATATCTAGGAAAGTTGTTTCCCCCTCTTTTTCCAAAGATACGCAGGGCAGATATACGCAAGAGCCGATATGATATTTATTCTTGAAATAGTCCTTTACGGTGATAGGAATTATTCCGAAATCGCCGACCATGTTGTGCAAGACTTGACCGAGATAGTAACCGCTTCCCACGCCGTTGGATAAAGTGGGCGAGAGCACCTCGCGCGGAGACTGTACGGAAGTCACGACCATAGTGTTGTTGCAAAGCACTTCGCCTTCGAAAAAGTAACTCATTGCTTTGTTGTCGTCTTTATTGAGCACGTCCTGTCCGATTATCAGCACCGTCGCGTGACATAGCGCAACCGTGCTTCCCGTGTCGTATGACAAATGCTCGATAATATCGCTGAGTTTGTCGCCTTTTGCAAAGTATGTGAGAAATTCCTGTTTTTCGCTCTTGTCGAGTTTGAGCACTTGAATCCCCACTTCGTACTCGTCGTCGACGATATCGAGCGAGAGCGCAAGCACGATAGTACGCGCCGCGATACTTTTCTGTTCGTCAAGGAAAGAGAACGTAACCAACACCAATGCAATTACGAGAATTACCAACCATTTTTTGTTTATAAACTTAGGCTTTTTCATATACTTCTCCTTGATTGTTTGCGCTTTGCGAAATAGACTGATTTCGTTTTTGAGATACGCGCATTGCGATATACGCGACTATTGTCACGCCGAATTCTGCAGCGAGTACAAAGTATCTAAGCCAACCCGTCGCTAAGTTGTAGCACGCTTTTAGATTTCCTATGCCGTATACCACGATAGCGTACACTATGATTCCGCACGCAAGAGATACGATTGCTTTGTTGCCGAAAAAGAACTTTGCGCATTCCGCCATCGCGAAGAGTAGCAATGAGAATTTTATCACGCACATTATCAGCCAACTTATTACCGTAGGCAAGTCGACCGAGCCTATCATAAACGATATTTTGTTGAGCGATGATACGTTTAGGAAGGCGTTGCCGACAATCTCTCCGCTTGCGCCGAATATGCAGATGAATTCTATCATAAGTCCCACAGTGCAAATCAGCGCGGCAATTACGGCAATCGCAATCCATATTGCGAGAGTACTTTTCTTGCGGTTTGACGAGGGCTGTACCGACATAAAGAGCAATGGCGTAAAGTCGCCGAACCACATCAAATACTTATCGCCTGCGACAGCAAGGTCGGATGAGATTTTAAATGGCATAAGGTTGATTATATCGAAGTTGGAATTTGAAAACACCGCGTAGAATACAAGCGCGAAAATCAATATCCAAAAGAATATTTGCACCGTGCGTCCAAGCACTTTTCCGCCTTTGTGAGCTAAGTACAGACATACTATCATAAGCGCAAGCATTACGAAAGACCAACTTACGTTTGCGTACAAAGAAGTGGATATATAAGACACGCCTTCGCTACCGAGCACCGTGCTTTTGATGAGCGAGGAAGAGAATACCAAAATCGCAAAAATTCCTTTGAGCCATTTGGGTATGTCAAGTTGAAGTATAGAGCCGTTTTTGGTAATGCCGTAGACTACGCAAAGCATCATTAACTCTATCGCTATCATAAAAAACATAGTCATATAACTTTGACTGCCTGCCGTTTTGACGAGATATTGCGGGAGCATTACCACTTTGAACGTGATTAGAGAGATAAACGCCAAAAGCAGAAACTGCTCGGTATAAATTTTGTTGTTGAGTTTGTTTTGCATTTACTTATCCTCTCCATTTGATTGACTGTCTTGCTTGAGGTTGTCGGCAAGATTACTGCGTTGACGTGTACGGTTGGCGGTCGGCACGGAATACGGACGCTCGCCGAATTCCTCGATTTGCGCTTTGAGCGGACCGTCCTGCCAGTCGTGCAGCACTGTCGGAGCGAAAGGCGACATATACGACACGCCGTAACTGTTGATAGAACACATATATCCTATTAGAGCCATTGCGCCGAAGAGTATTCCCGCAAGTCCCAGCACGCCGCCTATTGCGACAAAGCCGAGTCGGAGTATATTCGACGAATTTATCTCGTCTGGTACGCAGTAAATGCCCACGGTGGATACGGCTACGATTATGATTGACGAAATGGAGAAAAGTCCTGCGGTGACCGCAACTTCGCCGAGAATGATTGCGCCGACTACCGACAGAGCCATACTGACGTAACGTGGCATTCGAATTGACGTTTCGTTGAGAATTTCGAATATGCACAACACCAACAGCATTTCAAGCGTCGGCGATAGCGGAATATTCGATATTGACCCGAGAATGGATACTAGAAATTTAATTGGGAAGAGTTGGTATTGGAACTCCTGCAAAGCGACGTAAATTCCGGGCATCAAAATAGAGAAGATTACCGCAAAAAGTCTGATAATTCTCAGCATTGACGCGCGGTAACTCTTGATATAATAGTCCTCGCTCATTTGGAAGTTTTCGTATAGTACGAATGGAAGAGTAAGCACCGACGGCGAGCCGTCTACTATTATCGCAATTCTGCCTTCGAGCATTTTGCCCACGATAGCGTCAGGCTTTTCGCTTGCTCCGACTTGAGAGAATAAAGAGAATTTGTTTTCTTCAAGATATCTTGCGACGTAGGATGATTCCACCACGCCGTCTATGTCTATCTCTTGAATTTTACTTTTGATTCGTCCGACGATTTCGCCGTCGGCAATTCCGTCGATAAAGCACAAAGCGACTTTGGTCTGCGTATACTTGCCCACGCTCAGCATATCCACGGTAAGTTTTGGACTTGCCACGCGTCTGCGTATCATAAACATATTGGTTTTGAGGTCTTCGACAAAGCCTTCTCTAGGTCCGCGCAAGACGGTTGATACGGGCGGTTCGGTTACCGCGCGAAGTTGATACTTTTTCTCGCTGTATTTGAAGAAGCATTCGCTTCCGTCGCAGAGCAGTACTATTTCACCGCTCGCTATCTCCGATATGGCTTTCTCTACTTCGGGTATTTCTTCTATTGAAGTGGTAAACATCGTGTTGGCGTTGAGTACGTCAACGTTGACTTGCTCGACGTTCTGCACGCTTTTTAGAGGTTTGAGCAAGTTGTTTTCAAACAATAGAGTGTCAATATATCCGTCGATAAAGAAAAAGCAAGCGTTTTTACCCGAGATTTGCAGTTCTATTGCTCGCAAATCGCAGGTGTTGCAAAATTCATTTTTGATTCTATCGTATACTTCCTGATAATTTAACATATTTGAGTTATTGCTAATTATTATCGGAAATATACCTATTGGATTTTATTTATCGAAAGTTCTCGCTATATAGTTGGCAATATTGATAGGTTTGAGGAAAATCGACAGTTTCGTAAGTCTATCGCGCGCCGAACTGTATTTTCTCGGAACGTCTACGAGCGAGCGAATACTCAAAAGATTTTTGACGCTATCAATATCTTCGCCTTGCGGTATTTCAAAAGTGACAGTCTTCACTTGATTTGGCATCATATCGAAATAGTTGTCCGAGAGCATAGTCGGGTAGCCCTTCAATCGCAATTCCACAAATCGCGCGTAACTATCCGTCGTTATTGTAAGCATTGCGTTATTTCCGATTTGCTCGACGGAAAGGTTTAGTTTTGCTTTTGGCAAGTTGGCTTTGTTTTCGTCGGTAAGGGGAAGAGTCTCTTCGCAGACTACGTCGCCTTGCGTATCGTACGCGGTAGCGAACATATAGCAGTTTTTCATGCTATGTTTTTTGAGTAGTTTTTTCAAGTCTAATGTCGCGATTTTTTGAGCAGCGTCGCCGTCCAACGAAACGGTAGTATTTGCGCAATAGACGGTTTCGCCGTCATACGATTTTATGCCGTAGACTATTTCCGCCTTGAAAGCGTCTATATTGTCGTTGATGAAGAATATATCTGCTTTTTTGCCTTCGAGTTGCAGTGAAAGAATGGCGTTTTGGTTGAAGCGTCTTGCGATATACTGCAAGGCTTTTAAATTGCCGTAATAGTCCATACCCGACCAAGAGTTTACGCCCCAGCAATCGTTGTATTGCCAATAGAGCGCTCCGTTGCACCTGTCTTTCTTTACTCGCCAACCTTCGGTCGCGTTTTTCATACAAATCGCTTGCGTAAGTTGGGAAAGATAGACGGTATCTTCAAAGTTCTTCGGCGTCCAGAACTTTGAGAGCATGTAGTATTTAATTTTCGTATTTCCGCCAATACATTTTTGATGCGCTTTGGCAAGGGGAGCGTTTACGCTGTCGTATACGTGTCCGTCGGCAAACTTCTCAATCGCGTTGAGAGTTGGCAGGGATTCTATTCCGAACTCACTGCAAAAACGCGTGTTCATCTTGCGGTAATGTTCCAGTTTTCTAAGTCCGTGCCACACGTGCCACAAATGCGTATCGCCGAAATCGGGCGAGTTGATTTTTTTCATATACGTGCCGCTTGACGGAGTACAAGCCCAATAAGCCGTGTTTTCGTCAAGCGAGGTCACGTGATTTCTCAAAGTTTCATAGAAGAATTTACCGCAAAAATTGATTACGTCTCGGCGAATAAGCCACGCCATAGACATAGATTCAATCTCATTGTTACCCGCCCAAAGACATAGGCAAGCGTGATTTTTGAGTCTGAGCACGTTGTCGGTGACTTCGGCTAGACATTCCTCAACGAATTCCTTGTCGTTGAACGGGTAGGGAGAACAAGCGAAATTGCAGTCCTGCCACACCAAAATTCCCAGTCTGTCGCAAATGTCGTAGAATCTGTCGCTTTCGTAGTAGCCTCCGCCCCATACTCTTATCATATTCATATTGCACGCTTTGGCTTTGTAGAGCAAGTCGTAAAGTCTTTCGTCAGATACCGCGTTGATAAAACTATCCGCGGGAATCCAGTTCGCTCCGCGCGCAAAAATACGCTTGCCGTTTATATAGAAGCAGAAGTTTTTGCCTATCTCGTCGTCTCTATTGTCGAGTATTATCTCTCTTAGTCCTATCTTTTGCGCTTTTTCACAGATTAGTTTTTTATCGGAATAGACCTCTATTTTCAAGTCGTACAACGGCTGTTCGCCCATATTGTTGCAATACCAAAGTTTTGGATTGTCGACGGTCAAAGTAGCGGTTGCGCTTCCTTGCGATTTGCATACTTCTTCGCCGTCGAGCGATAGGGTATAAACCGTATTCAAAATCTCATCAGATGAAGAAAAATGAGCGTTTATATCAAGCGTAACTTTATTGCTGCTATGCGTCTGACGAATATCCACACGGGTGATTTTGCATACGTCGTAAGCCTTGATAGAGCAATTTCCCGATATACCGCAAGTGAGCGTATGCGGACCCCAATCCCAACCGAAGTGGTAAGGACTTTTTCTTATATGGCAAGACCCCGCTTCTCCCATAGTGCTGTTGGGGAGCGAATTTTTCTTTTGCTTTTCGGCTATGTACGGCAGAGGAGAATGGAAATAAATTCGTATGGCGTTTTCGCCTTCTTTGAGAAGCGATTTGACGTCGAAAGCGTAGTGACGATTTATATTCTTCACGCTTGCCACTTTGGTTTCGTTGACGTAGACGTCGGCGAGAGTGTCGAGCATTTCGCAATCAAGTTCCACGTAATCGTATTCAAGTATAGATTTATCAACGTTGAAAGTCTTGAAGTATTCCCAGTCCGCATGACCTATCCATTGAACGGTTTTCTCGTTTAGACCTATCAACGGATTGGGGATTGCGCCGTTTGCAAGCAAGTCTGTCATTACGTCGCCGGGGACTTTGCCCTCGTAGACCTTGTCCGCGCCTATCATTTTGAAATTCCATTTGCCGTTGAGTAAGATTTCCATAACGCACCTCGCAAGCAATATTTTACCATAACTTTTGTCGATTAGTCAATATCGGGTTGCCTTTTTAATATGTATATGATATACTTACACTAGGTTACTATTATTGTTAACGCAAAAGGGGATTTATGAAAAAAGAAAGAGCGAACGACACTTTAAGACTTGACTTCAAGCGGACGATACTCGTAGGCTTTGCATTTTTCGGAATTATGTGTTTTTGGGAAGTGTACGACTACGTTATGCCGCTTATTCTCAACCGACGTTTCGGATTGAACGAGTGGCAGTACGGACTTATTATGGGTCTTGACAACTTGCTTGCAATATTTTTATTGCCATTCTTCGGCGGTCTGTCTGATAAAGCGGTCAACGCAAAAATGGGTAGAAGAACGACGTTCTTATTTTGGGGTACGATAGCCGCGTCAATTTCGTTGATAATAATGGCTCTCTTTGAGTTTTTACAATTCCAAAAGATAATGGAAGCGGGTTACAACAATATCGAAGTGCTTATCGGTTACAATCCCGATTTGCAGACGATTATAAACACTTTGGATATTGCGGATAAGGGTTACGACAGCCTTATGGCGAACGGCGGTTCTGAAGTCGTGCAAGCGATAAAAGCCGCGCAGATTGCATTAGCGGGCGAGTTGGCGAAAGACCACGTATGGATACTCGTTATGTTTATCGTCGCATTGTTGCTGTTGTTGATCTCAATGGCATCTTACCGTTCGCCGGCTATTTCGCTTATGCCCGACGTTACGCCAAAGCCTTTGCGTTCGCAAGCCAACGCGCTAATCACGTTTATGGGCGGAGCAGGAGGACTTGTAGCGATTATACTCTATAAGATTTTTGCTAAGAATGCTACGCAAAACTATTTCTGGCTCTTCTTTACGACGGCAATCGTGCTTTTAATTATACTTGTAGCGTATATGTTTACCGTCAAGGAAAAGAAGTTCGTCGAGATGAGAATGGCAGAGGAAGAAAAATATCAAGTAGTCGACGAGGAAGAACTCGAAGGTAATGAAAAGTTGCCTAAGGCGAAAGTAATCTCTCTCTTCCTTATACTCATGACCGTATTTCTTTGGTTTATGGGTTACAACGCAGTCAAATCGCACCTTTCCACTTACGCGACCGACACGCTTGCGTTCGACCAAGGTTTCGTAGGCACTATATCCATACTCAACGGCGCGGGAGGCGCGATTGCGCTTTTGCCCGTATCGCTTTTGGCGAGCAAGTTGGGTAGAAAAAAGACCGTCATAATCGGAATAATAATTGCCGCTTTGGCATTTATACCGTGCTTCTTTATGACGGCGAAGACGCCTCACGTCAATATACTATTTCCGCTTTGTTTCCTTTTGGCAGGTTTCGGTATGGTCTGCGTAAACGTCAACACGTTGCCTATGGTTACGGAACTTTCTAAAGGTAGTACGGTAGGAAAGTATACGGGATATTATTATGCGTTTTCAATGTCGGCGCAAGCGGTTACGCCTGCGTTCGCCGGTATATTTATGACGAATATATCCCAAAGCAGCGTATTCATCTACGCTTCGGTATTTATCGCCTTAGCGCTTGTGACGACCGTATTCATCAAGCACGGCGACAACAAACCTGAAAAGAAGAAGAAAATACTCGAATACTTCTCGGACGAAGACTAATAGTTAAAGGAGTAAATATGGCTTCATCATCCGGCAAAAGCAAAAAAGCAAAAGGCAAGGCAAAGTCAAAACAGAATAACAAACTCATTATGATATTGACGGTAATTATCGTCGTAATTCTTATTTTGGCGATAGTAATTATCAGCGTTAAAGGATTGTGGGGAACTGTCATTGACTATGTCAAGTCATTGCTTGGAATGGAAGAGACTCCCGACAATCCGCCTTTGGCGCAAGGCGTTGCAAAACTTGAAGGCGCGGTTTTGGAAATGCGAGTGCTTGACATAGGTCAAGGAGATTGCATACTCTTGATTTTCCCCGATGGACAGATAATGGTAATGGATATAGGCAGCGTAATTGGCAAGGCATCGCCTTGGAACGTAATAGACGGAAATTTGAAGGGATTGAATATCACTACGATAGACTACCTTTTCCTTACGCATACAGACTACGACCATATCAGAGATGCAAAAAAACTTATTGACAATTATGAGATAAAGAATTTTTATTTTCCAAAAGGAGCAACAATCACTGATACAACGTGGGAAAATGCGTGCAAAGCGGCTCAAAATGAAACTTACTTAGAAAATGGCGTAGAAAAGAAATCTGTTTATAATGAAAACGTAGGCACTTATGAAATAAAAGGTGAAAATTGGATTATGAAGTGCTATACGTATGACGAAGCGGATTATCCCGACGAGTCGAAAGACGCAACGAATAAGAATGCAGTATCGCCTGTTTGCTTCTTGGAGTATGCAGAGCGGACTATTGTTCTCACTGGAGATTCCAACTATACCAACGAAGATTATCTTTTGGCAAAAGGTTATTTTGACAATATTGACGCAGACGTGTTGAAAGTCGCGCACCACGGTTCGAAGACATCGACGCGAGAGGAATTTTTGAAAAAAGTCGACTGCGAATACGCTATAATTTCTTGCGGAGCGGGGAATAAATATGGACATCCGACTGATGAATTGTTGGAAAGACTTGACAAGTACGTCGACCTTGTTCCCGACGACGATTACAACGGATTTGCCAAAGTCTATCGCACCGACCAAGATGGAACGATTACCGTACAAATCGATGAAAAAGGCGTGATGAATTTGATTGCAGACGAGAATGCGGAGAAGAATACGACTACGGGTACGCCGTACGAGATAAATGAAGCTCACGTAGTAGCATATATCTATTCAAAACAACAAGAATGGGAAAGCGACGAATTAGTTGCATAATAAATACAAAGAGGACAAAAAAATGAAATTTGACGTCGAATTAGTAGGAAAAGTAGGCTCTATGGCTCTCGTCAATAAAGCGTGGGGGGATATAGATTACAACGCTATATCCAGAATAAGCAGGGAACTTCGCCCAGGCTATATTTGGGTGACGAGCGGAGCGACGGAAATAGGCAGAATAGACTACATCAAGCGAAACGGCAAGGAAATCGAGGGTAATTACAACGAAGTCAAGATGGATTACGCCGCGCAAGGACAGACTATACTTATGGAGAACTACCGCGAGTATATAGACCCCAAATACAGCGTAAGACAAATACTCGTCGAGCATAGACACTTCAACGACCCTGCGAAAAAGGAAATTTTGAAAAGTCTTTTGCTTAGATGTCCGAAGCAGAACGCTATTCCTATCGTCAATTACAACGACCCTCTTTCGTCCGAGGAGATTGACAAACTCGAATTGCAAGAGTTGGCGAAAAATCGCGATGACATAGTACACTGTATGGACAATGACGAAACGGCTTCGCAGATTGCGTGTCTCGTCAAATGCAAGACACTGTTGATCTATACGTCTACGCTTGGTATTTATTCAAATCCCAACGACGAAAGCACGTTGATAAGAGAGATTACGGGCAAGGATACTTACGAACTTCTTGACGCCGTTACGCATGCGCAGAATCTTTGCAAAGGCGCGTCGCGCGTGGGCGCAAACGGAGCCAACGCGAAGTTGGAATTTATCAAATCGCCTCTCAAAAACGGAACGGAAGTCTATATCGCAAATCCAAAGTTCACAATATCCGAAGTGCTTAGCGGACAAGCTCCTTGCACGAAGATTTACGTAGCCAAATAATATGATATATTCATTCGAGCCTATTTTCAACGAAAACAGTCGCGTACTCATTCTCGGAAGTATGGCGTCCGTCAAATCGTTGGAAAGAGGCTTTTACTATATGCATCCTCGCAATAGGTTTTGGACGACGATTGGGGAAGTCGCGGGCGAGTCCGTACCCGAAAGTATCGACGGCAAAAAACAATGGCTTTTGACGCATAATATCGCGCTTATGGATATAATCTATTCGTGCAATCGCGACGGGTCGTTGGATAGCGATATAAAAGACGTCGTTCCCAACGATATTGTCAATGTAATTAAGAAGGCGAACATTCAAGCGATATTCTGCAATGGCAGAAAGTCTTATGAGATTGCCAAAAAGACTTATCCCGATTTGCAATTCAACTACCTTCCGTCCACCTCTCCTGCCAACGCAGGCGGTTGGGATAAAGAAGAGTGGATGAAGATAAGAAAGTTTTTATAAAAGTAACCGCCATATTGCTATGGCGGTTTTTTAAGATACAAAGAAAATTTTAAGGTGTATTATGGAGAAATCTAACGGTTTACGTTGCTCATTAGATTTTTGTAGGTAGTGACTACTTGTACGAATTCCGCTTTGTATTTGTCGCTAAGTCCTAAGCCTTGCAATCTTTCGATTACGTTGTCGATATTAGCGTTTGCTTTGTATTGGGAATTGAGCGCGATTAGCGCGAATTCTACTACGCTTGAGACAAAGCTATCGTCTTGCGACATTTCCAAAGTATAGCAGTCGGAGGTTATGGGCAACTTCAACTCGCTGGAAGGGTCTTCTGTGTTTGCTTTCGCATCTTTGTATCTTATGTTGACTTCTGCAATATTGAGCTCTTGCGACAAATCTACGTCCGCGCCCAGTTCTATTTCGAAGCATAGCGATAGAGTAAAGTCTGTGCCTATTTCGCCTGCGTCGGTTGTCTTATCCTCGTAGTCTATGCTTGAGATGATATTGTTTTCATATCCGAGCAATCTGAAATTCTTTACTACGTCGGAGTTGAAGGCTATCTTTGCCTTCACGTCCTTAGCAATCGTGATTATAGTCGAAGCGAGGTCTTCGACGAGCAATTTTTCCGCATCGCCCATATTATGGATATATCCCCAATATCCGTTACCGCTCTTTGAAAGCGCTTCCATAGTCGACGTCGCATAACCGTAGTCGTTGCCAAGTCCTATGCAAGTGAGATATATTCCGTCGTCTTTTTTAGAGGATATAAACTCTTTGAGTTCACCTACGTCGCTTATACCGATATTAAAGTCGCCGTCGGTGGCGAGTATGACGCGGTTGTTGCCGTCTTCAATGAAGTGATTTTTTGCGACTTCGTAAGCCTTTTGTATTCCGCCTTCGCCGTTCGTTCCGCCGTCCGCTCTAAGATCGCCGATTTGGCGTTTTATTTCTTTTGCGTTTTCGCCCATAGTCAATCCGTCAATGACGACTTTCGTTTTGTTGCTATACGTCACGATAGAGATTACGTCGTCTTGATTGAGGTTGTCTACCATTTTCATCATAGCTTCTTTCATGAGGTCGATTTTGCTCGCTCCGCTCATAGAGCCCGATACGTCCAAAAGCAATACGATATTGTTTTTTACGTCTTCCATATATACTTGTTGCGATTTCAGACCTACGCGAAGCAACTTCTTTTCAGTATTGTACGGGCAGTCGAATAAAGACGCGTTGAGCGCGAGCAATTCGTCTTCTTGCGGAGTGGAATAGTCGTATTTGAAATAGTTGAGCATTTGGTCAATCTTGACGTGACTTGCATAAGCGTCGTATCCCGTTCCGTTCAAAATCATATCTTTGAGCTGCGTATATTCCGCAGTGTGGGCGTCGACGGAAAAGTACAAATCGTTTTGCGTCGCCGTATCAATAACGGGGTTTTCTTTAATACCGTTCTCGTTGCCTACGGAAGATGATGGAGAACCGTTTGGAGAATCAGATCCTCCCGGAGGGAATGTCGGTACTCCGGCATCGTCGCGAGGACCGCCGTTGCAAGCCGAGAATGCGCACAGCGTCAATGCTGTTATGATTATTAGAGTTAGTGTGAAAACAACGTGTTTTTTTCTCATATCGTTTTCCTCCGTTTTTGTTTTTCGTCTAATACTACACCGATAAAATGCGTTTGTATCGCTTTTGTCAAAAATTTTTTTAAAAACTCTCCGTTGACAACGAAGGGTAATATATGCTACTCTCAATATATGAAAGCGGTGGACAAAGGTCTTGACGGACAGATTGAAAAATGTATGATAGACGTCAGCCAGGGCAATACGGAGAGTATTGCCACGCTTTTTGAACTCACTTACAAAGGACTTTACCGCGTAGCCTTTCGATACTGTCGACACGCTATGACGGCGGAAGATTTGGTCGCGGAGATTTTCGCAAATATCGAGTATATCGCCGGACATTACAAAGCAGGACGTCGCGCCTTTAATTATCTTTGCAAAGCTATCAAAAACAAATATCTTAATATGATTAGAGGAGAAAAGCGACGACCGCTTGCGCCTCTCAACGAAGATATTCTTGCGACAAAGCAGAATATCGACGACAAGGTCACGTCCATTGCTCTAAAAGAGGGACTTAAACTTCTCGACGAGGAAGAGTACTGCGTGATATATTACAAGTTCTATTTGGATATGACTTTCAGAGAGATAGCCAAAAAGACGGACAAGTCGCTCGGAAGCGTGGAAAGGACTTACAAGCGGGCGATTGCGAAATTGAAAGATTATACCTAGAAAAATATAAACAAGCGATACAAAAATGTAAAAAGAGTGTACTAATATATGATGAAGCGAAAACAAAAAGACAACTTAATCAAGGCTTTTGAAGAGCTCAACGCTCCCGATAAAGACGTCTTGTTGCAAAAGATAGAGAGCAAAAAGGCGTTTGGAGGAGAGTTTATCGAAGAAAGCAAAGCCGTCCAAAAGACTACGCGTAAAAAGCGCGCGGTATGGACTTCGCTTGCTTGCTCACTTGTCGTAATCGCTCTTGCCATAATACTTATATCTTCATCTATATTCGGACCTGCGCACTCGGAAGGGGACGTCCCCAATTCAAGCGTAAACGTTGTCGACTACCGCGGCGATTGGAATTTCTATTACGACAACAAAATATGCTTCGACACAATCGACAAGACGATGAAAGACGCAGGCGTGGAATTGATCTACGACTACGATAAAGATTGGTCGATAGTAGAGACTCAAATCACGCAAGACGAGAGCGGATACAGAGAGTATTACGTCAAAGACGGCAAGTCGGTTGAAGTCACCGTCTTGCTTCATGAGAACGTCACAAGTACGGACTCTAGATATTCTACTATTTTCAGAAATATCAACGGCTCGTCAATTCACGGCAATTATAGGATATACCAAAGCTACTATTTCAGCGACAGGATTCGCAAAGACGCGTATATCGTCTATCTTGAAAAGCAAGTGTATATTTTTTGTATGGATTGAGTTTTTGTAAATGAATAAAAAATACTCAAAAAGTATTGCAATTATAAAAAAAGTGTGATAACATACAAATGGTAGAAAATATATTTGGAGATAGGACAATCGATTAAAATACCAAATATAAATTAACCACACTAACTATATTTATTTAGAGTATTATCAAAGTCGGATATAATAGGAAGTTTGGTAAATTTATAATTAATATTTTGATTTATTGGACCTAAACAAGGGGTTAATGTATACCCTAATTAGGTCTTTTTTTGTCCTCCAAAACAATTTAATAAAAAACATAATAAAAACATAATATGGAGGAACTTTTATGTTAACACTCGAACAAATTAATCAAATTGAGCAAATTATAGGTTACGTTTTCAAAAACAAATACCTATTGCAACAGGCTTTTATCAGAAAGTCGTATTCGTCAGAAAATGGCGGACAAGATAATGAGGTTATAGAACTTATAGGCGACAATGCTTTGGGTTTGGCAGTAGTCCGAATAATGATGAAAAAATTCGGTATGATTACGGAAGATGAAGAACGTAGCCCTAGATATTTCCAAACAAAGTACGGAGAGGGAAAATTTACCGACATTAAGAAAGACTTGGTAAACAAGAAGGCTTTGTCAAAAGCAATGGATAGTCTCGGTTTTCATAACTATCTAATTATGGGGAAGGGGGATATTAAACAAAAGCGTCAAAATGATAGGTCTGTTAAAGAGGACTTGTTTGAGGCTATTATAGGAGCGGTCACATTGGATTGCGATTGGGATATGGACGTAATTACATGCGTGGTTAAAAATATGATAGACTTTGACGCACACTTTAACAACGATTTAGATAAAAATCAAAACTACGTTGGCGCAGTTCAGGAATTTTATCAAGCGAATAGAATGGGATTGCCTAGTTATCAATATATGAGTGGCTTTGACTGCGCTATTGGAGAATCTACTAAAAACACGTATAATAGAGGAGAAGGACCGGTTAAGTGTCAATTAGTGAGTGGAAATATTCACTATAACGGTTATGGATATAGTAATGCAGAGGCAAAAGAAAAGTGCGCTGAATGTTTTCTATGCGGATTGATAAACAATAACACTTATGCGCTTGAATTAATTATTGCGGCGATAGGAGAACCCGACGAAAACGAAGCGATAAGGCAGTTGAATGAACTTTCTCAAAAAAAATTAATATCTAAACCGATATATACTTTTGAACAAGAATATGACGATTCTAATAATATCCAATGGAAATGCACTTGCTTAGTAGAAGAATGCAGAAGACGATATTCTAATTACGCAAGTTCAAAAAAAGAGGCTCAAAGATTGTCGGCGTACGACGCGCTACTTGATTTGACGGAGTAGTAAATTGAAAATATGAAAAGACGTAGTTAATCAAAAAGGGAAGCGTTTGCTTCCCTTTTATTGTTGCATTGATTTTGCTGTACAAAAGATTACTCGGAGAGTTTCTTGTATCCTTCGTATCTTTCCTTTGCTTCTTTTTCGTTGATAGCGAAGAGCTTTTCAGCGACTTGCGGTTTGGATTTAGCAAGTTGCGCGTATCTGTTTTCGCCGAGCAAGAATTCTTTGTAGTCGGCAGTAGCTTCTTTGCTGTCAAGGGTGAACGGATTCTTGCCTTGTTCTGCGAGAGCGGGGTTGTATCTATACAACTGCCAGTATCCTGCCTCAACGGCTCTCTTCTCTTCGAGTTGCGAGTTGGACATATTGATACCGTGGTTGATACAAGGAGCGTAGCAGATGATGAGCGACGGTCCGTCGTAAGCCTCAGCCTCTTTCAAAGCCTTGATGTATTGATTCATATTTGCGCCCATAGCGACTTGAGCGACGTATACGTAGCCGTAGCTCATTGCCATCTTTCCGAGGTCCTTTTTCTTCGTCACTTTACCGCCGGCAGCGAACTTAGCGACTGCGCCTGTAGGCGAGGACTTGGACGCTTGACCGCCCGTGTTGGAGTATACTTCCGTGTCGAGTACGACAACGTTAATATTTTGTCCTTGAGCGAGTACGTGGTCAAGACCGCCGTAGCCGATATCGTAAGCCCAGCCGTCGCCGCCGAATGCCCAAACGGACTTCTTGACGAGACAGTCTGCGTTCTTTGCTATATTGTTGAGCAAAGCCTTCTTCTCGCTGTCTTTTTCAGCCTTAACAGCCGCAGCGATTACGTCTTTGATATCTTGACTTGCTTTCTTGTTGGAGATAGCGTCGTTGTACGTCTTCATCCAAGCGGTGAACTTAGCGGAGAGGTCTTCGCTTACGCCGAGAGCCATGACGGCTTCCATATCTTCCATAAGTTTAACCCTACGTTGGTTGGTAGCGGTAAGCATACCGAAACCGAATTCAGCGTTGTCTTCGAAGAGGCTGTTTGCCCATGCAGGACCTTCGCCCTTCTTGTTTTTGCTATAAGGACAGGTCGGAGCAGAGCCGCCGTAGATTGACGAACAACCCGTAGCGTTGGCAACGATCATTCTATCGCCGTAAAGTTGTGTGATGACTTTGAGGTAAGGAGTTTCGCCGCAACCTGCGCATGCGCCAGAGAATTCAAAGAGCGAGCGGTTGAATTGGCTTCCGATTACGCTGTCTCTTGCGATTGGTACGTCGCTTTCGTCAAGCTTGTCGGCAAATTCCCAGTTCTTGCTTTCGCCGTTTGCAAGCGCGTCTGCAAGCGGAACCATTTTCAAAGCCTTTTCCTTTGCAGGACAGATGTTTGCGCAGTTTCCGCAACCCGAGCAATCGAGCGGAGAAACCTGTACTCTGAATTCGTAGTCTTTCGCCTTTGGATTTTTCATAGGTACGGTCTCGAAAGTCTTCGGAGCTTTTTCAAGAGCGTCAGCCTTTTGAGCCACAGGTATGATACAAGCGTGAGGACATACGAAAGAGCATTGATTACATTGCAAGCAGTTTTCTTTTATCCATTGCGGAACGTTTACTGCAATACCGCGCTTTTCGAATTTCGTCGTACCCGTCGGAACGGTGCCGTCTGCGTGGTCTACGAATGCGGAAACAGGAAGTTTGTCGCCTTCTTGCGCAAGGATAGGAGCAATGATGTTCGTGAAGTAAGCGTCTTTGGTGACGGGCTTGACTACTGCGCCGTCGGTCGTGGTTGCCCAAGACTCGGGGTAGTTTACTTCTTCGATATTAGCGATAGCGTTGTCAATCGCGGCAAAGTTCATATTTACGACTTTCTCGCCCTTCTTGGAGAAGGATTTAACAACGAATTCTTTCATGTGTTTGTCAGCTTCCGCATAGTCGATTACGTTTGCAAGTTTGAAGAAGCAAGCTTGCATCGTCGTGGATATACGGTTGCCAAGACCGATTTGGGTAACAACCTTGATTGCGTCGATGTTGTAGAATTTGATGTGCTTTTTAGCAATCATGTTCTTCATCTTAGCAGGAAGTTGCTTTTCCATTTCTTTGAGCGACCAAGGCGAGTTGAGCAAGAAAGTGCCGCCGTCTTTAAGGTCGGAAATCATATCGTATTTGAGTACGTACGAAGGATTGTGACAAGCCACGAAGTCCGCTTGGTCGATGAGGTAGGAACTTCTTATAGGAGTGTCGCCGAATCTCAAGTGAGATACGGTGATACCGCCCGACTTTTTGGAGTCGTATGCAAAATACGCTTGAGCGTACTTTTCGGTGTAGTCGCCGATAATCTTGATAGAGTTCTTGTTGCTGCCGACAGTACCATCGGAGCCAAGTCCGTAGAACTTGCAGGAGATAGCGCCCTTTGCGGATGCATCAATCTTTTCGGTTACTTCGATTGAAGTGCCGGTTACGTCGTCTACGATACCGACGGTGAAGTGATTTTTAGCGTCTTTGCTTTCCATATTCTTATAGATAGCGTTGACCATAGACGGAGTAAACTCTTTGCTGCCCAAGCCGTATCTACCGCCCGTTACGACGATATCTTTTCTGCCTGCTTCGTTGAGAGCGGTCACTACGTCAAGATAGAGAGGTTCGCCCGCGCTACCGCATTCTTTTACTCTGTCGAGTACTGCGATTCTCTTTACGCTTGCAGGTATAGCGTTTGCAAACATACTAGCGGCAAACGGACGGAAAAGTCTGACTTTGAGTACGCCGTACTTGCCACCCTTAGCGTTGAGGTAATCTACAGTTTCGCTGACTGCTTCCGCGCCGCTACCCATGATTACGATAATCGACTCGGCGTCTGCCGCGCCATAGTATTGATAAGGCTTGTATTCGCGACCCGTGATGGACTTTACGTCTTCCATAGCCTCCTCAACGATTTGAGGAACAGCGTTGTAATAGCCGTTGCAAGCCTCGCGGTTTTGGAAATAGATATCCGGATTTTGAGCCGTACCTTTTTGTACAGGATGCTCGGGGTTGAGCGAACGCTTCTTGAATTCGTCGATATATTTCATATATTTCTTGTCGACGATACCCTTCATATCGGCATAGTCGATAACTTCGATTTTGGATACTTCGTGCGAGGTTCTGAAACCGTCGAAGAAGTGCATAAACGGAACTTTAGCTTTCAAAGTAGCCAAGTGCGAAACGAGGGCCAAGTCCATAACTTCCTGAACAGAGTTGGAGCAGAGCATTGCAAATCCCGTTTGACGGCAAGCCATTACGTCCGAGTGGTCGCCGAAAATGTTGAGCGCGTGGTAAGCCAAAGCGCGCGCGCTGACGTGGAATACGCAAGGTGTCAATTCGCCGGCTATCTTGTACATATTCGGAATCATCAAAAGCAATCCTTGGCTTGCCGTAAACGTCGTCGTCAACGCGCCTGCCATCAAGGAGCCGTGTACCGCGCCTGCCGCGCCTGCTTCCGATTGCATCTCGGCAAGTTTAAGTACTTGACCGAAAATATTCTTTCTTCCTGCGGTAGCCCACTCGTCGCAGTTTTCTGCCATAGGAGAGGAAGGTGTGATAGGGTAAATTGCAGCAACTTCACTGAACGCGTACGCGACGTGAGCAGCGGCGGTATTACCGTCAATAGTCATTTTCTTACTCATTATGTATACCTCCGTATAGGATTATTTTCTTTTAAATTATTATAATATAATATACTTTATATAGTCAATAATTTTGTTGCAAGATTTTGCATAGGTTTGGCTTGCAAAAGGATTGTTTTTTTTTCATTTATGTGATATAATACAAAAAAATTATTTTGGGTGTTTGCTATATATGGCAGTTGAGTTGGATCACGTGACTTATTCATACAACGTAAACGACGCTTATCGCGTAGATGCGATAAAAGACCTTTCTTTGCATATCGAAGAGGGTACGTTCGTTGCGCTCGTAGGTCACAACGGAAGCGGAAAAAGCACGCTTGCGAAACTTCTCAACGGACTGCTTTTGCCTACTAGCGGCGAGGTAAAGATTTTCGGCAATTCCACTTTGGACGTCGACAAGATTTACGATATTCGCAAAAGCGTGGGTATGGTCTTCCAAAACCCTGACAACCAAATGATAGCCTCGATTGTCGAGGACGATATAGCTTTCGGACCTGAGAATTTGGGTATTGAGAGAAGCGAAATCGAGCGTAGAGTGGAATGGGCGCTGTCCAAAGTCGGTATGTTGGATTATCGCAAAAACACGCCATTCAAAATGAGCGGAGGTCAGAAACAGCGTCTTGCCATTGCGGGCGTTTTGGCGATACTTCCCAAAATACTCGTGCTTGACGAGTCGACGGCAATGTTAGACCCAAAAGGTCGCAGCGAAGTGCTCAAAGTCGCGCACGAACTCAACAAGCAAGACGGTATCACCGTTATCCATATTACGCACTTTATGGAAGAAGCGCTTAATGCGGACAGACTGATAGTCCTCGACAACGGCAAAATCGCGTTCGACGATACGCCCGAGGAAGTGTTCAAACGCTATGATGAACTCAAGGCGATTAAATTAACAGTGCCGTGGGAAACGCAACTTGCTATCTCTTTGAAGAAAGTGGGTATCGACGTAGGCGAGGGAATAGTAAAAGACGAGGAGTTGACGGATAGAATATGCCAATTATTGTGAAAAATCTCTCTTTTACTTACAGCGCAAATACGCCTTATGAGAGAAAGGCGCTCTACAATATAAATCTGCAAATCAACGAAGGCGATTTTCTCGGCATCATCGGTCATACCGGAAGCGGAAAATCCACCTTTATCCAGCATCTTAACGGACTTATCAAACCGCAAGAGGGCGAAATTCAACTCTTTGATTTCAAACTTACTTCGCAAAAGCGACCCAAAGTCAACTTGCGCGCTTTGAGAAGTCAAGTGGGCATGGTGTTCCAATATCCCGAATATCAGCTCTTCGCCGATACGGTGGAAAAGGACGTCGCTTTCGGACCTAAGAACTTAGGATTGAGCGCGGAAGAAGTTTCGTCTCGCGTAAGACAGGCAATCGAGATGGTCGGTCTCGATTACGAGGCGGTAAAGGACAGAGCGCCGTTTGAACTTTCGGGCGGTCAAAAGAGAAGAGTCGCAATCGCGGGAATTATCGCTATGCGTCCAAAAATGCTCATACTCGACGAGCCGACCGCGGGACTTGACCCATTCGGCAAGGAACAGATACTCAATCTTATCAAGTATTTGAAGACGCACTGCTCGCCGACAATCGTCGTCATATCGCACGACATTGACGAGATTACGCGATTTGCAAATAGAATCGTCGTGTTCAACGACTCGCGTATCGTCTACGACGAGCCTATGCAACAGCTCTTCAAGCATTCTATTCAGTTGCAAAATATGGGACTTGATATTCCCAGAGCGGTGAAGATTGCCAACGCGCTTCGCGACAGAGGCGTGGATTTGGGAGATGAAATCGTCACTGCCGAGGACCTTATGGCGGCGATTGTAGAGAGATACAATCAAAAACACGGCACGCAAATAGACAAAGATTCGTGCGTGTTCGATATGTACGATTTTTCACAAAAATGGCTTACCTCGGAAGAGCGCGCGGAATTGGAAGGAATCGAGCGACCGATTAAAGAAGAGGACAAGCATACCAAAAAGTCTAAAAGCAAGTCGATAGACGAAGATAAAAAACAAAAAAGGAGCAAGAGGGGAAAGGAATGAGAGATATTTCTTTCGGACAGTATTATCCGGTCAATTCCGTGATTCATAATATTGACGCCAGAATAAAAATTCTGGTCACCTTGCTTTTTATGGTAACGGTGTTTTTTATCGTGTCTTATACCGCATTTGCGTTTATGTTCTTCTTGCTTACTGTTTCGATTTTAATTTCGCAAGTGCCTTACAAGACAGTGCTCAAATCGATAAAAGGTATTTTGGTTTTATTGATTTTTACTGCATTGCTTAATATCTTTTTCACGTCGTCAGGCAATGCGCTTATCACTACCAAATTATTGGTAATCACCGATCAGGGCATAAACTTTGCAATAAAAATGGCGTTGCGTTTTACGCTGTTGGTATTGGGGTCTTCATTGCTTACTTTGACGACCACGCCGACGGAACTTACCGACGCGCTCGAATACTTGCTCAAACCTTTGAAACTCATAAAAATTCCCGTCCACGACCTCGCTATAATAATGTCAATCGCATTGCGTTTTATCCCGGGACTTGTCGAAGAGACGGATAAAATTATGATGGCGCAAAAAGCGAGAGGAGCAAACCTCGACAGCGGTAATTTGTTCAAGAAAATAAAGGCGATGTTGCCGGTGCTTATTCCTCTATTTGTAAGCGCGTTTAGAAGGGCGGACGAACTTGCCGACGCGCTCGACGCAAGATGCTACAACGCCTCGCCTACGCGTACCAAATTGAAGGTCTTCAAAGTGAAAGCGGGCGACATATTCGTGTTCGTAGGATTTGCCATAGTAATGACTGCAATTATGCTTGATAAATATTACGTGGGCAGTTTTGTCACCGCGCCCGATTTGAACGGCTTTGACGTTTCGGGACTTGATATTTTCATTTACAATATTCTTTACAGAGTAGGTAGATAATGGCAAGATACAAACTTACTCTTTGTTATGACGGTAGCGAATATTACGGCTTTCAAAGACAACCCAATTTGCCCACCGTACAAAGCGCGCTGGAAGAGGCTTTGGCAAAAAGATTCCAAGAAGAGATTACCGTACAAGCGAGCGGTCGTACCGACGCAGGAGTACACGCTATCGCGCAAGTCGCGCATTTCGATACCGATAAAGAATTTGATACGGCTACTTTCGGGTATAGCCTAAACACGCTACTGCCAAAGGATATTGCTATTACGTCGTGCGTAAAAGTCGGCGACAATTTTCACGCAAGGTTTGACGCGAAAAGCAAGACGTATTTATACAAGATTTGTCTATCAAAGATCCATTCGCCGTTGAAGAGAAGATATGGTCATATTTGCTTTTACGATTTGGACGTAAGTAAAATGCAAGACGCTTGTAAGTATTTCGTAGGCGAACACGATTTCAGGGCGTTTATGCTTGCCGATGAGGAAAAGCAAAACACCGTCAGGCAGATATATTCTTTGCAGGTCGAACAAAATGGCGAAGACTTGAATATTTGGATTAGCGGAAACGGCTTTTTGCATAATATGGTACGCATAATCGCAGGTACGTTGATTGATGTCGGTCGAGGCAGAATTGCGCTCGAAGATATTCCCGAAATCATAAATTCAAAGAAGCACGTCGGCACGGGCAAGACCTTAGAGCCTTGCGGATTGTATTTGTACAAAGTGGAGTATTAAAATGCACAGAATTATGTTTGTTTGCCATGGAAATATATGTCGTTCACCTATGGCGGAATTCGTACTCAAAGACATAGTAAAAAAACTTGGCAAAGAAAGTGACTTTTTCATAGCGTCTAGCGCAACGAGTTGCGAGGAATTAGGCAATCCCGTGCATAGAGGCACGCGCGCAAAACTCGCCGAATTCGGCATAAGTTGCGCAGGCAAGACTGCCACCCGTCTTCGCAAAGACGATTACGACAAATACGATATGTTTATCGGTATGGATTCCTACAATCTCGTCAATATGATCAAAATCTTCGGCAGCGACAGCGAACGCAAAATCCATTCTATGCTTGAATTCATAGGCTCATCTGACGACGTCGCCGACCCATGGTATACTGGCGATTTCGACAAGACCTACGAAGATATCAAGGCAGGTTGCGACGCGTTGGTGAAGAAGTTGGGTTACTGATTTTTACGCTTTTCAATAATATTGATTTTTTTGATAAAACTTTGTAATTGCTTTTTATGCTTGCACAACTTTTCTTTGCAGTTGGCGCAAGAGAGCGTTTCGTTGGTGTTACGGCAAAAGCGTTCGGGGAACTTGCGGTATAAAATCTCCCATTCGAGTAAAAGTAGCACAGCGAGCGCAAATATTGAAATGCAGAACACATTTTTTATAAACACGACTGGAGTAAACATCATTGCGAAATCCCAGTTGTATATTCTACACGAAACGCAGCAGCGGTTTTTCATAAACCAAGTTTGGAAAGGACAGAAAAACAATATGCAAATCATATCGCACACAGAGTAGAATAGACTGATAATTATCATTATTCCGCTGTCGATAATGTGCGTAAAGTAGAGAGTTACGAATATCGCATTGAGCGCAATCCAAGCAGCGAACACGGCGAACGTTCTCCAACCCGATTGCTTGTTTGGCGATACCTCGGGTTCTTTGGGGATATAGTTGCGTTTGAATTGCTTTTGGCAACCCATACTCTCAATCTTTGATGGGAAAAATCTCAATAGTATTTCAATGACGAAGATTGCCCAGATTGCAATCAATATCGCCATAACGTATGCGTTTGACGTAAATTTCTCAAACGACAAGTCGGATTGAGGGGATTGCACTTTATTGACAATATATACTATCAGCACGGTCAACAACAAGAGTGAGCGCCATGCCAATTTAATATAGTGATAAGTTGTCGTCTTTGAAATATTCGAGCGTTTCATAATTCCCCTTCTTGCAATCTCTACGTCCAAGACCGCTTACAAAATATATTATACAGTAATTTGCTCAATTTTGCAAGGAATGGGGAAATTTTATTAGAGATTGCTCGGCTGAGCGAACTTGCGTCACTTCGTGACGTAGTTCATATTCCCGAGAAGTCGCGCACAAAAAAACAACCGACGATTTGTCGGTTGCTTTTCGTGGTGACTCCATCGGGAATCGAACCCGAGTTACCGCCGTGAAAGGGCGATGTCTTAACCGCTTGACCATGGAGCCATATTGATAAATAATGCTAGTTAAATATAATATAAATATTGATTGTTGTCAACTAAATTTGTTGAATTTAATAAAAAATGTCAAAATTATTATAAATCAAGACAATTTGTACGATTTACTTGCCGTGATGAACGCGCTCGGATATAATGGATAATATGAGATACGGAATTATTGATATAGGTTCAAACTCGGTTAGGTTGCTTGTCAGCGACGATATGGTGCGTGTATATAAGAAGATAAACACGACCGGATTAGGTCGCGGACTTGCTTTGACGGGTAAATTAAGCGAAGATAGAATGATTGAGACAGCGAAGGCTGTCGTCGATTTTGTCGAGGAAGCGAAGGGGAACGGTTGCGAAGAGATTTACGTATTTGCGACGGAAGCCGTCAGAAGCGCGCAAAACCGCTCAGATTTTTTGCAAATGCTTTTGTCTAGTGGAATTGCAGTTGACGTCGTAGCAAGCGAGGACGAGGCGAAATTGGGCTTTACAGGCGCATATACCAAAGGTAGATGTTGCGTAATGGATATCGGCGGAGCAAGTACGGAACTTGCCGTCGGCGACGAAAGCGGACTTTTTTACGCCAAGAGTATGCCGATAGGTCTTGTGAGGATATTCGACAATTGCAAAGAAGACTACGCGGCGATAGATAAATATGTCGCAGACGTAATCAAAGGGTACGGTCAAATTCCCGAATTTGACGAGTTGTTGTCAATCGGGGGAACGGCGTCTACTTTCGTGGCAATGAATGAAAATATGAAAGAGTACAATCCAAAAGTCGTAGACAACTATAAATTGACGCTCAAAGCCGTCGAAGAATGGACGAAAAAGATTCACGCGTTGGATATGGAAGAGAGATTGAACGTCAACGGCTTAGAACCAAAACGCAGAAACGTCATAGTAGGCGGTGGAAGATTGCTTTCGGCGTTAATGCGTATGTTGGGAAGAGATTATGTTATTGTACGCGAGAGCGACAATCAAGAAGGATATCTTTCATTTCGTTTAACGAATTATAAATAAATTTTTTGTTTACATCTGCATATTATGATTATGATAGGAAAAAGATTTTATAAAAGTGTCAAAAACTCTTGACAAAAGTTGAAAATTCAATTATTATTGTAAAGCATTGTGAATATCGCGGGTTGGAGCAGTGGTAGCTCGTCGGGCTCATAACCCGAAGGTCGTTGGTTCGAATCCTTCACCCGCAACCATTTCCGCCGGTGTAGCTTAGTTGGTTAGAGCGGTCGGTTCATACCCGACAGGTCATTGGTTCGACTCCGATCACCGGTACCAAAAAGTCCAAGTCTTAAATGACTTGGACTTTTTTACTTTATCTGCATTACTCTCCACACTCGTAATAAAATTTGTGTAAAAATGGAAAATGAAAGGTTGAGAGAAATAAAACAGGGACACATTTCTGTGTCCCTGAGTTTTTCGTCAAATGACTACTTAATTGTCAGTCATTATTAGAGTGCGCCGTACTTGATATCGCTGAAGTTGATAGTAATTACTACGCCCAACTTTTCAGGCAATCCAAGAGGTTCGCCGTTGATTTCAACTTGGTTAAGTTGACCGCCGACGTTACCTTCGATTACGATACCGGTCTTATTCAATTTGATGGTTGCGCCCAAGGTAATAGATCTGAGAGATTCATCTTCTCCATTCTTGAATGCATCTTCATTGTAATTGAAAGACAAACCGGCAACTGCAATGCTAACTTCGCCATTGCCTACTTTGATAGAGAGCGCGTCAATAATATTCGTCACAACTTCAGGAATCACAGGAGCATTAGCAGCTTCTTCTTGAGCCTTAACGTATTCTTTTTGCGCGTCAGTCAAATCAGCTTCCTTAACAGGTCTGAGAAGCATTTCGTATTCACCTGCGATAGGAACAAGTTTGAAATCTTTTGCAACGGAGAAGTTACCGTTTGTATCGAATGCAACAATTTCTTTCTTGTCACTTTCTTTTACGTAACCGTTTTCAGTATCAACAACCCAAATAGTTTTGCCTTTATCGTCAGTGCCGTTCTTCTTGTAACCTGCATATTCTTTAGCCAAAGGAAGTCCTCTCGTCATCTTTTGATAAGATACAACAGTCTTGCCATCTTTGATTTCTTCGCGCTTCAAAGTTCCTTGGAAGAGTACGAAATCGTCGCCTACAACAAAGTTGCCCTTGCTGTCTACGTCAGGAATGCCGTCAGGTTCGCCCTTCTTACCGGATTCATTGTTCTTTTCATCAACGAAGCCGTTTTCAACGTCAACAATCCAGTTGCCTGCTGAGTCTTTCGTGTAGCCGTTCTCCCACTTGGATGACGGACGACCGTTTACGAGTACAAAGTCTTTGCTTACTACGAAGTTGCCGTTTTCATCTTTGTCAGGCTCGCCGTCGCCGTTTGCGTCTACGTAACCTGCTGCAGTATCAACTGCGTATACATACGTGTTTTCTGCAAAATTGGTGCCTGCTCCGAATACGTAACCTTCGTCAACCTTAGTGTCGTTTTGATTAAATACGCCGAAGCCCAAAATCATTTCCCAAACTTCAGGGAGAGTCATTTCTTCATTTGCAAGGCTGTCAACAATCATGCCAATGAGGCCAGGATTTTCACCGAGTATAGCGTCAAGTTTAAGCGCGGTAATAGCAACGTGATCAGTTCCATCTGCACTTGCTTTCTTTTTAAGCTTTAATTGCAAGAATGCGCTACCGTCTTTCTTAGTGATTTCAAGATTGAGCAAGTCCAAAGCTACGTCTAATGCGTTGATTACTTCGGAAACAGCGTGAGGCATACAGTGAATTCCCGTGAAATCCATATCTACGAGTTTCGCAGGGTCAGCCTTAAGTTCAATCTTCAAATTATAAGTGTCAGCAGGGATGTTAATATCCAACATGCCATTTAAGATGTTAACGTTTTCAATATTATTCTTAATTTCGAAAGTTCCGCTTGCAGACAAATTGATTGCGCCCATACCTGCAGGATATTGTGCCCAAGTGTCTTCGCCAAAGGTAACGTCTTCGCCGAATTTGAAATCGAGGTTAGCCTTTACTTTGAGGTCGTTGGCAATAACGAGTTCAAGCAAAGCGCCCTTGCTATCTTTTTTATTGATAGTAACGTTTGCCTTATCGCAAGACAAATCAGCTGCAAGACCGGTGATAACTGCATCGTCTTTCTTGCTGCTCAATTTGATATCGATGTTGAGCGCAAGAGCAGGGAGAACGGAAGCCAAATCTTCAGCTTTGAGGTCCAAACCAAGAGCAGGGAGATAAGTCTCTATCATAGTTTTGATAGTCTCATCGTTCGGATCGTTGATAAGACCGTTGAGGAGTTTGCCGAGATTTACGGAGAGACGGTAAGCTTTACCGTTTCTAGCAACTTGAACTTTAGCTCCGTCAAACTGAGCAATCATATTCAAGTAACCTACAACGTCGGATACGCCTTCAACAACACTGTCAGCGATTTCTTTGGATGCAGTGTCGCCCAAGAAAGCGTTGTTTTTCTTCAAAACGTCTCTGACTTTAACGCCGTTGAGCTTAAATCTTGTATCGTCGCCCAGTCTCAAATAAACGTCTTTACTGGTTTCTTCGAAATAGTAAGCGGAAATAATGTTCTTACTATTCTTTTTGTCGGTGACGTCTTTGATTTCCAAAGTCGCTTGGTTCTTGCCTGCGCTGGATTCAGCGAGAGCGAGAGCAGCGCCGAAGTCTATCGAATAATTCTTCTTGGATTTACCGGAATTAGTCTCGATATTCAAGCTTGCGCCGAGTTTCAAGTTGTTGAGATTTTTGTTCTCAGCAGTATTTTCTACGGCTTTGGCAAGGAAATCCAAATGGTCTTCCAATTTGTCGCTTTTAATGTTCTTGTAGCCGCTACAGCCAACAAGAGCAGTAAGAGTAAAGCCGAGAACCATAACTGCTATCAACAAACAGACAACAATTTTTTTGTTCTTCATAATTGATAACCTCCTAAGTTATTCATATTTTATTACCTATATTATAAAGAAAAAAAAAGTGCGTGTCAATATCTTTTTTTAATCAAATTGACTTTTTGTATAAATTGTGTAAAATTTTGAGAAAATTTGTGGATTATATAACTGTAGTTGTTTGGATTATTTTGTCGAACAAACGATAATATCGTCGAGCGTCAATTCGCATAAAGAGCAATAGACGTAAAGGTCTTCGATAGATATGATAGATCTCGCGTCTTCCCAGTTGGCGACTTGCGAGTCCGACCAGCCGGCTACGGCGCTGGCGAGTTCGTTCCTTGAAATATGATTGTCCATATCGAAAGTGCAAGTCTTGCATTTTTCGCCGCCGACGCAGTAATTTTTGTTGTCTTCCTGACTTCTGCAATACGCGCAGACCTTTTTAATCAAATTGATATTGTGACGGCGAAGGTATTCGAGTTTTTTGCCTGTCTTGACCCAATCTATGCTTTTTGCGGTATATTTTTCCATATAATTACCTCCGAGATGCAACATCAATTACAATTTATATTCAAATAAAGTATATCACAAAATATACTTTTTTCAAACTGTTTTATCAATTAAGATTGTCGTTTAGTCGGTTTTCGAGAATTTGCGCGTTGTCGCTCTTTTTCAAGTTGCCTATTGCCAAAGACGCTACGATATACGTCGCCGCGAATATGATTGCGACAGCCATTCCGCCTTTTAGTCCGTAATCGGAAACGTCGGACACGTAACCGACGATACTCGGACCGAGAGTGCAACCCACGTCGCCGCCCAAAGCCATAAGCGCAAACATAGCCGTACCGCCTTTCGAGATATTGCGCGACGCCAAATCCAAAGCCGACGGCCACATGATACTTACCGCAAGCCCGCTTAATGCGCAAGCGATAAGAGAGAAGAGAGGTTGATTGCTTACCGCGACGGCAATAAAGCACAAAAGCGTTGCAAATCCAAGTATCGGAAGTATTGTTTTGAGTCGAATGTTTTTCCCAAAAAGTCCATATAATAATCGTCCTGCGCCCATAAGCAAAGCGAAAGTAAACGGACCGACAAGGTCGCCGAACGTCTTGGATAAATTGAGACCCTTTTCGGCAAAGTATGACACCCATTGACCCATCGCTTGCTCGCAAGCGCCTGCGCACAAAATCAAAATAAAGAAGAGATAAAACCGCTTGCTTTTTAGCAGATTGAGCAGCGACATACTCTCTCCGCGCTGTTCGTCAAGCGACGTGCAGGGCACGAATAAGAAGAAGATTCCGTTGATAACGGGAATGACGGAAAAGAATAAAATAAGGTACTGCCACGTGTTTTTATCGAAAATAAGGAAGTAACAGACCGTAACAAGCACTACGCCTAAGTAGCCAAAGCAATAACAAGAGTGAAGAATGGACATATTGCCTACGCTCTTGTCGGGGATAGCCTCGACGACGGGCGATATTATGACTTCGGCGATACCTCCGCCCATAGACGCGATAATTGTACCTATCATAATTCCTGCGTAAGGGCTCGGTAGAGCAAAAGGTAAAGTCGCCATAAGAATAAGTCCGACAGTCACCAAAGCGTGCGACAGGATTACGGCGGTTCTATATCCTATTTTGTCCATAATTTTTGCGCTGCCCGCGTCCATAATAAGTTGGACTAAAAAAGTGACGGTAATAAGCGCCGTCAGTTGGGTCAACGATATATTGAAACTCTCCTGGAAACTCACGAAGAGCAGCGGCGCGAGGTTGACAGGGATAGCCTGAATGGCCGCGCCTACGCAACATGAGTTGAAAGTGTGTTTATAACTTGTCAGTCTTTTCATTTATGTATCATTTATCCGTGGTTTTATTCGATATATTATATGACGGATAAGGGGTGCGAGTTAAATCAAATTATCAATCCGCCGTTGACGGCAAGCACTTGACCCGTGATATAAGAGGCTTTTTCGCTTGCGAGCCATACGATTGCGTCGGCGACGTCTTGCGTAGTTCCGCTCCTTAAAAGGGGGATTTCTTGAATCAAGGATTGTTTATCCGATTGCGAAAGGTTGGCGTTGATATCTGTGTCGATAAAGCCGGGGGCAATGCAGTTCACACGGATATTGCTCAAAGAAAACTCCTTGGCAATGGCTTTGGTAAAGGCGATAATTCCGCCTTTTGCAGCCGAATACACGCTTTCGCAACTTCCGCCGACCTGTCCCCACATCGACGATAGAGTGATAATATTTCCGCTCTTTTGAGAGAGCATTACTTTGCCTACTTCACGGCAAAGAGTAATTACTCCGACGAGATTGACGTCGATGATTTTTTTGACGGCGTCGTCGCTATGGTCGATAAGCAAAGCGTTGTGACCTATGCCCGCGTTGGCGACAAGCAAATCAATAGAGCCGTAATCTTTCTTGACTTGCTCTACCATATCCGCAATTTGGCAAGGATTTCCCATATCTGCCTTGAAGAGGATTGCGCTTCCGCCCGCCGAGTTAATTTGTTCGCATATGCTCTCGGCTGCGTCTTTGGAATTGAGATAATTGACGATAACTCTATATCCCTCTTTTGCCAAAGAGAGGGCGGTTGTCTTTCCTATTCCGCGCGACGCGCCTGAAATAATTGCCGTTTTCATACAACTATTATATCTAATTGTTTGGAAAAAATCAACTTTTGTTGTATACTTAAAATATGGATAATCAATTTGAAGAGTTTGGCATAGCGCCCGAATTTATCAGAAGTCTTGACGAACAAAACCTTACCCAGCCTACCGACGTGCAAAGGCAGGTTATTCCGCTTGCATTCGGCGAGGGGGATTTGGTCGCGCAAGCGCCTACGGGTACGGGCAAGACGCTTGCTTTTTCTCTTCCGATGCTAGGAAAGATAGACAAAGACGACAATTCCGTGCAAGCGGTGGTAATTTGTCCGACGAGAGAACTCGTCATACAAATTTGCGAAGTATTGCAATCTCTTCTCAAATATTGCGAAAGAATCCGCGTCGCGGGACTTTACGGCGGACAAAATATTCAAAGACAACTCTTCTGTCTTAGAAAGAAACCGCAAATTGTCGTAGGCACTCCCGGTCGAATGCTCGACCATATCGAAAGACGTACGCTCAAACTCAGCGGCGTAAAGTATTTCGTACTCGACGAGGGCGACGAAATGCTGGATATGGGATTTAGAGGGGATATTGAGAAGATAAGCGCATGCGTAGGCAAATGCCAAAGGCTTTGTTTTTCTGCAACAATTCCCGACAATATAAAAAAACTTATTGCGCAGTTGTTCGTCGAGCCGACTTTCGTCAAGACCGACATTGACGGCGAGGACATTCCCAAAATCGAGCAGTATTACAGTATTATCAAAGACGCTCAGAGAGTGGGCGCAATGCTCAAAATAATCGACGAAGGCAAATACGACCTCGTAATAGCATTTTGCAATACGAAAGTGAGAGCGGACAGACTCAATCAAGCGCTCGTATCAAAGGGCAGACTGTCGACGGTAATTCACGGCGATTTAAGACAGAGCGAACGCACGCAGATAATAAAGAAATTCAAGGCAAAGCAACTCAATATTTTGGTGGCTACAGACGTTGCCGCAAGAGGGCTTGACGTGGACGGCGTGGACGCCATTATCAACTTTGACCCGCCTACCGACAGCGACTTTTACGTGCATAGAATAGGTAGGACGGCAAGGGCGAAAAAAGACGGCGTAGCCTATACGCTAATCGACAGCGCACAGGTGGGATATATACCGAGTTTCCAAAAGGTGAGCGACAACGCGCTCAAATACGTCGATTTGGGAAGCATTTCCGACGCGTTTACGTTGCCCAAAGACTCGTCCAACAAAATAAAAGATTTTCACGACAATCAGAGCAGATTTTTCCTCAACGTGGGCAAAAAAGATATGCTGGACAAGGAAAGCCTTTCCAAACTTTTGCTTGCTTACACGCCATTGAAAATCTTCGAGATAGCCGATATTAAAATCAGAGATACGTATAGTTTCGTATCCGTAGTCAAAGGCAGCGAGAGCAAACTATTCAAACTCAAAGGCATAGTCCTCGGCAAGCGCGCGGTGACTATTCAAGAAGCCAAAGAAGAGGAAAAGCCTATCGCCAAAGAAAGCAATAATTTCAAGTCCAAAAAGCCAGCCGATAAGAAAGGCAAAAAGGACTTTGTAAGCAAGAATACCAAAGGCGGAAAAGGGGCAAAGCCGAAGAATGCCGACAAGGCAAAACAAGGTAAAAAGACTTCGCCGAAAGGTAAAGGGAATAAGCCGATTTCGAGAAAGAGTAAGTTTTATTCAGGAAATGAAGATTAGTAAATAAGTAACCGACTGCGTATAGCAACGCACCTTTTGCCTGATCTTCAATACGACACTCGGGGTCACGTACGGGAAGTACGCTCACCGCTCGGTCGCTCTTGCTAAGACAAAATCTGCATCACTCTCCGCACTCGCCACAGGCTTTGTTCAAATGGTTATTTTTTAATAGTTTGAGGGTTTGGCGGTGTAAGAGTATTTGCATTTAGTGCACGTTTGGGCACTCACTACGACCTAAGTTGGAGCGAGTGCATTTATTAAAATACACTCGCATATGGTTGCGGTCGAGTTCGTGCCCTATCTCCGACCAAACGAAAAATCTCGGCTACGCTCAATTTTTGTCGGACTTAAAAAGGTTAGCCTGTCGGCATTAAATTTGTAACCCAAAACTATAGAGGCACATAAATTGACCCTCTAACCGCCTTTGGACTTTTGTTATTCTATTGTGGCTTAATGTGAAATGAAAATTTTAATCTTCGATATTTTCTTTTGAAAATAGAGGTGAATTAAAGAAATCTTGCAAGGTCATATTAAGACCGTCGCAAATTCCATAAATAGTAGAAAGTTTAACAGTGGAACTTCTCGTCATTGTTACGATTGTTGGACGAGGAACGCCACTCATATTAGCCAAAGCGTTGATAGTAAGATTCCTTTCTTTTGCCAAATCTACAATTCTTTTATAAACAGCATCTACTAATCGCATAACGTCCCTCTTTGTTATCCAAGGTTATTATATGTAAAATTGCAAATTTTCGTCGTTGGCATACCAACAGTTGGTTGACCAACACCTATTTATTGAGTTATAATTATTAGCGGAGGTAAATTATATGAATGAAAACAAAGAAAAAATTATTAAGATAAAACATGATATAGACTAGCACATAATTTTATATTTATTGCAAATTATTTATGGTTTTCCTAAAATAATGAACAATGAAGAGTTTCGAGAAAAATTTGACCCGTTATATAAGTTTGTTTCTAGTAAAGTTAATACGCCTTATAAGGGCAATATAATAAAAGAATACGCAGTAATCGAGCAAGAGGCAACGGATGACGATTACGAGATGTGGCTAAAAAACAATGAAAATTGAAGTAATCACAATTTGCTTAAAGTTCGGATAGAATGACAAAAGTTTGGGCGCGAAGTGGGGATTTGCATTATTATACTCATTAGTTTTTGGTCTGACTAATTGTCGACTTCTATCTTAGTTTCGCTAAAAAATAATTTGATTAAGAATGCAAACACCCTTATAAGCCCAAACCCTCAAACAAAAATAAAAAAGCGGTACGAATTCGCACCGCTTTTAGTTTACGCTTTTACGTTTCGCCACATCCTATTCATCGCCGAATTCCTATCGCCGAAATCGCGCATTACCGCGCATCTTGCAATCACTTCGGGGGAGAAGAATTGCGCCTCGAAAGCGTTGTAATCTTCCTCTTCGACGTATACGATAATTCTACCGTCTTCGTCGGCAAAATCGCAGTCATCGCCAAAGTAGTAGGTGAGGTCGAGATAGTAGTCGGTGGGTTCTTCGCTTGCCCAGTTTTCGAGAATATACTCGTAGATTTCTTCGGTCGCCGTACCTGCGGTATAGCCGACGTAATCCATATTTTCAATCGCAATGTCGGGGCGGCACATAAAGTTTATCCAAAGGTTGGCTGCGACCAAATTGCCCGAGTATTTGGGAATGCACCACGCGTCGCTGAATATATTCGAGCCTTCGTAGGGTACGAAGTACGTCATATCTCTTTCTATGCCCAACTCTTCTTGCAAAGAGTCCATAGCGTAGACCGCGTCGCCCGCCCATTGCAAGGTCATATCAATGTCGCCTTGGATGATTACTTCTTTGCCTTCGTCGTTCTCGTAACCGCTGATAATCGGCTTTTGATTTATTAAGTATTCCTGTACCTTTTTGACGGTCTCTTCGTCGGTGGCGTTGAGCGCAATATCGGGGGAAAGAGTCGGATCATAATACTTGGATTTCTCGTTGAGAAGAGTATAGATTGCGCCGATTGCGTAAGAGTCGCGCAATGAGTTCTTCATCATAATTCTTTGGTCGGAAGCTTTATCCCAAAGCACAGCCCAGCCGTTGGCTTCGACGTACTCTTGCATAGACGAATAACTGCCGTATTCGCTGTTCAGATATGCGTCAGAGTCATTGGCGTAGAGTATACCTAAAGTACCCGTCATATAGGTGCGACTGTAAAGATTGTATTCGCCGCTCTCTTCGTCGTAGTCGTATTGGAAATAATATCCTTCCTCTTCCGCGCCAGATTTGAAAAGAGGGGAAGTCCCGTCGCGATAGTCCTCGATTTCACCGTAGCCCAATTCGCTCAAATCGGGAGCGAGTTTTACAAGCAATTTTTCTTTTATCATCTTTTCGACCATATAGTCGGATGGACATATTACGTCAAAGTCGGCTTGCGTGGTCTTGATTTGCGCGTACATCAATTCGTTTTCGTCAAACATCTCGTATTTTACTTTGATGTTTTTGCCGGTAATTTCGTGATAGTATTCTTCAAACTCTTCGATTACGTCCTCGCCGATATACTCAGACCAGTTGTACACTTTGAGCACTTCGTCGCGCGGTCTGCAACCCGTCAAAAGAATAGGCAAGGCAAGAGTAGTAATCAGCACTATCAATAAAGCAAAAGTAGTAAGTTTCTTTTTCATTATCTTATCCTCGCGTATTCCTATTTTTTGTCTTTTTCAGTCTTTTTGTGCGGGGAGTAAAGTACCATCATAAGCGCAAAGACTATAAAGAATATGATTGTAAACAACGCTCTTATATCGGCAGGCAAAGGCTGTTTTCCGCTTTTAAGTCCGTAGAGCATAGTTGACAGAGTTTCGAATGACGTAACGTTGACTTTGGTGATTACGAAATCGTCAATCGACAGTGTGAACGAAAGCAACGCGCCGACTACGATACCCGGTAGAATATCGGGCAATACGACTTTGAACATTGCTTTTGCAGGCGTGCAACCGAGATCCAACGCCGCCTCGTAAATTTTGTTGTCGGATTTTTGCAATCTCGGCAGTACGTTGAGAAGTACGTACGGCGCGCAGAAAGACGTCTGCGCAAGTATAAGTTTGAAAGCCGTCATGCCCCAACTTCCGTCGTTTATCTTGAAAGTCGAAGCGAAGACGTTGAACACCAACGCAAGCGCGATAGCGGTGACTATTTCGCTGTTTATCATAGGAATTTGGTTGACGGTCGAGTAGACTGCTTTTATCTTCTTGTTGTGAATAGCGTGCAAGCCTATCGCGCCGAGCGTACCCAATACCGTTGAAAGCAAACTTACGAAAAAGCCTACGAAAAGGGTATTGAGAATTGCGTTTTGTATCAAGTCCGCGTTCTTGCTGTTTCCCGTAAAGAGATTGACGTAGTTGTCGAAAGTAAACCCGTTCCAGTTGCTAAACGACGGCGTATCGGTAAAGGAAAATACGACCATCCAAATAATAGGCAAATAGAGCATTATAAGCACGATACCGATAAAGGTCTTGACAAGAATCTTTCTTACCATAATTTACCTCCGTTTCCGCCGTCTTTGTCATACTTGTTGGATATCGCCATAGACGCTATCATAAACAACAGCAAGACGAAAGATATTGCCGCCGCCATATTAAGGCTGTCGGCTTTTAGGCTGTAAATAAAATCGCCGAGGAGCATCATTTTTCCGTTGCTCATTATTTCCGTAACCGCGAAAGTCGTGATAGACGGAATGATTACCATTGTAAGTCCGCTTATCACTCCCGGCATAGAGAGCGGTACGGTGACTTTCCAAAATGCTTTGGTAGGCGTCGCGCCCAAATCGCCCGCGCCTTCGATATAGCTCTTGTCTATCTTCAAAAGCGTGTTGTAGAGAGGCATTATCATAAACGGCAAAAATTCATACGTCAGACCGAATATTACGGTGCCCATACCGAGTTTAATATTAAGAACGCTGAATACCGCTTTGGTCGCCATCATTCTCAAAAGGAAGTTGACCCACATAGGAGCAAGGAAAAGTCCTATCATTACGCCCTTTTTATTGAATTCCTTTTTTGTCAAATAATACGCGATAGGGTAGGCGATAATAAGGCATATCGCGCTTGTCGAAAATCCCGCGATAATGGAATTTTTTATTACCTTGCCGAGCGCGTCTTCTTTGGCGAGTTCCTTGAAGTTGGCGAGCATATCGAAAGAGCCGTCGGTTGCGTCGATAAACGCGTATACGAGTATAAGAGCCAACGGCAAAGCCACGAAGAGCAACATGAAAATTGCGTAGGGAATGGAAAGCGCTTTCTTAAACATTTTCTCCCTCCTCAAAGAGTTTGTCGCAATCTACGAGACCAAAACTCTTGGCTTCGACTTTGATACCTATTCTGTCGCCCTTATCCCAAAGGTATTCGGTATCCGCGTAAATATGATGATTGTCGTCCGTCTTGATATCGACGATATAGTTTTTGCCCTTGTAAATCATACTTACGACGTTGCCCGCGAGCGGAGCGGCGTATTCGTCGTCCGTCATATCTATGTCGGTAAAGCCGAAGTTGATTGTCGCGTGTTTGCCTTTGAGCGCGCATTCTTTACCGTCTATAGTTAAGACGTCTTGCTCGCCGTCATAAGAGCAGTTTTCAAAGAGCAAAGTCGGTTCGAAAGTATATTCTCCGCCGTACATATTGAAAGTCGTGTTCGACGTAAATTCAACGGTAACTGTGTTGTCGACGTGTTCTTTGTGCATAATTTGAATATTTTCGGGCGCGACGTAAAGTCCGACCTCTTTGCCGACGGGGGCTTCCACCGTGCTGTGGATAGTGAATTCATATCCGTTGCAAAGGCAGACCATTTCGTAGTGTACGCCTCTGAACATACTCGATTTGATTACGCCAGAGAGTTGTCCTTTGCCGACCTTGCGTACTTCTATATCCTCGGGGCGGATAACCGTATCGACAGGGGTATTCTGTCCGAATCCCGCGTCCACGCAATCGAATTGCGCTCCGACGATATTGACTTTGTAGTCGTCAATCATTACGCCGTCAAGTATATTCGATTCGCCGATAAAGTCTGCGACGTACGCGGTTCTCGGCTCGTTGTAAATATCGATAGGCGTGCCTTCTTGACATATCTCGCCGTCTTTCATTACGACGACCGTGTCGCTCATTGTCAAAGCCTCTTCTTGGTCGTGCGTAACGTAAATAAAGGTAATTCCCAAAGTGCGGTGCATTTCTTTGAGTTCGATTTGCATTTCCTGACGCATTTTGAGGTCGAGCGCGCCCAAAGGCTCGTCGAGTAGAAGTACCTTAGGCTCGTTGACAATCGCTCTTGCGATAGCCACACGCTGTTGTTGACCGCCCGAAAGGGAATCGACGTCTCTCGTCTCATAGTCGCTGAGTCCTACGATTTTGAGCGCGCGACGCACCTTTTCGTCGATATAGTATTTATATCCGTTGATTTCTTTCTTTTGTTTGCCTTTTTTGGTCAACTTGTTGACAGTCTTTTTAATCTTGCAAAGAGGAACGTAGCCTTTTTCGATATAAGAGAAATAGTCGTTGTGCGCGATAGAAAAGTCGGGCGCGCCCGTCTCGGGATTGACCAAAAAGTTTTTGAGTTTGATTTGTTTAACTCCGCTTTCGCCGTTTTTCTTGACGTAGTCCACTTCGATTTTTTTGAGTTTAAGACCGAAAGCGATGTTGTTGAATACGTTGAGGTGGGGGAATAGCGCGTACTTTTGAAATACAGTGTTGACGGGTCTTTTGTGAGGCGGCAACTTCGCAATGTCTTTGCCGTCGAAAAGCACCTTGCCTTCGGTGGGTACTTCAAAGCCCGCAATCATTCTAAGGGTCGTAGTCTTTCCGCAACCGCTCGGTCCGAGAAAGGTCACGAAATCGCCCTTTTTGATATTGAGGTTGATATTATTGACGACGGTCTTTTCGCCGTACTTTTTGCATAGTCCTTGAAGTTGGATTATATATTCGTTGTTATTTTCCATAGTAATTCTCCCTTAATATCAGAACGTCGGTGGGCTGGATACCCAAAGTATTTTCGCCACCGTCTTGCCGTTGTTTTGAATATAATGTTTTTTCTTGCTTGTGAAGTAAAAGGAATTTCCCGCTTTGATTTGATATGACTTCTTTCCCAAATGCAACGTCGCCTTGCCTTCCAACACGTAGCCGAATTCTTCGCCTTCGTGGGGCATATCTTCAGTAGTGCTTACGCCCGCTTGCAAGGTGAGCAAAATAGGCTCCATTTCGTTTTTAAGACTGTTGGGGACGAGCCAAGTGATAAGTTCGCCGTCGTCCTCTTTCTCGAAAAAGTCCTTTTCCTGAAAGACTATTTTTTGCTCTACTTCCTCGTTGAAGAAAGATTTGAGGTCGCTGCCAAGCACTTCGAGTATATCGATAAGCGTGGCGATTGAAGGGGAAGTGAGGTTGTTTTCAAGTTGAGATATGTAGCCTTTCGTAAGTTCGCATCTATCGGCAAGTTCTTCCTGCGTCAGACCGCACTGCAACCTAAGCTGTTTAATTTTGATGCCCAAATCCATAATTTTTCCTCATTTTGCTCAAAATTCGTACGGTTTAGTAATTGTAAACTTAAATCTTATAAAGTTTCGTGATAATAAACATTAAGTTTAGAATTATTAAACAATACGATTATAATTCCATTTATATGCAATGTCAATTATTTTATGTCATATTTTCACTATTTTTGCGCGATTTTAAGCTGCGCTATGAAAAACTAGTAAAAGGGTAATTTTTACAGCGCCATACGACGGCGATTTTTGGCATTTTTCTTGACGGATTGATTACAATTTGTTAAAATAATATTATATTAAATAAAAGTATACAAATCTTGACGATATACGGTTAAATTACAGAGGAAATATATGAAAAAACAAGTGATAAAGTATACGACTGTCGGAATTCTCATAGTGGCAATTATTCTCGGCATTACTTTCGGCGGATATTTGCTTTCGGTACACTTCGGTTTGACGGGCTTGAAGATAAGGACGGATATGACGTATCAGACTTTTGAAGGTTTCGGCGCGTCGTCGGCGTGGACTTTTCAGAATTTGGGTCTTGTAGAGAATGAAGAAGTCAAGGAAGACGCTATTGAGAGACTTTACGGCGACAGCGGTCTCGCGCTGAATATATTCAGATACAATATCGGCGGCGGAGGAAAGGAACTCGACGTCTACAAGGACAAACAGAGAGGAGCGGAAAGCTTTTTCGTAAATGAAAAATTCAACGGAGATTATTCGGCGTTTGCCGACCCGAATAATTACGATTTCACAAGAGATAAAGGCGTGAGGGAACTCTTTGAAAAAGCCCTTTCAAAAGGCAATATTACAGAGGTAGTTTTCTTTGCCAACTCGCCTCACTATCTTATGACGAAAAACGGACTTACGCATTCGAGCAAAAAGAAGGAAAACAACCTTAAAGAAGAATGCTACGGAGCCTTTTCCGATTATCTTTTGGTAATCACGAATTGGCTTTACGAAAACGTCGTTTGCAAATACGACAGAGAAATAAAAGTATATATCTCGCCGGTCAACGAACCGCAATGGGATTGGGGCGGTTCGGACGCGTCGCAAGAGGGATGTCATTTCGACCCCGAGGAACTTGCTAAATTCTACGACGTGTTCAGCAAGACCCTCAAAGCGTTCAACGAATCTCACGCTACGTCTTTCGAAATGGACATATTCGAGAGCGGCAACTACAAACTTACCGAGAAAGGAACGAAATTCCAATCGTACATGAAAGAGATGTCGGAGTATGATTATTTTGGTGAAATAGACACGATTTCCGCTCACTCATACGGCGCGGATAACAACGCAAGAGCGCGTAATATGGTATATAGTTTCCTCAAAAGAAGCTATCCCGATAAAAGACTCAGCGTAAGCGAATACTGCGTATTGAAAGATGGAGTTGACCCGAGCATAGATATGGGCTTGTATTCGGCAAAGACGGTAATGAAAGATTTGAATACTCTCAACGCCGTCAAGTGGAATTGGTGGTTGGGCGTATCGACGTACGACTACGAAGACGGACTCGTCTATTGGAATCAGAGTGACAACTCATTGAGCGTGACGAACAGATATTACGCATTGGGACAGTTGAGCAGGTATATTGAACCGGGCAGTGTGAGAGTAGGCGCGGAATACGGCGACTCGATTGGCTGGAACGGCGTAGAAAGTTTGGCTTTTCTCAAGACGGACGGCAGACTTGCCCTTGTGGTAATGAACACTTCGTCGCGTTCGCATAAGATAAGACTGTACGGCGGTTACGGCACTGTCACCGAGATAGTGACTGACGCCGAAAGAAATTGGGCGCAATCCGAATATGAATTTAACAACTATATCGAAGTGTCGCCAAAGTCTATTACGACGTTTATATTCACAGGCGACGCGCCGTATGAAGACCCCAACGGCGGTTATTTCGGAAAATAAGTAAAATAAAGGTTGGTTGAAATATGAAAAAGAAATCATTGGCGACAATCGTCGCAATTCTTTGCGTAGCGGTATTGGTAGGCGCGTGGTTTGGAATTTACGCGCTTGCTGTCAACTTCGGAACTACGACGATAACTTTGGATACTTCCAAGACGTATCAGACGATGAACGGCTTCGGCGCGTCGTCGGCGTGGAATTATCAAGAAATGGGAAGAAAGGCTAATGACGATACGATAAAACAAGCGATTGAAATGCTATACGGAGACAGCGGGCTTGGACTCAATACGTTTAGATACAACGTCGGCGCAGGCGGAGAGGAAGTAGATACGTACGAAGACCCGTTGCGAGGAGCGGAAAGCTTTTTCGTAAAGGAAAATTTCAACGGCGAATACTCGGCGTTTTCCGACCCGAGCAACTATGATTTCACGAGAGACGAAGCGGTCAGAAAAATGTTTGAAAAAGCGCTTGCGACCGGCAATATCAAGCAAATTGTATTCTTTGCCAATTCGCCGCACTATCTAATGACTCTCAATCAAAAGACGCACGGCGAAACGCCTTACGTCAACAACCTCAAAGAAGAGTGTTACGAAGCCTTTTCCGATTATATGCTCGTCATAGTTGACGCGCTTTGTAAGAAATACAATATTGGCAATGACGTTAAGATTTTCATCTCGCCGGTCAATGAGCCGCAATGGAAATGGGGCGATGACAGAGAAAATAAAGCGACCCAAGAGGGCTGTCACTACGATCCCGTGGCGCTTGCTAAATTCTACGACGTTTTCTATAAAAAACTCACTGAGTTCAACAAAGCGAATTCCACCGACTATATTATGGATATTTTCGAGAGCGGCAATTACAAAATGATTCTCTCGAAGAGGACTAATTTCAACGAATATATGACGGAATTCGAGAAGTATGATTATTTCAAAGACCTTACGCATATATCCGTACACTCGTACGGCGCGGATATGTCGAAGTATTATAGAAACGTTTTTGCCGATTATATGGAAAAATATTATCCGCAAATCAACGTTACGGTGAGCGAATACTGCACGCTTGAATGGGAAGTCGACAAAACTATGAATATGGGACTTCATTTCGGCAAAGTAGTCATGCGCGATTTGGCTATATTGAATGCCACCGATTGGCAACATTGGCTTTCAATAGCAATAGGTAACGTAGATAAAGGCGTGGGAGACTATGAGGACGCGTTCGTATATTGGCTGACGGAGAAAGAAGAGGAACATAATAAAGAAGGTCATGAGCATAAAGATGACGTCCTTGACGTGTCAAAGAGATATTACGTAATGGGTCAATTCTCCAAATACGTTCAACAGGGAAGCGTAAGAATCAAGTCGGGATATAGCGACTTTATGCAGATGAACGGCTTGGAATGCGTCGCTTTTGAAAATCCCGATGGCAGTATCGTTTTGATTACGCTCAATGACAGCGACAGAGTCCGCAATATCAAGATAAAGGGCGGATACGCTCACGTGAAAGAGATTGTCACCAACGATGATGAAAATTGGAAAATCAGCGAATACGAAAACAACGGCAGTTTGCAAATAAGCGGCAATTCCGTCACGACTTTCGTGTTTACTAAATAGATAAAACAAAACAAAATCAATATAAGAATAACATAGAGGTGAATGATGTTGAAGATTGATATTATTTCAGGCTTTTTGGGCGCAGGCAAGACGACTTTGATTAAAAAATTGCTTTCGTCCGCTCTCAAAGGACAAAAGATTGTGCTTATCGAAAACGAATTCGGCGATATAGGTATCGACGGCGGTTTTCTCAAAGAAGCGGGAGTACAGATAAATGAGATGAACAGCGGCTGCATTTGCTGTTCCTTGGTAGGCGATTTCAAAAAGGCGCTCAATCAAGTATATCAAGAATACAAGCCCGAGAGAATTATTATCGAGCCGTCGGGCGTGGGCAAACTCAGCGACGTTTTGAAAGCGGTGCTTTCGGCGGAACTTCCCGACAGCCAAATCTCGTCCTTGACTGCAGTCGTAGACGCGAAGAAATGCAAAATGTATATGAAGAACTTCGGCGAATTCTACAAGAATCAAATCGAACAGGCCAAGTGCGTGGTATTGAGCCACACTACGGGTATCGACGCGGACAAGCTTCAATTCTGCCTTGATACGGTAAAGGGATTGAACGAGCATGCGGTAATCGTAACCACGCCGTGGGAGGAACTCAAAGGCGAGCAAATTTTCGACGCTATGACCAACGTGTCTTCTTTGGACGCTCAAATGAAAGCGCTTGAAGAAGAGGAAGTATGTCCCGTATGCGGTGGACATCACCATCATCATGACCATGAGCATGAAAACGAACATCATCACCACGAGCACGGTGAGGAGTGCGGTTGCGGACACCACCACGACCATGACCACGAACATGAGCATCATCACCACGAGCACGGCGAGGAATGCGGTTGCGGACACCACCACGACCATGAACATGAACATCATCATCACGAGCACGGCGANGAATGCGGTTGCNNTCATCATCATGACCATGAGCATCACCATCACCATGCAGACGAAGTNTTCNCGAGTTGGGGCAAGGAAACGACTTGCAAATACACGGTTGAGAAAATCAAATCAATTCTTTCCTCTCTCGATAGCAAGGAATACGGAACTATCTTGCGCGCAAAGGGCATCGTAGGCGGNGAGAANGGNGAATGGATACACTTTGACTACGTACCNGAAGAAGTNGACGTAAGAGTAGGCAGTAGCGAAGTTATCGGCAGAATTTGCGTNATAGGTTGCGANATTGACGAGGAAAAACTTNCTAAGTTGTTCGGTCTAAANTAGGAGGATAAATGGAAATACCGGTATATTTGTTTACGGGCTTTTTGGAAAGCGGAAAGACAAAGTTTATACAAGAAATGATGTGCGACGACAGATTCAACGAGGGCGAGAAAACTCTCTTGCTTGTCTTTGAAGAGGGGGAAGAGGAATATCAACCTAAGTACTTCGCTTCCGAGAACGTGCACATTGAAGAGATANAGGATATCGAGGATATTACTACCGAGACTTTGACGATGTTGGAGAAGAAGCACGGCGCAAAGCGTGTGATAATCGAGTACAACGGNATGTATGAGGTAGGCAAACTCTTTGATATTCTTCCNGACAACTGGGTAATGGCGCAGACGCTTATGATTGCCGACAGCAATACCTTCCTCAATTTCAATGCGAATATGCGTCAGCTTACNTTTGACAAAATGCAAGTGAGCGAGGCGGTTATTTTCAACAGATTTGACAACAGCAAGGACAANCTTGAATTTCACAAAATCGTACGTAGCGCNGGCAGAAGAATAGACATTTTGTACGAGTACAACGACGGACACGTCGAGCCTGACAGAATACCCGACCCGTTGCCTTACGACCTAAACGCGCCTATCGTGGAAATCAAGGACGAAGACTACGCGGANTTTTACAGAGATTTGGTNGAGGAAGGCGATAANTACGAAGGCAAGATACTTTCTTTCAAGGGTATCGTCGCGGTTGACAAGACCTTGCCNAAAAAGACGATAGTCGTCGGCAGACATATTATGACGTGTTGCGAGGCGGATATTTTCTACGGCGCTTTCGTATGNACGTATACGCAGACCATTGAACTNAAAAAACGCGACTGGGTAAAAGTCACCGCAAAAGTGCGTTTTGCAAAGCACGAAGTTTACGAGGGCGTAGGTCCGATATTCGAGGCTATTTCCATTGAGCATACTCAAAAGCCCGACCCCGAACTTGCGACTTTCAACTAACATAAAATACATATTTACGGAGAGAAAAAATGCAAAGAGTAGCGAAATTTTATAAAGTATCTTATCAGCAATTTGAAAAGGACTGGATAGATACGTTTGGACAAAGCGATAATATCAAAGANATTTACGAGGCAATCAAGTTGCCAAAAAGGGCGACCACAGGCTCGGCAGGATACGACTTTTTTGCGCCTATGCAAATAGTAATCAAGCCGGGCGAAACGATTAAAATTCCTACCGGTATAAGAGTGGAGATATTAGANAATTGGGTGCTCAAATGCTATCCGAGAAGCGGNCTTGGATTTAAGTTCAGACTTCAACTCAACAACACCGTCGGAATTATCGACAGCGACTATTTCAATTCGTCCAACGAAGGTCATATCTTCTGCAAATTGACCAACGACACCAATGAAAACAAGACCGTGTCTATCAATCAAGGCGACGGATTTGTGCANGGTATTTTTATAGAATACGGAATTACTTTTGACGACGAAGTCAGCGCAAAGCGCGACGGAGGTTTTGGCTCAACAACCAAGACGCGATAANGAGTACAAACTGATTTCAAATGATAAAGCAGGGATTAAAGAATTACGTCAAAAATCTNAAATACTTTTTTACTCCTCTCGGCGCGTTAGCGCTCGGGGTAGTGTTCGGCTTGTCGATNGGCTTGCCTATCGTTCTCAAATCGCTTTCCGATTTGTTGGACATGGTAGTGCAAATCTCTCAAAATACTCAGATACGNTTTCAAGACCTCATCGCGGGCATTATAGACAAGGTAGATTCTCTTGATTGGGATAATCCTATAAAGGCGTTAAGTATTTTGTTGGATAGGACGTGGCTTACGGATACGATAAGCGGTTGCGTAGAATCTATTTCCATAGATATGGCGCAGTTGGAAAGTTATATCAACGGCTGTATTGACGATATCGTAGTCGCTTTGCGTATATTCATATTCTTTGTAATACTTGGTTTTGTCGGCGGATATTTTATTACGAAATGGCTNATTAGAAGAGAGATAGCCAAGCGAGCTTTGTGGAAGTATTTCCTTGTATCGTTTGTCGATTCATTGCTCAGCGCAACGCTTGTATCTTTCTGTCTTTGGATACTTGCGCTATGGCGTCCAAGTATATTCATTTCCACGCTTGTGTCTATGATGTTGTTCGGCTCNATACAGCTGTTTGAAGCATACATAGTCCACGCTTGGAAGAAAGTCGATATCAAAAAAGTCATCAACGTGAAGAATATTGCGAAGTTGTATTTAGTCGATATTTTGATTTTTGCNATTGCAGTAGTTTTNGTCGGCATAGTGATTGCTATCACCAACACGCTTGTAGGATTGTTTGTCGGTATCGCGTTGATAGAAATNGCGTTTATAATCATTGGACTCAANGCCGAAGCGTACGTAAAGAACGTGGCGGGNATAGTAGAAGAAAAGACTAATGTTTCTATTTAGGGTATTGACAGTTATAGCATTAAATGNTATATTATAATTAAGATATTACTATATGANAACGGGGTAATTGCTTAATGAAAAACAAGGTTGGCATTGGAGTACTTTTGGTCAGCGTAATAGTGTCTATCGTGTTGTTGGTCGTCTTNATTCCTCATTTCCAAAACGCTGTACAGTTATCGGGNGGAGTGCTTGAACTCGAGTTTGAGGACGGTAGCANNCAATACGTNCCCAACGGCGGNANAATAAACGTNGCNGTNGGAAGCAAATGTATTGTCAAGGTNAANACGCCGACTTCAAGTGATAATTACGAAATTAGGCTGAAAAAAGGGGAGATCGCTGATGACGGAACAGTCGTGTTCGGCACTCAACAACTTTACGTTTTCGANTTGTACTTAGATAGAGGTTATTTTCCGGCAACCTTTTTCGTGGAGGCGGTGTAATGAAAAATTCTAAGAAAAATACTGTCCTTATAATATGTTGCGTTTTGGCNATCGCTTTGTTTCTTGCGAGTNTAATTTCTATTTGCGTATTCGAGACTCGTTCAAAAGGCGTACCTCAATCTGATATTACGGTATACGTTGACGGAGTTGAGTTTNNTCANCTTGNNGAAGTNCNACGNCTCTCTTCTTATGAAGTGACAATAGANGCAAAAGACGGCATAGATTATTATATTCATTTGGATGCGCAATACGGATACGTCGTNGACAACAAGACGGTAGTCTTAAACNGCGAACAGACTTCTTCTACNAGAATACCGTTGCGAGTGACNTTGATTAAAGAAAATTACTCGGTAAGAGAATACGTATATTATTTAATGTTAGGTTCAATATAAATTAAATTAAACGGAAGCGATTTGCTTCCGTTTTTCTCTTTTGTATATTATATNTTTTCTTTTGTGATCGTTTTANGCGTGAAGTACGACTTTNCCCGATTTGAGCGTCGCTTGCACGTCGATAACTCTTTGGTTGCTCGAACCTTTCCAATAGAGTTGNGGNTCGAGAAGTTCTATTTTGAATCTGCCGTCTACCATAACGTCGAGGTAGGGTACAATCGGCAAGTCGTTGATTTCTTCCCATTCNAAACCGCTATAAAGCCATATCGTCTTTTTNGGGTACTTCTNCTTGATTTCTTTTGCAAGNNCCAANACCGCGTCGCGGTTGGCGGGNTGCAANGGGTCNCCGCCCGAGAAAGTAATACCNGAAACGTACGACTTATCNAGTTCGTCAAAAATCTCTTTCTTTGCTGCGTCGTCGAATTCAAGTCCGCCGTTGATNTCCCAAGTAATGGGATTTTGACACTCTTTGCAGTGGTGTGTGCAACCTGCAACCCACAACACAACTCTTAGCCCATCGCCGTTGAGCATATCGTCTTTTGTAATATTGTGATATCGCATAGTTACATACTCTTCCTGTCTTGTATTTCNGCCATCTTAGCGGCGTTAAGTCTTGTGTCGCCCTTTACTCTCGAATANGACAAATAGCCGTTCATTCTATCGATTTTGGTAAGGTTTCTGCTACCGCATTTTGGGCAAACGTCCATGCTGAGTTCCTGATGTCCGCAGTCGTCGCAGTANGCAAGCGAGAGATTTACGCCNTCATAGAANCCGAGCGACATTGCGCGTCTNATCAACGTACGGATTGCCTCTTTGTTGTAGTCGATAGGGTACTTGACGTACTGTATCTTACCGCCGTTGAGCAAATCCCAAAATCTCTTCTCNAAGTTTTGTTTTTGGATAGGCGTGATGTCTTCGGATACGTGACAGTGGAAGGAGTTGGTGACGTAAGGTCTNTCNCTGACGTTCTTTACTACGCCGAANTTTTGTCTNAANTGCTCGACTTGAAGTCCGCAAAGACTTTCTGCNGGNGTGCCGTACATAGCGTANAGNACGTGGTCTTCTTCCTTNAANTCNTTTATNNNCTTATTGATANATTCCATTACTTCCAAAGCGAACTGACCGTCTTCCGCAATGGACTTTTTATTGTAGATTTCCTGCAACTCGTTGAGCGCGGTGATACCGAACGAAGCGGTGGACGCTTTGAGTAGCGGAGCAATCTTGTCGCTGTATTTGAGGTGACCGCCATAGAAACCGCCNTCGCAGTAAGCAAGCGGGTTCGTCGACGCTCTCATTTCGCTCAAATANTCGTAAGTACGCAAATGCAACTGACGGATAAGTTGGAGATAATAATCGAGCACTTCATAGAAATCTCTCGATTCTTGCTTTGACTGAGCGTAAATCATAGGCAAGTGCAAGCTTACCGCGCCGATATTGAATCTGCCGACAAATACAGGCTTGTCGTTGTCGTCAGCGGGGTACATACCGCCTCTTTCATACCATGGAGAGAGGAAGGCTCTGCAACCCATAGGAGAAATTACTTCGCCGTACTTTTTGTATATNCTTGCGACNTAGCCTTCGCCGGTCAAAGACAACCAGTCNGGATACATCGTCTTGGACGAACATTCTACGCCTGCCTCGAATACGTCTTCGAGTTCGCANCCCGGTCCGTGCAAGTTTTCGTCATANAGGAATACGATTTTGGGGAAGAGGACAGGTTTTTTGCACTCTTTCTTGCCTTGACCGTTCTTTCTTACTTCAAGCATACAGATGTTTGCCATCTTTGCAAATCTCGAAGTGCCGAGACCGCCCGTAATCGTGATGAATGGGTAGTCGCCTCTAGACGACGCAACGGTGTTGAATTTGTATTCCCAGCCTTGGAAGCCTTGCATCATGTCTTTTCTTACGTCCTTGATNGCTTCTTCTTCGGCTTTCTTGTCGTCAAGACCAAGGTCTTTATATCTATTGAACTGTCTTTGGAAAGACTTTTCCGCATAAGGCTCCAAAATCTTGTCAACTTGCGGTACGGTGAATCCGCCGTACTGCTGACTTGCNGCGGAAAGCACGATGTCGCCGATTACGTCGAAAGCNACGTCNAGAGTCTTGGGCTCGTTATACCAAATGTTGCCCATCTCGAAACCGCCTTTGAGTACGGTCGCCACGTCGAAAAGACAGCAGTTCATAGTATCGCGTCTAGCCGACATATCGTGAATATAGATATATCCGTCGCGACACGCTTGCAATTCTTCCTTGGTGAGGAAGAACTTTTGATAAAGTTCCTTATTTAATTGATTGAATATAAGACTTCTTTTGGTAGATACCAAAGCGGAGTCGGAGTTGGAATTTTCCTTGTCNCCGATATACATAATCGCTTGGCTTTTCTTGTATACCTCGTCAAGCATGTGTACGAAATCTTGTTTGTAGTTGCGGTAGTCCTTATAACTCTTTGCAACNGCGGGGTTAAGCGATTCGAGAGCGTACTCGACCACGTTGTGCATCTCGCTGATGCTGATAAAGTCCTTGCCCATACTAGCGACTTTCTTGTTGACGAAGTCGCAAATAAATTGGATGTCCTCCTCGCTGAATTTTACAAGCGCGCGGAAAGCNGATTTGTTGACTGCTGTTACTACTTTTTGAACGTTATACTCTTCTTTCGTTCCGTCTTTCTTGATTACGTACATTTTTCCTCTCCTCATTTCGTTAGTGCAAGAATGATTATATCACAAGCATATGCGCTATGCAATACAAAATTGCAAAATAAATATAAAAAAATTTAATCAAATTTGCTTGACAACCACAATATATAGTGCTTGTGGAAANATNTTTTTACAANATGATGTATTATAACCTGTCGNNATAANNNGCNAAANCGACATATACGCNACATTTATTTTTTTATGATAATCTTGNGATATGAAATAGAAGAAATCCGTCTCAANNAGNCTANATNACAAGTCTAAATAATATGAATCGCTNTATATAATAGGATAAAATAATATATATTATACGCATCAAGAATTTGCGTCTATTGACTTGACAATATTCGTCAGGAATAATATAATAATCAAAAAAAGACGGAGGATATAAATATGGCAAAGAAAAAGTCCACAAGCAAAAAAGTAGAAGATAGATCTGTAAGATCCAACATGAANGCTCTTGTAGGTTTGAGCGCTTGCGTGGTAATCGTACTCGCAATCGTTATTTTTATCGTCAACCTTATTTTGAATGCAATCAATCAAAGCGGCGGCGTAGTAATGAGCGTTTTGAACCTTATCAAAGATATCGCGCTCGGCGTCGCAGTATGTTTGTCTGCATACTACTATGCAAGAACNAAGAAGAAAAATTTCAGAATTACCGTATTCGTTTGCATCATCGTTTACATAATTCTTGTATTCGTAGGTTTCGGTTTGTCCTTAATTTAATCGAAAACAAAATCAATAGAGAGAGAAGAGTTTTCTTCTCTCTTTTTTTATTTCTTAGGGTATTGCTTTATCAATATAAATAGGTTATAATATAATCATAGATTAAAATATCGGGGGTTGTTATGGAAAACCAAGANTACAAAGACGAACTTTCNAAAGACGAGAAAGAAGAGCAGTTGCTTATTCGAAGCCAAAAAGCGGAAACGCGAAATCTTGCAATGGGTGGATTTTATATCGCTCTTATTACGGAGATATTCGTTGTTATACTCTCCTTCATAAATAGTTGTATGTTTGCAGCCGGAAGTAAAGGTGCGCAAACATATTATAGATTGAGCCATTATTACAATGCGTTGGTTATTATCTCGCATGTAATAGGTACAGTGGGATTGATATTAAGCGCTGTGGCATATAAAAAATCATTAAAAAATGATACCATAACTCAAAAATTCNCAGCGGTNGGNTTNACTTTGGGNGCAATACACGCATGGAGTTTAGTCAGTATCATTATTCCTTTAGTGATAGCTAAATAATTTTAAGGACGCTCAATAGGGCGTCCGTTTTTTACGCGAATTTTGTCGCCGCCATTTAACTTGACTTTTTTTCGCACATAGTATATATTATTAGGCAAAAGGACTTTATAGATGAANGAAGAAGCAAAGGAACAGGCAAAAAAGAGAGTCAAGACGGTGGGCGAGAAAATCAAGAACATCGTTTTGCCTGTCATAGCGTACGGCGGAATTGCNGGAATATTCTCAGGCGTTTTGGTGGGAGTATTCAATTTCGGCGCNCGATATTTGATAGAGTATTCNGGCAAGATNTATCAGTCGGTGCTCGACCATCNTTGGGCGATACCTTTGTTTTTCTTGGGACTTGCNGCTCTTGCGCTTTTNATGGCGCTNTTGCANAANTACGTGCCCAACGTACGNGGAAGCGGAATNCCCAACGTCGAGGGCGCAATCAGAGGNCTTTTGACNTTCAAGTGGCTTAGGACGCTTATCGGTACGGTGGTAGGCTCGTATATAAGTTTCTTTGCGGGACTTCCTCTCGGAAGCGAAGGACCGAGCGTACAACTCAGCGCAATGTCATCGCAAGGNATTACGGAAGTGATGAAAGCAAAACTCACTTGGCGCAGATACGTTATGGCAGGCGGCGCGGGCGCAGGTATCGCGGTAGCCTTCAACGCTCCTCTNGCAGGTATAGTCTTCGCAATGGAAGAGTGTCACAAGAGATTTTCGCCAATCATTCTNTTNTGCGCGTCGTCGGCGGTAGTCACNGGCACGATGACNTTCCGTCTTTTGGGTATGGCAATAAANGACGNGAAATGGTCNAGTACGTCAATGCTNTTCGATATCCCCAGTCTTAAACCTTTCGCAGATTTNAAGGAAATGGACACGGTAGGNGAATTNGCNGGCGTTTTGGGCATACTNATNGCAATCGGCGTAGTAATCGGCGTGTGCGCGATAATCTTCAACGCGATTTTCGTACGTTCTCAAAAAGTCACCGACAAATTGGTCAAGCAGTTCCCGTATTGGGCAAGACTTTTGGTATCATTCTTGCTCATCGGCGCAGTCGGTTTAATTTTCACAAAGTTTTTTGACAACGGTTTTGCAATGGTCAACACCGGCGGACACTCGCTGATTGACAACCTTTGNCACAANGGATTGAAGTATACTTTNGGATTTTTNNTTTTGGTAATNGTCGTAAGAATAATTTTGACGNTGCTATGTTTCCACGCGGGAGCAACGGGCGGTTTGTTTATACCTATGCTCGCAATCGGCGCGCTTCTCGGCGCNATGATGGGTATNGCATTCGTAAAAATGGGNATGGACGAAGAATATTTTACCGCCGTCGTAGTTATCTCGATGACGACGTTCTTCGGCGCAAGCGTNCGCGCGCCCATTACCGCNGTCNTNTTGGTCGTCGAACTNTCGGGNTATCAATCTGANTTCTTGCCNNTGACNGTNGCAATATTCACNGCNTTNCTNGTNGCGGAAATACTCGGTNNNGAACCTTTCTACGANTCGCTTCTCGAAAGACTTCGCGAGCAAGACAGAGCGAAAGCGTCCAAACGCAATTTCGAGGTCGTTATCGAAAAAGGCTCGTTCGTCGAGGGCAAGCGTATCAGCAATATNATTTGGCCTGCNAACGCGCTNGTTACCGAAGTGCAAAGAGCTGACGGCGAAAGCGTAGTNCCTGACGGTAAAACAATGCTTTTCGTGGGCGATAAAATCACTATCGTCGTTGAAAGTAGCAACTTTGAAGAAACGGAAGAATTCGTATCGCATTTGGCTAAGAAGACATCCGCGGAGAAAAAACAATGAGTGTATTGACAATAAAAGGACTTACGCATATATTTGATTCAAAGACGCTNTTCGACGANGCNGATTTGAGCGTCAACAACGGCGAGCATATCGGCGTTGTCGGTCTGAACGGCGCGGGTAAGTCNACNTTTATGAATATCATCACCGGAAAACTTACGCAGGANGCGGGCGAGATAAAGTGGCTCAACGGAATTAGGTGGGGNTATTTGGATCAGCACGCGAACATAGACAGAAGTCAGACGGTAATGGAATACCTTCAAGGTTCTTTCGATTATTTATACAAACTCAACGAGCAATTAGAGCAATTATACGCCGATATGGCGACCGAAGANGATATGGACAAGCTNGATAGACTTGTCAACAAGTCCGCNAGTATGCAGGAAAGACTTGACGACAGCGGNTTTTACGACCTCGATTCCAAGATAAAAAAAGTCGCNAACGGTCTTGGCGTCAACAACTTCGGTTACGATACCGTAATAGGTAATTTGAGCGGCGGACAGAGAGCGAAACTTATGCTGTCCAAACTTCTTCTTGAAGAGTTGGACGTAATGCTTCTCGACGAGCCNACCAACTTTNTNGACTTAGAGCAAATNGATTGGCTTAGAAAATANCTCGATTCTTTTAAGGGNACGTTTATACTCATTTCGCACGATACGACTTTCCTCAACAGCGTGTGNAAGATTATCGTCAATATAGAAAACGGTATGATTAAAAAGTACTGGGGCAACTACGACGAATTTTTGCTCCAACACGAGCAGAACGCAAAGCAGTACGCGGACAGTTATGAAAGACAGCAACGCGANATAAAGAAAATGGAAGACTATATCGCCCGCAACAAAGCGCGCGCGGCGACGGCNGGCATGGCGAACAGCAGAAAGAAAATGCTNGATAGAATNGACGTAATGCAAAAGCCGGTGTCTTTNGAAAAGCCNACGTTTAATTTCCCNTATACNCTTTTGGTGACGAAGCACTTGCTTGAAGTCAAAAATTTGAAAGTAGGTTACGACGGCAAAGCCATACTTCCGCCGATATCTTTCGAGATGGATTCGACGACCAAACTTTGGCTTAGAGGTACGAACGGCTTGGGAAAGACCACGATATTGAAGACGATTATGAAGCGTCTTCCCGCAATCGGCGGTTCGTTCACTTTCAATATCAATTCCAAGATAAATTATATCGAGCAAGATTTGCATTTCGGGAATCGCGATATAAACGCAATGACTTTTATGAACGAGACTTATCCCAAAATGTCTCAAAAGGATATCCGTACTCAACTCGCCAAAGTCGGTATTAAAAACGATCTTGCGACAAAGTATATCAGCAATCTTTCAGGTGGCGAGCAAGTCAAAATCAAACTTTGCGCGCTTATGCAGAAAGAGAGTAATATCCTTATTCTCGACGAGCCTACCAACCACCTTGACGTATCTGCCAAAGAAGCGCTCTTTGAAGCGTTGCAAGCCTACGAAGGCGCAATAATTCTCGTCAGCCACGAACCGCTCTACGCGGAAAAACTTTGTAATAAAATTTTTGATATAGAATTTTAGTTCGGCGGGAAGTCCGTCTAGGCATCATTAAAAAGTATCTTTTCCGCCGAACTTGGCGGGTTTTATCTTATTCTCGCTAAAAAATAATTCTGAGTAAGAAAGCAAACCCCACTGGAAGCAAAATACTCTAACCAATAAAATAAGTGCAAGCATACCGCTTGCCATTTTTCTATGCCACTGTTAAACTTAAATTATGGAAAGATGCAACGCGTGTCCAAGAAAGTGTAATGTGGACAGGTCGAAACAATTAGGTTACTGCAAAGAGCGCGGCTTGAAAGTGGCGAGAGTATCGCTGCATCGTTGGGAAGAGCCGCCTATTTCGGGCGATAGGGGAAGCGGAACGATATTTTTCAGCGGTTGTAATCTCAAATGCGTATATTGCCAAAATTACGATATATCACAAGGAAAGGGCAGAGAAATCAGTCCGAGCGCACTTGCGGATATATTCAAGCGCATTGAGGACGCGGGCGCGCACAATATCAATTTGGTTACGCCGTCGCATTTTGTCGACGGTATAGTCAAGGCTTTCGAGATTTATACGCCGTCATTGCCCGTAGTGTATAATTGCGGAGGGTACGAGAGCGTATTGTCGCTTGAAAAATTAAAAGGCATAGTGGATATCTTCTTGCCCGATTTCAAGTATTCGGACAACGCGTTGGCATTAAGATACAGCAACTGTAAAGACTATTTCGAGGTATGCGCGAATGCTATTTTGAAGATGAGAGAGTTGTGTCCCGTCGACGAATTCAAAGACGGTATAATGCGCAAGGGAATGATAATTCGACATTTGGTTTTGCCCAAGAGTATTTCCAATACAAAAAAAGTGCTCGATTGGATTTCGAGCAACCTTTCTTGTGATACTTATATTTCGCTTATGTCGCAATACGTACCTTGCGGCAGGGCAAACGAGTTTGCGGAGCTGTCCGAAAAAATCTTGCCGCTTGAATACAAGATAGCAATATCGTACGCCGAAAAACTCGGTTTTGCAAATGCATTCGTTCAAGACTTTTCAAGCGCGTCGGAGGACTTTATCCCCGATTTCGACGTCAGCCCGATTGAGTTCTAGAGAGATTATTTTTTCTTTTTCTGCGTCGACGTCATCATATTTTGTTTAATATCGTCGGGAACGTTGATTACTTCCAAGTCGTCTTTGTTGTAAGTGAAACGCTGTTCATAGAAATTATCGCTTGAACCGCTGAGTTTTAAGGACGTAGGCAAAAGCGTCGCTTCCCAAACGTTGGTATTGATATAGTTTTTGATAAGTCCGCATTCCCAAATTTCGATTTTGAGACGCTTATCCGCATAGGCGAAAATTTCCGTTCCTGCGCTTTTCTTCATGCTTTTAATTGAGAGGTCAAGCACGTCGGTATCTTCGCAGTTGACGCTACATTCCAAATAGTATACGCCTTTCTCTGCGTCGTAGGTGATGAATCCGCTTGTGATAGGATCGAGTTCCTCGCTCAAATCGTCGGACGAAAATTCTCTGAAATCGTTGCGATAGTAATTCGTTTCTACGTACTCGTCGAAATTTTCCACAAGAGATTTCGGCTTATCGTATTTTACCGCGTCAAGAGATGGGTAGAGCGTAAGCGTACTGTTTCTCGTCTTACCTTCTTTAGAGGTGTAGAAAGTTTCGCAATCGGGAGAATAGACGCGCTTGGTAAAGTTGAGTACCATACTCAATGCGCTGAGAATAGCGTTGGATACTTTACCTGTGCTACCGTCTTCTTTTATCGTATGTCCCTCTACGACAAGACCATAGGAGTCAAAGAAGTATTCGCCGTTGTCATATACGCGCCATTCGCGGGTGTCCATAGAGCCGACGATATGGTCTTTACCGAATTTGATTTTCGCTTCGCCCGTACCGTAAGCCGCCGCAGCGTAGAAATCGCATTCGACGTTGTTTTGGTTGGCAAGACCAATCAAATAAATTATCGAAGAAAGCACTTCCGGATCGGTCGTTTCTTCGGAGCTGAGTTTGACTTTTGAACCGTCAACGGGCGTTGCTTTGTCAATCGCTTGCGCGTTCGGTTTAGAACCGAGACCGTCGAAGTCGAGATCTACTTCGGCAGTATCGGCGCCGCCGCTACAAGCCGACATCATTAGTATCGAGACTAAAAGTATTATCAAAATTATTGTTGTTGCAAATTTTTTCATAAATTTCCTCACGTTTTTCATTGTATAAATTATAAAGGAAAATTTGTCGATATGTCAATCCAAATAAAAATTTAACGGCAACACGACTTAGATTTATTATTAAAAGTAAAGATTTATTTACAAAAAGTTGTACAAATCAGTTATTTATGTTAAAATATTGGCAAAGACTTGGCTAGGAGTTAAAATTTGTGGCTGATATTATTCTAAAAGTATTTCTTACAATAGTCGCATATTTCGTCGGCGCAATCAATATGGCGACGATTATCGGCAAAGTCAAAGGAAAAAATATAAAGAAACTCGGAAGCGGCAACCCTGGCACTATGAACGTAATGCGCTCGATAGGCAAGGGCTGGGGCGCGTTGACTTTTGCGTTTGACTGCGCAAAAGGCGTGGCGTTTGCGCTTATAGGCAGATACGCGCTCGGTTCGGTCGACTGGATGTTCATTCTCGGTTCGGTGACCGTGATAGGTCATATCTTCCCGATATACACGAAATTCAAAGGCGGCAAGGGCGTGGCGACGTCAATCGGTATGTTTATGGTGACTTCGCCGATAGTAGGTCCTTGCGTGCTCGTCGCATTGATTATTTATCTATTGGTATGCAAGATAGGATTTATCGGTTCGTTTTTGGCAATCACGGCGATGGCGGTCGCGAATTGCATAATATACCGCGATAGCGTCGTGGCGATAGTATTCTCGCTCGTCGTTTGGGCATTGGTAATTATAAGACATAAAGACAATATCAAGAGACTAATTCACGGCAAGGAAAACACTTTGAGTATAGTCGGCAAAAACGAGGTCAAGGAACTCGACGAAGAGAAACCTGAGCAGAGTGAAAGTCAGGAGACTCCCGTTAGAGAAAACGCGAATCTAGACGAAGTAAAAGAAGAAGAGGTGTAAAATGAAACTAGGTGTAGTAGGACTTCCCAACGTGGGAAAGAGCACGTTGTTCAACGCAATTACGCAAGCGGGAGCGGAGAGCGCAAACTATCCGTTCTGCACGATAGAACCCAACGTGGGCGTAGTAGCCGTACCCGACGAGAGACTTGACAAACTCGCGAAGTTGTACAACAGCAAGAAAGTCACGCCTACCGCGCTTGAATTCGTGGACATTGCAGGCTTAGTAAAAGGCGCGTCGAGGGGCGAGGGCTTGGGCAACAAGTTTTTGTCGCACATCAGAGAAGTCGACGCTATAGTGCACGTCGTAAGATGCTTTGACGACAGCAACATTACGCACGTAGACGGCAGCGTCAATCCTTTGAGAGATATAGAGACAATCGAATTCGAATTGATTTTTGCGGATATGGAAAGCGTGCAAAAGCGCGCGGGCAGAGCAAGGACTTCGGCTAAGGGCGGAGATAAAAAATACCTCGTCGAAGCGGAACTTATGGACAGAGTCTACGCGGAACTTGAAAAGGGCGTGCCCGCTCGTCTTATAGACATGACGGACGACGAAAAAGAAATGATGCGCGATCTATTCTTGTTGACGGCAAAACCCGTTATTTACGCGGCAAACGTTGGCGAAGACGAAGTCGCAAGTCCTGACAACGATTACGTCAAAGCGGTCAAAGAGTACGCGCAAAAGCAGGGCGCAAAGACGGTCGTCATCTGCGCGAAACTCGAAGAGGAATTGTCTGCTATGGAGAGCGAAGACAAAGCGATGTTCCAAGCAGAGTACGGCATTGAAAAGAGCGGTCTTGACCAACTCGTTTCGGCTTGCTACGACTTACTCGGACTTATAAGTTATCTCACCGCAGGCGAGAAAGAGACGAGAGCGTGGACTATCACGAAAGGCACGAAAGCGCCTCAGGCGGCAGGTAAGATTCACAGCGATTTCGAAAAGGGATTTATCAGAGCGGAGATAGTCGACTGGCAGACGCTTTTGGAATGCGGTTCTTACGTATTGGCAAAAGAAAAAGGCAAGGTCAGAAGCGAAGGCAAGGACTATGTCATCAAAGACGGCGACGTCGTACTTTTCCGTTTCAACGTATAATTATTAAGAGGATATTATGGATTACAAGCAGTTGATTGTCGACAGTATAGATATGCAAGGACTTGACAAACAAGGACTTTACGACCTCGTGGCAGCACCGAAAGACAGCGCAATGGGCGATTTGTGCATACCGTGCTTTAAGTTCGCAAAGGAAATGAGAAAACCGCCCGCAATGATTGCAAGCGAGATTGCGGCAAGCGTAAAGGTCGGCGGTATGATAAAGAAAGTCGAGGCTGTCGCAGGCTTCGTCAACTTCACTTTCGACAACGTGATGTATGCAAAACAAGTGCTTGAAAACGTCGTCGAGCAAGGCGAGAATTACGGCAAAAGCAATGATGGCAACGGCAAGACGATTTGTATGGACTACTCGTCCGTGAATATCGCAAAGCCTTTCCACATGGGACATTTGCTCAACACCGCGCTCGGCGGAGCGATTTATAGAATTTATACCGCGCTTGGCTACAACGTCGTGGGTATCAACCATTTGGGCGACTGGGGTACGCAGTTTGGAAAACTTATTGTCGCTTTCAAGCTTTGGGGTAATAAGAAAGAGATAGACGAAAGAGGCGTGCGCGCGCTCGTCGATATATACGTGAAATTCCATAAGGAAGAGGAAAAAGACCCGTCGTTGTCCGACCAAGCGAGAGCGTGGTTCAAGGCTATAGAGGACGGCAACGAAGAAGCGTTGAGTCTGTTTGAATACTTCAAGGCGATTACGCTCAAAGAAGTGGACAGGATATACAAGAGATTGAATATCCGCTTTGACTCTTATGCGGGCGAATCTTTCTATAATGATAAAATGCAACCCGTACTCGACGAGTTGACAGCAAAAGGCTTGTTAGTAGAAAGCGACGGAGCAAAGGTAGTTAAGTTTGAGGGCGATAGTATGCCGCCGTGTTTGTTACAACGCTCGGACGGCGCAACGCTTTACGCCACGAGAGATATGGCGGCGGCTTTTTACAGGAAAAATACTTACGACTTTGACAAGTGCTTATACGTTGTCGCTTATCAACAGAATTTGCATTTCCAACAGATTTTCAAAGTGCTTGAAATGATGGGATGCGATTGGGCAAAGGATATGATACACGTCGCTCACGGNATGGTNTCGTTGGAGAGCGGTTCTATGTCCACGCGCGAAGGCAACGTCGTNTTCTTAGAGGACGTACTCAATACCGCGGTCGCAAAAGCCAAAGCGGTAATCGACGAGAAAAATCCGCTTTTGGAAGGTAAGGAAGAAATCGCCGAGCAAGTCGGNGTCGGCGCAGTGCTTTTCGGCGTGCTTTACAACAGCAGAATAAAAGATATGGTATTCTCCTTTGACAANGTGCTCAACTTCGAGGGCGAAACCGGTCCGTACGTGCAGTATACTTNCGCAAGATGCAACAGCCTTTTCGAGAANTGCGGAAATATCGGNCAAGAGATTGATTANTCGGGACTTGACAACGATTCTTGCAAGGCTATCGTNGCGCTTTTGGATAAATATCCCGAAATTCTCAAAGAGAGCGCAAAGAAGTACGAGCCGAGCGTAGTNACTCGCTATGCCGTNGACCTCTCGCAAGCGTTCAATAAATTCTATTTTGAGCATAAAATAAATACCGAACGCGAAGGTATTAAAAACGCAAGACTTTTGCTTACNAAAGCCGTAAGNCAGGTNATNGCNAATNCNCTTNNANTTATTGGGTATTNNTACNCCGTACAAAATGTNACCGACTGCGTATAGCAACGCACCTTTTGCCTGATCTNCGAGACGACACTCAGGGTCACGTACGGNAAGTACGCTCACCATTCGGTCGCTCTTGCTAAGACANAATCTGCATCACTCTCCGCACTCGCCACAGGCTTTGTTCAAATGGATAAATACTAAATGGTTTCAAAAGCCTTGCTAGCAATGCTAGCAGGGCTTATTTAATCTCAAAAATCTTCGACGTTTTCGAGAGCGATTGCTATTTTTTCTAGAAGAATTTCGATATTTTCCAAATAGCCTTTTACATATTTCTTTTGTTCTTGTACTAATACTTCACGCGGTTGCCAATGTTTACAAGGTTTGTCAAAAAGAGTACGTCTATATGAATTGTTGTTGATACAGTGTCCGCAATTTAGTACTTTTGTTAGGCGACAGTNTTTATCTATTATATAATGCTGCATAAAATAAGCGCAATTATGACAAGTGATAGTTTCGTTTTGATTCATATTTTTTACCTCAATGTTAAACTTCTTCCTTATGTCCGTTGGCGATATGATAATTATATTATGCCCAATAGCGATAAGTCAAGTATTTTATCGCTAANAGACATATACTTATTGTGGAGGTTTAAGAAAATGATTAAAATTGAACAAATCCATAATAAATTATCGGAAGCGATTAAAAAGAGCGGATTAACACAAAGTGAAATAGCTCGTCGCTTAAATGTTAGACAGTCCAATATTTCTCACTATATAAAAGGGGATAAAATGCCTGCGCTTGATACGTTTGCAAATCTTTGCGCTATACTTGACTTAGATACTGACGATATTCTTTGCGTATCTGATTATAAAAATAAATAACAAGTTTAGTAGTCTTGTTAGCCACAATAGAATAACCCAAGTCCAAAGGCGGTTAGAGTGTTTGCGATTTATGTGCCTCTATAGTTTTGGGTTTAGNATANTNTCGNTTNCTATCTTANTNTCGCTACAAAATATTCGTGCACTAAATGCAAATACTCTTACACCGCCAAGACCCTCAAAATAATTAAATTCCCNATGCAAACACCACTGGAANNAAAATACTCAAACCAATAAAATTAAGAATGCTGTCTTATTGTCACCCAAATTNCAAATTTTAGTTGACAATNCCTATTCNTNTATATATAATCAATAATATAATAGGANAGGANAATTNTATGGCTCTTAGAAATAGGATATTGCAAATATTCGAATCGCGCAGGGGCGANGTNNTGTCGGGACAGCAACTCGCTGANGAATTGNACGTNTCTCGCAACAGCGTATGGAAAGCGGTCAAGNCGTTGCANAGNGAGGGGTATAAAATTCTCGCTACGACAAATAAGGGNTACGTCTTGGAAAAGGACAACGATATTATTTCCGAAGAAAGTCTTAGAGCGGAATTGGGAAGAGANTACGAGGGNATAGAAATAATTACGCTNAAAAGTACGCCGTCGACNAANAGCGAAGCGATGACNAGGCTNATGAANGGNAANATCTCGCACGGTACGNTAATCGTCGCCGAAGAGCAGTCGCAAGGNAGAGGGCGTATGGGNAAGACTTTCTTTTCGCCNAAGAGNGGAATTTATATGAGCGTATGCCTTTGCAANAGTATTGAAAATNTNACNGACGTTATGGTCATCACTCCNGCGGCGGCGGTTGCGGTGCGCAGAAGTATTGAAAAGTACGCNAACGTCGACGCGAAAATCAAGTGGGTCAACGACATNTATATCGGCANGAAAAAGGTNTGCGGNATTCTTACNCAAGCGGACATTGACTTTGAAAGCGGNAAGGCNGGTACTTTTATCGTCGGCATNGGNGTAAACTTCGTCAATCAAGATTTTCCCNAAGAGATAAGAGACAAGGCTTGCGCGCTTTTTGAAGAATCTCCAAGCGGNGTCACTCGCTCTCAAATTATCGCCGAGATTTACTCTCAACTTATGNGACTGACNGANGACCTCAAAGACAGGTCTTTTATGCGCGAGTATAAGCAATATTCAATGGTCGTNGGCAAGGAGATTACTTATACGTACAGCGGGCAGGAGAAGTACGGCAAAGTTGTNGACATTGACGATGACGGCGCGCTTTTAGTAATCGAGCAAGACGGCAACCAAAGAAAACTTACTTGCGGAGAAATATCAATTAGGAGTAAAGACAATGAGTGGATTTGATGAANAAGAGAAAANCNNGNAAGNGCAAAAAGAACANCGNGAGCANGACGAATTGCGAGAGCAAGCCGTCGCCGTTCACAATAAGCGCAGAAGTTATATTCTCGGCATAGCGACGTCGGGCATATTCATTGCCTTTTTGATTATCAGCGCGTTTATCAATATCCCAATAGGCACGATAAAAATAACAATGCAGTTTTTAGTNGCCAACGTCTGCGCGCTTATGCTCGGCAAAAAGTGGGGTACGATTTCTTTGGTANTGTATATNGTATTGGGACTGATAGGCNTGCCGATATTCTCTTCGGGNGGNGGNCCNGCNTACGTCTTGCAACCGTCGTTCGGCTATATGATAGGCTTTACGATAGGCGGTTTTGTCGCCGCGTGGTATAGAGAAAAGCGCGGCAANCGNAANTTTTCNACNTATATGNTAGCGTCAATTATCAATATGNTNNTNATGGATNTCNTCGGCACAATCTACGGCGCNGGNATAATGTACGGCTATCTTCATTCCGAAATGGGCGTATGGGCATTCTTTTGGGCGTTTTTAGTGCCGTTTATTCCTATTGATATTGTTAAGTGTGTTATTTCAAGTATGGTATGTTCTAAATTGAAATTAAGAGAAAGAGAAGTCTAATATTGCGTTCTTCCAAGCAAAAAGTCTGTTGATACGTCAAAAAGGTCTGCAAGTTTAACTAAATTTTCAAGGCTGGGTTCAGCGCTTCCATTTTCATAACGAATATATGAAGGTTGAGAAATGTGCAAGTATTCAGAGACTTGTTGTTGAGTCATCTTGCATATTTTTCGTTGTTCTAATAATCGTTCTTGAAATATTTTCATTTTCTTTTTAACCCCTTGACAAATTATAGCCATTTGCTATACAATGTATTTATGAATATAGCAATTTGCAATAATTAAAGATGAAATTGTTGTTAGGAGGCACATTAAATGAAAAAAATTACCAAAATTATGTTTGCGATGCTATTATGCTTTTGCATTATTTTCGCATTCGTCGCTTGTAAAGATCCAAATTCTCAGGAGACTGAAATACCGGGCGAAGAGCAGGAACAACAGGACGATAATAATCAGTCAAAGGACGATTTGATTTCCGCTTATCAAAACTATAAAGACGAAGAAGTTGAATATTCATTGTATTTTAAGACAGATGGCAACGGTAAGATAACGTCATTGTCAGATTATGCTATTGAAAATAAAGAAAATATAATTCAGTTGGAAATTCCCGAAAAAATAGGCGATGAAGAAATAAACGCATTTTCGCTAAATCTTTGCGATTTGCCATATTTAAGGATTTTAATAATTCCTGATAATGTAGAGTTAATAGAAGATTCAGGATATTTTCCGACATTTCTTGTGATTTATTGCGAGAAAAAAAGTAAATTTGAAGGTTGGCCCGATGCGTGGGATGAATATTTGGAATATGAAGACGGCATACAACACTTAGCAGTAATTTGGGATTATAAAAACAACGATGTCGCTACCGATGGCAAGATGTATTGTAAAGCGCAAAACGGAATGATTTACGCTCTAAAAGATAATCGAGCGGAACTAGTTTTTTCGGGATTAAATGACGTAGAGAATTTAGAATTGCAGAGCAGTGTAAAATACAAAAGCAATGCATATTCTCTCAGCGGTATATTTAATTTTGCTTTTGCTAGTGCGGATATTTCTGAGGATCAATGGGTTCAAAATAATAAAAATTTGAAAAGTGTAAAATTGCCTAGTAGCATGACGTCAATCGGGAATTATGCATTTATATATTGTCAACATCTGGAAAATGTATTTATACCTGAAAGTATAACGAGTATAAGTGGTGCGGCATTTTTAGGCTGTATAAGTTTGACAAGCATAGAGATACCAAGCAGTGTTACGTCTATTGATGAGTCTGCATTTAGCGCTTGCGGTTTGACAAGTATTGTTATACCAAGGAGTGTAACAAGTTTAGGTGAAAGGGTATTTTCAGAATGTAACAGTTTGGAAAGTATAAAAGTAGACGTTAATAATAAAACTTACAAGAGCGAAGGGAATTGCATAATTGAGAAAGCAACAAATGAATTGATAGTTGGTTGCAAGAATAGTGTAATACCAAATTACGTTACAAGTATAAGCGACTATGCATTCTACTATTGTAAAAGTTTGACAAGCATAGAGATACCTAGCAACGTAACAAGTATAGGTAGATATGCTTTTAGTGGATGTAATAATTTAACGTCGGCGACAGTACCTACGATAGCCTTATCATATCTACCTAAAAATAAGTTGAAAACAGTTAGAATAAATGGCGGAACACACATAGACCGTAAAGCATTCAGTTATTGTAGCAGTTTGGAAAGTGTATTTATCCCAAAGAGTGTAACAAGCATAGATGCTTTTGCATTTATAAGTTGCAATAATCTGAAAATCTACTGCGAAGCAGAAAGTCAGCCGAGCGGATGGGATGAAGATTGGAACGACGAAGGTTTTTCTGTCGAATGGGGCTATAAGGCTGATAGAGAATAAAGAAGTGAAAAAAGAGCAAGTCAACCGCTTGCTCTTTTTCTTTGCATTATATATAATATACTTGTAAATTTTCTACGCTAGGAGTAATTATGCAAGAATTGAAGTCTTATGAATTGAGAGAAAAATATTTGAAGTTTTTCGAGAGCAAGGGACACAAGATAATCCCGTCGGCTTCGCTTATACCTGAAAACGACCCGTCGGTTCTCTTTACCACTGCGGGAATGCATCCGCTCGTGCCTTATCTTTTGGGACAAAAGCACCCTGCGGGCAACAGACTTTGCGACGTGCAAAAGTGTGTGCGTACGGGAGATATAGAAGAGGTCGGCGACGCTACGCACTGCACCTTTTTCGAGATGCTCGGCAACTGGTCGCTCGGCGATTATTTCAGAAAAGAATCCATCAATTTTTCTTTTGAATTTTTGACTAAGGTCTTGGGCATACCCGTTGAGAAGATTGCCGTTACGGTTTTCGCGGGCGACGAGGACTGCGCAAGAGACGAAGAGGCGGCGGACACGTGGGCAAGCCTCGGAATACCTCGCGAGAGAATTTTCTATTTGCCCAAAGCCAACAACTGGTGGTACGCGGGCTCGACAGGTCCGTGCGGTAGCGATACAGAGATATTTATCGACACGGGCAAAGCGCCTTGTTCCGACCACTGCGACCCGAGTTGCGACTGCGGAAAGTGGGTGGAAATCTGGAACAACGTGTTTATGGAATTCAACCGCAATGCAGAGGGCAAGTTTGAGAAACTTTCTCAACAAAACGTTGACACCGGTATGGGATTGGAGCGTACAATTTGCATGCTCAACGGCTACAAGTCGGTATATGAGACGGATTTGTTCGCAGGAGCAATCGCAAAGATATGTTCGCTTGCAGGCAAGAAGTACGGCGAAGACGAAGCCGATACGAGAGCAATGAGAATTATCGCCGACCATATTCGTACCGCGACTTTCTTGCTCGGCGACGAGAACGGTATCGTTCCGTCCAACGTCGACCAAGGTTACGTCCTCAGAAGACTTATCCGCAGAAGCGTAAGATTTGCCCGTCAGTTGGGAATAGAGCCTCAAAGTCTTGTCGAGATTGCAAAGCTTTACGTCGAGCAGTACAAGAGCGTGTATGACGAACTCGAGCGCAACAGCCAAAAAATCGAGGACGAACTCGTCAAAGAAATAGATAAATTCTCAAAGACTTTGGAAGACGGTATTAAGCAACTTGACAAGGTATTGCAATTTGTCAAAGGCGATACGCTAAATGGAAAGACGGCTTTCAGACTTTACGACACGTACGGCTTCCCGATTGAGATGACGCAGGAAATATGCAAAGAAAAAGGCTTTGCAGTCGACATCAAAGGCTATAAGGCAGCGCAAGAAGAGCATATCAAAAAGTCGCAACAAGGCGCAGAGCAAAAGTTCAAAGGCGGACTTGCGGACAGCAGTGAAATGACGACTTTCTTGCATACGGCTACGCACTTGTTGCTCGCTTCGCTCAAAAAGGTGTTGGGCGACGACACGATTCAGCAAAAGGGTAGCAATATCACGCCAGAAAGATTGAGATTTGACTTCAACTTCCCGCGTCCGTTGACCGACGAAGAGAAAAAGGCGGTTGAGGACGCAGTCAACAACGCTATCGCAAGAGATATCCCCGTCGTATGTATGGAAATGCCAATTGAAGAGGCAAGAGCAAAGAACGCTGTCGGCGTGTTCGGTTCAAGATACGGCGAAATAGTTAAGGTATACCAAATCGGCGACGTGGATTTGCAAATTTGCGGCGGCCCGCACGCGGAGCATACCGGACAACTCGGTCACTTCAAGATAGAAAAAGAGCAGTCGTCTTCCGCAGGTATCCGCAGAATCAGAGCGACAATTCAGCCCAAACAGTAATTTATCACAATAAATAATCTATGCGGAAAGGTTTTCTTTCCGCATTATTTTTTTACAAAAAATATGTTATCTTTATCTAACATTTTTGTTGACAAAAGATTTTTAAGTTGCTAAAATATCAATATAAGTTTGCGGTGGCTAACATTATGTTGCCATTATCGGAGTATAATTTAATGCAAAAAGAAAAGGAAATTGAAGTCGTAAAACTTATGATTGACGTGTACTGTCGCGGTAAGCACAAGCACAAGGGCGAGTTGTGCGAGGAGTGCGAGGAACTATGGCAGTACGCAAAGCAAAGAAGGGAGAAGTGTCCTTTCGGCGACGAAAAGACTTTTTGCAGCAACTGTAAAATTCACTGCTACAAACCGAGTATGAGAGAAAAGATTTCCAAGGTAATGCGCTATTCCGGACCGAGAATGATGTTCTATCACCCGATAATCGCGTTTAGGCACGTGGCGGAAACAATGAAGTATAAGAGAATAAACAAGAAAAAAGAAAAGGAGCAATCCAAGAATGTTGAAGAAAAGAATTAGCATATTTTTAATAGCCGTAATGATATTGGTAGCGGTCTTTGCTGCTGCGGGCTGTCAAAAGGACGACGGGGGATTGTTTTCGGTAGATAAAGACGCAGTCGACCCGTATGGCAGAGATTTCAACTGCGCGTACAACGTTGACGAATACGACAGCGGACTATATGCGGTAAGTTTTGAAATCGAGGCAAGTGCAATGGGCAAATCAATGCTTGTAAAAAACTGCGCCGACAAAGTACTCGTAAAGAAGTCTAAAGATGGATATACTTTGACTTATTATTGCTACAATGATTCTTTCACGAATATCAGGCTTTATGGCGTTGAGGCAATATCTGCGGACAAAGACGGCGCGTACGGATATTCATTTGACGTAGCAAGAGAGGATTTGGATAAACAACTTGAAATGAGCGGATACGTCAAAGTAATGAGTAGAGACGTTGAGTTCAAAATTACGCTAAATTTGGACGACGCTATTTTGATAGGATAGGATTTCACAAAAGTAATTAGAAATGGAGTTAAAGCAAAATGATAGACAAGGAACTATTCCGACTGATTGGCAAGAATAAAAAGTACATATTTATTGCAGTCTTTTTGCAAGTAATCGGACTGATTGCCAACGTCGGTATTACAGCAAGTATATGTTGGGCGATTTATCTTGCAATCAACAAAGCCGAATCGCTGAATTATTTGTATCCCGCAATCTGCGCCGTTGTCGGAATTATAACTCGCTATGCTATGACAAGACTCAATGGCAATATAAAAGACGAACTTGGCAGAAACGTCAAAAAGGATTTGAGAGAAAAGACGTACGACAAAATCGTCAAACTCGGAGTGAGGTCTACCGACGGCATGAGTATGGCGGGACTTACGCAAGTGAGTATGGAAGGAGTGGAGCAACTTGATTTGTATTTTACAAGCTACTTACCACAGTTCTTTTTCGCTATGCTTGCGCCTATAATTTTGTTTGTTATATGCGTATGGATTGATTGGCGCGCATCGCTTGTATTGCTTGCTTGCGTGCCGCTAATTCCCGTCTCTATCATTGCGGTAAGCAAGTACGCAAAGAAGATATTCGCAAAGTATTGGGGCAAATACACGTCAATGGGAGACAAGTTCCTTGACAGTGTGCAAGGCTTAAAGGAATTGAAGATATTCAAAGCGGACGAGGCTCAACACGGCAAAATGAACGAGAGCGCAGAAGAGTTCAGAAAGATTACGATGAAAGTGCTTGTAATGCAACTTGCAAGCACGACGATTATGGATTTGGTCGCTTACGGCGGAGCGGGCGCAGGAATTGCCCTGTCAATCTGCGGAGCGGCATTTTGGGGGTTAAGTCCGATATACGCGCTTTTCATGAGCCTTGTGGCGGTAGAGTTCTTTTTGCCTCTTCGCGCGTTCGGTTCGGCATTTCACGTCGCAATGAACGGCGCAAGCGCAGGTAAAAAGATTATTTCGCTATTGGATACGCTTGACCCAGTATGGGGAGATGAGCACGTAGAAGACAGGACGATTGCGCTTGACAACGTGACTTTCTCTTACGACGGCAAACGCGACGTACTCAAAGGTATCAATATGACTTTCCCCGAAAAAGGTATGACGGCTATCGTCGGCGAGAGCGGTTGCGGTAAGTCCACCGTAGTCAATATGCTTGTCGGCGCGTTGCGTCCGCAAAGCGGAGAAGTCACTATCGGCGGAAAATCTCTAGAAAGCCTTTCGCGAGAAAATTACTATTCGCATTTGGCGGTGGTTAGTTACAACACTTATATCTTTAATCAGACCGTGCGCAAGAACTTTACGCTTGCCAACAAGACGGTTACCGACGAGCAAATATATTCGGCTCTTGAAAAGGTCAATCTAGCGGAGTTTATAAAAGAAAACGGAGGTTTTGACAAAGTCATCAGCGAGGACGCAAACAACGTTTCGGGCGGACAAAAACAGCGTCTTGCATTGGCGGTCAATCTCGTTGCCGATAAAGATATTTATGTCTTTGACGAAGCTACGAGCAATATCGATGTGGAAAGCGAAGCAATCATTATGAAGAATATAAAAGCGTTGTCGACTGATAAGAGCGTAATAGTCATTTCTCATAGACTTGCAAACGTCGTTCCGTCTGACAACATTTATTATATGGAAAACGGCGAAGTAAAAGAGAGCGGAACGCACGTTTCGCTTATGCAGAATAAAAAAGGATATGAAAAGTTGTTTACGACTCAGAAACAGTTAGAGGAGGGTTACACTATTTGAAGCCGTATTCATCACGGAATACTGTGTCAGGATTGCGTTTTTCTTGGGTCATTTACGCTGAGTAAACTCCCCGTCGAAAAGCCTCGCCTTCCTTGTCTTCCGTGCGACTACGACATCAAATGTTTAGGGTGATATATGGTTAAAGAAGATAAAATCAAATTAAGAAGAAGCGGCGCGAAAATAATGGCAAGCCTAATACTCTTGCTTGGTTCACTTGCGTACGTAATGATTTTAGCCGTTATTAACGGAAGTTTGGGGTTTATTTGCGCTATGGGCGTCACTGTGTTCGGCGCTGTCGGCGTGGCGAAAGCGCTCGGAGAAACGATTGCTTTGTCTTGGGGTCTAATCATAGGGCTTGCCGTAGGTTGCGGAGTTTTGCGCGGATTACTTCGCTATTTTGAACAGTACAGCAATCACTTTATAGCGTTCAAGTTGCTTGCGGTATTGCGCGATAAGATATTCGGCGCGCTTCGTACGCTTTGTCCCGCGAAGCTCGAAAGCAAACAAAAGGGCAGTATCATAGCAATGATTACTAGCGATATTGAGACTCTCGAAGTATTCTACGCTCATACGATTTCGCCAATCTGCATAGCAGTATTGGTATCGACGGCAGTCTTCTTATTCGTAGGCTTCGTATCGAGTTGGTATCTTGCGCTCGTAGCGGTAGTAGGATATTTGACGATAGGAATTGTAGTGCCTATGATTTCGTCGAGCAGATTGAAAGAGAGCGGTGTCAAGTATCGCGCGGAATTTGCTTCGTTCAACGCATACTTCCTCGACAGTATCAAGGGTATTAAAGATATTGTACTCAACAACGCAGGCGAGGAAAGAGAAGCGGAAGTCAACCGCAGGTCGGATATTCTTTTGAAAGAAACCAAGAAGATGAAGCGCGGCATTGCCGGCGCGACTGCGGCAACCGAACTTACGGTATCGCTGTTCATAATCGCAACGCTTGTCGTCGGAATAATTCTGGTTAGTTCAGATATTATGTCAATCGGCAAAATGGTAATAGGCGTGGTTGCGGTATTCGGCTCGTTCGGTCCTGTAATCGCAATTTCCGCATTGCCTGGCAATCTTACGCAGACGTTTGCAAGCGGAGACAGAGTGCTCAATCTTCTTGCCGAAAAGCCAGCCGTAACGGAGGTCAAGGACGGCGAAGATATTCAATACGAAAATCTAAGCGTGAGCGATTTGTCTTTCTCTTACGACGGACAGACGCAAGTGCTCTGCGATATTAAAATGCACGCGGAAAAAGGCGAGATTATCGGTATCGTCGGCGAGAGCGGTTGCGGTAAATCTACGCTACTCAAACTCTTGTTGAGATTTTGGCAAAAGGATAGCGGGGAGATTGCCTATAACGGAATAGACGTTGACAATATCAATTCGGATAACTTGCTCGACAACGTAACAATGGTAAGTCAGACAACTTATTTGTTTGACGAAACGATAGAGGATAATTTGCGTATTGCAAATCCCATAGCCACGCAAGAAGAACTTGAAAAAGCGTGCAAACTCGCTTCCGTTCACGACTTCATTATGACTTTGCCTGACGGTTACAAAACGCAAGTCGGCGCATTGGGCGATAATCTATCGGCGGGAGAAAAGCAAAGAATAGGACTTGCGAGAGCCTTTTTAAGCGGAGCGGAATTGATACTTCTTGACGAGCCGACGAGCAACGTCGATAGCATCAACGAGGGTATCATATTGAAAGCGCTCAAAGAGCAAAAGAGCAAAAAGAGTATTATACTCGTGTCGCATAGAGAAAGCACCATGTCGATAGCGGACAGAACGTATAGAATCGAGAATGGAAAAATAATGGAGGTAAACGCATAATGAATGAAGAAGAAAAACAGTCGGAAGACCTTGTGATTGCCGAACTTATTCAGGCGGCGGACGAGCGTACGCAAGAGAGCGAAACCGTCGAGGATAAAAAGCAAGAACAAGCCGTCGAAGGCAAGAGCAAGTTGTTTCAAAAGTATAAAATAAAGGACGTCGTATTTTTGGCGATAATCACTGCGTGCACGCTTGTCACCGGAGCGATAATGCCGTTCGTAAGCGGACTACCCGTATTCGGTATAATTCAATTGTGCTTAGGATTGCAGTTTTCCATACTTCCGGTGATAGGAATGATGAAAGTGAGAAAGCCGGGCGCGCTCTTGTTGCAGTCGGTGTTTATATCCATTTTCCTTGCCTTTATGTTCACGCCGATGGTGTCTATTATCATTTGCGCGCTTGTCGCGGAAGCAATCGCATTGTTGATTTTCCGAGGATATAACAACGATTGGGCGTGCGTAGTTGCGGGCGCGTTGTATATGCCGTTGACGCTTCCGATGTTGATATTGCTTTATAATACAATCCCTTCGATAAGCAAAGGCAAATCGGCAGAGGCGATGTTTATGGTCGGCAGTACGAACGCAGGCGCGGCAATCGGAATAAGCGTCGCGGTGCTTGCAGTATGTTTTGTCGGCGCAATTATCGGCATGGTAATTATGCGAGAACTCAAAAAAGCAGGTAAGTTGAAACAATGAGTTTTTTTAGATACAAAAACTACGTATATCCGCTCTTCGCAGTCCTCACGTCCGCAATGATAATCATCTTCGGATTGATAGAGGCGACCAACGTGAGATGTCTGTATTTTCTCGCGGGCGCATTTGTGTGGATGTGTATTTTCGGGTGTTGGAAGACTTGTCTTAAAGTATTGCCGATTTTGGTAATTATGGGCGGGCTGTTTTTCGGTATCGGCTATTTGGCGACGTCGGATTATAATTTCTCGCTTGCTATGGTAAGTAGATTGTTTGCGATATTGATTGCCGTCATTCCGGGGATGAGCATTGACCCTGCGGCGATTACGAGAAATCTATCGCAAATAAAAGTTCCTCGTTTCGTCACGCTCGGCGCGTTGATAATGTATAGTTTCGTACCCGTTTTGCAAGGCGAGATAAGACGCGTGCGCGAAGCAATGAAGACGAGGGGAGCGGGCAGTATATTAAACCCCAAAATCTTCTATCGCGCGTTTTTAATTCCGCTCGTGACAAGACTTGTCGATATATCCGATACTCTTGCGCTCTCGATAGAGACGCGCGGCTTCACGCTCGGCAAATCGAAATATACTGTCTACAAGAAAGAAATCGTCAACTTGTTCGATATAATATATATTCTCGGTTTAATTGCCGGCATCGTTTTGGTGGAGATAATATGAAAGCAATAGAATTGAAAAAAGTCTGTTTCTCATACGAGGGGTCGGATTGCAAGATATTAAAAGACGCGGACTTTTGCGTCGAATACGGCGAGGTTGCGCTTTTGTCGGGAACGTCGGGCGAGGGCAAAAGCACGTTGCTTTCTATCGTATCGGGTATTATACCCAATATCGTATCGGGCGAGATTACGGGCGAAGTATTGATAGACGGATCTTCAATAGCGGGGCAAAAACTTTCTCAGACGTGTCGCAAAGTGGGAGTGGTATTGCAAAACGCCGACAGCCAAATTATACACAAAGCAGTCGACGACGAAATCGCGTTTGGATGCGAGAACTTCGCCATTGCGCGAGATAAAATAAGCGCGCAAATAGAGCGCGTATGCAAGTTAATGAAACTGGACAAGACGGCAAAGACGCGCACTTTGTCGGGCGGACAGAAACAAAGACTGATTACCGCGTCAACGCTCGCGACAGGACAAAAGATACTTATTCTTGACGAGCCTCTCGCCAACCTTGACGTAGTCGGAGCAACGGAACTAATGAACACTCTTCGCGCATTGGCAAAAGCGGGCTACGCCGTCTTGGTTGTGGAACATCGACTTGATATGGTATTGCCATTCGTGGATAGTGTGTGGAATATTCGCGCAGGCGTAGTAACGAAAGTAGAGGATAAGCAAGAGTACTTACTCTCGCAAACGGCAACGATAGCGGATATATGTCCTAAGTTTGTAAGCAAAGATTACGCCTTTCGCTTAGAGGGCGTGGGATTTTCGGTCAAGAACAAAAATATTCTCGACGACGTCACTTGTATTATTCCCAAATCGGGCAGGACGCTTTTGCTTGGCGAAAACGGCTGCGGAAAGACGACGCTGTTAAGACTGATTTCTAGATTGTATAAGCCTACCAAAGGCAGTATTACGCAAAATATTGACGAGAAGTTGGGACAGAAAAACAAGGGGTCGCGAAAGTGGTTCAAGCGCGTTGGCGTCGTATACCAAAATCCCGACTACCAGTTGTTCATGCCGAGCGTAAGGGCGGAGATAGAATTCGGCGCGCAAAGCAAAGAATACGCCCAGCGCATTATAGATATATTTTCATTAAATCATTTAGCGGACAGACATCCGCATTCGCTTTCCGAAGGACAGAAGAGAAGAGTATCGATTGCCGCCGTGCTAGCCACTCGTCCCGAAGTACTCATTTTGGACGAGCCGACGGTAGGACAGGATTACGAGGGATTGAAAAGCCTTGTGGATATATTGAATACCGAGCATATAGAAAGCGGCAACACTATGATTACCGTTACGCACGACGTAAGATGCGCAAAAGCGTTGTGCGACTTTGCAGTAGTAATTAAGGACGGCAAAGTAGCCGCAATGGGCGGAAAAGATAAGGTTGACGAATTTTTCTCTTAAAACGCATATTGAATTATGCGTTTTTTTATGTTAGAATAGATATGGGGGAAGGATTTAATATGCAACGTGAAATTGTTACCGCTACGGATTTGCTTGACGAAAATGGCAATATTCTTTATCCGGGTTATGCGAAAAGGTTACTTTATAATTACAACAGAGAAAACATCACGGCGAAGAAGAGCCGTATCAAAGAATGGGATTATTACTACGTATCTGACAGGGAAAAGGCGCTTTGTCTGACGATTGCCGATATGGGTTACGTCGGCGCGCTGAGCATAAGCGTAATCGATTTTGTCAAGCCGTCGCAGTTTACCAACAGTTCGGTATTCCTATTTCCTATGGGGAAACTCAATATGCCTCGCACGAGCGCAATCGGCGATTGCGTGTGGAAGAACGGCAAAGTGGAAATGTCCTTTTTCAATGACGGGGCGCAAAGACGTCTTAAAGGAATATACCCGAACGCCGACAAAAAAGGCACGAGCATATCGTGGGATATAACGCTTAGCGAAGTGCCCGAAGAGAGTATGGTTATCGCGACGCCGTTTGACAAAAAAGGATATTTCTATCTCAATCAAAAGATAAACTGTATGAAAGCGCAAGGCTACTTTACGCTCGGCGGAGAGGTGAAAGAATTCTCGCCTATCGATTCTCTTGCGACGTTGGATTGGGGCAGAGGCGTATGGACTTATGACAATACTTGGTATTGGGGAAGTCTGCACACTCGCTTAGGCGACGGCAAGACTTTCGGTTGGAATATCGGTTACGGCTTCGGAAATACCGAAAACGCAAGCGAAGATATGCTTTTCTATGACGGAAAAGCGCACAAGATAGGACGGACGGAATTTGTTATCCCCGGGGACAAAGAGGGCAAGCCTCAATTTATGAAAGAATGGCAGTTTATCTCGCAAGACGGCAGATTGGCTTGCACGTTTACGCCTATTTTAGATAGATACGAGCCTTTCGACTTGAAAATAATGTGTATGATACCTCATCAGGTATTTGGATATATTTCGGGTAAGTGCATACTTGACAACGGACAAGAGATAGTCTTGGACAAAGTGCTAGGCTTTGCCGAAAAAGTGCGCAATAAGTGGTAAATTAAGATAAAGTCGCAGTGGCTTTTACGCAGAATTGCAACACGATTTTCGCAAATTCTCGACTGCATATTGGGAAATCCTCGATTATCCATTCTTTGATAAGTCCGACGACGCCGTTGGTGCAAAATACGAAACCGTACTTTGTCATAAGAGTGTTGTTGGATATCGGAACAGATTGATATCTGCCCAATACAGTCTGCGCAATTCTCTTTTGGAAATTGGTATTTTCAAAATTCACGAAGACAATGCTGAAATACTTCTTGTTTTCGCGAATGTAATCAAAAGTCTTTTCAAGCAAAGCGATATATTGCTCGCTCTCGGAAAGCGCGCCCGTGATATTTTGAGGATAGGGTATGCAGTCGAGCAAGTCGTCTTCAATCTCCGTAACAAGTTGGTTGACGTCTTCATAGTGCATATAGAAAGTAGAGCGGTTTATGTCCGCAACTTTGCAAATATCAGTGATAGACAGACGTTTTGACGGATTGCGTTCAAGCAATTCGATATAAGCGTCTTTTATCATTTTTTTAGTCATTCTTACTCGTCTTGTCTCTTGCATACTTATCCTTTTGACTACACTTTCAATATTTTTGTCGGTTTGATAACAAATCAAGCGTAGCGTAATTCCAACAACACAATTTCAAAAATACTGATTGTTGATTTTCCGACATATTGTTGATATAATAATAACAGACGTTTGAGCAAAATGTCAATTAAACTGACGCGTTCTTCATAGTTTTATTATATTGAATAAGGACGGGGTAATTGCCCCGTCCTTGTTTGTTATAATTTAACTGCGATTGGTTTATGCGATATATATTTGAAAATATACTCAAAGCCTATCGATTTTAAGTAATCGACGACGAGCGGATATTTGTCGGCAATGCGCTCGATTGCGTGCGCGTCCGAGCCGAAAGTGAGTAATTCGCCGCCGAGCGTCTTGTATCTCTCGACGATTTCCTTTGACGGCAAAAAGTCAAGTCCCGTGCCTTTGCTGTTGGTGTTGATTTCCAAAGCCTTGCCTTTGTCGATTATCGTCAAGAGAATATCGTCCAACAAATCTTTGTGGTCTTGATAGTAAAGCATTGGGTCGGGATATGTGGCTTTCCTCGCGACGTAGCCTATATGTCCCACGACGTCGTAATGATAAGGGCAGTCAAGGCTTTCGCGTACCGCTTTGAGATAAGCGTTGTACGCCTCGAATTTACTGCGTTTGTCAAAATAAGATTTCATATAGCAGTCTTCGTACTCAATCGTGTGAATGGAATTGATTGTCAAGTCGAAGTCGTATTTTGCGAGATTGTCGAGATAGAGAGCGTTCGCCTCTTTCATATATCCGCATTCTATGCCCACGCCGAGTTGAATTTTGTCCTTATACTCTTCTTTGAGAGAGGCGAGTTCGGCAAAATGTCGCTCCAAGTCGATTTGAGGTATATAGTCGAATTCTGGCAATAAGGTAAGTTCCGCGTCGTAATGGTCGGTAATAGCCAAATATTCCATATTCAGCGCAATCGCTTTTTCTATCATATCGCGCGGACTTTGCTTGCTGTCGTGCGAATGGTGGCAATGTGTGTGCGTATCTATCATAAAATCCTCTACAAATATTATACTACGGTTTCTCAAAAAATTCAACCACGTTGACAGATATTGGCGAATTATGTTAAAATAAATAAAAATTACGGAGGGAATTCGTATGTCGTCGCATTTGGGTAATAGTTGGGACAATATTTTGGAAAGCGAGTTTTCGCAAGACTATTTTGAGGATATACGCAAATTTTTGCGTGAAGAGTACAGCAATTATCGCATCTATCCGCCTATGAAAGAAATACTGTCGGCTTTCGAGCATACTCCGTACGAAAACGTCAAAGTCGTAATTTTGGGTCAAGACCCATACCACGGCTACGGTCAGGCGCACGGTATGTGCTTTTCCGTGAAAGACGGAGTAAAATGTCCGCCGTCCCTTATCAATATATATAAGGCGCTTGAATACGACTTGGGAATTCCTATCAGCAGTAGCGGTAATCTTACGAATTGGGCAAACGAAGGGGTATTGCTTCTCAACACCGTGCTCACGGTAAGAGAGAGAAGACCGCAAAGTCACGCGGGCATAGGCTGGGAAAGATTTACCGACGCGGTAATCAAGATGATTAGCGACAGTCCGTATCCGACGGTATTTATGCTTTGGGGCAATCCCGCCAAAGCCAAAGAAAAACTCATTGACACGTCGCGCCATTTGGTACTCAAAAGCGTGCACCCCAGTCCGCTTTCTTTCTACAACGGCTTTTTGGAATGCAAGCATTTTTCCAAAGCCAACGCGTTTTTGGAGAAAAACGGCCGTCAGCCTATCGATTGGCGAGTAGAGAAATAAATTGTTTTAGTCAGATTAATTTTATCCAATATTTTCGTCCTTAAAGCAGTTGTACGAACCGAAATGGTAAAAGAAAGTAGACTGCTTCATATTAAGTAAATCCAACGCCTCTGGCAAAGAAATACGCTTGTGGATATAATCCTCTGCGACTTGAATGAATTCCGCGGTGAATGCTTTCTTCGGTCTGCCAAAGCGAGTACCCGATTGCTTTGCCAATGCGATGCCTTCGGCTTGTCGGGCGCGGATATTGGCGCGCTCGTTTTCGGCGACGAAAGAGAGCACTTGCAATACTATGTCGGCAATAAATTTCCCCACCAAAGTTCCCGCCTTTTCTCGAGTGTCGAGAAGGGGCATATCAAGCACGACGATATTCGCGCCTATCTTGTGAGTAATGTTGCTCCATTCTGAGATTATAGATTCATAGTTGCGACCGAGTCTGTCGATTGACTTGATTACGAGCAAATCGCCCGAGCGAAGTTTCTTCATAAGTCGCAAATATTCTTTTCTCTCAAAATCCTTTCCGCTTTTCTTTTCACAAAATATTTTCTTTTCGGGAATACCGAAATTCGAAAGTTCTTTAATTTGTCTTCCAAGATTTTGGTCTGACGACGATACTCTTGCATATCCGTAAACGTTCATAAAAGTATTATGTCCAAAAATGCGCGCATAAAAACAACGTATTTTTTATAATATCTTTGTCGAGTGCGGAGAGTAATGTAAATTTTGCAAAAAATGTCGGAAACAGTAGATAAAATTCAAAATATGTCAAAAAATTCCAAATAAAGTATACATTTCCTGACCGAAGAATTTCGACACTGTGAAGTCAAAATTCGCGATAATTAGACATGTATATCATAACATATCATAATTTTTTATTCAAGTGCTTTTAGTCAGGAAATGTATACTTTTCCTGACTAGACCAAAAATCGGGTAAAATCGAGGTGTAAAAT
>JAAVHS010000002.1 GCA_014799575.1 Clostridiales bacterium | reverse complement strand
ACTGCGCCGCTACGAAGACATCTGGTGCATACGTACAAGCTTTGTGTCGAGCCGTTGGTATTGACGACCTTAACTTTTTGAACGTTTGCGCCCCAACTTCTTCTATATTTACGATTGGAGTGGCTTACTTTGTTTCCGCTTTGTTGTCCTTTACCGCAAATAGCGCATACTTTAGACATAATTGAATACCTCCATTGACATATTGCCTAAATATAATAGCACTCAATTGCGACAAAAGCAAGAAAATATCGCTATTTTTTTGAAAAAATTTCATAAAACTACCTGATTTTGCTTATATTAGAATATGCGAGCGAGTAAATATATAAAAAATGCTTGCATAAGGCACATTTTTTTGTTAAAATTACAATATATGGCAGTTAAGACATCGAATTATTACGGTAGAATAATCATTACAGACAAGGCCATATCTATGGTGGCGCACCTTGCGGCGGCGGATTGTTACGGAGTCGTCGATCTTGTGTCACGCAAACTCAGTGACAGTATCAGTGAATTTTTTAATAAAAGCCCTCAGGGTAAGGGTGTGAAGATTGTCACAATAAAAAATAAGATTAATATTGAACTTTTCGTGGTCCTCAGAGAGGGCGTAAATATAGATGCCGTTACCGATTCAATTAAGAGTACGGTGAAGTATAACGTGGAGACGTATACGGGCATGAGAGTTGACGGTGTGACTGTCAACGTAGTGGGTGTAAAAGTTTAATCGGAGATTAAAATGAAAGTTTTGGATAGTGCCAAGATATTGCAGATGCTCGACGGTGGCTACAGGTATTTGAAGGCCAATAAAGCAATGGTTGACGCTCTGAATGTCTTTCCTGTTCCCGATGGAGATACGGGTACGAACATGTCGCTGACAATGGAGTCGGCAATAAAAGAAGTAAAATCGGTTGAGACCGACGATATAAGAGAGATTTTGACAGCATACTCGAGGGGCGCGCTCAAGGGCGCAAGAGGCAACTCGGGAGTAATATTATCACAGATTATCAAAGGTTTGGCGGTAGTGCTTTCCGATGAGAAGGCTATTACCACAAAGGCGTTCGCGAATGCTTTGAGACATTCGAGAGAGATTGCATACAATGCCGTTACGAAGCCAAAAGAAGGCACGGTCTTGACCGTTATCAGATATTTGGCGGAAAATGCGCCGTCAATTGCAAGCAAAAACGCCTCATTTATCAACTTTTTCGACCAACTTATTAAAAAAGGCGAAGAAATTCTTCAAAAAACGCCCGATATGTTGCCCGTCTTGAAGCAAGCGGGTGTCGTAGACGCCGGCGGTAAGGGATTGATGTGCGTACTTCAAGGCTATTACAATGCTTTGGCAGGCGTGGATATTCCTGAAATTATCGAAGAAAGCGAGAGCGCAGTAGTTCCCGCGCCGACGTTGGATGCCTTCGGAAATGACGAACATGACCTTGATAATATAAAATTTGCTTATTGTACAGAATATTTTGTTATAAATCTTAAGAAACATATAACCGAAGAGGATGTTGAGAAGCTTAGAGACAAGTTGATGACAATCGGCGACTGCGTAATCGTCATCGGCGACGTATCTTTGATAAAAGTTCACGTCCACACCAACCAGCCGAACAGGGCTTTGTACTGGGCGTTGCAGCTCGGAGAGCTCGGAAAGGTCAAAATCGAGAATATGTTGGAGCAACACCGCGAGTTGTTGAGGCAAAAAGAGAACAGTAAGAAGCCAATCGGCTTGATTTCGATATGCGCAGGCGAAGGAATTGCCAATATTTTCAAAGAATTGACGATTGACGAGGTTATCGAAGGCGGTCAGACGATGAATCCGAGCGTTGAAGATATCCTAAATGCGGTCGAAAAGGTCAATTCAGACAATATAATCATCCTTCCCAACAACAAAAACATCATAATGGCAGCCGAAAAGGTCAAAGAATTGACAAAAAAGAACGTTTTCGTAATACCTACGGTAGAAGTAGCGCAGGGTATTAGAGCGGCGTTTGCCTTTGATTCAAACCTTTCTGTTGAGGAAAATGTGACTGAAATGATTGCTTCATATGAAGATTTGAAGTGCGGACAGGTCACAAATGCGGTCAGAAACACCAATTTGGACGGTTTTGAGATTACGGAAGGCGATATTATCGGTCTTGACGGCAAGGTAATCATAGCCGACAGTAAGAGCGTTGACGAAACTACGCTTGCGGTAATAGATAAACTTCTCGATGAGTGGAGCGAAGTAATTACGTTGTATTACGGCGAGGGCGTAAGCAAGGAAGACGTAGAAAAACTTGTCGGTAAAATCAAAGAAAAGCATGAAGGCTTTGACGTAGTAAGTTACTTTGGCGGACAGCCTCATTACTACTATCTTATCTCCGTAGAATAATATAAAGTAAACAAACTGAACTTTGTTCAATACTTAAATAATCGACCTATATCGCAAATTTTGACGTTTGCGATGTAGGTTTTTTTATTTTATCTAAGAAATTACGAAAGGATTTATATTGCGGATTATTTATAGCGTTGTGCGCTTATGTACATGCGTATTTAGTCGCTTAGTTTTAAATCATTTTATAGTACTGAACATTGTTCAATATTCAAAATTAAAATTTTACTTGTCAACGCCATTATTAAAGATATATACTATTGCTATGGAACTAATCGACGTCAAAGGCGTGGGAGCGAAGACTCTCGAAAAACTCAAAAAACTCGGAATAGAGAATATAAGGGACGTAATATACTTTTATCCGAAATTCTATTGGGATATGACCAAAGAGACTGTTTTGGATGAAATCGAAAGCGGAGATTACGTTTTGCTCAAAGGTACGTTGACCTCAATCAGCGGACTGATAAGAGCAAAGCGCGGTTTGACGTTTTGCACGGCTACTCTCAACACGCAGGGCAAGAAGATAAAACTCACTTGGTTTAATTCGCCGTTTGTGCTTTCGCTTATTAAGCAAGAAGGAGAATTTTTGTTTTGGGGCAAGGCGCGTATCAACGGAAAGAAAATCGAGATGTCCAATCCGAGTTTCGAGCGAGCGGAGGAAAACAAAAGGCTTCAAGGCATAGTTCCTATTTATCCGCTAAAAGATTTAGTGGGTCAGCAACTTTTCAGAAATATAGTTAAGCAGTGTCTTGAATCTTACAAGGTGGCAAGCCGACTTGACGATTATACCGATATGACTTTGGACGGCGCGTTTAGAATTGTCCACGAGCCTTTGGATATGAAAGACTGTAACGTTGCAAGAAAGCGTATCGCGCTTGAAGAGTTGGTCTATCAGATTATTGCGTATAGGGTAGTAAAAAACAACAGCGACAACAAAAAGCCTTATCCGTACAATGAAGATTTTTCCGCGATTGAGAAAGAAATCGCGGCTTTGCCGTACAAGTTGACTCCGTCGCAAGATAAGGCGATAAGGGAAATCGTCGTCGACCTCAAAGGCGAACGACATACCAACAGAATGTTGATGGGCGACGTCGGTTCGGGTAAGACGGTGATTGCGCTTTTATCCTGTCTTTTCGCAAAAAAGTGCGGACGACAATCATCGATTATGGCTCCGACCGAGATTTTGGCAAGGCAGCATTACAAGACCGCGCTTACGCTTTTCGGCGACAGTTTGCAGGTCGCATTGCTCACGGCATCGACACCGGCGCAAGAAAAAAAAGAAATTATATCAAAATTGCAACGCGGTGAAATCGACCTTGTCGTTGGCACTCACGCGGTACTCAACGACAGAGTTAAGTTTGACAATTTAGGGCTTATTGTAATCGACGAATTGCATAGATTCGGCGTAAGGCAGAAGAGTAAACTTGAAGACAAGGCCGTCGGCGTGGACGTGATAGTTATGAGCGCGACGCCTATTCCAAGAGCGCTTGCGCTGTCGATTTACGGCGATTTGGATATGTCCACGCTTCAGCCTCGCGAGGGTACGGGCGACAATATCACGACTTTCGTAATGGGCGACGACAAACTCAAAGGTCTTTACAAATTTATCAAAGAGCGAGTCTCTTACGGCGAGCAAGCGTATATCGTGTGTCCTCTCGTCGAGGATAGCGAGGGACTTGAGGTCTTTTCTGCAAAGATGCTTTATAAACAACTTGTCAAAAAAGAACTTGCCGACCTCAACGTCGGTCTTATATACGGCAGTATGAAAGATAAAGACAAGAGCGAGATAATGTCGAGATTTTACGCGGGCGACGTCGACGTGCTTGTCGCGACTTCGGTGATAGAAGTCGGTATTGATTCTCAGCGCGCAAGCGTAATGGCTGTCCTCAACAGCGACAGGTTCGGCTTAGCAGGCTTACACCAACTTAGAGGCAGAGTAGGCAGAAATCCGCAAATCAAGTCTTATTGCTTTTTGCATACCTCAAAGCAAGAGGAGAATTTGCGTCTTGACGCCCTTCGCGACAACAAAGACGGTTTGAAAATTGCCGAAATTGACGCGGATATGCGCGGCTACGGCGACTTTTTGGGTATAAATCAAAGCGGCGGTAGCGGAAAAATAGGCGTGTTTATCAACAAAAAGATAATCGAAGAATGTAAAAATATCGCTGATTCGCTTATGGAAGAGGGCAGTATTTTCAATGAGTACGACGAAATGCTCGCCAAGTATCTTGCTCAAATGCAAGGAGTGTCTTTGAATTAGGTCTGCGGATAAGCCTGTCTAGGCAAAATTAAAAAGTATCTTTTCCGCCGACTGACAATTTGTCTCACGCTCATCGGACAAAAAAGTACGACTCGGCTCGTCAAATCGCCATTCAACAAAAAATCTATCTTTTTACTTTTTGTCTATCAGCCTTCCCGCCGACCTAGATGGATATTTTTTGATGTCACAAGCAGATTATTTATAACTTTTTATGTTTTATTTCTAGACAAAACCTTTATTTAGTATTATAATATATGCGTAATATTTTACTATATTGTAAAAAGGTAGAAGAAAATGATTAAGAAATTCAAGTTACCAAGCGGAATACAAGACCATTTGCCATTAGATTGTTATTCCAGAAGAGTAGTCGAGAACAAGTTGCTTGACTGCTTCAAGTATTACGGATACAGCGAAATCCAGACCCCTGTTTTGGAGAGGTACGAACTTTTCGACAGCGGCGTCGGCAGGGTAGAACTCAACAAGCTTTTCAAGGTCACCGACGTTGACGGCGATTTGCTCGTATTGCGTCCCGACATCACGATGCCCATTTCGCGTATCGTCTGCACGAAGCTTTCCGAGGGAAGCAAAAGGCTTTGTTATCTCGGCAAGTCGTTCAGCGCGTTGGAGAACGAAGGCAAGTTGAGAGAGTTCACGCAAGCGGGCGTAGAGATTATGGGTACGCAAGGCAACGACGTGGACATAGAAATCGTAATGTTGGCAATCAAGAGCCTCATTGCGGTAGGTCTTGAAGACTTCCAAATCGAGTTGGGTCACGTAGGTTTTTTCAAGGGTTTGCTCAACGCGTTCAACGTAGGCGAAGAGGATAGAGAAGTCTTGATAAATTCAATCGAGTCCAAAAACGGTATCAAGCTTTATACGCTATCCCACGATATGGACAAGCTTTTGCCCGATACGCTTGCAAAACTTCCTATGCTTTTCGGAGGAGAAGAAGTGCTTGACAGCGCGCAAAAGATGTGTCTGAACGACGAGATGAAAAACGCGGTCAGCAATCTCAAAGCGGTCTACGATGGTATAAAGAAACTCGGTTACGACAAGTACGTATGCTTTGATATGAGCAGCGTCGGCAAGATGAAATACTATTCGGGTATGGTAATGAGAGGTATCAACAAAAACCTCGGAAGGCCAATACTTTCGGGCGGAAGATACGACGGATTGTGCGATTCTTTCGGCAAGCACGTGCCTGCGGTAGGCTTTGCGATAGGTATCGGATATTTGGTCACCGCGCTTGACAATCAAGACAAGTTGCAAAAGATGCCTGAGATTGAAGTCGTCGTCGGATACGCCCCCGAATTTATGGACAAGGCGGAAAAGTACGTCGATAAATTGAGGGCAAAAGGGGCAAACACTATTTGTTCGTTTGCTACCGACAAAGCGACGTTGAAAAAGAGCAAGAAAGCGATAGGCGCAAAACGCGCGGTATATTTGAGCAAGGACGGCGAAGAGGAGATTTAGTATGCAAGAGAAGATTAAATTTGCGTTGGCAAAAGGACGTTTGGCAGAGAAGTCCGTGGATATTCTCGAAAAATGCGGTATAGATTGCAGATGCATATTAGAGCCGTCGAGAAAGTTGGTCATGAGCGACGTGAGCGGCAAGTACGAATTTATTTTCGTCAAGCCGAGCGACGTGCCGATTTACGTTGAGCACGGCGTAGCCGACATAGGCGTAGTGGGCAAAGATACGTTGCTTGAAGAGGACAGAGACGTCTACGAACTCATAGATTTAGGCTTTGCAAAATGCAGACTATGTCTGGCAGGATACAAGGACACCGATTTGTCGAATTACAAAAATTCGCTCAAAGTCGCGACTAAGTACGCGCATATTGCAAAAGACTATTTTGACTCAAAGGGTCAGAACGTGGAAATCATTCCGCTACACGGCTCGATAGAACTAGGACCTATCGTCGGACTTAGCGATATTATACTCGACATTGTCGAGAGCGGAAAGACGTTGCAAGAAAACGACTTGTGCGTGTTGGAAGAAATCGTAAATTGTTCGGCAAGGCTTATCGTCAACAAAGTCAGTTTGAAGACCAAGGCGGAAGAAATCAAACCGCTCGTTACGAAAATCGAGCAAATCATTAAATCGCAACAATAAGGAAAAATAATATGTCAGTACCTATTCTAAAATACGGAAAAGACGATATGAGCAGAGTTTTTGGCAGAACTCAACTTGACAACGGGGAATACATCTCCGCCGTCAACGCTATTATTGACGACGTCAGAAAACGCGGCGACGAGGCTCTTTTCGAGTACGCGCAAAAATTCGACAAGCAGACTATCAACGCAAGCAATATTCTTGTAAGCGAGGACGAAATCAAAGAGGCTTACGCGCAAGTGGACAAGTCCTTGATTGAGAGCATTCGCAGGGCAAAGGCAAGTATTCTCGACTATCATTCGAGGCAAAGAGATAAATTTGCAAATGAATTTTTCCCGTCGGGCGTAAATAAGAAAAGTACGCTAGGCTGGATATACCGTCCTTTGGCAAGGGTAGGACTTTACGTTCCGGGTGGAAAGGCAAGTTATCCTTCAACTGTGCTAATGACAGCATTGCCGGCGATAGCGGCAGGGGTAGGCGAAGTAATCGTCACTACGCCGAATATCAAAAATCCTGCAATTTTAATCGCGTGCAAAGAGTGCGGAATAGACAAGATATACAAGGTCGGCGGCGCGCAAGCGATTGCGGCTATGGCTTACGGCACGGCGTCGGTACCTAGGGTGGACTTGATCGCAGGGCCTGGCAACGTATTCGTCACTTTGGCGAAGAAGCAAGTTTTCGGTCACGTCGCTATTGATATGATAGCAGGTCCGAGCGAAATTTTGGTAATCGCCGACGAGAGCGCAGATCCAAGACTTCTCGCAAGCGATTTGCTTTCGCAAGCCGAGCACGATGAGCAAGCGGCTAGCATACTTGTGACGACAAGTCAAAAGATTGCCGAAGAGGTCAGGTCGGAACTTGACCGTCAAATGGGGCTTTTGGCAAGAAAGGATATTATAAACAAGTCGCTTTCTACCAACGGAGCGATAATACTTGCTAAGGATATTGACGAAGCGATAAAGATAGCCGACGAGGTCGCTCCCGAACACTTGGAAGTATGTACAAAAGACGCTCACGACGTGGCAATGCGACTTTCCAACGCAGGCGCGATTTTCGTAGGCAACTTCTCGCCAGAGCCTTTGGGAGACTACTTTGCAGGACCGTCGCACGTCTTGCCCACGAGCGGAAGCGCGAGATATTCGTCGGTGCTTTCGGTGGACACTTTTATGAAGAAGATAAGTTATATAAATTACGCAAAAGAGGATTTACTCTCTTCGGCGGACGACATCATAGCGATTGCCGAGAGCGAAGGCTTCGGAGCGCACGCTAACACTATAAAAATAAGAAAAGCCGAATTCGGCGACAAGGAGACAAAATGAGACAGGCAGAAATTGTGAGAGACACCAAGGAGACCAAAATAAGACTTGCGCTCAATCTTGACGGCAAGGGTAATTATGGCATTGACACCGGAGTGGGCTTTTTCGACCATATGATGACGTTGTTTGCGTGTCACTCCGGCTTTGATTTTACCGTACGTTGCGAGGGCGATACGAGAGTCGACGGACACCACTCGGTAGAGGATATAGGTATCGTCTTGGGTAAAGCGTTGGCTCAAGCGTTGGGCGATAAGGTGGGTATCAAGAGATACGCGTCCGTTACGATTCCTATGGATGAAAGTCTTGCGACCGTCACCGTAGACGTAAGCGGAAGACCATTCCTTGTCTTCAACGCCGAGGGTATGAGCGGTAAGGTAGGCGATTTCGATATTGAACTCGTCGAGGAATTCTTCCGCGCGGTAGCAAATTACGGCGGACTTACCTTGCACGTAAACTTGCACTACGGCAGTAATTCGCACCACAAGATAGAGGCTATCTTCAAGGCTTTCGCAAGGGCTTTGAGCAAAGCGGTCAAGGTCGTGGGGGATAAACTTCCTTCGTCCAAAGGTGTGCTTGAATGATAGCGATAGTCGACTACGGTATGGGCAACCTCAGAAGCGTTCAAAAGGCTTTTGAGTACGTTGGACGTAATACTATTATCACCGATAAGGCACAGGACTTGAAAGACGCAAGCCAAATTGTCCTCCCCGGGGTGGGCGCGTTCAAAGACGCGATAAGCGCGCTTGATAAAAGCGACCTTAGCGGTATTTTGAAAAGCGAGATTGCCAAAGGCAAGCCCTTTTTGGGGATATGCCTTGGAATGCAAATGCTGTTTGACAAGAGTTACGAGGACGGCGAATATCAAGGTTTGGGAATTATTAAAGGCGAGGTAAAACGATTTGAAGTCGACCTCAAAATCCCGCATATCGGTTGGAACGAGTTGATTATCAAAAAGCGTACGCCTCTCTTTGACGGCATAGAAGATAGAAACTTCTATTTCGTGCACTCGTACCACGCGAGCGGTTGCTTGGCAGAGGATATAGAGACGAGTTGCGTATACGGATACGAATTTACCGCGTCCGTGAATAAAGACAACGTATGGGGAGTTCAGTTCCATCCCGAAAAGAGCGGAGATACGGGACTTAAACTCTTGACCAACTTCACAAAAATCAACTAATAGGAGCAAAGAGCAAAGTATGATTTTATTTCCGGCAGTGGACGTGCTTGACAATAGAGCGGTAAGACTGCTTTACGGCAAGAGAGACCAAGTGACCGATTACGGTACGCCGCTAGAAAGCGCCTTGTCGTGGCAAAATCTAGGAGCGGAATATCTGCATATAGTCGACCTCAACGGAGCGTTTGACGACAGCCTCGTCAACAAAAAGACTTTGGTCGAGTTGATTAAAAACGTCAATATCCCCGTGCAAATCGGCGGTGGAATAAAGACATTTGACAAAATAAAATTCTATCTCGAAGAGGTAGGCGCGAGCAGAGTAATAGTAGGTACGGCGTGCGTGACGAATCCAACTCTTATGGACGAGGCGTGCGCAAAGTACGGCAACAAAATTGCAAGCGGTATAGACGCAAAAGACGGTTTGGTCGCAATCAAAGGTTGGGTAGAAAAGAGTACTCTCACGCCTTTGGACGTAGCGCTCGATATGAAGTCCAGGGGAGTGGATACGGTCATTTATACCGACATCAATCGCGACGGCGCGCTTTGCGGAGTGAACGTTGAGGCGACCGAGAAACTGTCGAAGGCAAGCGGTATGAATATAATCGCAAGCGGCGGTATGGCTACGCTCGACGACGTAAAAGCCGTCAAGGAAAGAGGAATATACGGCGCAATTCTCGGCAAGTCGATTTATAGCGGAAGCATAGATTTCAGACAAGCATTGGAATTGAGCAAAAAATAAAGAGGGCAAATGTTAAACAAGAGAATAATTCCCTGTCTTGATATTAAGAACGGACGTGTAGTCAAGGGAGTGAATTTTGTCAACTTAATAGATGCGGGCGACCCCGTAGAAGTAGCCAAAGCGTACAACACAATGCGCGCTGACGAGATTGTGTTTTTGGATATTACCGCTACGCATGAGGGGAGAGCGACGCTATACGACGTTATCGCAAGAGCGGCGGAGCAGGTATTTATACCGTTGACCGTCGGAGGCGGAATATCGAGCGTGGAGCATTTCAGAACCTTGCTCAACTTAGGCGCGGACAAGATTAGCGTCAACTCTTCGGCGGTACGCAATCCCGATTTGATTACCGACGCCGCGCTCAAATTCGGACGGCAGTGCGTGGTAGTCGCTATCGACGCAAAGCGCAACGACAAGGGAAGTTTTGACGTCTATCTCAACGGCGGCAGAATAAATACCGGTATCGACGCAATCGAATGGGCTATGCAAGCCGAGAAGAAGGGCGCGGGCGAAATACTCTTGACGTCAATGGATTGCGACGGAACGAAAGCCGGCTACGACCTTGAATTGACAAGACGTGTATGCCAAGCGGTGAATATCCCCGTAATCGCAAGTGGCGGAGCGGGACAGATGAGTCATTTCAAGGACGTGCTAGACGACAGCGTAGGCGCGGACGCGGCTTTGGCGGCTTCGTTGTTCCACTTTAAGGAGTTGGAAATAAAGACTCTTAAGGAATATCTTCAAAGAGAAGGTATTCCCGTTAGGGAATAGTGACCGACTGCGTATAGCAACGCATCTTTTGCCTGATCTTCAAGACGACACTCAGGGTCACGTACGGAAAGTACGCTCACCACTCGGTCGCTCCCCGCTAAGACAAAATCTGCATCACTCTCCGCACTCGCCACAGGGTTTGAACAGGCGGATTTGTGAAGATATAGTAATATAAAAGTAAGATAGGAGAAAAACATGCAAGAAATACAATTCAAATTTGACGGCAACGGACTTATTTGCGCGATAGCGCAAGACGTGTATACGGGCGAAGTGCTTATGCAAGCCTATATGAATCAAGAGGCGATTGACAAGACGTCGGAGAGCGGTTACGCGCATTATTACAGCCGTTCGAGAAAATGTCTTTGGAAGAAAGGCGAGACGTCCGGACATTTGCAAAAGGTAAAGAAGATACTTTACGATTGCGATTGCGACAGCCTACTTTTGTTGATAGAGCAAGAGGGCGCGGCTTGTCATACGGGCAATAGAAGTTGCTTCTATCGCACGCTCAAAGAGTTTGAATTCGTACCCGATTACAAGATAGTTTTCGAGGACGTGAACACGATAAAGGAAAGAAAGGCAAAGCCAGTCGAGGGTTCGTATACCAATTATCTCTTCGACAAGGGCGTTGAGAAGATATGCAAGAAGGTAGGCGAAGAGGCTACCGAGACTGTCATTGCAGCAGTTGCAGGCAAGAAAGGGGAGTTGGTCGGCGAGTTGTCCGACTTGCTATATCACTGTTTAGTGCTTGCCGAGGCGAGCGGAATTTCCGTGCAGGACGTATTCCAAGAAGTAATGGCAAGAAAGGGCAAAGCGCCCAATCCTAAGTACGGCGAGGACAATATTCAATCTAATCGCGACAAGATTAAGCAGGAAAAATAATCGCCTATATAATCTATATAATACTGATAAATAATTTATATATATAAAGATAAAAAAGAACAAAGAGGAACAATTTATGTCAAAAAGAACGTTATTATCATTTTCTCCGCAAATCAAAGTAATCGACGCTACTCTCAGAGACGGCGGTCTTGTAAATAATTTCTATTTCAAAGACGAATTCGTAAAGAAATTATATCAAATGAATTTGCAAGCGGGCGTAGACTATATGGAATTCGGATACAAGGCGTCCAAAGCGATTTTCGACGAAAAAAAGTTCGGGAAATGGAAGTTTTGCGAGGAGAAGGATATTAGAGATATCGTCGGCGACAACAATACCGACCTTAAAATCGCGGTTATGGCTGACGTGGGCAGGACGGATATTGAAAAGGACATCATTCCAAAGAAAGACAGCGTAATCGATATGGTGCGCGTGGCAACTTATATCAACACTATCCCTGCGGCAATCGATATGGTAGAGTATTGCGCTAAAAAGGGCTACGAAACGACTGTCAACATTATGGCCATTTCACACGCCAACGACAGCGATCTCGAAGAGGCTTTGGAACTCATCGGCAATTCGTCAGCAAACGGCGTATACCTTGTCGACAGTTACGGTTCGCTTTATCCCGAACAGATAAGAAAACTTTCGGACAAGTATCTCAATATGGCGGCTAAGTACAATAAATTCGTAGGCATTCACGCTCACAACAACCAACAACTTGCATTTGCAAATACGATTGACGCGGTTGCTTGCGGAGTAAATTACCTCGACGCGACGGTCAATTCGCTCGGCAGAGGAGCAGGCAACTGTCCGCTCGAACTCTTGCTCGGCTTCTTGAAGAACCCGAAATACAACCTTCACGCAGTCCTCAAATTTATCGAAGAGGAAATGCTCAAACTTAAAGAAAGCGGTCTTGTATGGGGATATGATATTCCGTACCTCATTACGGGCGTACTTGATAGACACCCCTCGGGCGCAATCGATTGTATAAAGAACAACCGCAAAGACTACGCGGAAATTTATCTTGAATTGATGGGACTTGAATGATATGTTCAGAGGATAATGTAGGCTAGGCAGAATTAAAAACGGTTGTTTTTGCTTTTGCTTAAACTGCCAACAGAATAGTACTTATTTTGTGTCATTTTAATCCTTTTCACTTGACAATTCATAATAAATATTTTAATATATATAAAAGTATACGGAGTTGTTATGAAGTTAAACGGTTCACAAATTTTAATAGAGTCATTACTTGAACAAGGTGTAGATACGATTTTCGGCTACCCGGGCGGAGCTGTCTTGAATATCTATGACGCAATTTACGCTTATCAGGACAAGCTTACTCACGTACTTACCGCTCACGAGCAAGGCGCGGCTCACGCGGCTGACGGCTATGCAAGAGCGACGGGAAAGGTCGGAGTAGTTTTGGCAACGTCGGGTCCCGGCGCGACCAACCTCATCACGGGTATTGCCACCGCGTTTATGGACAGCGTGCCTATGGTTGCTATTACCGGCAACGTCGGCACTGATTTGATAGGACTTGATTCATTCCAAGAGGTATATATTGCAGGCATTACTATGCCTATCACAAAGCATAATTTCGTAGTACGCAAAGTAGAAGAGTTGCACGACGTCATTCGCGAAGCGTTCAGAATTGCCAAGAGCGGCAGACCCGGTCCGGTACTTGTGGACATTCCAAAGGACGTTACTTCTAATATATGCGAATTCACGGCAAAGGGCGCGTCGGTTGCCGACGAATATATCAAGGCGGATAAGGACGCAATCAAAAAGGCTGCCGAGCTTATCAATTCGGCAAAGAAGCCTTGCATTCTTTTCGGCGGAGGAGTTTTGATTTCTCAAGGCGAAAAGGAATTGCTCGAACTTATTACCAAGGCGCAAATCCCCGCTACTCACACGCTTATGGGCGCAGGAGTATTGGGTTGGGGCGAGAAACTCAATCTCGGACTTGTCGGTATGCACGGAAGTATGTCGGCAGGCAAGAGTATTATGGAAAGCGACTTGCTTATCGCGGTAGGCACGAGATTTTCCGATAGAGTTGCCACGGACAAGAACAAGTTTATAAGAGATTCAAAAGTAATACATATCGACATAGACAAGGCGGAAATCAACAAGAATATCGCATGCGATTTGAGCGTCGTAGGCGACGTAAAAGAAGTGTTGACAGAACTTTTACCTATGATTAAAAAGTCCAAGCACGACGAATGGCTTGCGCAAATTGAAGAGTGGAAGAAGTATGATTACAAGCCCGTTGACAAAGAGGGCGTACTCAGACCACATCAGATTATCCAAGCGATTTCCGACGAGATTGGCGAAGACGGCATAATAGTAACAGACGTAGGTCAGCACCAAATGTGGGCGGCTCAGTACAGCAAGAGGACGAAGAGCAGAAGTTTCCTCACCTCGGGNGGACTCGGCACTATGGGTTACGGTTACGGAGCGGCAATCGGAGCGCAGAAGGCGTATCCAAATCGCAGAGTTGCGCACGTCACGGGCGACGGTTCTTTCCACATGAACCTCAACGAACTTTGCACGAGCGTAAGNTTTGGACTTCCTATCGTCAGCGTCGTTATCAACAACAACGTTCTCGGTATGGTAAGACAGTGGCAGACGCAATTCTACGGCAAGAGATATTCGCAAACTACTCTTGAAAGAGCGACNGATTACGTCAANCTNGCNGAGGCTTTCGGCGGAGTAGGATANAGAGCNACNACGCTTGACGAGTTGAANAAGGCNCTCAAAGACGCNTACGCGACNGGNAAGCCTTGCATTATCGAGGCGGTAATCGACAGAGACGAGAAAGTTTTGCCGATGATACCGGCAGGCAAGAGCGTCGACGAAATAATAATGTAATCAATGTTTAGNAATTACTAAGCACTAGAAATATAAATTTCTTTTTGGAGGATAGAAAAATGATAAAGAAGTATTATGATACAGATTGTGATTTGAAACTTCTTGACGGCAAAACAGTAGCAGTTATCGGATTTGGTTCGCAAGGACACGCTCATGCAATGAACCTTGCTGAGAGCGGNGTAAAGGTAGTCGTAGGTCTTCGCGAGGGATCCAGACACACCCAAAAGGCTTTGGATGCAGGTTTGAAAGTTATGTCCGTATCCGATGCGGCAAAAGCGGGCGATTTGGTAATGATGCTCGTTCCTGACGAAACTTGCGCAGATATTTACGAGGCAGAAGTTAAGCCTTATATGACACCGGGCAAGGTATTGATGTTTGCTCACGGTCTCAACATTCACTTCAAGCTTATCAAACCGTCTAAGGATCTTGACGTAATCATGGTTGCGCCGAAAGGACCCGGACACACAGTTAGAAGCCAATACGAAGAGGGCAAGGGCGTTCCTTCTCTTATCGCAGTATATCAAGACGCTTCCGGCAAGGCTAAGGACTACGCTTTGGCTTACGCTTGCGGTATCGGCGCAGGCCGCGCAGGTATTTTGGAGACGACGTTCAGAGAAGAGACCGAGACCGATTTGTTCGGCGAGCAGGCAGTTCTTTGCGGTGGCGTAACCGAATTGATGAAAGCAGGTTTCGACACTTTGGTTGAAGCAGGCTACGCTCCNGANATGGCGTACTTCGAATGTATTCACGAAATGAANCTCATCGTTGACCTTATCAACAAGGGCGGTTTCGAGACCATGAGATATTCTATCTCCAACACGGCTGAATACGGCGACTACCGTACGGGTAGAAGACTTATCACCGAAGAGACGAGAAAGGAAATGAAGAAAGTTTTGAGAGAAATCCAAGACGGTACGTTCTGTTCGGAATGGATGACGGAAAACAAGAGCGGAAAGTGCGCTCACTTCTACGCTACCCGTCAACTCGAACTCGAGCATCCTCTCGAAAAGGTGGGCAAGGAACTCCGTACTATGATGAGTTGGCTCAAAAAGTAATTATGATTTGACTAAGTCGTCTTGTCGTATGGCAAGACGACTTAATACAAAATTGCAAAAGAATATTTGATTTGCGAAAAGAGCCGTTTATTTTATAAATGGCTTACTTGTTTATAATAAACACAAAAATATCCTATTCACAAGGAGAGAAATTATGGCTTTGAGAAGCGAATATTTGACAAAGGGAGTAGAAACCGCGCCGCAAAGATCTTTGCTTTACGCTTGCGGTTATACTAAAGAAGAGTTGGAAAGACCGCTCATNGGAGTAGTGTCTGCGCACAGTGAAATCGTCCCCGGACATATGCACCTCGACAAGATTGCAGAGGCGGTTAAGGCAGGAATCAGACTTGCAGGCGGNACGCCGATAATGGTTCCGTCCATTGGCGTATGCGACGGCATAGCAATGGGACATATCGGTATGAAGTATTCTTTGGCGTCAAGAGAATTGATTGCCGACAGCGTAGAGACAATGACAATGGCGCATTGTTTTGACGGCTTGGTACTCGTGCCCAACTGCGATAAGATAGTCCCGGGTATGGTTATGTCGGCGGTAAGAATGAATATTCCGGCAGTCGTAGTCAGCGGCGGACCTATGATGGCNGGTACGGTCGCAGGATGCGAGACGTCTTTGTCAAAGATGTTCGAGGCGGTCGGCGCTAGAAAAGCCAATATGATNGACGACGCTCANCTNCTTGAATACGAAGAGAATTGTTGTCCGACTTGCGGTTCTTGCTCGGGTATGTATACCGCCAATTCAATGAANTGTCTTTGCGAGGCAATCGGTATCGCGCTCCCCGGCAACGGAACTATTCCNGCGGTAATGAGCGGAAGAATTGCGCTTGCNAANCACGCAGGTATGGCAATTATGGATCTTGTAAAGAAGGGTATCAAAGCAAGAGATATNATCAACGANAAATCTATTCGCAACGCTTTGGCTTGCGATATGGCTCTCGGCTGTTCGAGCAACAGCGTNTTGCACTTGCTTGCAATAGCCAACGAAGCGGGATTCCCGCTCGACTTGAATATTATCAATCAAGTCAGCGCAAAGACGCCTAANTTGTGTCACCTTGCTCCTGCAGGTCCTACGCANATGCAAGACCTTGACGCCGCAGGCGGCGTTCAGGCAGTGCTCAGCGAACTTGCTAAGAAAGGNTTGATAGACACCNCCGCGCTCACCGCNACGGGNAAGAGCGTAGGCGAGAATATCAAAGGCGCGTTTGTCAAAGATTACGAGACGATTAAGCCTATCGAAAAGCCTTACAGNGAAACGGGCGGTATCGCAATTCTTTGGGGCAATATCGCTAAGAACGGTTGCGTAGTCAAGAGAAGCGCAGTTGCNCCCGAAATGCTCAAACATTCCGGACCTGCGAGAGTATTTGANTGCGAAGACGACGCGATAAAGGCTATTTACGGCGGAGAAATTCACGCAGGCGACGTAGTCGTAATCAGATACGAAGGACCGAAGGGCGGCCCGGGCATGAGAGAAATGCTCAATCCGACNTCCGCTTTGGCAGGTATGAAACTCGACAAGTGCGTTGCNCTCATCACCGACGGAAGATTTTCGGGCGCATCGAGGGGCGCGTCGATCGGACACGTTGCTCCCGAGGCTGCTGACGGCGGCGAAATNGCTCTTATTAAAGAAGGCGATATAATCGATATCGACATACCTGCAAACAGCGTAAACGTAAGAATCGACGAGGCTCAATTGCAGGCTAGAAGAGCGGATTTGAAAGAAAAAGAACCGAATATCAAGAGCGGTTGGCTTTCGAGATATTCGAGATTGGTTACGGGCGCAGACAAAGGCGCAGTGCTTAAATAATTGGAAGAAGGAAAGAATATGTTGACGTTAGACAAAGTATATCACGCCTCTTGCGTTCTCAAAGAGGCGATAAGAGAAACGGATATTATCTACGCTCCAAAACTCAAAAAGGGCGCGGAAGTATATTTGAAGACNGAGAACTTGCAAGTTACAGGTTCGTTCAAAGTGAGAGGCGCNTATTACAAGATATCCCAACTCTCCGATGCGGAAAAGAAAAAGGGCGTAATAGCTTGCTCGGCAGGCAACCACGCGCAAGGCGTTGCTTTGGCGGCAAAGAAGAACGGAATCAAGTCTTTGATTTGTTTGCCCGACGGCGCGCCGATATCCAAAGTTGAGGCGACGAGAAGTTACGGCGCGGAAATATGTCTTGTTCAAGGCGTATACGACGACGCTTACAACAAGGCACTTCAACTTAAAGACGAAATGGGCTATACCTTTATTCATCCTTTCAACGACCCCGACGTAATCGCAGGACAAGGCACNATNGGATTAGAGATNATCAATCAAATCGACNATTTGGACGCGGTAGTCGTACCTATCGGCGGNGGCGGACTTATNGCGGGCGTNGCCTTTGCNATCAAGTCGCTNAAACCGTCCGTAAAGGTNTACGGAGTACAGGCAAGCGGNGCTCCNAGNATGGANAAGTCNTTCAANGANCATAAGATNTGCAANCTTGACAGCGTACATACAATCGCCGACGGCATTGCGGTAAAAGAGCCTGGCGACCTTACTTTTGATATAATATCCAAATACGTTGACGATATCGTGACGGTCACCGACGACGAAATATCCGCCGCTATTCTNGCTCTTATNGAGCAACATAANATGGTAGCNGAAGGCGCGGGCGCAGTTTCAGTNGCGGCGACNATGTTCGGCAAGATACCGACGGAAGGCAANANAGTTTGNTGTCTCGTATCNGGCGGTAATATCGACGTTACAATACTTTCGAGAGTAATCAAGAGAGGANTNCANATGAGCGGNCGNAACTATCTCGTTACGNTNGAACTCGTCGANAAGCCGGGACAACTTACGCAAGTNTCGAATATNATNTCAAATCTCGGCGGNAACGTAATNTCTATTCACCANGAGCGTTCCAACGAGGGTAGCGACGTCAACGGTTGCTTCTTGAGAATACAAATCGAGACGAGAAACTTTGANCATATCAAAGAAATNGAAAACCAACTNACAAAAGCNGGTTTCAAAATAATTTAATCGGAGGAGAGAAAATGAAAGCAATCAGCACGCCAAACGCGCCGTCTGCAATAGGACCATATTCGCAAGCAATCGTCCACAGAGGCATGGTATATACTTCGGGACAAATCGCTATCAATCCCGCAAACGGAAATATCGAAGCGACTACTATCGAAGAACAAACTCATCAAGTATGCAAGAATCTTAAAGCGGTTTTGGAAGCAAGCGGTTCGTCNCTCGATAAAGTAGTCAAGACNGTTTGTTTTCTTGCGGATATGAACGACTTTGCTACGTTCAATTCGATTTATGCGGAGTATTTTACGTCAAAGCCCGCTCGTTCATGCGTAGCGGTGAAGACCTTACCGAAGAACGTTTTGGTAGAGATAGACGCAATTGCAGTAACTCAAATAAAGATTTAATGTCAAATAAAATTGAGATAAAAAAATAACGGAGTTTATACTCCGTTATTTTTNTTNTTCATNTTTTGCTTTTTACTCAGCGTCAGCGTCGTCTTTTACGGCAGTTTCGTTTTNNACTTNCTCAACAACGTCGCTTGTCAAGTCTNCNTTCTCGACTTGCNCTTGANNTTCGCCTTCNACNGCNAAAGCNGGCTCNANAGCGTTNTCGACAACGGGNACGGTTTCTTCCGAGAGCGGAGTNCCGTCTTCATTNTAATAATTNGGATTGTAGTCGAATCTTCCCACGTCNGGNTCGCCCTTNCCCTTTTTGATGCTGATTCTGCGTTTAATTCTTTCGTCAAACGAGAGNATAGCAGGGAGNAGAGTGAATACGAATACGTAACTCATTGACGTGCCTATCGCAAGCAATCTCGTGATTTGCGCGACAATCATATTNGTCGTAATCAAATGCACGCANGCGCANACGCCGATAAGNATNAATGCNGACGTNGTTACGCCCGGAGCGGCGCGGTTGATTGCGTTCTTGACAGCGGCGATTGACTTGACGCCGTCTCTCTTTTCTTCGAGGTACTTCGTCGTGAGCATAATCGCATAGTCGACNGTCGCNCCNANTTCTATTGCCGTAACNATCAAGTANGCGACAAAGTTGATTTTGTTGGCAGGGTTGANCATTGCCGAGAAGTAAACCGTCGAGAGGTTTATCCAAATACCCGATTCGATTACAAGCATCAANATAATCGAGAGCTTGAAGTTCTTGAAGGTAAAGAGCAATATTATCAAGACGATTGCAGCGGAGAGTAGCGATACCAACAAGAAGTCGCTCGGCGTAACTCTATCCAACTCGTANGCGCCTTGCGAAAGTCCNGTCATATAGACGTCNAANTCAGTGGAATTATTCATTACCNTTTCTTTGAANTCNGCGAGTTTNGACGCATANTGTTCGCTACCTTGGCTATTGACTAAGTCTTGGTAAGCNGTCTTACATTCTGCATTCTTTTCATATAGAGAGAAGTTTTCTATCGCCAAATANTTGATTTCTTTAAGAGCNGAGTATGTGTATTCCGTCTCGATCATATTTGCGTAGCTTCCNTCTTCGTTTTGGTTGCTCAAAGTGATTGTATAGAGCATATATCTCGTTTTGCTCTCATTTGCCGTAATGTTGGCAATAAAGCTCTTGTGCAATCTGCCGTAAATTACGGTTTTGATACCGTTGTTTCTAAGTCCGAAATCNTCGATATTGTCGAAGTCGTCTTGAGAAATAATCGTAGCCAAGGAGAATACTTCCGTGACGTAATTGACGTCTTTGGATACTTTGGCTTTGCCGTTCTCATCGTATTGAATATTACCGTTTTCGTCCAAATCGTAGCCGACTTTCTTGACCTTTTCAATAAATTCATAGTGNAGTGGCATTGATTCGGGACCGTCGTACGGCAAAATCAAGATAGCCTGATTGTTGATAAGCATAGCCGTCTCTTCGGGAAGAGTGGGGTTTTCGTTGTCTTTNGTCGTNGATATATAATTGAGCGGTACTTTNAGTTGGAANTAAGCGCAAGGTAGCGCNAGTCCCAATATGACNATAATCACGAGNGCGGCAACGACAGGCTTTGTGATAGTCTTGGATACGAATTTGAGTTTTGGCGCGACAATCCATTTGTGTTTTGTCTTTACAATACCTTTGCTCAATATCATAATCAAGATAGGTTGCAAGAATACNGTNGCGAGCAANGANAGGATNACGCCCTTTGCAAGNACGAATCCGAGGTCGTAGCCTATGCCGTAGTCCATAAAGAACAGAGCGATAAATCCGCCTACGGTGGTAAGCATACTNGACGATATTGCGGTGATTGTCTTTGGCAAAGCGGCGATTAACGCGTCTTGCGGTNNAGGATGTATTTTGAGTTCCTCATAATAAGTGTGCATNAGGAATATCGAGTAGTCCATTGCGATTGCAAGTTGGAGTATCGTCGCGCACGACGAGGTGATTGATGAAATTCTGCCTATNGGGTTACCCGCAATGACGTTCGTACCCATATTNAGCAAGATTGAAATACCGAGCGTCGCAAGGAAAATGAACGGTTCCAAATAGCTCTGCGTAGTCAACATAAGTATTACAAGACATACGACTATAGCGATAATGAAGAATTTTGGCATGTCGCCGAGCGACGATTTGAGCAGGGTACGCGCGTTTTGAGCGTTACCGCCGATATAGAACCATTCTTCGACGTTTGTCGGTCCGAGTTCGGGATTTTGCGCTTGAACTTCTTTAAGGATTTTGGGGATGATGCCGTTTTTAGCGTCGTCCATTGCGTCAAGACAAGCGATTGTTTCGTCCGAACCGCCCGCGGTCTTAAAATACATAGATACGATNTANGTNTCGACTTCTCTCGTCACTTCCGTNTCTTGACCGTCAACGGTNGTNGTNAANGTCACCGTCTTNGTCTTAATGAATTTTTCAGCGGCNTTCTCTTGCGCCTCGTCGACGTCTACGTGGGTATATTCGTTTATCTCNTCNAGTTGGTCAAAAGTGCCGACCCACGCGATTTTTGATAAATACCTGCCGATAGTCTTATCNGCATTGATAGCGTCGACTATCTTTTGTACGGTCGCCTTGTCGACGTAAGAAACGGCAAGGTTGCAGTCGCCTATGATTTCGTACTCGTTTTCCAATATACTCTTAGAAACGATAGTGTCGGTATCTTTNTCCAAATAGGAGATAAGGTCGCTTTCTTTCTGCACGAAGATAGCGCCGACNATTGAAAGAACTATTGCAACGACAAAAATTATAATCAACGTCTTTCTNTGAGACATGATCCATTGCGATAATTTTTGCATTTTAGTCACCTCGAAATTATTCTAATAATAATATAACAAAAAAGGNNTAATTTCGCAACGGATAAGCCGTCATATTTTCGTACAAAAAACCGTACAAGTGTTGGACTTTGTAAATTCGAGAATTTTACTTGAAAACGTTTTGATTGCGNATAATAATTTGATATAATAATATTATTATGGAACTTGGAATATCCACNGCGTCGTATTTTACGAGATGTTATACCGAAGAGGCTCTTGTCCCTATCGCAAAGTTGGGGGCGAGCGTTTGCGAAGTCTTTTTGGCTACGCATTGCGAGTATACCAAAGAATTTGCCGACNTACTTCTTGCGGAAATGAAAAAGGCAAACGACGTCAATCCTTTTAGAGTACACTCCGTACACGCGCTGACAAATCAATTCGAGCCCGAACTTTTTTCCCGTAACGATAGGGCGTATTCCGACGCTTTAATTACTTTTGAAAATGTNTTAAAGGTTGCTCAAAATATAGGCGCGACGCATTATACTTTNCACGGNGCGACNATGCTGAAAAAGGCGATTAAGTATAATTTCGATTTCGAGCATATATCAAATAGAGTAAATCGACTTGTGGAAATCGCTAAGTCATACGGCGTAAATTTTTGCTACGAAAACGTGCATTGGACGTATTTCTCGCATCCGAGTTATTTTGCGACNCTTCGGGATATGTGTCCGAATCTGGGGTGCACTTTCGATATTAAGCAGGCTAGACAGTCGGGAGCGGATTATNNGGAATACTTGGANGTTATGAAAGGNAGNTTNCAGACGGTGCATTTGTGCGATTACAACGAAGAAGGCAAGACGGAAATTCCGGGAAGAGGTAAATTCGACTTCGTCACGTTCTTCAAAAGACTGAGAGATATAGGCTACGACGGAGTTTGTCTTTTGGAAGTATACGCCAAAGATTACAAAAACGAAGAAGATTTGAAGCAATCGTACGAATTTCTCAAAGATTGTTTGGCAAGGTCTTTGACTTGATGATAAAATTTTGATATATTATATTAGTCAAATAATATTCGGACCGCAAGGTCGACAGGAGAAAAATATGCGTTACAGCAAAAAAACTATGAAAATCAGAATGGATTACAACAACATGATGTCGTCCGTAATCGGCAAAGAAGGCTTTACCGATAAAAAACTCGCTGATATGAGCGAAGATTTGACGAAAGCTTTCAATTCCGTCGAGCAAGGCAAAGGCAAAGGTATGATGGGTTGGGCAGATTTGCCTTACAATCAAGACGAAATCGTCGAGGATATTCTCGAAACGGCAAAGGATATTCGCAAGAATTACGAATACTTCGTCGTNCTCGGTATCGGCGGAAGCGCTCTNGGACCNATCGCGGCTTTCCAAGCGATTTGCCACTTGCATTACAACGACTTGCCAAAGCGCAANCGTAAAGGACCTAAATTCTACGTCGAGGACAACGTAGACCCTGAAAGAATGATGGCGCTTTTGGACGTTATCGAAGTTGAAAAGACTATGTTCAACGTAATCACGAAGTCGGGTTCGACGTCGGAGACTATGACNCANTANCTNATTATCAACGATATTCTCAAATCAAAACTCGGCGACAAGGCAAAAGACCACATTATCGCTACCACGTCTAAAAATACNGGTAATCTNATCAAGATTGCTACAAAAGAAGCGTACAAGACCTTCTATATACCTGACGGCGTAGGCGGTAGATTCAGCGAGCTTTGTCCCGTGGGCTTGCTTCCTGCGGCTGTNGTAGGTATCGACATCAAAGCAATGCTCGCCGGAGCNAAATTTATGATGGAAGAATGCGACAGCGACAACGCGAAGAAGAATCCTGCGTTGATGGCGGCTGCGCTCCAACATTTGGCTATGAAGAAAGGCAAGAACATNGGCGTTATGATGCCTTATGCGGACGGCTTGAAGTTCATNGCCGACTGGTATGCNCAACTTTGGGCGGAGTCTTTGGGCAAGAACAAGACTTTGGACGGCAANGACTGCAACGTAGGNCAAACGCCCGTTAAGTCTTTGGGCGTAACCGACCAACACTCGCAAGTTCAACTTTACGCGGAAGGTCCTTTCGATAAAGTTATCACGTTTATCGGCGTAGACGAGTACCGCAGCGAAGTAATAATCCCTGACGGCTGTCAAGAATATCCCAACGTGAATTTCCTTTGCGGACATTCTATGANCGAACTTATTCAAGCGGAGCGCNTAGCTACCGAGTATGCGGTAACCAAAGCAGGCAAACTCAACTACACGATTATGTTGCCGCAACTCAACGAGTTCACTCTCGGACAGCTTTTGATGTACTTNATGTTGCAGACGGCTTACGCAGGCGCTTTGTTGAATATCGACACGTTCAATCANCCCGGCGTTGAGGAAGGCAAAAACGCTACTTACGCGCTTTTNGGCAGACCCGGATACGACGAAAAGAGAACGGAACTTGCAAACGCTCCTCAAAAGCAAAACAAGTATATAATTTAATTGTATTCAATCATTAANAGTTATGAGCCATCTGTTTTCAGNTGGCTCAATTACGCTCATAATATATTGTAAGGGTGATTTATGGTAAAACTGTTTGGCGAAAAAATTAACGGCGTAATATTCGACCTCGACGGAACGTTGCTGGATTCTATGTGGGTATGGCAAAAAGTTGACAATGATTTTCTTGCCGAAAACGGTATTANCGTCACCGAAGATTATACCGACGCGGTTAANCAAATGCACTTTGAGGAATCGGCNTTGTATACAAAGANGCGTTACAATCTCCCTCTTTCTACCGAACAAATCAAAAATAGATGGATAGAAATGGTAAAGGAAGAGTATCGCCATAANATNAAATTGAAAGACGGCGCATACGAATTTATTCGCAAGTTGCTNTCCAAAGNCGTAAAAATAGCGTTTGCAACGACGCTTTTNAGAGAGAGCGCNGAACAATGNCTTGACAACAACGGTTTATCNTTNAATAAGTTGGGTATAGNGTGTCCGCTNATCACGGGCGAGGANGTATCTAGGGGCAAAGGATTTCCCGATATCTATNTCAANGCNGCGGAGANGATTGGCGTCAAGCCGAGCGAATGTATGGTCTTCGAGGATATNCCTCTTGCAATNGAGGGCGCAAGCGCNGGCGGTTTTTTGACTTGCGGNGTNTATGATAAATACTCGAACAAATTCACNAATTTTTCGCCAAAATGCAAAAATTATATCCAAAGTTATTCCATTTTGCTTGAATTTATCGGNGATTNANTATTGAACANTGTTNTGAACNTTGTTCAATNTGTCGATTGCTATATTTTACTTGTAATTAGACATAATTAGTAATATAATATAAATATGACGCAAAGACTTCTCACGCTAGATAGCGTAAATACCGCATATATAGGGAGNGAATTTTCGATAGACGGTATTTGTCTTTCAATTGNGAGCGGNGAANTNNTGACCNTATATGGAAGAGAGGGNNGCGGCAAGACTTTGATTTTGCGTACAATCGCAGGACTTGAAGATTGNTCGGGCGATATTCTGCTTGACGGCAAGANNTTGAGCGAGATTGACTTCAAGGATAGNGATATAGGCTTTACCTTTGANTTTTCNTCAATNNGNAAAGGAAAGNGCGTCAAGGATACTTTGGAATATCCAATGCGACTTAGGCAATACGACGACGCGAGTATTATTGATAGAGTCAAGGGCGTTGAAGAGACCTTTTCTTTAAACAAAGACGANANAGTCGACGGTTTGAGCGATTTTGACAAGGCAAAACTCTTGCTTGCGAGATTATTTTGTGTAGATAGACGGCTTTATATAGTCGACGACGTATGGAANGACTTGCAAGTCGAGGAACAAAATAAGATAGCGGANNTATTGCAAGANGCAATAATAGGCAANAGCGNGATTATNGCGACNCAAGATNTAGNATTTGCNAGGAGATTCNGCANGGANAATATNNCCGTNGTNGCGAAAGGCNANTGNAGTANAAATTGTTCTCTTGAAGAGATGTCGACGCGTCCGATAAATATCGAAAGCGCAATACTTTGCGGATACTCGATTTATATGGACGTTTTGGGAAAGAAAGNCGATTGTTATTTTGCTACAATCGAAGGTNAGGAATATGAAGTCGACAAGCCGCTGAGCGACGTATACGTAGGCAAGCAAGTNTGTTTCGCGTATCAAGAGGGAATAGGCGCAAAGCGCTTTTATTACGATAAAGATTGCGAGAGAATTATCTCGCGTAAACTATAAGAAAACGTGATTTGCAAGAGATTGCATATCGGCAAAGAGGTGTAATTTGGACGATAGATTGAAGGATATTTTTGCAGACGAACCTACTGCAATGGTCAAAGAAAAGAAAAACGGCAAGATGTCTGTCAAGATAATAGCTATTATTACGGCGATAGTCATAGTGTTTTCCGTGTGCGGTTTTGTCGCAGGTATTGTGGTGGGACGCAATACGGGAATCAATGAAGATATGCCGTTGATGATTGAAGTGTACGAATACATTAAGAAGTATTATTANAAGGACATTTCGTGGGAATCTTTCCAAGAAATGGCTGCTGCGTATTTTGCAGGTTCATTGGACGCATTTTCGGGTATNGCGGCGAGCGACGGCGCGACNTCTACGTCNGGNTCAATCGGNATTCANATTACAAGTTCTTTATACAACGAGCAAATAATNTCTTTNGTTGCGCCGAATATGCCGGCTTATAGNGCAAGAGCGATAAANANATANGANNNCANNNACGATGNTNAGANNAAACNNNATGANNCTTTCGANNCCGANNNNAACGTNANNATGNGAGAGGGNGACAAGATNNTCAGCGTAGGCTACAANTNCANNGACNNGGANGGNAANNAAAAGTANGCTACCCAAAGGGTAGAAAANATGAGTTCNACNAATTTTAGNGCNGTNCTCAATNNATNNGCNGACTTNGAAGAATTGGTGTATATNGTCAANAAATATNNCGGTANNNATGAAAANGGNNNNGATNTTTATNCCGACGGNTATTACGCTTTTGAGATTAGAAAGACCTATGAAGATNCCATGAAAGGCGCGTACTATTACNACTATGAAGGCGACGTAGGTATTATCAAATACACTTCNTTTGACCGCGATACNGACGCTGACTTTGTNGANTGTATCGAGCAGTTTGTCCGCGATAATAAAAAGAAATTGATACTTGATTTGCGCGACAACGGAGGCGGNGAATTGACNAGNCTTCAATATATCGCTCANTNTTTGCTCNANAATCCAACNNCTAGNTGNGTTGCCTATTATGAACTTGATTAGCAANGTNGGNTACGGCAAAGANGAGTCNGANATNNTCNCGTCNAGCGCGGAAAATTACTTCAATATTTTGCCTGACGCGTATCCTTTGAGCAAGAAGATAAAAGACTTTGATATAGTAGTGTTGACCAACGACGGTACGGCTTCCGCATCCGAAGGCTTGATAGGCGCGTTGCANTATTACAACGGTACGCAAATCGTAGGTACGACGACCTACGGNAANGGCGTTGCGCAAAGAGTGTTNACGCTTAGCAACGGTCAGTCTCTGTACGTCACCAACGGNAGATACTTCATNCCNACAAAGGATTCGAGCGGCAATTTGGAATGGACTGTTACTATCCACGAAAGGGGATTTACGCCTTTGAAAGAGAATATNGTAGAGGATAGAATTTCCGATTATTCTATGGACAAATGCGTACAAAGAGCAATGCAGATTTTCGGTTATTGATTATTGACAAATCTGCATAGAAAGACTATAATGATATAAAGAATTCCTAATCGGTGATACTTCTCGCCGTTTCGGAAAAGATAAAAATCTAAATCAATGAGAAATCGGAGAGTAAGAAAGGCTTAATATTTTGACTTATACTCCGCATTTTTGCGGAGTTTTTTCTTCCNCCGTACGCTCAAAGGAGTTTTATGAAGAGAATAGGCGTAATNGGTATCGTACTTAAAAAAGACAANGANACGGCTTTGGCTATACAGAACTTGCTTTCCTCGTTCAGNGACATAGTCATTGGNAGAATGGGAGTGCCNGACAAGGAAACGGGNATTAGCACGATTAGCGTAATTGTCAAAGGNACNAATGAGCAAATATCCGCTCTCAGCGGAAAGCTTGGCAAACTCAACGANGTGTANGTCAAATCNGCNNTCACTTCTTTTGAGGTGGAAGAATAGGAAGGAATCTAAATTCATTTATAAGGAGATAAATATATGAAAAGCAAAAGAGTCTTAACTTTTGTGTTGGTAATTGTCCTTACGTTGGGAATAGTAGCGTTTTCGGCNTGCAATAAGGATGAGGAAGGGTATACTTTGGTTGCGCCCGACGGAGCGCCCGCGCTTGCAATCGCCTGTCTTGGCGACAAAGTATCGACAAGCGATACGATTTNNACGTTGAATAAGAAAATCNTNCCNGCATCTAATATNGGCGCGGAAGCNTTGCAAAGCGATTTGGCTATNGTACCCGCCAATCTCGCGGCTAAGATATACAATGAAGGGGCGGATATAAAAATACTTGCCGTAGTNACNAACGGCAATCTATTTGTGACCTCTNCGCAAGATAGCAAAATCGAGAATGTTGACGGACTAGNGGGAAAACTTGTCTATTCGATAGGTCAAGGAAGCGTACCGGATATGATTTTCAANACTCTTTTNAAAGATAAAAGCATCANGTTCAGCGTAGGAGAAAAGGCTCAAGAGGGTATTGTCACTATCAAATACTGCGCAAGCGGTAGCGAANTCAATTCTCAATTATTGTTGGCNAAACAAAACGGTGAAGAGGTNTACGGAGTAGCCGCNGANCCTGACGTGCAGACCGGTATAAGCAATGGCTTGTANGAGGTCTTCGACTTGCAAAAGTTGTGGTCNGAATACAGNNAAGANGACGTTANNGGCTANGCGCAAGCGGTATTGATAGCAAAGTCAAGCGTATGCGAGGATAGNAAATTCGTAGAGAAATTGCTCAAAGAGTTCGAAAAAAATCAAGAAGCATTGCTTAAAGACGCGTCTCTTGCCGAGAATAATATTAAGGCTATTTATCCGCAAACGTCCTTGCAAGGCAACTTGAATAAAGACGTAATCGCTAGGTGTAATATAAACACNGTANCTATGGAAAGCGGAAGGGNATATTACGAAACGACGCTTCAAGCGGTAATGGCGATAAATGCAAAAGCTATCGGCGNNNNANTNCCNGACGATNATTTNTANTATGCAAAATNACAGTAAAATNTATGGANAATNTGGGTAAANNCAAATCAANGNTNNATTAGGCTAANTATANNAATGAAAGATAAGATTAGTAAANAACNACTATANTCAATACTNAATCTATCTNTACCGATTGCGACATTGCTCGCNGTCGTCNTTATCTATGCGATTGTNAGCAAAGTNGTCGGNGTGGAGATGCTTGTTCCGTCCGTNCCCAACGTNNTTAAAGAGTTCTTTTCGCTGTTTGCGNAAAGTAGTTTTTACAAGGCNTTGTTTGGNACTTTGGGTAGGGCGGCGCTTGCGTATCTGCTTGCGTTTGTATTNGCAATGATATTTGCAATACTCACCAAGATGTGNCCNCATCTNAGGCGCGCGCTTTCNCCTATCGTNTTGCTTATTAGAATAATGCCGACTATGTCGATAATCTTGCTTGCGCTAATTTGGTTCAANTCGTTTCAATCTACGATACTTGTAGCGTTTTGCGTTATCTTTCCAATGCTTTATACGAGTTTTTGTGACGCTATCCACGCGGTAGATAAGGATTTGATAGAGATGTCAAAGGTCTATANGGTCAGCAAATACAANCAAATTTTCAAGATGTATCTACCTCAGACCTTGCCCATGGCATTGACGGGAATCAAGAGTTCAATCGGTCTAAATCTCAAACTTGTCATTGCCGCGGAAGTGTTGGCGCAGACGGCGAATAGTATCGGCGTGTATATGCAACTTGCAAAGATAAATCTCGACACGGCNACCTTGCTTGCTTGGACCGTNGTNGCAATANTTTTGGGCGGTATTTTCGAGGGTATNGTNGTCTTNATTGAGAAAAAGGCGGTGAAGGGAAGATGAAAATTTGCGGACTGAATTTTGCCTANGGCGACAAANCGATATTTGATAATTTCAATCTTGATATACCCATTGGTCAAGTCGTTTGTATAATGGGCGCGTCCGGTTGCGGAAAGACNACGCTTCTCAACTGTATCAGCGGACAACTCAAATTCGAAGGTCAAATTTCTTATGGACAAAACGGGAATAGNGATTTGCTCTCAAAATCNATTTCTTACGTCTTTCAACAACCGAGATTGATTCCGTCAATGACGGTGNCAAAGAATATAGAGTACGTCTTGCCCAATACGTTGAGCAAAGAGCANAAAGCGTTGAAAGTAAATCAAGTGATAGAGAAAATGCAACTTGCCGATTGCGTCAACTCTTNTCCTAGATATATAAGCGGAGGACAGGCAAGTCGCGTCGCCTTGGCAAGAGCGCTAGCAGTAGACAGCGATATTATGTTGATGGACGAGCCGTTTAAGGGACTTGATATAAAACTTAAAAAACAAATACTCGATATCTTAACTCCGNTGATAAAAGACAAGACGGTTGTCTTTGTCACTCACGACGTGGAAGAGGCGCTTGCCATGGCGGATAGAGTAATCGTATTAAATCGAGTAGAGGGAANCGCGGTNAATATTCTCGCAAGCGAGGTCATAGAACAGCCTCGCGAAGAGCGCGACGTATACTCGCAAAGTCTAAANGATACGAGGCAGAAGATATATCGCGCTCTTCTAGATGAAAATTTATGAATAAATCAACTGTTTTTTGCCATGTCGATTAGATATCTTAGTTTCGTTATTTGCTCGCCCGAGAGCATACANCTTGCCGAGTTNAAAAACGCTTCAAGTTTTTCATTGTCCANCGTACCGTTTTTTCTGCCNTTGTCCACTANGGCAAACATCTCTTGCATAAGACGTTCTTCGGACATGTGCGAGTACTTGTTGAGTTCTTCTTCAAGCGAGCCTTGCCCCGTAGATTGATTGNTATTGCCCATATTTGCAAAAGNGTTAAAATCGGTATTATTATTAAAAATNTTGTTNTTTACATTATTTTGTCTAGGTATAAAATTGTTTTTTTTCATAAATTTCCTTTAATCGTTATCATTATAAAGTTTGTTGATAGTCTTATTAACTTCCTCGGGATTGAGGTTGATTTGCGCGGGCTGAGCAGGGCGATTTTGATTGTTGCTATTCATAAGTTGGGGAAGTAGTTGCATAATCATAGACATATCGTTTTTGCCGCCGCCACNGCCNTTCATCATTTGCATAATCTTTGCAAAGTCCATATCCATAAATTCACCTCATAAATATTGTATGTAGAAATTTTTTTTNCGGTTACTTGTTGAGTAGGTCGATATATTTCAGAAGAGTATGAATATCGCCTATCGANTTGTTGTATCCTACGCTTACTCGCACCGTNCCNCTCTCCAACGTGCCCAATCTCGTATGAATCAGCGGAGCGCAGTGNAGTCCGCACCTTACGGCAATATCTCTTTCGTTGAGATAGTCGCCNACGTCGGTCGAGGGNTAGTCTTTGAAATTGAAAGACACNACGCCCGTNTTTTGCGAGGAGTAGAGTTTTACGTTTTTGATTTGTTTAAGACCGTAGAGCAATTCGCTTGTCAAATAGCGAGTGTTTAGACTTATTTTCGCAAGGTTTTGGTACGTCCATTCCGCGCTTGCGCCAAGACCGATAATTCCCGCGCTGTTGAGCGTACCGGATTCGTACGCGTCGGGCGGCATAGTCGGCTGAGCAAGGCTCTCGCTGTGCGTACCGGTTCCGCCAAATCNAATGGGGAAGAGTTTGTATTCTGTATTGAAAAGCAAAAATCCAGTGCCTTGCGAGCCGTGCAATCCCTTGTGACCTGCGGCGGCGAGGAAGTCGATATTGTTGTCCGGGACGTTGATAGCCACGTGACCAAGCGATTGCGCGCCGTCGACAAAGAAAGGTATGCCGCGCTTTTTAGCGATTTTGCCTATTTGGAAGACGTCGGTAGGCGTGCCGGTGACGTTGGAAATATGATTTGCGCAGATGAGTTTCGTGTCTTTCGTGACTGCGTTGGCGACTGCGATAGGGGAAATTGTCCCGTTTTCGTCAGGCGTGATTTCAATGAGATTTACGCCCAACACTTCTTTTAGATAATACAGAGGGCGAGCGACGGAATTATGCTCGTTGGACGTAAAAATTACGTCTATGGGTTGATTTTTGAAGTTTAGCAAATATCCAATTATGGCAAGATTGCAAGCTTCGGTACAGTTTTGGGTGAATATCAATTCGTATTTGTCATCGCAGGAAAGCAGTCCTTTGAGAGTCTGTCTTACGTCGTAAATCTTGATTGCAGTGTCTATCGCATCGTTGTGGCCGCCGCGTCCGGGGTTGGCAGAATAGGAAAGTTGCTTGAAGATTTCGTCAAACATTCTACGCGGTTTGAATCTAGAAGTTGCGGCATTGTCTAAATATATCATTTTTCCCTCACAATTTANATTTTTATTTAGTATATTATATTAGGAGCGAGGTACATAAATACCAAGGAGAAAGCCATGAATTATCTTGTAATAGTTTTTCGCTCCCGCAACGACGCTTTGACAATGCGAAGTTACTTGGCTAGCCGAGGCGTGTCTTGCGCTATCATCAACGCGCCGCGAAGTATCACGCATTCTTGCGGAATTGCGCTGAAAATCAACAACATATCGCCGCTTATGCTGTCAAAACTGATGAAATCTTCACCTTCTAAGGTTCAATATACCGTCTATTCGGCATACGCAGAGCAGGGAGGCATAGGATACAGGCTGATTCAATGAAGCGGATTAATCAACAAATCAAAGGACTGAGAAATCGGTCCTTTTTTAAGTAAAATCTGCGCAGTCGAGAAAACTTTCGTATATTGAGCAAAAATATGCGAAATTTGTGAATAATTCTCTATATCACTTTACAAAAATAATTTAGTGTATTATAATAAATTAAATATTTTATTTATAAAAGGAGATTTTTACACACTATGGTTGTTCCGTTATTGTCCGCATTGTCTGACTTCGGAGTATCGCGATTGACAGGCTATATAGTCTCAATAGTCATTCTCATTTTTTTATCGGGGTTCTTTTCTTCTACCGAGACGGCTTTTTCCTCTCTCAACAGAATCAGACTTAAAAACCTCGTGCAAACAGACAGGAAAAAATACTCGAAAGTATATTTTCTAAGCGAACATTTTGACGCTCTAATCTCCACTATTTTAATTGGCAACAATATCGTCAACATCACGGCTACCACGCTTGCGACGATAATGTTTTCCGCATTGATATCCAATCAAGACGCAGCCGGAGCAGTGTCGACTGCCGTCATTACGGTCGTAGTGCTTATCTTCGGCGAAGTAATGCCAAAGTCGATGGCAAAGCGCAGTCCAGAGCATTTTGCGAGATTTACCGCGCCGTTTATTTTGGCTTTGTATTATATACTTTATCCTTTCGTATGGCTTATGGGTCTTTTGCAGAAACTTATCGCAAAGGTCTTCAAGAAGAAGGATAGCGAAAATATTACGGACGAGGAACTTATCACTTACGTCGACGAAGCGCAGACCGAAGGCGGACTTGATAAATACGAGGGCGACCTCATTCGTTCGGCAATCGAATTCGACGATATGATTGTCAAAGACGTGTTCACGCCGAGAGTAGACGTCGAGGCGGTGGAAATAGAAGATTCTATGTCCGAAGTAATGAAAGTATTCAAAGAGAGCGGATATTCCCGTCTTCCCGTATACAAAGACAATATCGACACTATCGTTGGCGTAATCAACCAGAAAGACTTCTACGAGGCGTATATCGACGGCGAAAGCAAATACACGCATTTGATTGCCAAAAACGTAATTTACGTTCCCGATACTATGAAAATCAGCGACGTGCTTAGAAAACTTCAAATTGCAAAAATGCACCTCGCGGTCGTTACCGACGAGTTTGGCGGTACAATGGGTATTGTTACTCTTGAAGATATCTTAGAGCAGTTGGTAGGCGAGATTTACGACGAGAGAGACGAAATCGTCGAGCCGATTGTCAAACTCACCGACGACAAGTATTTGGTACTCGGAGATACCAACCTCGAAGAATTTTTCGAATTCTTCAACGCCAACGAAAAGAACGAAGAATTCGATACGGTTACGCTCAGCGGATATATCGCTTACGCGCTCGGCAGAATTCCGCAAGTAGGGGATATAGTCAACTTTGAAAAACTCGCTATTACCGTCAAGAAGATGGACAACACCGTCGTTGATAAAGCCGAAGTAGTAATCAACGTCGAAGAGGACGGCGAGGAAGAACAGACAAGAAAACTTTTTAACGTATAAGTATATATTTAGGAGGCAGAAATGTACAAAAAGGTCGATTCCGGAATGAACTTTTGCGAGAGAGAAAAAGACGTTATCGCATTTTGGAAACAAAACAAAATTTTTGAAAAGAGCGTAGAAAAGAATAAGGGAAAAGAATCCTTTTCTTTCTATGACGGTCCACCGACAGCCAACGGCAAACCGCATATCGGTCACATTTTGACCCGTGTAATGAAAGATATTATCCCAAGATACAAGACTATGAAAGGCTACTACGTGGCTAGAAAAGCAGGTTGGGATACGCACGGATTGCCGGTAGAACTCGAAGTAGAAAAGCTTTTGGGTATCGACGGCAAACCTGAAATAGAGAAGTACGGTATCGAGCCTTTTATCAAGAAGTGTAAAGAGAGCGTTTGGAAATACAAAGGCGAGTGGGAAAAGATGTCCGACAGAGTGGGATACTGGGTGGATATGGACAACCCGTATATCACATACGACGACAACTATATCGAGTCCGTATGGTGGGCGGTAAAGACCATTGCCGACAAAGGCTTGATATACAAAGGACACAAAATCGTTCCATATTGCCCGAGATGCGGAACGGCGCTTTCTTCCCACGAAGTGGCGCAGGGATACAAGGACGTAAAGGAAAAGTCCGTTTTCGTCAAATTCAAGAGAAAGAACAACGAAGGATACTTCCTTGCGTGGACGACCACGCCTTGGACATTGCCATCCAACGTCGCTCTTTGTATGAACGGCGAAGAGAATTACGTCGAAATCAAAGTGGGCGAGGAAATTTTCGTACTTGCCGAAGCGCTTGCGCCTTCGCTTTTTGAGGAATACGAAGTGCTTTCTACAAAACTCGGCAAGGACTACGAATATGAAGAATACTTGCCGCTATACGATACCAACGATACGAAGAAAAAATCTTATTACGTCACCAACGATTCTTACGTAACGCTGACTGACGGTACGGGTATCGTACATATCGCGCCCGCATTCGGCGAAGACGACGCGAAAGTCGGCAAGAAGTACGATTTGCCGTTTGTGCAAATGGTAGACGATAGAGGTAGATTTATCGCTGCAATGGGCGATTTGCAAGGCATATTCGTCAAAGACGGCGACAAACTTATCATAAAGGATTTGGCTCAAAGAGGACTATTGTTCAAGGAACTTTTGTTTGAGCACAGTTATCCATTCTGTTGGAGATGCGACACGCCGCTTTTGTATTACGCAAGATCGAGTTGGTTTATAAAGATGACGGAAGTGAGAGATAAACTTCTCAAAAACAACGCTACCGTCAACTGGATGCCTCCTACGATTGGTACGGGTCGTATGGGCAACTTCCTTGAAAACGTCATCGACTGGGGTATATCGCGTGAAAGATACTGGGGTACGCCGTTGCCGATTTGGGTATGTCCCGACTGCGGCAAGATAAAGGTAATAGGAAGCAAAGAGGAATTAAGAACGCTTGGCGGACTTAAAGAAGATATAGAATTGCACAAGCCTTACATCGACAAGGTTGTAATTAAGTGCGAATGCGGTCACGAAATGAAACGCACGCCCGAAGTTATGGACTGCTGGTTCGATAGCGGCAGTATGCCGTTCGCGCAACTTCACTATCCTTTCGAAAACAAAGAGGTATTCGAAGAGCAGTTTCCTGCGAATTTCATAAGCGAGGCGGTAGACCAAACGAGAGGTTGGTTCTATACGCTTTTGGCGATATCCACGCTTTTGTTTGATAAAGCGCCGTTCAAGAACTGTATAGTACTCGGTCACGTCAACGACAAGAACGGAATCAAGATGTCCAAGCATAAGGGCAACGTAGTAGACCCGTGGTCGGTGCTTGACGTGCAGGGGGCAGACGCTGTGAGATGGTATTTCTATTCGTCTTCCGCGCCATGGTTGCCATCGAGATTCTCGGCTGACAACGTGTCCGAATGTCAGAGAAAGTATATGGGTACGCTTTGGAATACCTATTCATTCTTCGTGCTTTACGCAAATATCGACAAGTACGACCCGAGCAAATACAATCTCAAGGATTGCAAACTTTCGCACATGGACAAATGGATACTTTCCAACCTCAATACGTTGGTTGACTACGTAGATAAGTGTCTTGATACTTACAAGATTACAGAGAGCGCAAGAGCAATTCAAGACTTCGCGGATATTCTTTCCAACTGGTACGTTCGTCGCGGAAGAGAGAGATATTGGGCAAGCGATATGAACGACGACAAGATAGCGGCTTACACGACGCTCTATAAGGTGCTTGTCACTCTTGCCAAGATTACCGCGCCTTATACGCCGTTTATGTCCGAAAGTATTTATCAAAACTTGGTAGTTAATTTCTTCAAGGATGCGCCCGAGAGCGTTCATCTTTGCGATTTCCCGACGGCAGATATGTCTATGGTAGACAAAGCCTTAGAGGCGGATATGGACTTCGTATTGCAAGCGGTAGTACTCGGCAGATCGGCTAGAAACAAGGCTAATATAAAGAATAGACAACCTCTTGGCAATCTCTATATTTTGACGGATAAAAAGGTCAACGACGTCAATATTTTGAGCCTCGTTGCCGACGAGATAAACGTAAATCACTGCGAGATAGTGACCGATAAGTCGAAGTTTATGACTTATGAACTCAAACCTCAACTCAAAACACTCGGACCTAAGTACGGCAAGCAGTTGGGCGGTATAAGACAATTCCTTTCTACTTGCGACAATGCAAGCGAGATTGTCGATTGTGTAAACGGCGGTGGAGTATACAAATTCGACGTAGACGGAAATACCGTTGAGTTGTCGCTTGAAGACTTGCTCATCACGCCTATCAACAAGAGCGGTTACGCGCTTGAAAACGACGCTCAAATGACAGTAGTAATAGATACAAATCTTACCGAAGAACTTATAAACGCAGGTATCGCAAGAGAACTTACCTCGAAGATACAGACAATGCGTAAAGAAGCGGGCTTTGAGGTCGTAGACCATATCAAAGTGGCTTTTGAGGGCAAAGGCAAGTGCGCGCAAGTGCTCAAAGAAGACAAGAGTATTTGCGAAGGCGTATTGTGCGACGAACTCATTGAGGGAACAATCGACGGCTTCAAGAAGGAACTTGACATCAACGGCGAGACTATCGTCGTAACTGTAGCGAAGATTTAGTACAATGATAAAAGTAGCGCGCGAGTGGAAAGATTATCAAATAATCGCGACCGGTGACGGTCAGAAATTGGAGCGTTGGGGCAAGTTGGTTTTGCTTCGTCCCGACCCTCAGATTATTTGGAAAAGTCCCCGTCCTTTGGAAAACAATAAGTCTATCAACGCGAAGTATATCCGCTCAAATCAAGGCGGAGGCAGGTGGGAGTACAAGGGCAACGTACCCGACAATTTTACCGTTGAGAGAAAAGGACTGACTTTTTCGCTCAAACTCATGGGTTTTAAGCATACGGGACTATTTCCCGAGCAAGCGGTGAATTGGGATATTATGCAAGACTTGATAAAGTCCAGCGGGAGGAAGATTAAAGTCCTCAACCTATTTGCCTATACGGGCGGAGCAACCGTCGCGTGCGCAAAAGCGGGCGCGTTTGTCACTCACGTTGACGCGGCGAAAGCAATGGTCGACAGAGCGAAGACCAACGCTACGCTCAGCGGTATACCAAGCGACGCTATAAGATACATAGTCGACGACTGTCAGAAGTTTATAGCGAGAGAAATCCGTCGCGGAAACAAATACGACGCGATTATAATGGACCCGCCGTCGTACGGTAGAGGGGCAAACGGAGAAGTGTGGAAACTTGAAGACTGCATCTTCGATTTGGTCAAAGAGTGTACGAAAGTATTGTCCGACAATCCGTTGTTTTTCCTTATCAATTCCTATACGACGGGACTTCAACCGCAAGTGATAGACAATATTTTAAGATTATGTCTAGCGGACTTTAACGGAGCAAGCGAAGCGTACGAGGTAGGTTTGCCGACGGACGAGGGGATAATCTTGCCGTGCGGTTGTAGCGGACTTTGGAAAGGCAAAAACGCAATAAAGAAATAAAGAGAGATACACATTATGGCGCAGGAATTTACATACAAAGATTTAGCGGTTATTTACGAAGACAACCACGTTATAGTTGTTGTCAAGCCTTGCAATATACCGTCGCAATCCGATTCATCCAACGATAAGGATATGTTGACGCTTGTCAAAGAGTACATAGTAGACAAGTACAACAAAGAGGGCGACGCGTACGTCGGACTTGTACATAGACTTGACAGACCTACGGGCGGAGTAATGGTATTCGCGCGTACTTCAAAAGCGGCGGCAAGACTAAGCGAGCAAATCAAAAATCACGAATTTGAAAAGCAATATCTCTGCGTATCTTGCGGTATTCCAAAAGAGAGAAACGCGCATTTAAAGCACTATCTCAAAAAGAATCAGGCAAAAAATCTCGTGCAAATAGTTCCGCAGGCTACTGACGGCGCAAAACTTGCCGAACTTGATTATTCATTTATTCAAGAAGTCAACGGCTTTAGCCTATTCAAAATAGATTTACAGACGGGGCGTTCGCATCAAATAAGAGTGCAAATGGCGTCGCAAGGACTTCCGCTTTTCGGAGATAGCAAGTACGGCGCAAATCCCGCGACGTTCAAGCACAATCTCGGTCTTTGGGCGACTCAAATCAAGTTCACTCATCCCACGACAAAAGAGAAAATGACATTTATAGTACATCCGCCAAAGGACGAAGTGCCTTGGCGCGCGTACGACATTTCAAGATTTCTTAACGTAGGTATTGCTACGAATTCTTACGACGATTTAGCCAATTACAATAAACTAGACGACGTAAAGAACGACGCTAAGAAGAATTAGGGAATTCAAGTCATCAGGATAAATTGAAAACAAAAACGGCAAGTTTAATCTTGCCGTTTCTTTATTAAATATCAATATATCATTTTTTATGTTTGTTATTCGTGCTGACTTTTGAAGTAACTTCTTTAACTTCTTTATCTTGAACGACTTCGCTTTTCGCGTTTGCCGGCGGTAAAATTCTCACGTTATCATTGTTTTTAGCGTCTACAAGGGGAGTTTCTTCCTTGATATTGGCTTTGGTCTTTATCGGAGTAACGTACGTAGACATACTCTTAAAGACGTTGCGGAAGTGGTCGGCTATTCTTTCCATATTGCTTATGATAGAGAGGAAAATACCGCCGCTTTCCGCGCTGCACTCATTGTTGTGCAATCTCACGATATGATTCTTGGAGAGGTCCTCCTCGTAAGTGTCGACCAAATCTTCATAGCCGTTTACTTCGTCGATTACCGCCAAACTCTTTTGTTCGAAGCCGAGCATTACGTATTCATACAACTTATCGATTGCGCCTTTCATCATCATTATTTCATCGATAGCGGTAGTGGAGAAGTTGAGCGAGTTGTCGACGAGTTCTTGCGCCGATTCGCAGATATTTTCCGCGTAGTCGCCGACTCTCTCTATATCCGAAATTACGTGATAGAAAGATGCGATTTCCTTTTCTTCTTTATATGAAATGTCTTTCGCGGAAATTTTGACGGCGAATTTGGTAAGCTTTTTGTTGAGCATATCAATTCGTTTTTCTCTCTCCGCAAATTCTTCGGCTTTATCGAAGTTGAGAGTAGACAAAATTTCAACGGACAAGTCGAAGTTGGTCTTTGCAAGAAAAGCCATAGACAACAATTCTTTTCTCAACATCATAAGAGAGATTGCAGGAGATCTAAGTATTCTTTCGTCGATATATTCGAATTTTTCGCTTTCATTTTCGCCCTCTTGCGTATTCTTCTTATCGCGTACAAGTAGGGTTGCCAACTTAGTAAGTCCGCCTGTAAATGGGAGAAGAATTACCGTCGCAAGTATATTGAATATCGTATGGAACATTGCAATTTGCGTGCTGACAACGTTTGGGAACGCTTTGGCAAGCCAATAGTGCATTGCAAGTTTTTCATTGATAAGGGGAGCGACAAAGATAAATATCATAAATATTGCCGTACCGAATACGTTGAAAAGCAAGTGTATTACCGACGCGCGTTTTGCATTGGTATTTGCTCCAATCGAGGCGAGCATGGCAGTAACGCAAGTACCGATATTGATACCCAAGGTGACGAATATTGCGCTTTGCAAGGTCATCAGTTGCCCTCCGGTCTCTAAGTCTACGGAGCAGAGCGTAATCAATATCGAGGTTGTAGCCGCCGAAGATTGGAAGATTGCCGTGAATACCAAACCTATGAGCATAAGCAAGAATGGATTCTTCACGGAAGAAAGCATATCTATCACGGCTTGACTTTTGCTTATTTCGTCCATAGACGAACTCATAAATTTCATGCCCACGAAGATAATACCGATACCGCTGATAAGCATACCTGCTTTCGCGATTTTGTCCTTGCCGAACATTGCCATAAAAGCGCCTACGCACGCCAAAGCCGTAAGGAACGGGGTAATCGGCAAACTTTGCAACGCCGTGATTTGCGCGGTTATCGTAGTACCTATGTTTGCGCCCATAATAATGCTTGTCGCTTGTTTGAGCGTCATCATACCTGCGTTTACAAAACCGACTATCATTACGGTCGTCGCGGAAGACGACTGAATTACGGCTGTAATACCTGCGCCGGTGGTGATACCCATAAATTTATTGTTGCTGACTTTGTTGAAAAGTAGTTTAAGACGGTCGCCTGCAATATTTTGCAGATTATCGCCCATCATTTTAAGACCGATGAGGAAAGTTCCCAATCCTCCTAGCAATAAAAGTATTGATGCAAACATATTATCGACATTATAACATATATATTTCAAAAACGCACGCGAATTATAGCGGAAAATGTAAAATTATCCATATTCTTTATAATTTATCCATAATTTTTCTATCCAAGTAACGCGCGCGCTTTGATTACTATATTTATATGCAAAAACTTTTGCAAATTATAATTGAATTTAATTTACTTATAAGATATAATAATATATGAGGTATATATGGACAGACTTATTCTTTTGGATTCCAACAGTTTGATAAATAGGGCGTACTACGCTTTGCCAAATCTTACAAATCACGACGGTAAGTATACAGGAGCGATTTTCGGGTATATGAATATGCTTATAAAGATAATCGACACCTATAAGCCGACGCACGTAATAGCCACTTTTGANAGAAAAGCGCCAACGTTTAGAAAGTCNATGTACGANGGCTACAAGGCCACTCGAAAGCCTATGCCTCACGAACTTGCAAGTCAGCTCGCTCCTCTCAAAGAGATTTTGAGCGCGATGCAAATTCCTATTTTGGAGATGGACGGCTACGAGGCGGACGACATTATCGGTACGCTTGCCAAAAAATTCAATACTCAGACTTTTATCGTCACGGGAGATAAAGACTCTTTACAACTTATTGACGACACTACGACCGTACTTTTGACGAAGAAGGGTATTACAGAGATTGCCTATTACGACGAGGCTATGCTAAAGAGCGAGGGACTTGTTCCGTCGCAGATAATCGATCTCAAATCTTTGATGGGCGACTCGTCTGATAATATCCCCGGCGTTGCGGGAGTAGGCGAAAAGACCGCTCGCGACTTGCTTGCNAAGTANGAGACTTTGGACGGAGTATACGAGCATATCGACGAAATCAAAGGCAAATTGCAAGAAAAACTCGCTCAAAACAAGGAAATGGCTTATCTTTCTTACGATTTGGCGACGATAAACGTCAATTCGCCNATAGAATTTGACAACCTCGATAGAGCCAAGTTGAATAGCGTATTTTCAAGCGAGGTCAAGGCTCTTCTCAAAAAACTCGAACTTACCAAAATCNTCGATAGAATGAATTTCGATTCGCAAGAAGAGGCAATCAAGACNGAAGTCAATATCCCTACGGCTATCGACGTTGANAGTTTGGATTCTCTTGGCGAAGTGTTGTCCAAGATAATTNTGTGCGGAAAATTTGCATTTTCCTTGTCTGGGCGCATTACTTTTGCCGTTGACGACGAATGNTACAANATAGTGATTGCCGACAATCTTTTGGGCGAAGGCATAAGTTACGGCGATTTTCTCGACGCTTGCAANCCGATTTTCGAGAGTAAGAATATAATCAAGACGTGTTTTGACTACAAGAACAATCTTCACGTCCTTGCCAAAGACGATATTTCGCTCGTCGGNGTTAAGAATGACGTACTGCTCAAAGCATACTTGATTGACGCCAACAGGAATTATAAGTCAGAGCAAGAATTGTTCAATGCGTACAATCTACCAGAGGGAGAAGAAAGCGCGTTGATNGCCTATATCGACGGCATTTTGGACAAGGAAATGCAAGAAAGAGGTCTTGAAGACTTATATTACAATCTTGAATTGCCGCTAGTCGACGTGCTTTTCGATATGGAAAGAGAGGGATTTAGAATAGATTTGGAGATACTCAAAGATTTGAGCGACAAATATTCTAAGGAACTCGACTCGCTGATNAGGGAGATTGTAGAACTTGCGGGCAAGCCGTTCAACGTNAATTCGACCAAGCAACTTGCNNGCGTACTNTTNGAAGATTTGGGATTGAAGAGCGGNAANAAGACCAAGACGGGGTATTCTACCAACGTTGAGGTACTCAATTCGATAAAAAATCAGCATCCAATCGTACCTCTTATNTTACGCCAAAGGGANCTTTCCAAGTTGAAATCAACCTATTTGGACGGAATGTTGCCGCTTATCGACAGCAAGCAAAAGATACACACGATTTTCAAGCAGACGGTTACGGCGACGGGCAGACTGTCGTCGACCGAGCCGAATTTGCAAAATATNCCAATAAGAAAGGCAGAAGGCAAGCAAATTCGCAAGATGTTCATTGCGAGCGAGGGCAATACATTGGTATGCNCCGACTATTCGCAAATCGAGTTGCGACTAATGGCNCAGTTCAGCGGTGACGAAACTATGATACACGCTTTCAACAACAACGTGGATATTCACTCGACGACCGCATCGAAAGTCTTCGGTATACCGCTCGATATGGTCACTGCGGATATGCGTAGGCAAGCGAAAGCAGTCAATTTCGGTATAATTTACGGCATAAGCGACTTTGGNCTTTCCGAAGATTTGGGTATACCGGTATACAAGGCGAGAGACTTTATCGCGGGCTATTTTGCGACCTATCCCAAAGTCAAAGAATATATGGACAAATGCGTAGAGNTTGCCAAAGAAAAAGGCTACGTCACCACCTATATGAATAGAAGNAGAGAGATACCCGAACTCAAATCTTCCAACTANAATTTGCGTAGTTTCGGCGAGCGCGTCGCTATGAATATGCCGCTGCAAGGAAGCGCGAGCGANATAATAAAAGTGGCTATGCTCAGAGTTCACAAGGCGCTCAAAGANGGCGGATTCAAGGCAAAACTNATTATGCAAGTCCACGANGAATTGATAATAGACACGCCGCTTGACGAGTGTGAAAAGGTCAAGAAATTGCTTGTCGANAGTATGGAAAANATCACNNCNGACTTTGACGTCAAACTTATTGCCGAGTGTAGCGCNGGTAATAGTTGGTTGGAGGCNAAATAATGAAAATCGCNATTATCGGCGGTATAGGCAGCGGAAAGAGCAGCGTGCTTTCGNTTTTNNCNNNTTANGGCGAAAGNGTATGCGATTGCGACGAGATATATAGGCNAATATGCGAATTNCCTAGGTATATCGAGCAAATTCAAGATAAATTCGGCGCGGTAAAAGACGGAANGATAGACAAAAAGTCGCTTGGAGAAATTGTCTTTGCAGATAAAGAGAAGTTGCGCGAGTTGAATTCTTTGGCTCATCCGTTGGTCTTTGACGAGATTGACAAAATCTATAAAGAAAGCGACGNCAAANTATTTGTCGAAGTGTCCGCTTTTGATATTGATATGAANNATTATTTNGACGAGATAATTTATGTCAAGAGTCAAAAATCTACTCGAATTGAACGCGTGATGAGCAGAAATAAATGTGACGAAGATTACGTCTTATCTGTAATNTCAAAGCAGATGAGCGACGAGGAGATGGAAAGCGTAGCCGATTTNGTAATTGTCAACGANGGCGATATAGGGTCNTTGGAAAGCCAAGTAGAGTGGATATTGCAGTGGCTGGANAAGTAAAATNNTCGAAANAAAATTNTATGGANAATATGGTATAAAATCNCAAATAAAAATACGGCAACNTTTTGCCGTATTTCTTTATTNCAACAGTAGTGGAGAAATCCAATAAATCNTACTATTTATCGGANGTTTCTTTTGTCTCTTCGACTTTGACGTCATTCTTGACGTGCACGTCGAGTTGAGGATANGGAATGCAAATTCCGTTTTCGTCGAAAGTNTTCTTGACTGCTTCCAACATATACCAATGAGCCGTCCAATAGTCGTCGCTTTTGGTGTAATATCTTGCAAGAATATCAATGGAATTTGACGAATGCGCCTTGATGTTTATAAACGGCGCGGGGTCTTTGAGAATAATTTCATTCTTATCCATACATTCCTTGATNAGTTCCTTTGCCTTTTCAAAGTCGCAGTCGTATGAAATGCTGAACACNAGGTCGTTTCTTCTCGTGTCTTTTACGCTGTAATTGATTACAGTACTGTTGCCGGCGACGCCGTTGGGGATGACGATAACTTTGTTGTCGCTNGTGCGTAGGTAAGTGTANAAGAGTTTAATGTCTTCGACCGTNCCGCTGTTGCCGTCGCATTCTATAAAGTCGCCGATTTTGTACGGNCGCATTATGATTATGATTACGCCGCCTGCAAAGTTGGACAGCGAGCCNTGCAAAGCAAGACCNATTGTCAAGCCGACCGACGTAATAGCCGCNGCAATTGACGAAGTTTCGATACCGAGATAGGCGAGTACGCACGCAAAGCCTATAAATACAAGTATACGTCTAAGCCAAGGTATAGATACTTTTCTCAGCGTTTCGTCAACGTGTTTCTTTTCCAATCTCTTGTTGATTTTTTTGCAAATGGATTTGACAATCGCGCAGTAGANAAAGAANACAATCAAAGCGATGACAATTTTCAAGCCTTCCGTCACAAGCCAGTTGCTCACGGTAGTCAATATTTCCGAAAACGTCACAGACATCAAATAAGTCATATTTTACTCCCTCTATTGTTATTTTGCTTAAATAATATCAAAAATTATCAAATTTGGCAATATATTTGATATACTTGCTCCGAGCAACATACTTGCCATTGGTTAAAGTATATGTTATAATAATCAAAATGGCGACAAACAGAGGAAACGGAACTTGTAAATATGGACAAAGATAATTTCAGAAAGAAATTGGGAATAACTGTTGCTCTATTAGTTATTATAGGAATAGTATTATGTTTTATAGGTCAGTTCGGTTTGAAAGANGATAGATATANAGGCGGAATATTATCGAAATTGGGCGTAGCTTTGATAATTATTAGNGTTATAGTCGGCGGGATTGGAACGAGAGTATTTCAGATTAAAGACGCGGCGTCTGTGGCAAAGGAAATTTACAAAGAACATAANGAACGCGTTGCAAAAGACGCCCCCGAAAACTTGATAGATCCGGTATCGGGCGCATTAAAAGAGAGAAAAAATGATTCNATAGTTATCCCGCTAGAGGAAATAGAGNGTAAGCGNATTCCTAATATAGCATGGTTTTATATAATATGCTTAGTTTTGTTTTTACTTCTTCCAACTATCGGNGTNGTNATGTTCAACTTGAATAAATTCCTCGCAGGCGGATTATTATTCGGATTTGGAGTTTTGAGTTTGGTCATTATGATAATAGGCAATGCTATTATTATGAAAAAGCAGCGGAGANACAGTCAATGGGGAAAGTATGACAATTCANCGCGCAAATTAGTGGGTATTTCCAACTCAATGGGCGAAAACGTTTCGTCGAATCATACTTATTCCAACAAAGAAGTCCCCGTCGAACTTTCAAGAACGAGCGCAAGCAAAGCGAAAGAAATATGGGAAATGCAAAAGTTTGCGTTTGCAGATNTATTGAGNAAGTATGGGGACTACGACACGTCGCCGGCGAACGAGACGATTGACAAAGTAAAATCGAGATTCGAAGATCCCAACACTTATCATTATTTCATAAAGGTAAAAGACCAAAATGTAGGAGTNTTAAGAGTAGTCGACCCGAAAACGGGNGAGAAAAAACAACTTGCTCAAATTTTCATTATGCCGGAGTATAGACGCAATCGATACGCATATTCGGCTATAAAGAAAGCGGAAAAAATACACGGNGAGAAAGATTGGGAAGTGGAAACGATATTTCAAGAAAAGTATCTTACTAAATTTTATATGAATTTGGGNTATAGACTTGTAAACAAAACAAAACGAATAAATCCCCAAATGCTTTTAATTTATCTAGAGAAATAAAAAAAGACGATTTTCAATCGTCTTTTTCTTTGGTGCGGTTATCGGGACTTGAACCCGAACGGTCTCCCATACGCCCCTCAAACGTACGCGTCTGCCTATTCCGCCATAACCGCTTAACATTGCACTACTAATAATATATAAAAGTTTGTGGATTGTCAAACGTTTTTGAATATTTTTATTATAAATTTGTACAAAGGCTATTTGCCTAGCAAAATTATCCTCTTATTTTCTTTATATATTTTAAATATTTTATCAGTATTTGGCGACGAAAAAATTTTGTAAAATTATTAGATTTTTTTGCAAAAAAAACTCTTGACAAACAATACTATGCAATGTATAGTATTATGTAATAAAGGGTATTGAGGTGAGCGATGGATTCTCAACTTAAAAAGGGACTTTTGGAAGGATGCGTATTAGCGGCTATCCGCGACGAAGAGTCGTACGGATACGCGATAATAGGGCAGCTTTCGCCATACATCGAAATATCCGAATCGACTTTGTACCCGATACTTAAACGTTTGGAGAGTTCAAAGTGCATTGTCGTCCGCAACAGATTATATGGCGGAAGACTTAGGAAATACTATAAAATAACGGATAGAGGAAGGGCAAAACTCAGAGAGTTTTGTTTGGATATGGAGCAAATGATGGAGATTTACCGCTTTTTAAGGAAGTAAGGAGGATGGAGAAATGAATAAGCGAAGTTGGTTCAAACAGTTGGATAGAGAATTGATTGCGCAAGGCGAGTCAAAAGACGAGCGCAAAGAGATTCTCAAATACTACGAAGAAATGTATCGAGATAAAATCGAAGACGGCTTGACAGAGAAAGAAGTCTTGCGCGAATTCGGTTTCCCCGAGGACGTAGCCGATAGCGTAAGAAGCGACGATAGAAGAGCACTTAGAAGGCGTTCGGATTATCGCGACGATTACCGTGATAATTACCGTGACGAATATCGAGAAGGTTACCGCGACGGCTATCGCGAGCGTGATCGTGACAGAGCGAGAGATCGCGACGACTACGACGATAGAGATAGGAAAAGAGAGAAAGAGAAACCCCGCAGAAAGAGAAGAAGTCTGATAGGCGGTTTGTTCAAGACGATATTTACGATAGTATTCGGCATATTGAGCGTCTTATTGTCAATCGTGCTATTTGTCGCACATATCGGATTTGTCATTGCAGGCATAGCGGTTATGATTGCGTCGTTTACGCTCATTACGCAAAATATAGGCGCATTCATAATGCTAATCGGCGTAGGCGTAATAATAATCGCAGTCGGCGGTTTGTTGAATTCGGTAGGCTTTTTATCTCGCAAGTTAATTAAGCGTGTTGTCAAAGGCAGAGCCTAAGGAGGGTATATGAAAAAGTATTTAATCAGTATGATTGTATTGCTCGTTATCGGGGCGATAATATGCGGCGGAGGTGCGATAGTTTACGCGCAGAGCGACAACAGAATCTTCGAGAAAGATTTGGAATATACTCAAAAAGAGTACGTGGCGGAGTCTGAAATCAACGCAATAGACTTTTCTTTGATGGGAGCGTACAACTTTATCCTTCAAAGAGGCGATACTTTCTCTGTGTCATATTATGAAAGCGAATTATCACAGATTACAGTATTTGAAGATAACAGTACTCTCAAATTGCAAGAAAAGCATAATTGGAAAAATGTAATCACTAGGTGGTATAACAAACAGCAAAAGACTGATTTAGTGCTTACCGTGCCAGAGGGTGTAATATTGTCAATGGATTGTCATTTCAGCGGAGCAGTATCTCTTGAGTTGCCTGAATGGGAATACGGCGATATAAATATGAAATTAAGCGGAGCGACAACACTTTCGTCAGAGTCGCCAATAAAAGCAGAGCAATTAAACTTCGACGTATCGGGAGTTCTTACGGCAAGTTTGAAAGGCGAATTTGATAGTATCAATTTGAAGGTATCAGGTTCTTCAAATATGACTTTTGACGGAAGCGCGCAAAGCATCATTATGAAATCTTCGGGGGCCACGAATTTTAATTCGAACGAACTTGTTTGTCCTGAGATAAACGTAAACGCGAGCGGATCGGCAAAGATTACGCTAAATGGTGAGGGCAAAGAGTTCAATGCTCAAGCGTCGGGCTATTGTTCCATTGACGCGGGTGATTTTACACTCGACACGCTTAGTATAAATGCAAGCGGAGCAGTAAATATGACGGTCAACGTCAAGGACGAAATAAACTCTCACGCAAGCGGTAGCGTAAAAGTAGATTACTATGGTGACCCCAAAATCTCGACTTCGGGATCGTCAAAAGCCAAGTACAACAAGATAGGTTGATTGACTATTGACACTTGAATATAATTTTAGTATAATGAGTATAATATATTGAGAATATATCAAGTGGGGAAAATTTGAATAAAATACAACTAAGAGAGCGAATAGGCGGTACTGTGTTGCGACTTGGCTGGTTGCTGGGAATTGCGACGTTTATCCCTACGCTCTTTTATTTGCTTTATTATGCGTTTGCCGTCGCTCAAATACTGTATTTTGCAGTATTGGCGATATTGATTTTGGCGACGTTCTTTTTGATTTTGTTCAACGAAGGATTTAGAAAAGCGTTCGATTCACAAAACGTTGACGTGCTTCCTTTGGTGCAAAAAGTATACTCGGCGTTCAGCACTGTTTTGCCTATTTTGTTCGTCGCGGGATTGTGTTTTGCGCTGGCGTCGTTAGTCCTTTCGCTCAAAGCCAAAAACGGTAAGGTTTCATTCAAAAGATTGCTATCGTCAATCTTGTTGATAGTATTTTTGTGTATAGGTCTTATCACTTATTACGCGACCAAATCCAAGATAATGGGGGTAAGCGTATGAGAGTGTATTTGAGCAACAGAAAAGACGTATACGTATTCTATCGCGACGAAGCGTTGGATATAAAAAGAGAAAAGGGCAAAGAGTACGTCGAGGTTGACGTCCAAGAAGGGGAAGAGTATACTCTCGAATTTGTCAAGAAATCGGAATTCAGCCGTCCAATGTGGTTTGTCTACGCAATACTGTTTTGGATAGTCGGCATAATGGGATTTTTCACGCCCAAGTTTTCTAAAAACACTTTTTCTCTAAATTGCAAAATGACGGCAAAAGCGACTTCAAAGCCGTTGACGATATTCTTCAATGTGTCAAATCCCAAGTATGCGCCAAACGTCGCTCTCAAAGTAGTGGGCGAGGGAGACGTATTGCTTGAAGACGAGAAGTACGTCGAAGATAAGACGGCAAAAGCCCGTCGCAAAGTCTATGCTTTGCTATCGGGCATATTGAGATTAGCGGTAATCGTAATAGTTGCGGTGGCTATAATTAAGAAAATAATAGGATAAAAAAGTCGGGCAGTTGCCCGACTTTTTTGCTGATTTTTAGAACGCCCAGTTTCCGTCTTTGAATATTTGGATTTTCTTTCCCTCTTTTGTGATACCGACGATATTCATATCGCTTGAGCCTATCATAAAGTCGACGTGAATCATACTCGTGTTTACGCCCATTTTGTCAAAATCTTCTTGCGTATACTTTTCAAAATTCTTTATGCAGTTGGAAAAGCCTCTGCCCAAAGCGAGGTGGCAACTTGCGTTTTCGTCAAAGAGAGTATTGTAGAAGAGTATTCCGCTATTGCTGATAGGCGAGTCGTAAGGCACTAGCGCGCATTCGCCGAGCATCTTCGCGCCTTCGTCCATAGCGACCATTTGTTTGAGCAAGTCTTCATTTTTTTCCGCGTGAACTTCGCTGACTTTGCCGTCTTCAAATTTAATCCAAAAGTTTTCGATAAGCGCGCCTTGATAAGAGCGCGGTTTCGTCGCGTATACTATGCCTTCGACAGAACCCGCCTTTGGGGTAGTGAAGACCTCTTCGCTAGGTATATTGGGATTGAATTCCACGCCTTGCAAGGTCTTTTCGCTGCCTGCGAGGAAATCGGCGTTTTCAAGCAATTCGACTTTAAGATTAGTGCCGTTGGAAGCCGAGTATTCAAGATATTTGAGATTGAGCGAATTGAGATAGTCGCATTTTGCGTGTACGTCCGCATTATGCCTGTTCCAATTCTCAATAGGCGTACTTTCGGCTCTCGAAGTGTAGAGAATAGCCTCCCATAGTTTTTCTACGGCGATAGAGGCGCGTTCGTTGGGAAAAACTTTCTTTGCCCAAGCCACGCTCGGCACGGCGCAGATGCACCACTGATATTTGTTGTCCATAGCGTCGATATACGGCTTGCGAATTGGGTACTTTGCCATTTTTTCTTTGGCGATTTTGTCCTGTCTTGCATTTTTCAAGCCGTCGGGGTCGTCCGAATCGAGATATATTCTCGCAGGAAGAATTTCCGACTGATATTTCATTCTTTCGATTTGCCAATCCTTGAATTCGTTCATAGTCGATTGGCTCATATACTTTGAATTCAGAACTACCAACGGGTTGTGTTGCCAGTCTACGACGACCTCTTTTGCGCCGAGGGCGTAGCATTCGCCGACGAGCATTTCCACAAACTCGGGTTGATCCAACGAAGCGGTTATCCACACCTCTTGACCCTTTTGGATATTGACGCCCTTTTGGGCGATAAGTTTAGCATATTCTTTTAATACTTTTTTCTTCATATATACCTCGCGCGATTATATATACAATATATATATTATACTAAGTTGACAATTTGATGTCAAATATACCTAGTGGAAACCTTATTAAAACACAATTTTTGGAAGCGGCGGCAAGCATAAATTGAAAATGTTGGCATACAATACCTAATGAGGAAATTATGTGGCAGAGCACTATTTTAATTAGTAAACAGTTTAACAAAGACAACGTATTGAAAAAAGGTTTGGAAAGAATAGAAGGGTTGTATTTCGCAGAAGGCGAAGAAGAGGGGTATATATCTTACGACGTTGCGGCAAAAGAGTATGACAAAGACGCCTGCGAAAAAGCCGTAAGAGAACTTATTGCGGATATTATACTCAACAATATAAAATTGCAATATATTCTCTCGTCGCTCGGCAAGAGGGCGATAGATACTTCGCTATGCACGCTCATATCGTCAATGCTTTATTACGACAACAAAAAGGAAGAGGAATTTGTCAAAAGACAGATTTCCAATCTCAAAAATTACTGCGTGGACGGCATAGTAAGTTTTAGATTGAGAGAACTTTCAAGCGAGTGGAAGGAATTGGGCACTATAATTCTCAACACGCTCGGTAAGGGCTTTGGCGAAAAAGAGATTTATTCTCTCGCTTTGTATATGTTGGGAGAGAGGAAGGACACGAGCCTTTTCATTGCCGACAGCAGAGAAATTTTGATTACCAACGTATCGCAAGGCGGACTTGTCAAAGTGCCGGAGATTTATTCCGAAAAAATTCACAATATCATCAACGCTATCGTCAAGTACGGCGCAAGCGAAGTCGTAATCGAGAGGGGAAATGCGGATAAAGAACTTCTCAACGCCCTCAGAAATATCGTCGACGTAAAAATTTTGTGACAACTATTTATTGTATTGATAGATAATCATATTGTTTGCAAAACCGCAATATATGGTGTTTTTGGGTTATAAAGCCAAATTTTACCGTTGAAAAAAGTCCGTTTATTGTGTTGACAAGTCAAAAAGTCGGTATTATAATATCAGTACAATTTAATTGCAACGCAAGAAATTGCGTACCCGAGGACACGTGATTGAGAGGCAATCGCCACAGAGAGTATCGGAATGCTGAGAACGATATGCGAGGATGTCAGTCATACCACCGCGAGGAAAAACACGTCAGCCGTACGAATCGGCGCAAATAAGCGACGGCTAAATGCCGTAATTAAGGTGGAACCGCGAGTAATCGTCCTTAAAGTCAAATGACTTTGAGGATATTTTTTTTGTAAACAAAATAGTTGATATATATTAAGATGAGGTGAATATATGAAAATTACGTTGAAAGACGGCTCAATCAAAGAGTTTAACGACGGAATGAGCGTCTACGAGATTGCCAAGGAGATTTCCGAAGGTTTGGCAAGGGCGACGGTGGGCGCAAAAATCAACGGCAAGGTAGTGGAGACGAGGACTATCGTCAGCGAGGACTGTAAGTTGGAATTGCTGACTTTTGCCGACGACGAAGGAAAACTTATTTACAGACATACGGCTTCGCATATCCTTGCGCAGGCTATCAAAAACATTTTTCCGACGGTCAAGTTGGCTATCGGTCCTGCTATCGCCAACGGTTTTTATTACGATTTTGACTTCAAGACCCCTATATCTACCGACGAATTCAATAAGATAGAGCAGGAGATGAAGAATATTATCAAGGCAAATTATCCTATTACAAGATTTGTCTTGCCGAAAGACGAGGCCATCAAACTTATGTCGGGCTTTGGCGAAGACTATAAGGTAGAACTTATCAACGATTTGCCCGAGGGAGAGGAAATATCTTTCTACAAGCAAGGCGATTTTGTAGACTTGTGCGCAGGTCCGCACTTGCCGTTTACGGGTATGGTAAAGGCATTCAAGCTGACGAGCCTTACGGGAGCGTACTGGCGCGGTAACGAAAAGAACAAGATGCTTTCGAGAATTTACGGCACGGCCTTTGACAAGAAGTCCGAACTTCAAGCGTATTTGGACGCAGTCGAAGAGGCTAAAAAGAGAGACCACAACAAGCTCGGCAGAGAGATGGGAATATTCATGACGGACGAAAATATCGGTCAAGGTTTGCCGTTGCTCATGCCAAAGGGCGCGAAGTTGTTCCAAATTCTTCAAAGATTTGTAGAGGACGAAGAAGAGAGAAGAGGTTACGTCTTGACGAAAACCCCGTATATGGCGAAGTCCAACCTATACAAAATATCCGGTCACTGGGATCACTATCTCGACGGAATGTTCGTCATAGGCGACGAGAAGAAGGACGACGAGGTATTCGCATTGCGTCCTATGACCTGTCCTTTCCAATATACGATTTACAACAACGGCTTGAAGTCTTATAGAGATTTGCCTATAAGATACGGCGAGACGTCCACGCTATTTAGAAACGAAGCGTCGGGCGAAATGCACGGACTTATAAGGGTAAGACAGTTTACGCTGTCCGAGGGTCATATAGTCTGCGCGCCCGAACAACTCGAAAGCGAGTTTAGAGGGGTGGTGGACTTGATTAAGTACATGCTAAAATGCACGGGACTTGAAAACGACGTAACGTACAGATTCAGCAAGTGGGATCCTGCCGATACCGACAAGTATATCAACGAACCCGAAGTTTGGGAAATGGCAGAAGATACTATGAGAAAAATTCTCGATAATATCGGACTTGATTACGTCGAGGCAAAGGGCGAGGCGGCTTTCTACGGACCTAAACTCGATATTCAAATTAAGAACGTACACGGCAAGGAAGACACTATTATTACCGTGCAAGTAGATATGTTCCTTGCGGAAAACTTCGATATGTCATATATAGACGAGAACGGCGAAAAGAAAAGACCGTATATTATACACCGTTCGTCAATAGGATGTTATGAAAGGACAATGGCTTTGATGATAGAGAAGTTTGCAGGCGCGTTCCCTGTATGGGCAAGCCCTGTGCAGGTCAAAGTTATCAGTTTGACGGACCGTACAGTTGACGAGTGCAACAAGATACAAGAGAAGTTAAGAGCAATGGGTATCAGAGCTGAAGTAGACGCGCGTAGCGAAACGGTTGGCTACAAGATACGTTCCGCGCAGTTGGAGAAAGTGCCTTATATGCTCATTATCGGCGATAAGGAAGTAGAGAAGGGCGTAGTAGCAGTAAGACGCAGAGGCGGAGTAGTAATGGGCGAAATGTCCTTTATGGAATTTGCAGAGAAAGTTTTGGACGACGTCGCTACAAAGAGACTGGATTAGTCTTTAATACAAATAAGATCTCAAAGTTAAAAGTCATCGCTTTTATGGCGGTGGCTTTTTCTATTTGAGTTTGACAATATTTTGACGAATTTTACGAACGTCGTTGAAGTAATGGTTGTCGATTGAGTAAATATTTCGTAAAAATAAACTAGTCGCGCAGGTAATTTTGGATTTGGTCTTGAAAAAATACCTAGGCTATGTTAAGATAATACAAATTGAAACGGACGGTGTATTATGAAAAAGGGTGTTGTAATATCAATAGTATGTATTCTTATAATTGCTATGATGACGATTACGCTGACGGGATGCTCGAAATATAATGAATTCGAGTGGTCGGGAGATGAGAAAGGAAGCGTAGATTTGAGATTGCGCGTCGGAGAGGACGGCAGATTTGACGTTTTGCAAATGGCCGACATTCAATTTATCAGCGCGATAGGCGAGAACAGTATTCAAGTTATGGACGCTACCATTGCAAGCGCAAATCCCGATTTGATAGTATTGACGGGCGACCAAATAAGCCCCGAATACTTGATCGGTCAAAAGTGGAAGGCAAAGAAGATACTCAATCAAATTACGTCGTATTTTGACAGCAAGAAAATTCCGTGGACTGCCGAGTTTGGCAATCACGACGCAGGTTGCGGAGTAATTAAAAAGCGCGAAATGCTCGAAATCTATCAGAAGTCGGCGTACTTCATAGGCGGTTTGGAGCAAAACGATAATTGGGAATCATATATCAACGAGGAAGAAGATACGTACTGCAATTACTTTATTCCCGTATATGACGGAGACAAAGTAACTCACGGCGTGATGTTGCTTGATTGCGCTACTTGCGTAGTCGGTGATTACGTCGGATATACCAAAGGACAAATCGATTTCTACAATCAAATGAGCGAGAAATATAAGGGAGTGCCGTTTAGTATCTATACGCATGAGCCTACCGAAGAATTCCAGACGATGTACGACGCCAGGGAAAATAAGGACGTCGTTGTGCAGTTTTTGGGAGAGATAGAAAGCCCGGAGGTCGGTAAAGCGTATTATCCTGTCGCAAGCCCCGAAAGCAACGAGTATCTCAGAGAGAGTATGAAGACAAATAAAAACGTCAAAGGTATATATGCAGGACACGACCATTTGAGCAACTTTGCGGGAGTTTACAAAATGTGCGACGATTACAGCGTGGTTTTGGCATACGGCAGAATGTCGTCCTACGGATATAGCGAGTGGAAATACTTTATGACAAGCGCAACAAAACGTAAGATATACAAGAACTACGCTCGAGGCGGAAGAGTGGTGTCTTTCACAAGCGGTGGAGAATACTGCACCTTTGAACTTTACGACTCTCAGGACGGAAACTGCACGATTAAAGAGCAAAATAGATTATATTTTTAGAAAATATATCAAAATACCTTTGAAAAACGATTGACAAGGTGAGAAAATTTTGTTATCATACATACGAAAACAAAGCAGTATTGATACTCACCTTTCGACAATCGGGTCGCATTGGTTAATAAAATTGATTTTATTATGAGTAACGGTATTCTTTGTTGCTCATATTTTTTTTGCCTAATAGGCTAGGAGGATACGACCATAAAAGAAATGCTTATCAACGGACAAATAAGAGAAAAATCCGTCAGAGTACTCGACCAAGACGGAGCTCAACTCGGTATTATGTCCAGCAATGAAGCAAACGAACTTGCAGAGCAGAAGAACCTCGACCTCGTGTTGATTTCTCCTACGGCAAACCCGCCTGTTTGCAAAATCATGAACTATGGCAAATTCAAATATGAGACTGTAAAGAAAGAAAAAGAGAACAAGAAAAATCAGCGCGTTGTAGAACTTAAAGAGGTTTGGTTGTCCGCTACTATTGATGTCGGCGATCTCAATACTAAGGCAAAGCAAGCGCAGAAATTCATTGCCAACGGCGACAGAGTAAGGGTGTCTATTAGACTTAGAGGTAGACAAATGGCTAGACCCGAACTCGCTATGAAAGTAATGGACGACTTTTTCGACATATTAAAAGACATCGCGCAAATGGAGAAAAAACCTTTATTGGAAGGCAAGAGTATCGCAATGACGCTCGCTCCTATTGCTAAGAAATAATAAAATTTTGGAGGACGGATAAATGCCAAAGCAAAAATCACATAGTGGCGCTAAGAAGCGTTTCCATTTGACCGGTACGGGCAAAGTAAAAAGAGCAAAAATGAACAGAAGACACATTTTGAGTAAAAAGGCGCCTAAGAGAAAGCGCGGACTCAGAAAGACCGCTTACGTTTCATCAACACAAGAAAAGACCATCAAGGAAATGATTTAGTCTAACGGAGGTACTATAAAATGAGAATTAAAAGAGGTGTTAACGCTGTTAAGAAGCGTAGAAAGATATTAAAATCCGCAAAAGGTTATTTTGGCGCAAAGTCAAAGTTGTATAGAGTAGCCCGTCAGGCTGTTATGAAATCTCAAAACTACGCTTACGTAGGAAGAAAACTCAAAAAGAGAGATTTCAGATCTTTGTGGATTACCAGAATAAATGCAGCAGCAAGACTCAACGGCTTGAATTACAGCAAGTTTATGAGCGGTCTTAAAAAGAACGGTATCGACCTCAACCGCAAGGTTTTGGCTGACATCGCCGTAAACGACCCAAGCGCATTTACCGCTTTGTGCGATAAAGTTAAAGGTTAATCGTAATAAAAAATATTCGGCAGTCTTAGGACTGCCTTATTTTTTTGTCTTTTTATTTGTAAATCATTGAAATTAAAAGATTTATCGTGTAAGATTGAATAGAGGACGTATGATAGAGATTACATCGGTAAAAAATTCAAAAGTACAATTTGTCAAAAAATTGCAGGACAAGTCTTTCCGCAAGCGTGAAGGCTTGCTCGTCGTCGAGGGTGAAAATATAGTCAAGGATTTGCCTTCGAGCGTCGAGGCGGAGAATATATTCGTCGTAAAGGACAAGGTCGGAGAATTCGATTACATTCTCAAACGCTATGCGCAAGATAAAATTATCGCAGTGGACGACAAGGTGATGAAGTCTTTGAGCGAAACAGTCACGCCGAGCGGAATTCTCGCCGTTGTCAAGGCGAATGCCCAAAAGAAGGATATAGTCGGCAACGTCGTGATTTTGGACGGAATAAGCGATCCGGGCAACTTTGGCACGATTATAAGGACGTGCGTCGCTTGCGATATTAAAGATATAATCGCTATCAACTGTGTGGATTATACTAGCGGAAAGGTTGTAAGGGCCTCTATGGGCGGAATTTTTAGAGTAAATATAACCGAATGTGACCGCAATGAGGCGTTGACAATGCTCTCAAATCATAAATTATACGCTTTGGATATGGGAGGAGAGAGTATTTACGAACTGTCTAAGCCTATCGAGCCGTTTGCATTGGCGGTAGGAAGCGAGAGCAAGGGACTTTCCGCGGAATTGAGAAATAATTCTCAAATTGTAGCTTTACCGATGAAAGGGGATATCGAATCTCTCAACGCAGGAGTCAGCCTGTCAATCGCGCTGTATAGATTTGTGTTCGAAAAATAATGCTGCTTGACAAAGAGCAATAAAAGTTGTATTATAAAACAAATAGGAGGATATTTACTATGGCAGAAGATATTAAAAATCAAGAAGAATCGTTGGAAGACGAGGAAATTATGGTGCTTGTCGACGACAACGGCGAGGAAGTCGAGTTCCATCATATTGCTACATTGGACTATAAGGACGATTGGTATATCTATCTTCAACCTGTTGAGTTGGGAGAGATGGAGGACGACGAAATGCTTATATTCAAAATCGAGGCGGACGAGGAAGGCAACGACGTGTTTATGCCTATCGAGGACGAGGAGTTGTTGCAGGCTCTTTATGAGGAATACCTCAAAGAGTGCGATTTGCAAGACGGAGAAGAAGATTAAAATATCAGGTTAGTTTGAAATGAGTCGACAGAAATGTCGGCTCGTTTTTAATTTTTTTTGACCAAAAATTATATTTGCACATAAAAATGCCGAAAATTTTATTGACTTATTTATATTATATATATATAATAAATAATGACTAATAATTTAGGAGGCAACAATAACGTGAAAAAGTGGCAGTCAATCGTGATTTTGACAGTCTTGGCGATTCTTATTGTGCTCGGCTCTGTATTCGGATTTTTGACTTTGGATAATGGTGAGTTGGGTATTACAAATTACCTCGCATATATCACGCATATAAGTCTTGGTCTTGACCTTAGCGGCGGCGTCTATGCCGTGTACGGAGTAGACGAGGCTAATCTTACTGATGAGCAGCAAGAGAAGTTGGACAGTTTGATAGAAGGTACTAGGGCAAGTTTGGAATCCTTGCTATTCGGTAAGGGATATACGGAGGCTCAGGTTACCGTATCTCAAAATAAAATTCGTGTTGAAATCCCTGATGAAGATGATCCCGAAAGAATTTTCAATCTTATCGGACGTCCGTCAAGTTTGGAATTTAAGGAATACGTTGACGGCGCGGACGGCGACCTTTCGCTCGACGACCCAAACGGTAAAGTTAAGTTGGACAGCAAAATTACCGGTGACGACATAGCAAACACCGGCGTATCGTATGACGAAGAGACTGGATATTACGTTGTAAGTTTGGCTTTCACCAATGCCGGTTCGACGAAATTTGCTGCGGCTACAGGCGCGTTGACAGGTTCTCAACTTTCCATTTGGATAAACGATGAATTTGAAATCGCTCCTACGGTCAACGCGACGATTTCTTCAAACGCTTCTATCAGCGGCAATTACTCTTATGACGAAGCATACGATTTGGCAGTAAAGATTCAAGCCGGTTCTTTCCCGTTGGTATTGAAAATGGAAGAGAGCAATACTATTACGGCTACTTTGGGTAGTTCGGCAATCAAAGCGGGTCTTATTTCCGGTATCGTAGGTCTTGTACTTATATTTATCTATTTGATAGCAATGTACAGACTTATGGGATTGGCTGCAAGCCTTTCGCTTTGGTATTATTCGATTACGTACCTATTCTTCTTGTCAATTTTCCCATGGGTACAGCTTACTCTTTCGGGTATCGCAGGCGTTTTGCTTTCGATAGGTATGGCGGTTGACGCAAACGTAATTATATTCGAGCGTATCAAAGAAGAGTATAGAGGCGGAAAGACGATGTACACGTCTATTACTACCGGCTTCAAACGTTCGCTTGGCGCAATCTTGGACGGTAATATTACTACTATTATCGGCGCGTTGGTATTGATAATTGTCGGAGCGTCGACAATCAAGAGTTTCGGTATCACGCTTTTGATAGGTCTTATTCTTTCCTTGTTGTCATCACTTTTGTTGATGAGATTGATTCTCAACTGTTTCCTTGTATTCAACGACGAGAGCAAGGCGAAAGCGTTCGGTCTTAAAAGAGAGGTAGTTGAGGAGCAAGAAGACGAAGTTGAAGAGCAGTCTGAAGAGGGCGAAACGCCTACCGAAAAATTCGTTAGCAAAAATGCTAAAAAAGGAGGCGCTGTAAGATGAAAATGCCAAAGAAAGCAAGAATAGTTGAAAAGCATGGAATTTGGGCAATCGCGCCTGTTTTGATATTCCTTATAGCGGTAATCGTCTTTACTTCCTTTGCGGTGGTGAACAAAGATATGTCAAAGGGTATGAATATCGGTATCGACTTCGCGGGCGGTTCTATCTTGACCGTTGAACTAGGTTCGGATATTCTTGAAGATACGGATAAATACAACGAGCATTACAATTACCTCGAAAGCGTATTGACCAGCGATGAGATTGCAAAGCAAGTAGTGCAGTATGCAAAAGATAATCACAATATTGATATTCCCGAGAGTTCGGCGGTTGCTTCTATAAGCTACGTGCAGACGTCGGGTAGCGATACAGGTATGTCGCTTTTGATTAAGTATGACAATATCTCGTCCGCTTACGACACGAAGAGCAACGATATTACGAACGAGAGAAATGAAATTATCGTAAACCAAATTAAAGAATATTATAGAGTAAACTATCAAGATAGCGGTATCGAAGTAAGCACTTCGTATATCGGCGCAACGGCGTCGGCTTCTCTTATCAGAACGGCTTTGATTGCAGTGGCAATTACGATAGTTCTTATCCTTATCTATATTATGTTCAGATTTGAGATTTGGAGCGGTATATCGGCAATAGTGGCTCTTATACACGACGTTGCAATGATGGTGTTCTTGGTAATAATCTTCAGAATTCAAGTCAACAGCGCGTTTATCGCCGCTTTGATAACAATCGTTTCTTACTCAATCAACAACACAATCGTCGTATTCGATAGAGTGAGAGAGAATAGGAAAAAGGCTATGGCTGTCGACAAGAGCGCAATCTTGGACAACAATTCCATTGTCAACGATTCGATTATGCAGACGCTCGTTAGATCTATCAATTCGACTATTACGACAATGATAGCAATCACAATATTTGCAATTATAGGTACGGCTTCCGTAAGAGAATTCGCATTGCCGGTAATCTTCGGTTTGATTGCAGGTTTCTATTCGTCGTTGGTTATCGCTCCGTCGCTCTACTGCTTGATGAAGAATAGCGTGGACAAGAGAAAGGCTATCAAGAAAAATATTATCAAGAAAGATAGCAAGCCGAAATACGCAGGAGCAAAAGACTAATAAAAGAGAATTAGTAATACGAAATCGAGTTGCAAATCGCGACTCGATTTTTTTATAAATAAATATATATAAATAATTGAGAATATCAACTTATATATTGTATAATTAACATATAGGAAAGAGATTGATATAATGGACAAAGAGCAAATATCATTGTTGGCAAAAGAATTTGCCGTGGATAAAAAACTTATCGAAATTCTTGTGGNTCGAGGTTNTGACACACAAGAATTGTTGTACGCATTTCTCTATCCGAGTTTGGACAATTTGACTGACGTANGCAAATATAAGGGATACATTGANGTAATTGAGAGAATAAATTACGCTATCGAAAATGGCGAAAAGATATTGATTTACGGCGATTACGACTGCGACGGTATATGCGGAACTTCGATTTTGTACAATTATTTCAAATCTCGCGGCGTGGAAGCCAATTGTTTTTTGCCCAATAGACATACTGACGGATACGGACTTTCAATAGAAACATTGGAAAAACTTGCCGAAGAGTATTTGAGCGANTTGCTNATNACGGTAGACTGNGGCATTACCGCAGTGGAAGAAGTCGAGTATGCAAGAGAAGTTTTGGGATTTGACGTAATAATCACCGACCACCACGAAGTGGGAGAAGTATTGCCCGATTGCTTGATATTCAATCCGAAATTATCGGGTGGAGATTGTTTCAGAGATTTGTGCGGTGCAGGCGTAGCTTTGAGAATAGTNGAAGGACTGGGCGGTCTTGAAGAGATGAAGAAGTATCTCGATATTGCCGCTATTGCCACAGTTGCGGACGTTGTTCCGCTTGTCGGCGACAATAGAATAATNACGCGCGAAGGACTTAAAATTATCAANTCTTTTAGCGTTCGCAGAGGAATAAAATTGCTTACAAAGAGTTGCGTCGAAGGGGAAGTTACCGCTTTTGATATATCTTTCAAGATTGCGCCGAGAATAAACTCAATAGGTAGATTGAGCGACGCAAACGACGTGCTTGACCTATTTTGCAGGGAAGACAACTTCTTGCTTGAAAACGTCGTAAAGCAACTGGGTGACAGCAATGCAAAGCGTATGGAATTGACGAATGANCTTTCCGATTATTGCATGGATATGCTCAAAAACTACGATTTTGAGGAAAATCCCGTGATTGTATTGCACAATGCNTATTGGGATGACGGAATTATAGGNATCGTCGCTTCGAGAATTGCCGAGGCTTTCCATAGACCTACGATCCTTATTACCAAAAGCGGAGAAATATTCAAGGGTAGCGGAAGAAGTATAAAGGGATTGAATATTTATAAGTACGTGTCGNAGTGCTCNGATATATTAGTCAAGTTTGGCGGGCACGCTATGGCTTGCGGACTATCTATTAAGGAAAGCGATATTGAAGTATTTGCAAAGCGTATCAACGATTTGATAAAAGCGGATTTCGATATGAAGTCCTTCTTGCCAGAAAAGAAATACGACATAGATATGGCAAGCGTGGAAAGCGCAATGGATATGGCAAGGGGGCTAAAAATGTTGGAGCCTTGCGGAGAGGGAAACCCGAGAATCAAGTTNAAGGAGAGTATTAAGAGCAAAGATTTTCAACAAATGGGCAATACCTCGCACGTTGTATGCAAGGACGGCGATAAAGAAATNTTACTGTTCGGCGGACTAAAGTACAGAGAGTTTTTGTCCCAAAACGTGCAAAAAGATTTGTACTATTCTTTGAGCCTTCAATCCTATAAAAANAGNGTGTATGCGCAGGCAAAAGTNGGCGCGCTCGAGTGNGGATTNGTAGAAGAACAAGGCGACTTCTCNGCCTATTTGATGACGGGCTTTTTCGGCGGTGAAGACGGNGGNNAANAAATAGATTTAGATAAGGCGATAGAGATGGGAAANAATCTATTCTCGACTTGTTATATTGCCTATGATATNGACACATATCAAGAATTTTATGCAAAATACACTCAAAAGTACGGNGATATTGCGACGCAGAACAGATGCTCGTCAAATATTGCGCCGACAACGAAAATTTTCTTTGCGCCGACGACGCTCAAAGAGTTGGGATATTACAAGAATATCGTATTGCTTGACAGACCTCTCGGNTTTAAGATTTTCGAGCGCGCTTTAGGTAAGAGTAAGAGCGTATATTATATCCAAAACGTGAATATTCTGTCNAAGTTGAAAAAATACTTGCCCGATTATTCTAAGTTGACTCAAATTTTCATAGCGTTGAGAAATTTGCTTGCAAGTCGAGATATAAGCGGTATATCGGATTTGTATTACGCTATTGCAAAAAATATTGATTTGGAGTATAATGAATTTGTACTTGCGAGCGTCGTGTTTGCCGATTTGGGAATACTCAAACTATCNGGNAAATTCTATATCGACCCGTCGGTGAAAACAAAACTGAGCGAAAGCAGAATATATAAGATAATTGAGGATTGAAGTGGAAGATCAAAAAATCATATTTATCAATAAAATAAAAGAGAATTACAGCGAAGCGCATGCGGAAAAGATACTCAAAGCGTATTACTTTGCTAAGACTGCGCACGCGGGTCAAAAGAGACAGTCGGGCGAGGAGTATTTTGTTCATCCAAATGCGGTAGCCGATATTCTCATAGATTTGGGTCTTGACTGCGACACGGTCGTGGCTGCGCTTTTGCACGACGTAATAGAAGATACCGACGTGAGCGCTGAGGAGATTGCTCAGACGTTCGGTACGATAGTGCTCTCTTTGGTGCAGGGCGTGACAAAACTGGGCAAACTCAATTTCAAGTCTAAACTCGAAGAACAAGCTGAAAACTTAAGAAGAATGTTTATGGCTATGAGCAACGACATTCGCGTTATCATTATCAAACTTGCCGACAGACTTCACAATATGCGTACGCTTTCTTTCAAGGATGAGGAAGGACAAAAGCGTGTGGCTAGGGAAACCCTTGACATTTACGCGCCGATTGCCGCCCGTCTTGGTATTTCAAGCGTAAAGGGCGAACTTGAAGACTTGTGTCTTAGATATTTGTATCCCGACAGTTATTACTATATTGCAGAAAAAGTCGCTCAAACGAAACTTGAACGACAAGAGATAGTAGAACATATTTCGGGCGAACTTCACGAGATGCTNGACGAGTTGGGCATAAAGGGCGAAGTCAACGGCAGACCGAAGCACTTTTACAGTATTTATAGAAAACTCAACAAGGGCAAGCCTTTTGAACAAATCTATGATTTGATTGCGCTGAGAGTAATAGTNGACAACGTCAAGGACTGTTATGCGGTGCTTGGCTCTATACACACTAAATGGAAGCCACTTCCGGGTAGATTTAAGGACTATATATCCGTGCCTAAGGCGAATTTGTATCAGTCTTTGCATACCACGGTGTTGACCTCTTACGGCGCGCCGTTCGAGATACAAATCCGTACTTATGATATGCACAAGGTCGCCGAATACGGTATCGCTGCGCATTGGAAGTATAAGCAAGGCAGTAATACNGATACGTCGAAAATCGACGACGACAAGTTGGCTTGGATAAGAAACGTGATGCAACTTCAAGAGGAAGCGAGCGATTCGCAAGAGTATTTGGATATGCTCAAAGTCGACTTATATTCCGACCAAGTATTCGTATTTACGCCTAAGGGCGACGTTTTCAACCTGCCCAACGGCTCGACGGGNGTTGACTTTGCCTANGCAATACACAGCAAAGTAGGCGAGAAGTGTAGCGGAATCAAGGTAAATTCGCGAATTATGCCTGTGAGTACGAAACTCAACAACGGCGACGTAGTCGAAGTAATCACGTCGAATACGAAAGGACCGTCGCGAGACTGGCTGAAATTCGTAATTACNCCNGGAGCAAAAAACAAAATCCGTACTTTCTTTAAGAAAGAAATGAGGGAAGAAAACGAAAAACGCGGTCGCGAGATTCTTGAAAAGGAAGCAAAGCATAGAGGCTATGCGTTGAACGATTTGCTCGCTACCGAAAGTTGGAGTAAATTCATTCGTCAAAAGTATGGNTTAAACGTATCCGAAGAAGTGCTTGCAATGGTAGGTTACGGCGAGTTGACGTCCTTGCAAGTGATAAATAAGTTGGTAGAACTCTATAAGGCNGAACACGTNCAAGANGAGCAGACGATTGACAATATGACCAAAAAGTCGACTGTACGCAAGCAACAAGGCGGCGTCACTATAAAAGGCGAACACGGCTTGAAGTACAGATTTTCGCAGTGTTGTTCGCCGCTTCCGGGCGATGANGTGCTTGGATATATTTCGCGCAACGGCGGCGTCGTAATTCACAGAGTCGACTGTCCNAACTGCAAGGGATTTGAACCCGAGAGAATTATCGAAGTGGAATGGTCGATGTCAAACGACGAGAAGTTTATTGCAAATTTGGTCATATCTGCATTTGACAGAACGGGACTTGTAATCGAAGTGGCTACGCTTATTACGAATATGAAAGTCGCNATGACNAGTATATCCGCNAAGTCGGAGAAGAACAATATGGCNACGATAAAAGTGTCCGTCGAAGTCACTAATACNAATATGCTCGAAATACTTATGAACAAGATTATGCAGTCAATAAAGGGTATTAGAGAAATAAAGAGAGCGTCAAAGAACGTAAAGAGCAAATAATGAGNGCGATAGTACAAAGAGTAAATTATGCAAAACTTACCGTAGAGGGCGAACCGATATCCCAAATAGGAGAGGGGTATTTGGTGTTGGTAGGCTATACCGACGGCGATACGCAGGACACTTGTAGATATATCGTTGATAGAATTATCGGTATGAGAATTTTTAAGGACGAGAACAACAAACTCAACAAGACGTTGTTGGACGTNGGCGGAGAAGTAATGGTCGTGTCCAATTTTACTCTCTACGGCAACGCGTTCAGCGGACGTAGACCNGATTTTTCCAAATCGGCGAAGTTTGACGTTGCAAAGCCTCTTTATGATTTCACAGTTGAAGAATTTAGACGCAGACTAGGCAAGATAGCGACCGGCGTATTCGGCGCGCACATGCATATAGATATGTCCAANGACGGACCTATAACTATGATTTTGGAAAAATAAAGGATACTTTAAGATGACGATAAAGACTTTTGTTTNGGGACTTTTGAGCAATAATACGTATTTGGTAATCAACGAGCAAGACAAATCTTGCTTTTTGGTAGACCCGTCGACGCCGAGCAAGGAACTTGCCGAATATATNGAAAGCAATGNCTTGAAGTTGGAGGGTATATTGCTCACTCACGGACATTTCGACCATATCGGCGGAGTGCAATTTTTCAAAGAAAAGTTCGGCGGAAAAGTATATATGCACGGTGAAGACGTAGATTTTATCGACAATCCGCTNAAAATGGGCAGAAAATATGACAAGTTTTCCGTTGACGTAATGATAAACGACGGCGACGAGTTGCAATTGTGCGGAANCAAGATTGAAGTCGTACACACTCCGGGACATTCGCTCGGCGGAGTATGCTATATCTTGGACAGCGTAATTTTCTGCGGAGATACGATTTTCAGAGGTAGTTANGGCAGGACTGATTTGCGAGGCGGAGATTTTAATCAGTTGTTTCAATCTATAAATAAGATTTTGAATTTGCAAGGCGACTATANTTTGCTTTGCGGTCACGGCGCGCCGTCAACGCTAAGTTTTGAAANAGTTAATAATCCTATCTTAGGGGACAGTTATTGATATATGATTGAAATCAAATTTCAGANAAACGCAGTTGAATTCGNCAACGATTATATGGATATTNTCCGCGCNTTTGACCCGCANATCAAGATAAGCGAGGAGGGCGAATTATTAGANCTTACCTTAAATAAGGTAAGCGATTATTGCTTTTGCGTAGAAATCTNTTTCCGTCAAGAGAAATTAGATAGTAGTTTTCAACTTGAAAAAGAGTTTTTGGAAGANGAGTCNTCGCNGTATTTTGAAGTNAAATACAAGGCTCAAGTCAAAAGACACAGCAAGGTCGCGTTGTATAGATTTTTGTCNGANATAACCAAAGTNNAATTGCCGTACGGCTCGCTTACGGGTATTCGTCCTACTAAATTGTATCACGAAGTAATGGCGAAGGGCATGGATGCGGACGGTTATTTTCTCAATAANTTGGACGTNTCTAAGAGCAAAACCTCGCTAATCAAGTCAATTGTCGAAAATCAAGTGGGATATTACGACGTAGCGGAAAACGAAGTCGACGTATTCGTAAATATTCCTATTTGCGTGTCGAGGTGCGTNTACTGTTCATTTATATCGGCGCAGTTGGACAAGATAAAGAAGTTTGTCACTCCGTACTGCGATTTGTTGGTAAAAGAATTGGAAGGCACTAGGCAAATCATTAAAGATAGNGGATTGACGGTGCGAAGCGTATATATNGGCGGAGGTACNCCAACNTCGCTTGACGACGTAAACTTCGAGAGGATAATNAAGGCTAGCGCGTTGGATTGCAAAGAATTCACGGTGGAAGCGGGTAGACCCGATACTATTACGAGAGAAAAGTTGGATATTATGAGCAAGTACGGAGTCAACCGCATTTCCGTAAATCCGCAGACTTTCAATCAAAAGACGCTCGACGCTATCGGCAGAAGCCATACAATAGANGAGATTTATTCCGTATACAAGATGGCGAGAGAGTATGATTTTGACATAAATATGGACTTGATTGCTATGTTGCCGAACGAAAGTTTNGAAGACTTNAAGTATTCTGTAGATTGCGCGATTGCGCTTGACCCCGACAATATNACGGTACATACGCTTGCTATCAAGAAAGGCTCGACGCTTAAAGTCGACGGCTACGAGAGCGATTCGTGGGAAAAGGCAAACGCTATGGTCGACTACGCCTATGAAAGTCTGATAAATTCGGGATATTCGCCTTATTATATGTATAAACAAAAATATATGTCGGGCAATCTTGAAAACGTGGGATATTGCAAAAAAGNCAAAGTCTGTATTTATAATATTGATATTATGGAAGAGATTGCGAGTATCATCGCAAACGGCGCGGGCGGAATATCAAANAGAATTTTCAATCAAGGCAGGTTGGAGCGCCTAGCGAATCCAAAGGGAATCGACGTGTATTTGCAAAGGGAAGAGCGGTTGATAGACGANAAAAAANNGTTTTTTGAACACTGTTCAAAATTGTAAGNTAGATATAAAATGCCGTNGCGCTTGCAATAATTTGACAAAAAAACGGGGTATGTGTCGAATATGCTCGAAAGCGGAAAATTATTTATTTTATTTTCAATAAACGCTTGCTAATGATATGAAATTATGCTACTATAATTGTACTAACGTAAGCTAGGTTTGGCAAATACTCCGATGTCTTACTTGGCTAACGCTAAATCAAATTTCCAAGGAAGGAGGCTAAACAATGGAAATTATCAACGTAAAGGAAATGACGAAGCAAGAAGTNATGACAAGTTTCGCTAAGCACGAAGGCGACACAGGTTCACCTGAAGTGCAAATCGCGCTCTTGACGCAAAGGATTCTTCAACTCAACGATCACTTCGCAGAGCACAAGAACGACTTCCATTCGAGAAGAGGNTTGTTGCAAATGGTAGGTAAGAGAAGAAGCATGTTGAAGTACCTCAAAGATACGGACATTGAACGTTATCGTGAATTGATTGCAAAACTCGGCATCAGAAAGTAAGAAAAATGGGGCGTCATTCGACACCCCTTTTTTTGANTTCCTTTATGATTTACAATTCGATTAAATTACTAATTATTGGAGGTTAGTTTGATGATAGACAGAAAAATTTTTACTACCACAATCGGCGGAAGAGAAGTCAGCATTGAGACGGGCGCGTATTGTGGACTCAGCAATGGTAGTTGTATTGTAAGATGCGGCGATACCGCAGTTATGGTAAACGTTACTATGGCAAAAACCCCGAGAGACGGAATAGACTTTTTCCCACTCGGAGTAGATTATGAAGAAAAAATGTACGCTGTAGGTAAGATTCCGGGCGGCTTCAAGAAGCGTGAAGGACGCGCAAGCGACAAGGCTATCTTGACGTCAAGACTTATNGATAGACCGCTTCGTCCGCTTTTCCCGAAGGGATTTTTCAACGACGTTGCAGTAGTTGCTACGGCTTTGTCGGTTGACCCCAACATTCCGCCGGAAGTATACGCAATGATAGGTAGCTCGGTTGCTTTGAGCATTTCCGATATTCCGTTTGCAGGACCTACAGGTTCGGTTATCGTAGGATACGTTGACGGACAGTATATTATAAATCCGGANACCGAGCAAAGAGAGAAGTCAAAACTTCACCTTTCTTTGAGCGGTACGAAGGAAGCAATCCTCATGGTTGAGGCAGGCGCAAACGAACTTACCGAAGACGAAATGATCGGCGCTATCTTGTTCGGTCACGAGGAAATCAAGAAAATCGTCGCATTTATCGACGGTATTCAGGCGCAAATCGGTAAAGAAAAGGTCGTTCCCGAACTTTATCATCCCGCTACTGAAATTGAAGAGGCTGTCAAGGCTTACGCTGACAAGAAGATGGACGACGTGCTCGACAACTTCAATAGACAAGATAGAGATAAGGCTGAAGACGCTCTCGATAAGGACGTATTCGCNCACTTTGCAGANCAATTCCCNGACGGAAAGAAAGATATTGCCGAGACTTTGTACGCAATGAAGAAAGCAAAGGTAAGAGNAAAGATTTTGGAAAAGGGTATCAGACCCGACGGAAGAAGTCTTGAAGAAATNAGACCTATTTGGTGCGAACACGGCGTATTGCCGAGAGTTCACGGAAGCGGCGTATTCACGAGAGGACANACTCAAGTCATGACGATTTGTACNCTCGGTAGTCTTTCCGAAGTTCAAAAACTCGAAGGTCTTGACGACGAAGTATGCAAGAGATATATTCACCATTANAATATGCCGCCNTACAGCACGGGCGAGGCAAAACCGCTCAAGAGCCCGGGCAGAAGAGAAATCGGTCACGGCGCTTTGGCTGAAAGAGCTTTGGAACCTATGCTTCCGTCGGTTGAGGCGTTCCCGTATGCAATTCGTACGGTTAGCGAAGTTATCTCGTCCAACGGTTCTACTTCGCAAGCGTCAGTTTGCGGATCTACGTTGGCTCTTATGGANGCAGGCGTACCTATCAANAAACCTGTTGCCGGCGTAGCTATGGGTCTTATCAGCAANGAGGACAAGTCCAAGATTTCCGTACTTACGGATATTCAAGGCTTAGAAGACTTCTTCGGCGATATGGACTTNAAGGTTGCAGGTACNAAAGACGGTATCACGGCAATCCAAATGGATATCAAAATCAAGGGTATCAANGAGGANATTTTGAGAAAGGCTCTTGCTCAGGCTAAGAAGGGTAGATTGTTTATCCTTGANAAGATGCTTGAAGTATTGCCCGAGCCTAAGACTTCTTTGTCAAAGTTCGCTCCGAAGATCGTATCTTTCAGCATNGACCCGAACAAGATTAAAGACGTTATCGGCAGCGGCGGTAAGGTAATCAACAAGATTATCGACGAGACNGGCGTCAAGATTGATATCGACGATTTCGGCAACGTACTCGTATCTGGCGTAGACGAAGCTATGAACGCTAAGGCTAAGAAGATTATTGACTTGATAGTCAACGATCCCGAAGTAGGCGAAGAATTCGAAGGCACTGTCGTAAGAATTATGAATTTCGGCGCATTCGTAGAGATTGCCCCGGGTAAAGACGCNATGATCCACATTTCNAAACTCAAAAAGGAAAGAGTAGAGAAAGTCGAGGANGTAGTAAATATCGGAGATAAAGTTAAGGTTAAAGTTACCGACATCACCGATAAGGGCGTGGCTTTGAGACTTTTGGAAGTTTTGAAATAATAAGCTAATAACAAAATTAGGAAGCAGTCGAAAGATTGCTTCCTTTTTAATTATAAGCGTATGAACAATNTGTCTGTAATTGACAGCAATTTAGATTTTGTAATATAATAATTCTGCTAATAAAAGTAAGAAAAGAGGTATAAATCATGTTTTTTGAGGATGAAGAATTTGCGGANAANAACCAATCGNTAGANGTGACANATTTGAATATNGAGAACGACTATTGGGAGATNGANAGCGGGGAATTGAAAGAATANCATGATTATGACGCTGAGGAAGTNAGAGTNCCCGANGGAGTAAGAAAAATTACCTCGTACGTCTTTGCGTTTAATAGCAGTTTGAAGACGATATATATACCCAAATCNGTNCAAATATTGGATAGCGATGCTATTGTTGAGTGCGAAAATCTTGCTCAAATATATATTGAAAATGAAAATATAGAAATTATAGAGGGCGCAATAAGTGATAATCCATTGCTTAAAGACGTATANATCGGCGGTAAAAAAGTGAACTGTATTATAGCAAAGAAAGAGGATAANGACGAGCCGTGCTTTGAAAAATACTTTGGCGANNACAGCGAGTTTGTAATNGAAGACGGAGTAACNATGATAAGCGCAAAGGCNTTTGAAGACTGCAANTCNTTGGAAAGAGTATATCGTGCCCGATTCGNTAAAGGATATATCNTNTAGGGCATTTGCGGGTTGCGTCAATATAAGAGAATTCAAAGTCCCGCANNATATTGAATTTATGGGCGGACAAATNTTCNCNGGNTGGACGGAANANCANACGATATACGTTCCCAAATCTTTCANAGGAATAAAGTTTTTCCAAAATTGGCGTAGAGGTTGCAAGGCGCANNTAATTTANTATTAAAATCANATTATGCGTAAATTTTCATATTGCGCGGTTAGTATAATTCACTTCATCAATGCATATCTTTTTTTGAGGTGTGTATATGAAAAAGAAGTGGAAAATTACAAGCGCAGTCACAAATATCATTATTATCGTAATGTTGATTAGTCTTACGGTAGTAAGTTTCAGCGGACAGTATTCGTCTTTTGTTTTGTCGGAAGCAAACGATAGGCCTTATTATAAGGGAAATACCGCAAGAGGGGAAGTCGCGTTGATGATAAACGTATATTGGGGTACGGAATATCTCGACGATATGCTCAAAGTCTTGGACAATCACAACGCAAAGTGTACTTTCTTCGTAGGCGGTTGTTGGGCAAGCAAAAACAGCGAATACCTTAATAAGATGATAAGCGCAGGTCATGAAATAGGAAATCACGGTTATTTTCACAAAGACCATGCGACTTTGAACTACGCCCAAAACGAAAGCGAAATAAAATCCAACAACGTACTTGTCAGCGGATTGACAGGCTATCAGATGACTCTTTTTGCGCCGCCGTCGGGTAGTTTTAACGATACTACGTTAAAAGTCGCTGCAAGTTTGGGTATGCAAACGATTATGTGGAGTAGGGACACGATTGACTGGAGAGATAAAGATAGCTCGCTGGTATATAGCAGAGCGACGAGTAAAGTGACGGCAGGCGATATGATACTAATGCATCCTACCGCGCACACGTTGGCGGCTCTTGGGGATATACTGACTTTTTATGAGGAAAACAACCTCACGCCCGTTACGGTTTCGCAAATAATCAAGCAAGAGATTATATAAGGTAGTTATTGTCGACAAAAGTCGGCAATAAATTTTAAGTACGATTGCTGTCGAAGAATACTAATACACTTTACTATTGATAATAATTATTGTAAAATATATTTGATAGCAATCAATAAGATTTTTGAGAGGAATTATGAACGAGATTTATAGATTTAAGAGCGGACTTCGCTTGTCTTACAAGTATTCGCCGTCGGTTAGGTCGGTCGGTATAGCCGTAATGACGGGCGTTGGCAGCGGCAACGAAACTAGCGCAAACAACGGTATATCGCATTTTATAGAACACATGTATTTTAAGGGCACGAAGGACAAGAGCGCTTTTGATATAGTGGAGTATATCGACGGAATAGGCGCGCAAATAAACGCCTTCACGTCAAAGCAGACTACGTGCTTTTATACGCTCTCAATCGACACGCAGGCGGAAAATTGCGCTCGAATTTTGAGTGAAATCCTCTTTGAGTCCACGTTCGACGAAAGCGAAATGGAAAGAGAAAAGGGGGTCGTCCTTGAAGAGATATCTATGTGCGAGGACGATAATTCCGATATAGTCTTGGACTTGCTTGCGGAAGGGTACTTCGGCAAAAATCCGTTGGGAATGACGATACTCGGCGAGCGTAAGAACGTCAAGAAATTTACCCGTCAAGATTTGATTGACTATATTTCCAATAACTATTGCGCGGAGAGCACCGTTGTGTCAATCGTAGGCAATATCGCATTTGACAGCGCAAAAGAGTTGGTGGAAAAATACTTTGAGGGAAAGTTTTCGTCTAATTGCAAGCGTAAATGGCAAGACAAACGGCACGACACAACTCCTAGCGTAAAAAGCAAATTCAAGGACATTGAGCAGTCTAATATTGCGATAGGTTTCCCTGCGTTTGAATACGAGAGCAAATATTCTATGGCGGAATTGTTGGTCAATACGATAGTCGGCGGCGGCATGAGTTCAAGGCTTTTCCAAGAGGTAAGAGAGAAGAGAGGTCTTGCATACAACGTATATACCTACAATTCTTCGTATATCAACAACGGACTTTTGTCGCTCTATATAGGCACAAACGTTGAGTCGGTCAAAAAGGCGGTTGACTGCACGGTGGACTTGATTGAGGAATTGAGAAAGAACGGACTCACAAAAAGAGAGTTGGAAAGAGGTATTGAGCAACTCAAAGGCTCTTACGTCTTGGGACAGGAAAGTACGGGCGTAATGATGAGAGTCAACGCAAAAAACGCGCTGTTTACCGACAAGATTTTCGATATCGACGAAAAGATTAAGGAAATCGAGAGTATTACTCTCGAACAGACGAAAGACGTAATCGACTATTCCTACGATTTAAGCAAAGCAAGTCTTGCGTATATCGGCAAAAAGCCTAAATGCGATATTGAAAAATTGATATAAGATTTTAAATTAGAATATCGGGAATTCGGATAAAGATAGGTCAGCCTATCTTTTTCTCGTTTAGACAGTCCAATATGGCTGTCGCTGTAAAATAAAGCGTAATTTAGTCGAAAATGCTTGCGAAATGTGTAAATATTTACACATTTGAATATTTTAAATACAAATTGAGAATTTATCGCGTCTTTTATATAATAATTATTATATTAAAAATATTGTAATTCGATTTTAGTTGTGTTATAATCTAAAATGAGATTGTAAGGAGAAATTTGATGCAACAACAAGGTTACGAAGAGGATAAACAAAATAAGAGAGCAAAGTCAAAGCGCGTAAACGGCTTGGTTATTGCCATAGTATTTTTTACTATGGATTTGATTTTGCTTGGCGCTTTTGGAAAATCGGGACAAGTCTTGACCAATTTCTTTGTCGGATTGTTCGGCTATGCAATGTATGGATATAGTTTTGCATTGACGCTTCTCGGGGTGTTGATGTTTATGAACGTCAAGTCGAAACAGAACATGAAGATAATATTGCTTTACGTTGCGATTGCAGTATTGGTAATTATTTTTTCGCATATATTGGTGTCGCATAATTATGCAAACAACGGCTGGGGCGGGTATATCTCTCAGTCGTACAAAAGCGCAAATACCGCAGGCGGAGCGATTGCAAGTATTTTCCTATTTCCGTTTGCTTGGAAGAAAATTTATATATTAAGTCTTGTATTGGATGGTATATTGGCTGTCGGTCTGATTGCCATTGCTATTCTTTTGCAAGTCAATATCGACATAAATCTTCAAAGATTTACGCGTGGCAAGAAATCCAACAAGATTTCAAGAGGACAAAACGTCAACGTGGGAATGTTCGACGTAGACTATCAAGACGAAACCGCGCCTACGCTCAACAATCATACCGTAGACGGAAAGGATATGGGCGATAGTCTTTCGGCAAAGGGTAGGAGAAAGAACAATTTGGACAACTACGTGCCGATAGATAGAATAAACGTATCTCAAGACCAAGACTTTGAGATTTACAGCAATACCTTTCCCGATGAAGACGCTCAACTTATTCTTGATACCGAAGAGATAAAGAAGGAAGTTGACAGACCCGAACTTATTTATGCTAGCGAAGATATAGAGGTGCAAGACAGAAGCGTGGATATATCCAGAGCGCAGAGAGAGATTTTGGGTATTGACGGCTTTGAAAAGATGAACGTAATTGACGAGGGTAAACAGGATAAGCCTATAGATGAGCGTATCAAACCGCAAGATAATTCCTTTACTCCTAATTACGATACTTCGAGATACGCAGGTTTTTCGACAAGCGAAAGATTGCGTATTATGGCTGAAAACGATAGAAGAAGTAGCCAAATGGGCAGAGATAATTTTAGAGTAAGCGAAAATAAACCCAAAGAAACGCAGAGTTTCGGCGAGAGAATCAACGAGATTATCAATAAAAAATCCGACTATAAGACAAACAGCGATATAGAGCGCAAAGTCGATAGTATTATTGAGAAAAAACCTGAAAATAAATTCGAATCGTTCAAGAGCGAGCCGATAGTCAGCGAACCTATTAAAAGCGATGATAAAGCTGCCGAGTTTGATTTCAAGGCGTTGAAGAACGGCAACAAATTCGAAGAAAAGAAGGAAGAGAAGAAAGACGAGGAAGTTATATCTCCTAAGGTTGAAGATAGAACCGAAACTAAAGAAATCGAGTCGATGGACGATTTTATTGCCAATATGAATAGGCAAAAGAAACGCGACGACTTGCCCGAAGTCAGAAACTATGACGCTACGAAAAGCGTCGAGGTCAAGGCTGAAAAAGCTCAGCCTACCGACGGCTATTTCCAAAAGACTTTCGAGCCTAAGCCTATTACGCCGAAACAGCCTATTATGCCTAAACCTCCGATAAACAAAATCGAAGAGAAACCCGCTCCTAAGGTTGAGCCTGAAAAGAAAGAAGAGGAGAAGCCAAAGGAAAAGGTCAAGAGAAGTCCGTATATTCCGCCTAGCATAGATAATCTAAAAGATTATATAGATAAGAGCGATTATCAAGAGGATTTCACCGAAAAAGCCAAGATAATCGAAGACGCTTACGCCAACTTCGGTATTGAAGTAAGCGTGAAAAACGTCGTTAGCGGACCTGCGGTAACTCGATTTGAGTTCGAAGTTCTATCCAAAATAGACGTGCAACGTATTCGTACAAAGGCGGACAACCTCCGTATGTATTTGGCTGCTACGTCTTTGAGAATTGAAGCGCCTATCCCAGGTAAATCGCTTTGCGGTATTGAAATTCCGAACGCAAAGAGAAAGACTGTCGGCTTGAAAGAGTTTATTGAAAACGAAGAATTCAAGAGCAAGACTGACGGATTGTATTTCGCTTTGGGTAAAGACGTTGACAACAACTGTCACTTTGAAGATTTGACCGACTTCCCGCACGGACTTATTGCCGGCGGTACGGGTAGCGGTAAATCGGTATGCTTGAACACTATGCTTTGCTCGTTGGTATACAAGTATTCTCCCGAAGAGTTGAGAATAGTGCTTGTCGACCCGAAGAGAGTAGAGTTCGGTCAATACAGAGGACTTCCGCATTTGCTCACGCCGAAAATCTACAATACGCCAAAGGAGGCGGTTGTCATTTTGAGATGGCTTGTAGAAGAAATGTCGAGAAGATACTCGTTGTTAGAGACTTACGGCGTCAACAAATTGCCAACGTACAATATGCTTGACGAAGTCGTAGCTGAAGATAAGAAGTTGCCGTATATTATTGCAATACTTGACGAGTTCGGCGACATAATGGTCAGCGAGTATGCGAAAGAAGTAGAGACGCTCGTCGTTACGCTTGCTCAAAAAGCGCGCGCCTGCGGTATTCACTTGATATTGGCTACGCAAAGACCTTCGGTTAACGTAATTACAGGTTTGATTAAAGCGAACTTGCCTACGCGTATCGCATTCGCAGTTTCTTCTGGTGTCGACAGCAAGACGATTCTTGATACGGTCGGCGCGGAAGAATTGCTCGGTAAGGGCGATATGTTGGTCAAGACAAGAAGATTGTCAAAGCAATTTGATAGATTGCAAAATCCGTTCGTCGACGACTTTGAAATTAAAAATATTATGACCGATATTATTAAGCACAATTCGGCATATTATGACGAGAGTATTGAAAGCCGTATCAACGAGATGTCCGAACCTCCAAAGACGGAAGAATCGTCAGGGCCGAAGGATATTAAGGAATTTGACTTCCCGGACGACCTTATCCCAGACGTATTGAGAAGAATCGCAGGCTCTGACAAAGTGTCGATTTCGGGATTGCAAAGAGCTTTCTCGATAGGATTTTCGAGAGGCGGAAAGATTTACGACTGGCTTTTGAACGTGGGATATACCGAAAAGACGGCGGACAATAAATGCGTATGCCGTTTGAGTAGCGAAGAGGTCGAAGAGATTATCGAAAATGCAAGAACAGGCGAGGGCGGATCGGACGAATAATCCGCCTTGCAAGAAATAAGAGGAAATAAAGAGTGAGGAGTGTTTGTTGAAATGAGTGGTAAATCGGCACTTACGTTGCCTACAAAAATTACGATTATAAGATTGGTAATGATACCGTTGTTGATAGCGAGTTACTGCCTTCAACCATTGTGGGAGTACTTATTTATAGTTACGGCAGTTTTGTTTGTCGTCGCTTCAATGACGGACTATGTCGACGGACATATTGCAAGAAAGTATAACTTGGTCAGCGATTTGGGAAAATTGCTTGACCCGATTGCAGACAAAGTGTTGGTCGCTACGGGATTGTTTATACTTATCGACGGAAATTATTTGCCGGAGTTGCCGTATTTTGAGTTGATTTGCTCAGTCATTATTATCGCAAGAGAGTTTATGATAGGAGTAATAAGACAGGTTGCTGCTCTCAAAAAAGTCGTTTTGGCAGCTGATAAACTCGGCAAGATTAAGACGGCGAGCACGATGTTCTCAATTGGATTCTTGCTTTGCTCGGCGCACGCAGGAAAGGTATGCGAGGTCTTTAAATATCTCGGCGCGGCATTGCTCGTCGTGGCGACTGTCGTTACCGTAATATCGGGCGCAAATTATATTGTAAAAAACAAAGACATGCTTTTTGGTAAAAAGCAAACTGACGAAAGCGAAAGTAGCGGAGATAAGGAATGAAAATCGGCGTTGTATCCTTAGGATGCGATAAGAATAGAATTGACAGCGAGAATATGCTTTCGTATTTGCAAGACGACGGCTACGAGTTGACGGGCGACCCTGCGCAGGCGGATATAATTATCGTCAATACTTGCGGATTTATCGACAGCGCAAAGAACGAATCCATTGATACTATCTTGGAAATGGCGGAATTTAAGAAAGATAATTGCAAGTACCTTATTGTGACAGGCTGTCTTACTCAAAGATATATGCAAGAACTTCAAGAGGGATTTCCCGAAGTGGATATGTTTTTGGGCACTGCAAATTATCATATTTTGCCGCAACTGATAAAAGACCTCGTGGCGGGAAGAAGCCAAAGAAGTTATACCAACGACAAGGACGTAAGACATTTTTCGCCTAGAAGAGTGTTGACTACGCCGTATCATTACGCGTATATCAAAATCGCCGAAGGATGCGACAACAAATGTACATATTGCGCTATACCAAGCATTAGAGGTAAGTATACTTCGCGTAAAATCGAGGACATAGTCGAAGAAGCAAAGCAGCTCGTAAGAGATTACGGTATCAAGGAATTGATACTAGTCGCA
>JAAVHS010000001.1 GCA_014799575.1 Clostridiales bacterium | reverse complement strand
ATCAGGTCAACGACGGCGAAACGCAAGAAATCGTTGCTAAGTATCTGAATACCACGCCCGCTGTTATAAAGAAAACGCTTAAAGACAGAAAGAAGTTCACGAAGTTGATTTCTTCTCAAAATAAAGTTGTGAGAGGCGGAGTGAATTTCCTCTTGAAACTATCGGGCAAACCCAACGCATTTGAAATACTCACGCAAAAGACGGAAAACGATAAGTGCGGAGCAGTAAGAGAGAGAATTGACGAACTTATGAAGAGCGCGCTTGTCGACGCGCAAAAGTACGGAGCGGAATTCTATGAATTCCTCAAATCGTCTAGTCCGCTCAGCGAAAGATTTCAATATGATTTTTATCGCCAAGAAGTATAGGATATGTAAATTTATTTTCAGTTTTATGTAATGGGTGTTTACAGATATTGCCCTTTATGCTAGACTTGATAATAGGTTAATATAATTTATCTAAGAAGGAGAAAAATATGGAATATAAGGTTTTCGTCGTAGAGGACGACGAGAGTATAAGAGGTCTTTACGAAATCGCTTTTGAAGACAAGTTCGATTGCAAGAGTTTCGTATGCGCAGAGGATATGTTCAAGGTCTTGGACAAAGAGCTTTGCGACATCATAATTCTTGACTTGATGTTGCCGGGAATGGACGGCTTGAAAGCGCTATCTCTTCTCAAAGCCGGCGCAAGGACGAAGAATATCCCCGTAATTATAGCGAGCGCAAAGGGCGACGAAAACATAAAGGTTAGAGGACTTGATGCAGGCGCGGACGACTATCTTGCAAAGCCTTTCGGTATGTTGGAACTTATTGCGAGAGTAAAAGCCAATTTGAGAAAGACGGGCGCGAAGAAGTCGGATGAGGATATACTCGAATGTTCGGACGTCAAAATCAACAATTCCGAGCACGCTGTTTACGTCAACGGACAAGTCGTATCGCTTACTCTAAAAGAATACAACCTGCTTGCGCTTTTGATGAAAAACGTCGACTGCGTCGTCAAGAGAGATACGATTTTGTCGGAAGTGTGGGATTACGAGTACGTCGGCGAGACGCGTACGCTGGATATGCATATCAAGTCTTTGCGGAGCAAACTCGCGGAGTTTTCTGACAAACAACTCATAGCCACAGTGCGAGGAGTGGGATACAAATTTTGCAAAAACTGAAATGATGCGGGCGCAATCGACAGATTGCGTCCTTACTATTTATTTGACTTTTTTGAGCAATGATTATATAATATACGCATATTATGATAAACAAAATATTGAGAAGAGTAATATTGATTATGACCGTGGCGGTGTTCGTAACCGTCGCGTTGACTTTTCTTTTGTTTAATATGTATAATATCGACAATTCCAAAAAGTATCTCATCCAAGAGTCGACGGATAATATCGAGGAGTTGAAACAGGCCGAGAGCGAAGAGGATATAATTCAAAGATTGGTGTACGAGAATTCCAAGGAATCTTACTATAAATTCGTAGTGCTCAGCAGCGATAAGAGCATTATTTTGGGCGGTGAACAGCGAGTTGAAAACGACAATGGAGAGATAGAAATAGTCGAGGGCGAAACTATCGATATGTCCAAAATCAGCAAGCGACAATTTGACAAGGTTGAGCGTAAAGGTGAAGCGTTCTTTATCGCAAATCCGTACAAGTCGGGACCTACGCTCAATTATTTCGTAAAGGTTGAAAATCCCAATTTCAGTGACGGATACGTCTTTTATATGTGTTCCGTCGACGCGATTTACAACGGAAGACCTTATTTTATCGTGCTCATTATTTCCGTGGGTATATGGGCGGGCGTAATATTAGCGGCATATATCGCTTTGACTTTTAACGTTAAAATTGCGACTGCGCCTTTTGAGAAGATTGAAAGAATGTTGGTAGACGTCAACAATGGAGAGTATACTCAAAGCCAAATCCCGCAGACGCTGAACTTTCCCGAGTTTAAGGCGGTTTTGACAAAGATAGACGACCTTGCGGTGGAAACGTCAAAGAACTTTATCAACCTTCAATACGAGCAGAAAAAGTCGCAAATACTTTTGCAATCGGTCAATCAAGGTATTATCGTTGTGTCCAAGAGCGGAAGAGTGGTGCTTACCAACGCTTCGGCTTTGGAGATATTCGGCAAGACCAACGACAGCGTTGTCGGCGTGGATTTGGGATATATCGTCAACAACGAGGAATTGCTATCCACGCTTTTGCAGGCTCTCGAAGAGAACAAGTATTACGTGGGCGAAGTGCAGATAGACGACGAAATATACCGTGTGGAAACCAACTTCAACACGATTGAGGAAAAGGACGTCATTACGGGCGAAGTAATGTTGATAAAATTCACCAACGTTACGGTTGAGGTCAACACGGCGAAGATACGAAGCGAGTTTTTTGCCAACGCGTCGCACGAACTCAAAACGCCGCTTACCGCTATCAGCGGATACGCGGAATTGATGACTATGGACGGCGTGTCTAAATCGCAGCTTGATAAGTGCGTTAAGGAAATCAACTCCAACGCGTTGCGTATGCGTTCGCTTATCGACGATATGCTCAAATTGTCAAAACTTGACGCAGACTTGGACAACGAAGAGGTGAGCAAGTTCGATTTGTCGCAAGTATGCAAAGAAGCGGTCGAGGAGCTTCAAGGCGTGGCGGAGAGTAAACAAGTTGAAATAACCTTGCAAGGCGAATGCGAATTTATCGGCAGAAAGAAGATGATACAGACGCTCGTATCAAATCTCGTCAACAACGCAATCAAGTACAACAAACAAGGCGGTCACGTTTGGGTGAGCGTAGAAGACAAAGAAAACAGCGTTACGCTCAAAGTCAGAGACGACGGCATAGGTATTCACAAAGACCAGCAGAGTAGAATATTCGAGAGGTTTTACAAGGTTGATACCAGTCGTACGTTTATCAACGAAAGTTCGACGGGACTGGGACTTGCGATAGTCAAGAGGATTGCGCTGATACACGGCGGAAAAATTTCGCTCAACAGCGTGCCCGACGAGGGAACTGAATTCAAAGTCGTCTTTCCCAAAAGACTGATAGAGTGTTGATAGATCATAGAAATTATTTATAAAGAGGTAGATATATGAGTTATCCTATGAAACTTTCGTCCGCAACGATGCAGACGGTATGGGGCGGAACAAGATTGATGGGCAAATGGAACAAGCATACCGACGGCGACAACATCGCCGAGAGTTGGGAACTTTCCTGTCACGAAAAGGGCGAAAGCGTCGTCATCAACGGCGAGTACGGCAACAGTACTCTTTCGCAAGTAGTCGCGCAAAACCCCGATTTTTTGGGAGAGAAGGGAAAGGCGTTTGACTTTTTCCCAATACTGATTAAACTTATCGACAGCAAGGATAATTTGTCTATTCAAGTGCACCCGAGCGACGAGTACGCGCTTGCCAACGAAGGCGAGTACGGCAAGACGGAAATGTGGTATATCGTCGATTGCGACGAGGGCAGCGGAGTGTATTGCGGATTCAAAGAGCCCATCGGCAAGGACGCGTTGGACAAGGCTTTGAACGACGGTACTATCGTCGACTATCTCAACTTCATTCAAGTCAAGAAAGGCGACTGCTTATTTATTCCCGCAGGTACGGTACACGCTATTTGCGGCGGACTTCTCATTTGTGAGGTACAACAAAACTCGTCTATCACGTATAGGCTTTACGACTACAATCGCGTGGATAAGGACGGCAACCCAAGGCAGTTGCATATCGACAAGGCGATAGCTGTCACCGATACTTCTAAGGTCGTCAAGGTCAATGAAAACAGCGAGAGATTGAACGACAACGTCGTCAGACTTGCAAATTGCAAATACTTCACGGTAGAGGAATTGAGCGTCGAAGAAGAGTATTCTTTTGAGGTAGACGGCAGTTCTTTCGTGTCGTTGACCGTCGTTGACGGACAGGGCGCGGTAATGGCAAACGGAAGTTGCATTTCGCTTGACCTCGGCGATACGGTATTTATACCTGCAGGAGCGGGCAAGACTGATATTTACGGCAACTTAAAAGCAATAAAAGCATTTTGTTAAGGATATTATGAAAACAAAGATTGTGACTTTGGAAGAGGGGCTTGAAGAAGCTGTCGGATTGATAAATGGTGGCGACGTCGTCGCTTTTCCTACCGAGACGGTTTACGGACTGGGCGCCAACGCTTTGGATAAAGAGGCGGTAAAAAAGATATTTATTGCAAAGGGAAGACCTATGGACAACCCTTTGATTATCCATATCGCAGACAAAGCCATGATTGACGAATTGACCGTCGACGTGTCATCACAGGCAAGAGCGGTCATCGACGCGTTTATGCCCGGACCTATTACCGTAATTCTCAAAAAGGCAAGTTGCGTACCCGATGAAGTGTCGGCAGGACTTGCAACCGTGGGAATACGTTTTCCAAAGCATGCAGTCGCGAGGGAATTTATAAAAGCGTGCGGACTTCCGATATGCGCGCCGTCGGCGAATACTTCTACGAAAATCAGTCCGACTTCGGCAATTCACGTCTACGAAGATATGCATGGCAGAATTCCCCTCATACTTGAAGGCGGCGACTGTCAAGTCGGCATAGAATCGACTATAATAGATATGTCCGGCGATACGCCAACGATATTGAGACCGGGCGCGATTACTCCTCAAATGCTTGCAAGCGTACTCGGAGAGGTCAAGACTTTCAGCGGAGAAATCGTCGTCGCCAAAGCGCCGGGTATGAAGTATAAGCACTATGCGCCGAGTTGCGAAATGGTAGTGGCTTCGAGCGTTGAGAATGCAATCAACGCGTATAATGAGCATAAAGTGCTCAATCCCGTGATACTTGCCAAAAGCGAATATATAGCGAAGGCGAAGAGTTTAATTGATTGCAATTATATCGATTTGGGCAAGGACGACGAGGAAGTTATGCGCAATATTTATGCATCAATGCATCAGGCTCAGAATAAGTATGATTATATTATCTGTCAAGACTTCGGCGACGAGGGAGTGGCAAAGTCGGTGATGAACAGAATAGAAAAGGCAAGCGGAGGGAAGCGAGTATGAAGATACTTTTTGTGTGTACGGGAAATACCTGTCGTTCCCCTTTGGCGCAGGCAATTTTGCAAGAAAAAATCCAAAAGGAAAGTCTCGAAATCGAGGTTGACAGCGCAGGTATAGGCTGCGGTATCGGCGAGCCTATGAGCGACAATACGAGCGCGATAATCGAGGAAATGGGGTTGTCGTTTACGCACACGTCTCAACCCGTGACGGCAAAACTCGTCGATAGTTGCGATATGATAGTTACTATGACAAGATTCCACAAGGCGTATCTTGAAGGTCTTGTCGACGAGAAAAAACTATTCTGCATAGACGATATTACCAATACGGGGGATATATCCGACCCGTACGGCTTGGATATGCAGACCTACAAAGCGGTAGAAACTCAACTTAAAGAGGCAATGCCCGCGATTGTCGAAAAACTCAAAGAAGTGGCAAAACTCAAAGATAATTAGGAAATTGTAAACAATCTAATAAGTATGTAAATTGTTTATAAAAAAATTTTTTGGTATTGCAAATTTTGGAAAATTGTGCTAAAATAATTTATATTATTAAGAGGTGTGTATGAAAATAGCGTTAGGATGCGACCACGGCGGAATAGCGATAAAGCCGTCGGTAGTAAAGGTCTTGAAGGCAAACGGAATAGAAATCGAAGACTTCGGTTGTTTCGATACGTCGTCGGTGGATTATCCCGATTATGCGCTCAAAGTAGCGGAAGCGGTGTCGCAAGGAAAGGCGGATAAGGGCATTATTCTTTGCGGTACGGGTATAGGAATAAGCATTGCCGCCAACAAAGTTAAGGGTATCAGAGCGGCGGTATGTCACGATTTGTTCACCGCGCAAATGTGTTCCCAACACAACGACGCCAATATCTTGGCAATGGGCGGAAGAGTTGTGTCCGAAGAACTTGCGGCGCAAATGACCCAAGTTTGGCTCGATACGCCGTTCGAGGGTGGCAGACATAGCGGCAGAGTGGGCAAAATCACTCAAATAGAAAACAAATACTTCAAATAAGAATTCGGAGAGTCGGAAATGATTGAAGAGATGATTGACAGCATACTTGATGCGGAGGACAAGGCAAAGGACATAGTCAAAGAGTCCGTCGGCAAGTCCAACGAGATTGTAAGCGATGCGAAAAAACAAGCCAAATTGATGTACGAAAAGGCAAAAGACGAGCAGTTTGCAAAAGAAAAAGAGGCAACCGAAAGGGGACTTGCGGACGGCGAGAGGGCAAGAGTAGCGCAGTTGGCTGAGACGAAAAATCAAATAGAGGCAATGGATAAAATTTCCGACGATAAGAAAAAGAAAGTATATTCGGAGATAAAGAAAGAGTTGAAGGCGAAATATGGCATTAAGTAGTATGCAAAAGTTGCTTTTGATAGGCAACGTATCCGAGCGTAATACTTTAATCAAAAAGCTGCACAAGTTGGGTTGTGTGGAAGTCGCTTCTTTGCCCGAAATCGAGAATATGTCGACGACCGACATCTATCAAGATATCGACGAGTGCAAAGTAAAGATTGCAAAACTCGAATTTTGTCTACAAACTCTCAAAGACACGAAAGTCACGGCAAAGAAACTTGCCAAGGACAAAAAGATTGAGTACGCGCCTGCAAAGGGGGCGGGAATGTTTGCGACAAAGGGAGTCATGACCTTTGAGACGTTCGAGCAACTTTGCGAAATCGAAACGGACGTTTTCACTCATATCAATACTATTAAAGAGTATAAAGACGAGCTTGTCGCATTGAAAGCAAGCAATCAGAAAGAAACTTCGCTTATCGCGTCGCTTGCGCCGTATATGCAAATGCCCGCGACTTTTGCAAAGTACAAGGATACTCAATCGGTAAGCGTACTTTTGGGCGAAGTCAAGAATACCAATTTGACGTCTCTTGAAAGGATAAAGGAACTCGGCGGAGAATACGAGGTCTTCAATGCGGAAGCAACGAGCGGTTTGGCGATAATTATCGGCAAAGAAAATCGCGAAGCGTTGCAAGAAGTCTTGAGCGAAGTGGAATTTGCTCCTTGCTCGATCGAGAGCGACAAGACGGCGGAAGAAATCGCCAGAGAGAGCAAAGATAGAGTAGAAGAAAACGACAAGAGATATAATGAAATTATTGAAAAGATAATGGCTTTCGAGTCTATTATCGACGACGTCAAGAGGCTTTACGACTATCTTTCTTTGGAAGTCGCTAAATTGGAGAGCAGAAATTCCACGAAAGTGACGGAGTCGACTTATTATCTAGAGGCATGGCTTCCGGAGAGCGAAGCGCAAAGAGTTAATGAGGAATTGGAAAAATGTCCGCTCTCGCTTGCGTTTACGATAAGAAATCCGCTTGAAAGCGAGCAGCCGCCGACCTTGGCGGTCAACAACGCGATAGTCGCTCCTTACGAGAGCGTTACGAATATGTATTCCGTACCTTTCTATAAGGAAATCGACCCGAATCCGGGCGTAGCGTTCTTCTTTTTCTTGATGTTCGGAATGATGCTTTCCGACGCGGGTTACGGATTGTTGCTTACGCTCGGCGCAGGAATAGTATTGGCTATTCGCAAGCCGCCGAAGGGCGAGTTGAATTTGGTCAAAGTCATCTTTATGGGCGGAATATCCACGCTTATTTGGGGATTTTTGTTCGGTTCTTACTTTGGCTTTAGTGCAAAAGACTTGGGAATTTGGTATTGGTTCAACCCAATCGAAGACCCTATGCCGTTGCTTGTGGTGTGTCTTGCGGTTGGCTTGATACAAATGTTCGTAGGTATGGCAATCAATATGGTCGCGTTGATAAAAAAGGGCGAATGGATGTGGGGTATTTCCTCGGCGTTCAGTTGGTATTTCCTTGCGTTGGGTATCGGCGGAATTTATTTGGCAAGCAAAGCGGGCGCATGGTTGAAATATATGGGCATCGTGCTTTTGGCAATTGGCGTAGTCTTGTTGATGCTTTCGGGTACGTTCGGCAAGAAAGGCGCAAAGAAAGTCAGCGGAGCGTTCTCGTCGCTTTATGGCATCATCAACTTCTTCTCCGATTTGATGAGTTATACGCGTATCTTCGGTCTTGGCTTGGCGACCGGCGTTATCGCAATGGTATTCAACCAAATCGCAGAGATAATGTACGGTATGTTGCCGAAAGTTTTGGGAGTAATCGTAATGATAGTCATATACCTTGTCGGTCATATATTCAACGTGGCTATCAACTCTTTGGGCGCGTACGTTCACAATTCGAGATTGCAATTCGTCGAGTACTTCGGTAAATTCTATACGGGCGGTGGCGAGTTGTTTGCGCCGCTGGGTAGTCAGATGAAGTATTATAGGATTGGCAATCCTATTGAGAATGCGAAGAAATAAGCAACCGAGTGCATCACTCTCCTCACTCGAGACAAGGGTTGTAAAGCGGGATAGTGAAATAATATTGATAAATACGCGTACGCGTAGATATAAATAAGATATAAACCACAGGAGGTTAAAACATAATGAACGGAGTTTATATTGCAATGATAGGCGCAGCCTTGGCAGCATTGTTCGCGGGTTGCGGATCGGCAATCGGCGTTGGTATTGCAGGTCAAGCCGCAGCAGGAGTCACCAGTGAGGACCCCAACAAGTTCGGTAAAGTTTTGCTTTTGCAACTTTTGCCGGGTACACAGGGTATTTACGGTCTTATTATTGCGTTTATCGTATTCTTGAAAGCAGGAGTCTTGGGCGGCACTTTGGGCGATTGGACGACGGGTCAAGGTTGGGGTATGGTAGCGGTATGCGCTCCTATGGCAATCGTAGGTCTCGTATCCGGTATCTATCAAGGCAAGTGCGCATCTGCGGCAATCGCGATGGTAGCGAAAAGACCTGAAGCATCCGGTAAGGGCTTGCTCATGACCGTCATGGTTGAGACTTACGCGCTTCTCGCTCTTTTGATATCGTTCTTGGGCGCTTGGTTCTTAATCAAGTAATAGGATAGGTTTTTGTATGAACAATAAAGATGCAATTATCCAAAAGATAATGGACGATGCCAAGAAAGTTGCCGAAGGCAATATCAAAGAGGCGAACGACACCGCTTCTCAGATATTTGCCAGGGCGCAAAAGGAAATCGACAAACTTGAAGCGGCAAACGAAGGCAAGGCTGACGCTCTCTATGAAGACGCGTTGTCGAGAAGCGCGGTTGTCGCAAATCTCGATTGCAAGAAGTTAATGCTTAATGCTAAGAAAGAGATTGTAAACAAAGTCTTTGACGAGGCTTTGGACGCTTTCGTTGCGGAAAAGAAAGATTATCTTGCGCTTGTCGAGAAAATGATTTCATCCTGTTGCGAAGACGGCGACGAGGTCGTAATATGCGAGCGCGACGGCAAAGTCATTACCAAGAAATTCATAGCCGATATAGCCAAAAAGACTGGCAAGAAATTGACCTTGTCAGGCGAGTTCGGCGACTTCAAAGGCGGAGTATTGTTGATAGGTAAAAACTACGACAAGAACCTCACTTTGGATTTGGAACTTCAATCCGTAAGAGAGAACATCGAAAGCAAAATCGTGGAAATTTTGTTTGGGGGCAATAAATAAACTATGGCAAACAACAGCTTGGTCTATTCGAATGCAAGAGTAAAGGCAATGGAAAATTCCTTCTTGACCAACGAGAAGATTGTGCGTATGGCATATTCCGACTCGCTCGAAGAGGGCATCAAGATATTGCAAGAAAATTCCTACGGCGGCGGAGTCGTCATCGAAGGAAATGATTACGAATCGCTTTTGCAGGCTGAGGATAAGAGAATAAGCGAATTTATGCTCGACGCTATGCCAAAGGGCGTGGGAATGGAAAGTTTTTTGATTAAAAACGATTACCACAACCTCAAAGCGATAGTCAAGGGCAAGTATATGCGTCTTGATTCCATAGACTTTATGTTGATGCCAAAGGGTATGATTGATATTGCCGAAATGCGCGAAAAGGTGCTTTCCGACGATTATTCCGCGCTTTCGCCGACAATGAGCAAGGCGATTGAAGATATTGATTTGGCAAGGGCGAACGGCAACATGTCTCCGAGATTTATCGACGTGACGTTGGACAAAGCGTGCTACAACGAGATAATGGCTACGCTTGCCAAAGCCAAGAATTCTGCGATAAAGACCTATTGGCAGACGAATATCGATTTGTCCAACGTGTCGGCTTATATGAGATGCAAGAAGATTGACGCGTTTGACGTCTTCAAAGAGAGTTTCATTGAGGGCGGATTGTTGGAAAGACGTTTCTTTGACGGCGATATAGTCGAAAAACTCGCTTATTCGGAATATTCGAAGTTTGCCGAGGCGTTACGCGAGGGCGATATGGTCGCGTTTGAAAGGCAGTGGGACAACGCTCTTATCAATATATTTAAGGAAAAGCGCAACGACATTTTCTCTATCGCGCCGATAGCGGGCTTTTACGTGGCGAAAAAGATAGAGATAAAAATTGTGAGAATGATTTGTATTCTTCTCAAAAACGACGTTGACAAAGAAATAATAAAAGCAAGACTGAGGGAATTGTATGCGTGAGGGCAAGATAGCGGTTATCGGCGATAAAGATTTGATATTGGCTTTCAAGGCGATAAGCATGGAAGTATTTTGCGCTGACACCAAAGAAGAGGGCGAAAAACTTGTTCGTTCGCTCGCAAGAAATTACTCGGTCATATTCATTACTGAAAATTTGGCGGAGCAAATGGACTCTTTGCTCGCAAAGTATAAGACCAAAGCCTATCCGGCGATTATTCCCATACCGTCATCGGGCAAGAGCAACGGCTATGGAATGAGAGGCATCAAAGCCGACGTCGAAAGGGCAATCGGCACAGATATTTTGTTTAATAAGGAAGATTGATTATGCAACAAGAAGTAGGAAAAGTTATCAAAGTTTCCGGACCGCTTATAGTGGCGGAAGGTATGCGTAACTGCAAAATGTTTGACGTGGTAAGAGTAAGCGATAAGAATCTTATCGGCGAAATTATCGAATTGAGAGACGATAGAGCGTCAATTCAGGTCTACGAAGAGACGAGCGGTTTGGGTACGGGCGAGAAGGTCGTATCTACGGGCGCGCCTTTGAGCGTAGAACTTGGACCGGGCATTATTGAAGGTATCTACGACGGTATTCAAAGACCGTTGACGAAACTTGTCGAGGCGACGGGCGACAGAATTGGCAGAGGCGTGGAAATGCCTGCGCTCGACCATAAAAAACTTTGGGATTTTTCACCTAAAAAGAAAGTAGGCGACAACGTTGTCAGCGGAGATATTTTGGGCGTAGTTCAGGAGACGAAAATCGTCGAGCATAGAATTATGGTTCCTGTCGGCGTCGAGGGCAAAATCAAGTCTATCAAGGGCGGCGAGCATACCATTGACGACGTGATTTGCGTAATCACTACCAAAAAAGGCGACGTCAAAGTCACGATGTGCCAAAAGTGGGCGGTCAGAAAAGGACGTCCTTTCAAGAGCAAGATGTATCCCGTTGAGCCTCTTGTCACAGGTCAAAGATCTATCGACACGTTTTTCCCAGTCGCAAAGGGCGGCGCGGCTTGTATCCCCGGACCTTTCGGAAGCGGAAAAACAGTCGTTCAGCACCAACTTGCAAAGTGGTCTGACGCGGATATTATAGTATACGTAGGTTGCGGAGAGCGCGGAAACGAGATGACCGACGTTCTCAATGAGTTCCCAGAACTTATCGACCCCAAGACCGGCGAGCCTCTTATGAAGAGAACCGTTCTTATCGCCAACACGTCAGATATGCCTGTTGCCGCTCGTGAAGCGTCAATGTACACGGGTATCACGATAGCCGAGTATTTCAGAGATATGGGCTACAACGTCGCTATTATGGCTGACTCGTCTTCCCGTTGGGCGGAAGCGTTGAGAGAAATGTCCAGCCGTCTTGAAGAAATGCCTGGCGACGAAGGTTATCCTGCATACCTTGCGTCAAGACTTGCAAGTTATTACGAAAGATCGGGTATAGTCAACACGTTGGGCAGCGATGAGCGCGTAGGTTCTGTTACCGCAATCAGCGCGGTATCGCCTCCTGGCGGCGACTTGTCCGAGCCTGTCACGCAGTCAACGCTTAGAATTGTCAAAGTATTCTGGGGATTGAGTTCCTCGCTTGCATATAGACGTCACTTCCCGTCAATCGACTGGTTGCAAAGTTATTCGCTCTACGTCGAAAGACTTGGCGATTGGTACGGCAGTAATTCAGATAGAAAATGGAACGACAACCGTCAACAGGCTATGACGATTTTGCAAGAAGAAGCCGATTTGGACGAAATCGTAAGACTTGTCGGCGTGGACGCGTTGAGTTATGAAGACAGATTGAAAATGGAGACGGCAAAGTCGATAAGAGAAGACTACTTGCAGCAAGACGCTTTCGACGACGTAGACACCTATGCAAGTTTGACAAAGCAATTCAAAATGCTCGATTTGATTTTGGAGTGCTACAAATATAGCAAAGAAGCGCTTGTCAAGGGCGCGGACTTTGACGATATTATCGCTATCGAGGCAAGAGAGGCAATAGGCAGAATGAAATATATTCCCGAGAATGAAATATCCAAATTTGATGAAATACGCAAAGCGATGATCGAGCAACTCGACAAACTTGCCTTTGTGGACTAAGGAGAGAGCGAATATGTTGAAAGAATATAAATCAATAAGAGAAATAGTCGGACCGCTTATGTTGGTCGACGGCGTAAAGGGCGTCGCTTATGACGAACTTGTCGAGATAAGCGGAGCGGACGGCTCAATCCGTAGAGGAAAGGTGCTTGAAGTCAATGGCGACAAAGCGTTGGTACAGCTTTTCGAAGGCGCGCAAGGCATACAGATGTCTACGTCAAAAGCGAGATTTTTGGGTAGAAGTTTGGAACTTGCAGTGTCCGAGGATATGTTGGGTCGAATTTTCGACGGTATGGGCAACCCCAAAGACGGCGGCGCGCCAATTATTCCGGAGATGAAACTTGACATCAACGGCAAGCCTATCAACCCTGCGGCTAGAAACTTCCCCAACGAATTTATTCAGACGGGTATATCCGCAATAGACGGCTTGAATACTTTGGTTAGAGGACAAAAATTGCCGGTATTCTCAATGTCGGGTCTCCCGCATGCGGAACTTGCCGCTCAAATCGCAAGACAAGCGAAGGTACTCGGCAGCGACAGCAAATTCGCAGTAGTATTCGCCGCTATGGGTATTACCTATGAAGAAGCGGAATTCTTCATGCAAGATTTCAGAAAGACGGGCGCAATTGAAAGAGCGGTAATGTTTATCAACCTTGCCAACGACCCCGCAGTCGAGAGAATCGCGACCCCGAAAATGGCTCTTACCGCAGCAGAGTATTTGGCGTTTGAAAAGGGTATGCACGTTCTCGTTATCATGACCGATATCACCAACTATTGCGAGGCGCTTCGTGAAGTATCTTCGGCAAGAAAGGAAGTCCCAGGCAGAAGAGGATACCCAGGATATTTGTACACCGACCTTGCGACAATGTATGAAAGAGCGGGTAGAATTCTCGGCAAAGAAGGCAGTATCACGCAAATTCCGATACTCACTATGCCCGAAGATGATAAGACCCACCCAATCCCTGACTTGACGGGATATATAACCGAAGGACAAATCATATTCAGTAAAGAACTCAACAAAAAGGGTATGATGCCGCCAATCGACGTCTTGCCGTCGCTTAGCCGTCTTAAACAAAAAGGTATCGGCGAGGGAAAGACGAGAGACGACCACTCGGGCAATATGAACCAACTTTTCTCGGCGTATGCAAGAGGCAAGGAGTGTAAGGAACTTTCCGCAATCCTCGGCGACGCGGCTTTGACACCGCTCGACAGGCAGTACGCATACTTTGCCGAAGAGTTTGAAAAGAGATATATCAACCAAGGCTTCTATACCAACAGAAGTATCGAAGAGACCTTGCAAATAGGTTGGGAACTCTTGGCTTTGCTTCCGCGCTCGGAAATGAAGCGTATAAAAGATAAGCATTTGGAGAAGTATTACGACCCAATCAAAGCAAAACTCGAAGCGGAAAAAGCAGATAAAATAGATAAAAAATAATCTAATTGGAGTATTATGGCGCGTTTACAAGTAAATCCTACTCGTATGGAACTCAAAAGGCTCAAAGCCAGATTGAAGACCGCAGAGAGAGGACACAAATTACTCAAAGATAAATCTGACGAAATGATACGTAGATTTATGGAGTATGCCAAAGAGAATAAGAGACTTAGAGAGCAAGTGGAAAAGGAACTTTCCACAGCCCTCACGACTTTTATTGTCGCAAAAGCGGTAAGCGACGACGCCGTAGTGCAAGAGGCGGTAGCAATGCCGTCCAAGACGCTTAAACTTGAAATGGACTCGCAAAACGTAATGAGCGTAGTCGTACCGGTAATAAAAGTTCAACAGAGTAGTTCCGAGGACAAATATCCGTATTCTTTCTCGTCCGTCACTGCGGAACTTGATTCGTCAATCGAAGTCATGGGCGGAATGTTGGAGCGTATGGTCAAACTTGCGGAGATTGAGAAGACCTGCAATATGCTTGCAATCGAGATAGAGAAGAATAGACGCCGTGTCAACGCGCTTGAATACGTAATGATACCTCAACTTCAAGAGACTATCAAATTTATCACTATGAAACTTGACGAGAACGAGCGAAGCAATATCGTCCGACTTGTCAAAGTCAAATCCTTGATTAAAAAGGAGAGCGTGTGATGTCAAAGACACTCAAAGATTTGTGCTTTTTGGCAGGAGTATTGTTGCCACCGCTCGCTCTCGCATTGTTTTTTGTCACCAAAAATCTTGACTATAAGAAGTCTTTCAAAATGGGCGCTATTTACGGCGTCGTTGTTTGGGTACTCGTTGCTGTTATTCTATCAATGAAAATGTGCTCGCCAATAGCAGATTAGCCAAAATTGTTCTAATTTTACAAAAATTTTACATTATTTCCAAATAAAGTATACATTTACTGACCGCGATATAATGCCCATTTTTGGGCATTTTTTCACGATAATTATACCATTTTTGACATATTTTTGGCAATATCTTTGGGTCAGTAAATGTATACTTTTCCTGACTAGCCCAAAAATCGACTAAAATCGAGGTAAAAATGGATATAAAATCGAGAAAAATCAAAGGATATTTGGCGCTGTCAATATTATTAATATTGTGCTTAATAATGGCAAGCGCAATGACTATATTTATACCGAAAAATTCGACAACAGCGTTGACAAGCACGACGAGCGCGACAAGGGCGGGAAATGGCGAAGATTTATGGGTGTCTAGCGTAAATCAATTCAATGGCGACGTATTTTTAGATATTAAGAATAGTATTTGCGGTACGAAAGATTGGAATACGTATATTCAAGATAATTATGATACGGATGAGTATTCAAGTAGCAGTTACGGTACGGGAAGTTACGTTGTGCCGGCTACTACTATAAATAAAAGCACCAACATAAATTCCGACAACGGCATGGTTGTTACTCTCGGCGGTTTGGAATGGATGGTAACCTCGCTTACGCTTGCAGAGGATACGGGAGAAGTAGTCATGACCTTATTGCTTGCAAATAATATAAGCGAAACTTCGGCATTTTATACGTCTTCCGGTAAAAAGGGTAATACTATATACAGTAGCAGCTCTTTGAGAGCGAATTTGCTTGCAAGCAGTACTTTTAATTTTTTTTCTTCGGGAAGTTTTGCATCTTCGTATTTAGTCAAACCCAAGAACATTAAATATCAACAGGATCAGTCTGTTCCTGCCCGTGGTATAAACGTTGGCTCTACTAGTCAAGTTAACCATGTAAACGACTCGTTAAAAGATCCGACGCACGGCTCTTGGAACGCAAGCTATAAATATTCTCCTGCAGATACTGTAAACGATATAAGATATGATGCATGGGGAGAAGATACGTTATGGCTACCGTCTGTATCAGAAGTTCATAGTAGTAACAAATCTATTTGGAAACTTACTGATAATCAAAGAAAAATTAGTACAGGGTCGTGGTTGCGTACCGCCGCTAAAGTCGATTATAATAATGGGTATTATCTGGGAACAGGTGGAGCATGTAATTATGACACAGTAACAAAATCGCACGCCCTTCGTCCTGCAATACATTTGAACCTGACAGAAGTGTCAAAGAATATTACTATACCCACAATTACCAAGCCAACGAAGACGGAAGATATCAAGAAGTATTGGGTCAAGGACACAGACGCGCAATTTGACTTGTCAGGCGTATATTTATCCAATCCGTATCTTGCAAGCGCAAGCGATTGGGTAGACGTAACAATCACAGGCAAGGGTATGGTCGATGGGAACGGAAATCGACCTGACGTCGAGATTAAAAATACTGCAAATGAGACCAAGTGGACGGTGGATACCGCGCATAAACTTACTTTCGGCACGCAGACTGTCGCTACTTACGACGTAAAAATCAAACCAAAATCCGGGTATTATTGGTCGGACGGAAGTAGCGGAGAAAAGACGGTTGCGACATACACTCTAAAATACCTTGTCACGCAATTAGATTGGCAGGGTAATAATAGCGCGCAGTACAACGGCAAGACGCAGTATTTTGAAGTACTCAACTACGACACTGTCTATAAAGACTATTTGAAAGTCACTCCCGCGCTTGTGCAAATACCGTTAGACCAAGGCTTTGCCAACGAAGGTAAGTGGGCGATTGGAGTAAAGGACTTTACGGCGAACGCGCAGAACAACAACAAGAACAAAGTCAAAGTCGAGTTGTTGGACACTACGCTAATGGAATGGGCGGACAAGACGAATTCGTCCGTTGCCAGTTCAACGCCTACCGCGCCGATAGAGACAATGGAATATTCTATTACCAAAAAGAAGTTGACAATCAATCTCATCGGTTCAGACCCATGGAGTATTGCGGTCAATTCTTCATCTTCCACAAAAGACGTATACATTGACGTATGCGAGGAAGATATTGAACTAGCCAATCCTGTTTCTTTCGAGATGTGGTATAAGAAAGACGAGACGGGCGCGACAGAAAACCGTATCGGCGCAGTCAGTCCGAAATTCGAAGTAGACCCCGATACGGGCGAGGTAATTACGCCCAAGAAAGTCAGGTTGACCTTGGCTATGCCAAATACTTCCACGCAAGGTAGTTACAAGTATATTCTCAAACTAGCAGGCGGGGGAGCAAACGACAACTATACTTTGGTCGCGAATACTACGACTACTCCTACCAGCGTTGAGGTCAACGACTTTAAGATAGAACCCAAGAAGATAGATATTAAAGAAGCGGACGTAATATGGAGATACACCAACTCAAGACTCAGTAAAGACCCTTATACCGTTGTAGATAAGACAGATACGAGTAAGTATGACGCGGTAAATAAGATATACAACTTAGATTACAACGGCGCAGAATATGAGTTCAGCGTAGATACGTCGAAGTTGGACAGCGACGGCAAGTATGAGGTAGTAAATGGTACGGTCGTCGGCACGAAAGCCAACGGCAAGACAAGCGTAAAGACAGCGACCAACGTCAAGTTGGACGGTAGCGGACAAGTAGATTATTACGAAGTAATCTTTACAATCAAAGTCAAAGACGGCTTAACGGGTATTGAAGTCGTCACGGATTACTATACGCTAAAATACCGTATCAACAAAGCCAAATTCGATTTGTCCGACGTGACGTGGGACTATGACCCGACAAAGCCGAAAGAGTACAACAAAGGACTAAGTATAGAAGTCAAGTTGAAAGGTCTAGACGAATTGCCTGTTAAACTTGAAGCAGACTACGGCGACGACACCAATAAGCAAAAAGACGTATGTCCAACGAATGCGGCGGGAGAGTACGTACCGTATAAGGCGCAAGTTACGTTCAAAAATCTTCCCGCGGATATTGCCGACAATTACGTCAAACCCGTGAAGTCGGACAGGACGTCGTATATTTGCAAAGATGAATTTGGAAACGATAAGTCCTTCCCATGGGAGTTGGAGTGGATAATAAAGAGAGCCGAACTGGACTTGGATAGCGAGTGGGAAAAGGTAGCCACGGAAGATAAGAACAACGTAGTATTCCGTTATTACAAGGTCACGGACGCGACTTTGTCCACAAGATTAGAATACGTCTATTATGAAGAAAACGATTGGGATGAAGCAAGCGGAACGCCTAAGAACGGAGCAACTTTTATTAAGTTGGAAGACATAGTCGTGGATTTGAACAGCGCTCCCGTCAAGTATTGGGCGGTGGCAAAGGTCAATACGGCAAACGCTAAAAACTATGAGATAAAGAAAGGAACGGAAGCGAAGAAGTTCACAGTCGGCGCAAGCACGGTCATCAACGTGGACGTTGATTCAAGCAAGACTTTAGTTTACGACGGCAATCCGCATGGATTGATAGGAGAATTAAAGTTCGACGACTCAAACCCCGATTTGACCGACGCTATTGCCAACGTAATTATCAAGAAGTATTATTTGGTAGAGACGGATGAAAACGAAGAGGTCAAGACAGAACTTAAAGCCGAAGATTTGCCAAGCGGCGCGCCAACGAAAGCGGGTAAGTATATCGTATCTATCGACTTTGAGGATGAAGAATATCAAGACAACTTTGCTCTTAGCAAGTACAATATTACTTTTGAAATCAAACAAGCGGAATTGGCAATCGCCCTTGACGGCAACAAGAACGAGTTCGTGTTCAACGACAAGGATTTGGAATTGAAGTTGAACATTTCTTGCGACAATAAGTTGAACGTCAGCGGAGTCAAGATTGTCAAGACGTATTATTCTGTAGAGATTGACGGAGACGGCGAAGAAGTAAGAACGCAACTTGCAGACGGAGTATTACCGAAGAACGTGGGCAAGTATATAGTCGTATTGTCGATAGACAAAACCGACGAAGACAACTATTGCAATTACAAGATAAAAGATACTTGTATTGAGTTCAATATAGAAATTACGCAAGCGGAGTTGGAAATCTCTCTTAATGAAAGTCAGTACACTTACGACGGCGAGGACAGACCCGCGGATTTGTCTATAAAGTGTGACAACGGCGCGGATTTGAGCAAAATCAAGTTTGTCAAGACTTATTACAAGGGCGACGAAATCAAAGCGGACGGTAGCAATAGACTTGCCGACGGAGCGCTTCCGAAAGACGCAGGAAAGTATATCGTCGTGATTTCTATCGACGCAACCGATACGGATAATTACAGTAATTATAAGATAAAAGCCGGATGCACTCAATTTGAATATACAATCGCAAAGGCGCAAATTACGGCGAAGTGGGACACCTCGGGTGACGTACCTAAATTGAGCGGAACAACCGAAGAACAAAACGAGATATTTGAGTACGTATACACCGACAACGACGGCAACGAGTATGAATTCAGCGAGTTGCAAGCAGGAAAGACCTACACGATAGTCGCAAGAATAAAGAGCGAGTATGAAGACAACTACGAATTTGTCAACGCTAAGGGCGACGTCTTGAAGATACCGACCGAGACTGAGCAGTCTTTCGAGATAAAGGCGGACGAGCCTATCGTAGACGAGCCGCAACCTCAACCGACNCCTACGTTTGATATTGTTGAAATAATCAAAGAGTGGTGGCAGTTAATCGCTAGTATAATAAGCATCATTCTTATGTTGATATTCATNTCAAAGACGATAGGNTATGAGAACAANCGNAAGCANAACAAAAANACTATAGACAAGAAGTANAGCNCNTTCTATGGAATNACNTTGTTNGGTCTTAGCGACANNGACGTGGACGNTNATAGCGTGCGTNTTAATGGGCGGCGCGTTGTTGACGTTCATAATAATGCTTGTGGCAAAGAACAAGTGCAAGAAGTCNNANGAGGAGTTGGAAGACGCNAAAGANGAGTTTGAGCGCAACCAAAAAGAGACGGAAGGCAAACGTCACGACGAGCAGTTGCAAATGATGCTAATGGGAATGCTNGGCGGAGGCAACGGACAAAACGGCGGCGGACANAGTTTCGTATANCAACAACCCGGCTTGGGCGCGGACGANATACGCGGAATANTNGCGGACACAATGAGCAATATGTTGCCCAACGTNACNCAATACCTACCGCAAGANGCCTCGCACAATGACGAACTCGTCCAGCAACTTATGGAGCAAAACGCTAAGAACGAAGAGCGTATGCAANNNATGATGCAACAACTTGCCGAGCAAAACAANAAGANCNGNGTAAGCGAAGANACGATTGAAAGATTGGTCGAGAAACTTTCTTCTCAANGNCTTATCGAGAACGTAGCGGTAAAGGAAGTCGCGGCGACCAACGTAAACGACGAAAAGATTGATATGTTGATAAAGACCAACGAAAGCCTAATGCGCAATCAAGAAATGTTGATGAAGCAAATCGTCGAGTTGGCGTCGAGCAAAGGCAATGACAAGCAAATTGTGATGCCTTATATGCCGCAACCTATAATGGCGCAGCCGATTATTCAACAACCGAGTGAAAGGGTAGTNGAGAAGATAGTCGAAAAGCCTGTCGAGAAATTTATCCCCGTGCCGGTAGAAAAGATAGTGGAAAAGGAAGTCAAAGTCGAAGTNCCGGTCGAGAAAATCGTCGAGAAAGAAGTNGTCAAGGAAGTTCCCGTNCCAATGCCGATAGAAAAGCCCGCAAAGGCTACGAAAGCNCCCGCGCAAAGACTTACGCTAGACGAGGCNTACGCNAAGTTGTCGGCAAATCAAAAGAAGATTTTCGANACGNTNAAAGCCTACGCAATGAGCAAAGACAAGTGCAAAGAGAAGAAGTCGACNTANTTCACNGTNNTNGGACANTCNACCGTNAATCCGCTNGTNAAGTTGACGATAAAGAANAANACTACNGTNGCNATGTTCAANATGGAAGACGAATACTTCAANGANATTCGTCGTGGCGCAAGCAGTGACGGCACGAANATGAAAGTNAAAGAAACNGAACTCATTGTCGCTGATAATCANGCGNTNGCTACNGCTAANNANATGNTNGATNTNAGAGAAGANCAGATTGAGNGNTATAACGATTANCTTAAAGAGCAGAAGTCTATGCGTAAAAAATAATAAGNAACCGACTTTGTTCAAATTGATAAGCCCTGCTAGCAATGCTAGCAGGGCTTTGTTATCNNTTACTTATTCACTTTTCACTATTACTTCTTACTTCGCAAAGTAATTTATTTATTTTGCGATGCGCTCTCGCGACTGCTTACGACNTCATTTGTCGTCGGGTCGATAATCGTCGCCCAATAGTCGTTTTTGTCTTTGATAAAGGACACGTACCAGAAGTATTCGTCCTCGGCGTTTTCGTTGGTTTGGCAGAGTAGTTTTACGTAACATTCTCTATCAAAAGTATTGTCGTTCAACGCAGTGTCNATTTTCTCTTGATAGAAGTTGTAAGCCACTTCCAAAGCGCCTTTGCCGTCGGTGAGGTTGGCGCATTTATTTTCAAGTTGGAATGTATACGACTTGTCGCCGTCCTTCAACGTTAGAGTCAAAGGTTCGCCGATGTTTTTCAAATCTTCAAAGTTGCAAGCGAGATTTATTCCAAGACGNCTTTTGCTTATTGTTCCCGTCACGCTGGATTCAGTGCCTTCGATGACAAATTCATAGGTCTTTGAGAGGTTTGCNACGTCGCGGGGGACGATTGTCAAGACGCTCATATCCACTTGNGAGTCGGCTTTACCGTCGGCNATAAAGAGCGCTTCTTGCGTAGTCATAGTGATTTTTACGTCNAAATNTTCGTCGTTTGCCGTATAAAGTCCCGTTTGCATATAGCTTACGCTTTCGCAAAGTTTTTCGTAATTCGTCTTTGGTTTTTGACAGCCTGCAAAACATCCGATAGTAAGACATACGAGCAGACCGAACGCCATAATTTTAATAAACTTTTTCATATATCCTCCAATGATTTTGATTACTAAATTGTATGTTCGGACAAGGGGATATATGNTATTNTTGTACTATTATTTGTTTTTAGCGTTCTTTATCGCGTCGCATACTTCGACGTTCTTACCTTCGCGCATACGTCTTTCAGTAGCCTTTTTGCGACTTAGATTGCCGAGCGTACCGAATACGCCGCCAAAGAATCTGAAAAATCCTCTNATATACTTTTTGTTGCCCCAAAGNAGCATTCCGTCGACAAGCTTGTGGTGAATAAGTCCCGATGATATGCCGATAAGACCGCGCAAAGGCATTTCTTCCATACCTTGTTGGAGCATCATCATTGTCGTGATGTCAGCGTTGGGGACTTGACTTTTGATTATTGACGGCGCAACCTTGACGATTATCTTTCCNATAAGGCAGGCTTTCATTTCGCCTATCGTCGTGTTGCGGTCAAAGTGTCCGCGCTTGCTCTCTTTATTTTCTGGTATTTCCGCGCCGTAAAGACTTGCAAAGTCGCCGTCGGGGATTTCGCTCATATTCGCAATATCGAAGTATGCAGGGCAGAGCGATTTGTAGTCGGGGACTTGCTTCTCGCTTTGCTCGAATTTCACGTTTATTTTGCCTTTGAGTCTAATATCTCTGCTTGACGCGCCGATGAGAATTTCATATTCGCCGTTTTGCGCGTACCAATCGTTTATCGTCGTGTTGTAGAAAGCGAACGAACGGTAATCGAGTGTGTGCGTTACGCGCGCGCTTTCGCCTTTTTTGATAAATACTTTGTCAAAACTCTTGAGTTCCTTGACAGCCTTGAACACGAGCGNATTTGAATCGGACACGTACAATTGCGACACTTCATAGCCGTCCATATTGCCGACGTTCTTGATAGTATATGATACGTTCATTCCGTCAATCTTCAAGTCGCTATACTCGAATTTCGTGTAGGACAGACCGTAACCGAATGGGAAAAGNACTTNTTTATTCGCCGTGTCGTAATAGCGATAGCCGACGAAAATACTTTCTCTGTATTCNACGTTTTTAGGACCCATAGGGAAGTAATTCGCGACGATATTGTCCTCGTATTTGAGCGGGTAAGTTTCNGCAAGTTTTCCGCTNGGNTTTACNTTGCCGAAAAGCACGTTGTACAAAGCCTCGCCGCCCGCTTCNCCGGGGAGATATGCGTTGACAAGGGTATTGACCTTATCTATCCAAGGCATTGCGACAGGCGAACCGCCGAAGAGTACTACGACGGTATTNGGNTTGACAGCCGTGACTTGCTCTATCAACTCGCTGTGGCATTTNGGTATATCCATGTGANTGCGGTCGTANCTTTCNCTNTCGTATTGGTCNGTAAGACCNACGAAGAGNAGTNCCTTTTCGTGNCTTTTTGCAAGCTCNACNGCNTCTTGTATAAGTTTTTCGTCTACNTTGTCGCTGTTGACGTCNTAAGCAGGCGCGTATTCGTATTTCTTGCCGTTTNANTCAAGCGCNTCGAGGAAGTTGACCAATTTNTACGGATTTATCCTTGACGANCCNGAGCCTTGATATCTGAATACTTTNGCCAACTCGCCNATTACCGCGACGCTTTGNTCTTTTTCTTCGGCTAAGGGAAGAGTATTGGAATCGTTTTTAAGCAAGACGATAGATTGCTCGGCAATTTCACGGGCGATTTCGTGCGCCTCGTCGTAGTCTGCTTTNTAGTCNGNTTGACGGTTGTTGTAACTCTTTACTATGAAATCGAGAAGTCTTTCGACAATCGCGTCGACGTCGCTTTCACTCAATCTTCCGTCCTTGACAGCCTTTACGATTTGCTTATCTGTCGCGCCTCCGCAACTCGGCATTTCCAAGTCAAGTCCCGCTTTTACAGCTTCNACTCTGTCGTTGAGCGCGTTCCAGTCGCTTACTACGATNCCTTTGAATCCCCATTCGTCTCTCAAAATATCCGTCAAAAGACGCTTGTTGTCGGAAAGATACGTGCCGTTGAGTTTGTTGTANGAACACATAACCGTGACGGGTTGAGCCTTTACCGCCTCTTCAAAAGCNGGGAGNTANATTTCTCTCAACGCTCTCTCGTCAACCACGCTGTTGATAGTCATACGGCGTTTTTCCTGATTGTTGGCGCAAAAGTGTTTGAGCGAAGTGCCAACGCCGTTTGCTTGAACGCCCTCGATGTAGTTTCTGCTCAATTTGCCTGCGAGATAGGGGTCTTCGGAGAGATACTCGAAGTTTCTTCCGCAAAGGGCACTTCTCTTGATATTCGTACCCGGTCCGAGAATAACGTCGACGTCTTGGTCTAAGCACTGTTTGCCGAGAGCGTCGCCAAGTCTTTTAGCGACGTCCACGCTCCAACTGCTTGCAATATTTACCGCAGGCGGAAAAGCCGTGGCGGGGAATGACGTTTTCATTCCCAAGTTCTCGTCTTCGTCTTTTTCCTTTCGTAGTCCGTGCGGTCCATCNGACATGGAAACGTAGGGTATGCCAAGTCTTTTGATGGGTTTCGTATTCCAAAAATCATAGCCCGAGCATAGGCTCGCCTTTTCTTCAAGCGTCATTTGTCCAATCAACGCCTTTATCTCNTCATTCATTATTGACCTCCAGCAATTTTACAAGATAATTCTATCATAGATAGAAAGCGATTTCAAGACAAAAATCGCTATTGTTAAGAATTTGTTAATATATTAAAAATTTTAATAATTTTTTGCAAATAAATCACAATCACGCGGCATTATTTTACGAAAATTTGTCGAGAGCGAGGTAATTCGATTGACTTAGNAGTTATTATGTTATAAAATATTAAAAAGTTTGGAGGATAATTCAATGGGCAAAATTGCAAAAGAAGGTTTGACTTTCGACGACGTGTTGCTTATACCGCAGTATTCNGAGGTATTGCCGTACCAAGTTGACCTTTCGACAAAATTGTGTGACAACATTACTCTCAATATTCCGCTTCTCAGCGCATCAATGGATACGGTCACGGAGTGTGAACTTGCTATCGCAATGGCAAGAGAGGGCGGTATAGGTATTATTCATAAGAATATGTCTATCGAAGCGCAAGCAGAACAAGTAGACAAAGTAAAGAGAAGTGAAAACGGCGTCATCACAAACCCATTTTCTTTAAGTCCCGAAAATACGCTTGAAGAAGCCAACAACCTTATGCGCAGATTCAGAATTAGCGGCGTGCCTGTTACGGTATCNGGTAAATTGGTCGGAATTATCACCAACAGAGATTTGAGATTTGAGACGGATATGTCCAAACTTATCGGCGAGTGTATGACCAAGCAAGAGAAGCTTGTCACCGCTCCCGTAGGTACTACTCTTGAACAAGCGCAGAAGATTCTTGCGGAAGGCCGTATAGAGAAATTGCCGCTTGTCGACAAGCAGTTCAACCTCAAAGGTTTGATTACAATCAAAGATATAGAAAAGGCTATCAAGTATCCAAACAGCGCAAAGGACAGCAGCGGCAGACTTCTTGCAGGCGCGGCAGTCGGCGTAACTGCGGATATTATGGACAGAGTTTCCGCTTTGGTAGAGAGCAAAGTAGATATTATCACGATTGACACGGCTCACGGACATTCNAANGGCGTTCTTGAATGCGTNGCAAAGGTTAAAGCAAAATTCCCGAATTTGCCTATTATCGCAGGCAACGTAGCGACAGCAGAGGCGACGAAGGCTCTTCTATCGAGCGGCGCNGACGTAGTCAAAGTGGGTATCGGACCTGGTTCGATTTGTACGACGCGTATTATTGCAGGTATCGGCGTACCGCAAGTTACCGCAGTTATGGATTGCGCNGAGCAAGCCGATAAACTCGGCAAGAGAATCATCGCCGACGGCGGTATTAAGTACTCGGGCGACATCGTCAAGGCTTTGGGCGCAGGCGCAAGCGCGGTAATGCTCGGAAGTTTGTTCGCAGGTACGGAAGAGACCCCCGGCGATATTGAAATATTCCAAGGTAGATCCTATAAAGTTTATAGAGGTATGGGTTCGCTCTCCGCTATGGCGGCAGGCAGCAAGGACAGATANTTCCAGACCAACGCTAANAAACTTGTTCCCGAAGGCGTTGAGGGACGCGTTCCGTNTAGAGGTAGTCTCGCAGACGTNGTCTTCCAACTNATGGGCGGTCTTCGCGCAGGTATGGGATATTGCGGTATGGAAAATATCGAGAAGTTGCGTAAGAACGCGCAGTTNGTCAAGATTTCCAATGCGGCTTTGATTGAGAGTCATCCGCATGATATAAATATNACNAAGGAAGCGCCGAACTACTCGACGAGAGGNTAAGTAACCGACTGCGTATAGCACCGCTTTTGAAACTAGCGCAAAAATAGAAATCTAAGTTAGGTTTTTNTTTTTGCGCTTTCTTAATTNAAGGCAAAACATTTGATTTATGACGCTTAAAGTGCTATCATTTATGTAGTTAAAAGGTAGATTATGAGCTTGTTGGAACTTGAAGAGAGTAAATTAAATGAAGTCAAAAAAATATTGATTGCAGACGGCGTAATTTGCGAAAAGAACAGTATAAGCAAATATGATGCAAAATTTTTTGAAACTGTGACATTATCCAACTCTTTAATAAAATTCTTTTTATTTTTTAGTTTGAGTTTATATGCTATAATAAATTTAATAGGACTTGTTGTATCGATTATTTATGANCCAAACTTNTCAATAGATTTAATCGGCACGCTAATAGGACTATTCGCTATTTGTTTTATTATTTTCGCTATTTTTAGGAATATTAANACAAATAAAAAGAAGGAAGAGTTCCCAATATTTATCAAAGGTGATGATTTCATATTTAATTTTACAGATGGGGTAGTAGAAACTCCAAAACTTTTTTATGTTTTGTCATACGATAGCGTTCAAAAAATAGAATTTGTCATTCATGGCTTAAAGAAAAATCAATTATTTGGCAGCGTTACGTTCACTTTTAGAGTACTAGAATACACTGTATCTCACTCATTACGATATACAAATCTCACAGCAATAGAAGATTTTATAAAAAGTCAACATCCAAGCCTGTTGTGNAAATTAGTTGTAGANGGAAAAGCAAATAATGAAGGCATTGAGATAACNAAAAATAATCAAGTACTCAAAAACTCGNTAATCTCTCTTGCAATTTTAATTGTTGCTTTAACGTTAATTNTTGTTCCTTATTTATTAAATTTCAAGAGTTTAGCATTAACTATTTCCTGCGCGGTTTTAATATTAACGTCAGTAATAGTATTTTTTTCTTCTTATCTTTACACGCATTTTTTAACACAAGGNATTATTATAAGCNGTATTTTTATTATTATGGGCTTTTGCGTTCCGTTGTTAACTATTGAATGNAGTAAAATNTCAATATTAAATTATATCATTNTGAATCCTCAAATTTTAATGACAACAATTTTTGGAATAATAGGCTTATGTTTATACGTTTATATAGTTATAATAAATATAAGTAAAATTCGTTATATGGTAAATAAAAACAAATAACCCGCTATCNTCACAAGCGAAGTATAGCGGGCTATATTTTTTTGGTTTAAATATTGTGGACGATAAATTTGTAATATATTATTCGGATTTCTTCAAAGCGAATGAAAAACTGCCTGCGCCACATTTACCGTCTGATTCAATTATTATATAAATTGTTTTATNGCCNGTAAACGCTTCGGTCTTTCCTTCAACAGAACCGTCNGATCCAATTTCAAATAAGTCTAGTTTTTCATCATTNAAGTCGTAGTAAACTTTTATNTTTCCTTCTTTAAGNGTTGCATTATAAGTTATAGANGCTTTATCATCGCCTGTGTTTCTAAATTTTATAACGTACGTTCCGCTGAAAGCGTCGAATGAAACGGACGCTTCAGTTGGGGAGTTTATCGTTGTCATTATATTCGCGCTATAATTACTTACGTATTTGGTTCCGCAAGCAGACAGCGCAAAGCACAATACCAACATCACCGTTGCAATGATTGCGTTCGCAAATTTCTTCATAAATTCGCTCCTTNTTAATATTCCAATCTCGTTGCAAGATAGTTTTCGAGTTCATCCAAAGAAATACGTTCTTGTTCCATAGANTCTCTTTCTCTTACGGTGACNCAGTTGTCTTCCAAAGTCTCGAAGTCGACGGTTACGCAATAAGGCGTGCCGATTTCGTCTTGACGGCGGTATCTCTTGCCGATTGACGCGCTTTCGTCGTAAGTAGCCGAGAATTTTTTGGAAAGGTTTCTATAAATCTCTTCGCTTTTTTCGCCGAGAGCCTTTTTCTGCAAAGGAAGCACAGCGACTTTATACGGAGCGATTGCAGGGTGGAAGTGCATGACGACGCGACTGTCTCCGCCTTCGAGTTCTTGCTCTTCATAAGCGTTGCAAAGTAGCGCAAGCACCATTCTTTCTACGCCGAGCGACGGCTCGATAACGTATGGCACGTACTTTTCATTTGTGACAGGGTCGGTATATTCGAGATTCTTTCCGCTGACTTTTGCGTGAGCGTTGAGGTCGAAATCCGTTCTGTCGGCAATACCCCAAAGTTCGCCCCAACCGAACGGGAATTTGAATTCAAAGTCCGTCGTAGCGTTGGAGTAGTGGGAAAGTTCCTCGGGGTCATGGTCGCGGAGTTTAAGGTTTTCCGCCTTAATGCCCAAGCCGAGCAACCAGTTTTTGCAGAATTCTTTCCAATANGCGAACCATTCAAGGTCNGTTCCCGGTTTGCAGAAAAATTCAAGTTCCATTTGCTCAAACTCTCTCACACGGAAAATGAAGTTGCCCGGAGTGATTTCNTTTCTAAAAGATTTGCCTATTTGACCGATACCGAAAGGCACTTTCATACGCGAAGTGCGTTGTACGTTGAGGAAGTTGACGAAGATNCCTTGCGCCGTTTCTGGGCGGAGATATACGGTATTCGTGCTGTCCTCGGTTACGCCTTGGAAAGTCTTGAACATAAGGTTGAACTGTCTTACGCCCGTAAAATCGCACTTTCCGCAGTTGGGGCAAGGAATAGAGTTGTCGGCGATGTATTTTTCCATNTTTTCATTTGACCAACCGGCAATNGTCACGTCGAGTTTCTTACGAGAGATATAGTCTTCGATAAGATTATCCGCTCTGTGTCTTGTCTTACAGCTCTTGCAGTCCATAAGCGGGTCGGAAAAACCGCCGACGTGACCGGAAGCCACCCACACGTTAGGGTTCATAAGTATTGCGCTGTCAAGACCCGTGTTGAGGGTATTTTCTTGCACGAATTTTTTCCACCAAGCGCGCTTAACGTTGTTTTTGAGTTCCACGCCCAAAGGACCGTAGTCCCAAGTATTTGCCAAACCGCCGTAGATTTCGCTTCCTGCGAAAATAAANCCTCTGCCTTTGCAGAGCGCGACGAGTTTATCCATAGTCAAATTAGCCATATTATCTCCTTGAATATGCAAATGTATTTTATACTCTAATAGTTTAATAAATTATACATTGCTTGTCAAATATATAGTAACATTTTTATTTTTATTTGCTTATTATGAACTAGAAGGAAAGGGTAGGAAACGCAACTTTCTTTCAAAAACTATGGAGGAAATTGTAATGACGAACTTTAACGATTGTGGTTGCGCAAGCAATCAATGCTATACCAATGAATGTTCGAACAACAACGGCTGCGGATGCAACTGCTTGTGGCTCATCATCCTTTTGATGTGCTGCGGTTGTTGCGGTGGAAATAGCTGNGGCTCTAATAAGAGTGGCGCTTGTGATTGCTGCTGCATCATCCCGGTAATCGTAGCCCTCTGCTGTTGCTGCAAGTAATCGGTAGGCATAATCCAAACAGAACTACATAAGATAAAAGCGTCCTCGNAAGAGGGCGCTTTTGAATATTGAACAGTGTTCAGTCGGCTTTTTCTTCTAGNAATTTTTTGTACTTTTTCTGATAATTAGTGAAGTTGATAATTTCCCATANCGTGTCCACGATAAACACCGGCAGGAATATATAAAGCGNAAATTGCAGATATAGGTCGCTAAATACAGCGACGAAAGCCACCCAGATTATAAAAACAATCGAGGTAATCNNCCCTTTGAATATTCTATAAGGNAGCGGTTTGATTGAAAAACTTAGCCACCATGTCAANAAATTATACTTTTGCATAGTCCTATACTATCACAGTGAGAAGAGAAANGTCAAATTTATTGACTTATCTTCTCACTTTTTCNCTATTACGTCTTTGATATTCACTACAAATCCCCNTATTGAACATTGTTCAAATATGATATTTATATAAATATTTAATACTGAATCGATAAAAATCAAAGAAAGTCATATCCGCTATATTTATCACATATTCTTTAATATGTCGAAGATAAAATGGTTGTGGAGCGTGGCTATTGCGATGGGTATAGTGTTAATCTATGCTTCGCTTAGTTCATACTTCATCAAGATTGACGATTGGTACAACGGACTTTCATTGCNCGCGATAATTTTACCGCCGTTGGGAATGACCGTCGCGTGGAGTATNATTTATATTATCAATATAACTGTAATTGCCAGGACGGTNTATTACAAGTATTATCTATACTTATTGATTCCGATTTGCATTTTGGGAATAACGAATATAATTTGGTGTATGGTCTTTTTCACGTTCCATTCGATTGTGGGCGCATTTGTCGTGTTGATATTGCAGACTCTTTTGAGCGTAGCGATATTCATCATGCTGATAAGGGAAGATTGCATATCAATGATTTTTTGGCAAGTCAANCTCGTGTGGTATCTTTACTTGCTTTGTCTAATATGGGGACTTGTCTTAGGAAAATAGTCGTTTTATGTAAAATTACTTGATATATCNTTTTTTATAATATATAATTGTGTTGATNATACTGTAAAAAACGATGGGTATCCGAAAGGAACTCAAGCGAGGTATTTTATGAATAATTCAAGAGTGGACAACAACCCGCAACGCAGGTCGAAGAATCTTGCGATTTTGGCGCTAATGCTTGCGCTGACAATTTTCTTTTGCTTTCAGCCGATACCGATACCAGGCGGAATAACGCTCGCATTTATGATTTTGCCGTTGCTCATTATCGCGCAAGGCTACGATTTCAAAATGACGATAATTCTTGCCGTGTTGATGGCGACAATCAATCAAATCGCGTGGTATACGACCAAAGCGGCAAGCCCGATGGCGTCTATATGGCAAAATCCGATAGTGTGTATGATTCCGAGAATACTCATAGGCGTGGCGAGCTACTTTATGGGGTACGGACTTAGGAAAGCATTTTTGCATCCCAAGTACGAAGAGGGCGAGAATGGAGCGAAAATTCTTGTCAACTCAAAGGAAATATACGCAAAAGACAGCATTATCAGCGGTTTGAGCACTGCTGTGGGCGTGGTGGTAAACACGTTCTTTTGCGGACTGTTTACCGTCTTGCTCTACAACGGACGTATACTTACCAACGGCACGCAGATAGGTATAGAGTACGTTCTCACGTGGTTTGGCATCAACTTTGCGATAGAAATTATCTCATTTACGTTGATTGTGCCGCCGATTATACTGGCATTGCGTAAGGCNAGATTGGTTCCTCAGCCAATAATGGGCAAAGAAACCGAGCGCGTATAGCAGCACATCTTTTGCCTGATCTGCGAGTCGACACTCGGGGTCACGTACGGGAAGTACGCTCACCACTCGGTCGCTTCNNGCTAAGACAAAATCTGCACCACTCTCCGCACTCGCGACGTGCTTTGTTTTAAGTGGATGAGTTGGATTATACGTGATAAATTATAGAAGAAATATGGAGTAGAATATGCTATTAGTAATAGACGTAGGCAATACCAATATCAAATTGGGCGTATACGACAAAGACGCGCTCGCGCATTCGTGGCGACTGTCTGTCAAGACGATAAGGACTGCGGACGAGATAGGAATCGTCCTTGCAGGTCTTTTTGATTCGGCNAAATTGGATATGAAAGGCTTTGACGGCATAATAATGTCGTCCGTGCAACCTGCGCTCAACTATACTATCGAGCACGCTTGCGAGTACTATTTGGGCAAGAANCCCATGATGATAGGCGTCGGNATCAAGACGGGGCTCAATATCAAATACAGCAATCCGCAAGANGTTGGNGCGGACAGAATAGTCAACAGNGTGGGCGCATACAAACTCTACGGCGGACCTTGCATAGTCGTGGATTTCGGAACGGCAACCACGTTCAACGTGATTTCGGAAAAGGGCGAATTTATGGGCGGTTGNATAGCTCCGGGTATTATNACGGCTCTCGAAGGTCTTGTCAACAACACCGCAAAACTCCCGAGAGTAGAAATAACCAAGCCNGACAGCATAATCGCCAAGAATACTGTCGCTGGAATACAGGCNGGTATGACCTATGGGTATACGGGTCTTGTAAAGTACATTATCCAAAAAATCAAAGAAGAGAGCGGTTGGAGCAACGCGAAAGTCATAGCGACGGGCGGACTTAGCGAAATCGTTCTCAANGTCGAGGGCGATAAGTTGGTTGACGTAGTGGATAGGTCGTTGACGTTGAAAGGACTAAAACTCATTTACGATATGAANGTATAAATATATCGATATAGAAGGTACGTATTGATGAAAGCTTATAAAATAAGAATAACGGTATTACTGTCATGCGCTCTTGTACTTNTCGTATTAGGGTGCGTATTTTGCGCTTATCCCTATGGATTTGCGTCTATGAGCGTAAACGTAGCGGTCGTCGACGAAGTGAAATTGGTGAACGACAACGGCGATTGTTATTTNGAAGGTACGCTCAAAAACAACGGTANAAGGCAAGCGGAAATCAGAGATATTATCGTGTATTGCCAACCGACGAATTTTGAAGGCGAAGAGGTNGTATTGACTTTGGAGCGAGGCGGCGTAATACTCGCTCANGACGANACTTACNACTTTGCAAGNACGGGTCTNCAGTTCANNACCGACAGCGCGGAAAATGCGTATAGCGTAAGAAGAATCGAGGCAAAGGCGATGGACGGCGGCGTATTTTTGCTTTATCAAAGCACGCGNCCCACGCTTAGCCTTTTTGCAGTGATATTATGCTTCTTGGCAGCGTCGGTACTCGTATTGATAAGTATCGCTTTGCTTGGTTACGTTATAAANGGCAGCAAGAGAATCAANCTGTCAAAAGACGCTGTNAAGGAATTTTCCAAAGCGGCGTTCCTTCTCGGAGCGATATGTCAAAAGGGCGAGGGTAATTCGAACAGGACGTTTTTATCCGCGTTGCGCGGAGCGTTCAGGGCAATNTTCACGGGCGTGAAAGTATACAGAAATTATGAGCAAGCGGTATTGTTGGATATGGTCTTGACCGAAAACGGACTGTATATCGAACGCAACGATAAAGACGAAATAATAGTCAAAAACATGAAATTGCTGACAAAAGAGAAAATCGACCCGTTCGTTGAGCGCGTCAAAGTGTCGAGCGACAATACCAACGTCGTAATGGATTTTTGCAACGGCAGTTACATAGTAATCGACGTCAGAAGCGCAAGCGTATCCAAAGAGAGGATAACGGCTCGTCTTAAAGCGTTATTCTGCAACAACTATAATAAATAATAGCGATTTCACTTGACGGGGATAGCCATTATAATAGTATAATAACTAAGTAAAGTAATATAAAAAATATACATAGAGGTAAAGAGAATGAACTTATTAAATCTTTTGGGATTGAATCTCTCACTTGGCTCGACAGAGCTTTTGACAATACTTTTGATTTGGGTAGCAGCGTTTATGCTTATCCATACAATACTCATCGCCGTACTTATCAAGAGAAGCAAGAATAATGCGGTAGTTAACAACTATTATCAAGATAATAGCGCGGGCGAAGAAAAGACCGAGCAAAAGGTCGAGGCTCAACCCGTTGAATCTGCCAAAGAGCAAGTAATTCAAGAGCAAATGATCCAAAAGCAAGTAATCCAAGAACAAGTTATCCAAAGACAGGTAGTTGAGGAACAAGTTGTTGCAAAACAATCGGTCGAAGATCAAGACGTTCAAAGACAATCAGTTGAGGAACAATCGGTTGGTACTCAAACCGTCGAAGAGCAAGTTGTTGAAGGGGCTGTTGTTGAGAAAGCAGTAAAAGAGCAACCGGTCGAAGAAGAGGTTGAAGAAATCGAGGACGAGCCTTATGAGGAAGTCGAAGAAGAAATAGAAGAGGTCGAGGAAGAAGACGTCGCTTCCGCAGTACTCGAAGCAGTCGAAGAGGAAGAAGAGGAAGAGCCTGTTCAAGAATTCAGTCTTGACGACGATGACGAAGAGGAAGACGAAGACTTTGACGACGAAGAAGAAGACGAGGAAGAGGAAGAATCCGAAGAAGAGGAAATCGGCGAAATCGAGGTTGGCGGAAAGGCTTTAAGACCTAAATACGCATATCCCACGAGAATAAGACTTCTCAGCGACAAAGTGAAATTCTTCTATACGAAGATTAAGAACGAATTCTTATCCTACGGATTTAAGAACAGAATAAGCAAGACAAAAGAGAACTTCAACTTCTCGCGCGACAACGTAGCAAGATTTGTAGTAAGAGGCAAGACTCTCAAACTCTACGTAGCGATTGACCCGAATTCTCTTGACAATACATATTTCCACCACAAGGATATGAGCGCGAAGAAGACTTACGCTGAGATACCGACAATGGTACGCATCAAGTCGGGTCGCGGAACTAAGAAGGCGATGGAACTTGTTGCAATGCTTGCCGAGATTTACGGACTTAAAAAGAAACGTAGATTCCAAGACAAGGATTTCAGCGAGGATTTGTCGGCAGACGGCATGACTTACGTTGAGAGAAAGGGTTTTGGATATCTTATGAAAGAAAGCATTGCAATCGAGGACGTTCAAGAATTGCCCGAAGAGTTGGCAGAGCGTTTCACGCAGTCGAGCGAAGGCAAGCAAATCAGCAGATTTGTTCGCACAAGAGTTGCGATTGACGAGTTGGCAAGCGCGTTCGAAGACGGCGAGACTGTCACGATTGAGAGCGTAAGAGCAAGAGGTATCGGCGGAAGAAACGCAAACTACTTGATTATCGAAGACGGTAACGTTCTTGACAAGAAACTTGTCGTTTACGCAGACGAAATCTCTGAGAACGCAGTCAAGATGGTCGTACTTTGCGGCGGCGAAGTCTTCAAGATTGACAGAGAATAAAGAATATTGATAAAAATAATATTATAATGTATATAAATATTTATTTATAAGGAGAACGAAATGAAAAAAGTTGGCGTTGCAGTACTCGGACTTGGAGTAGTCGGCGGAGGTACTTGCAAAATATTGATTGACCGCAAAGAGCAGATAGCGGAAGAGTACGGAGTTGATATTGACATTACCGCGGTGTTGGACAGAGTTCCCGACAGAGTGACGGCGCTCGGTCTTGATTTGTCCATACTTGCAAAGGACATCGACGAAATTTGCGCCAATTCCAATGTAGATATAGTCGTGGAATGTATGGGCGGAACAGAGCCCGCAAGGACGTTCCTCGTCAAAGCGTTGGAGGCGGGCAAGAGTATCGTTACTTCCAATAAAGAGATGTTCGCTAAATTCTGGCCGGAACTTGAAAAGGCTGCTCAAAAGACTGGCGCAGGACTTTATTACGAGGCTACGACGGGCGGCGGTATGCCTATCATCAGAACTATGACGCAGGCTATGCAAGCCAACGGTATACAGGAAATCAAGACGATTATCAACGGCACGACCAACTATATTCTCACAAGAATGAGCGAAGAGGGCGCAGACTATCAAGACGTGTTGAAAGACGCGCAAGCGCTCGGCTATGCGGAAGCAAATCCGGTAGCGGACGTAGAGGGATACGACTCAAGTTACAAGTTGAGCATTCTTTCTTCGTTGGCTTTCAACAAGCGCGTACCTGTTGAACTCATTTACAGAGAAGGTATCACCAAGATTACCAAAGAGGACATCAGAATTGCCAAGGATATGGGCTTTGTAATCAAACTTTTGGCTATCGCAAAGCAAAAGGGCGACAAGATTGAGGCGAGAGTTCATCCCGTATTCTTGCCGAAGAGCCATCCGCTTGCAAGCGTAAACGGTTCGTTCAACGCAGTATTCGTAGTGGGCGACGCAGTAGGCGACATTATGATTTACGGCAGAGGCGCGGGCGCATTGCCGACGGGCAGCGCAATCGTCAGCGATATCGTATTCTGCGCAAGACAGGTAGAGCACGCAAGATATTCCGAGATGTTCAACGAAATGCCCAAGAGCAAGATTATCACCGACTTCGAGAGCGAGTATTATCTTAGACTCAACGCAAGAGACGTTAGCGGCGTTGTAGCGGATATAGCGGCAGTATTCAAGAAGAATAAAGTATCTATCGCGCAAATGCGTCAAGACGAGAACAAGGAAATAATACCTATCGTATTCATTACGCACAAGACGAATGAAAACGCAATGAAGAAAGCGATTGAGGAAATAAAAGAACTCAAAAACGTCCTCAGCGTAGAAAACGTAATCAGAGTAGAGAAGTAATCTATGTTATCAAATACAAGCACGCTTTATCTAGTGGATTTGTGTGAAAAATATCCCGAAAATAGATATATGGTAGCGGAATGGGACGACCTTTCCGCTATCAACACACACGACGACGAAAACTTTGACGTGCGTGAAGTGTGGAACGAACTCAAAATGAACGGTTGCCTTATCAATAAATATAAGGACGACGACGAAGTATGCTTTACGCTCACCGACAAATCTAGAGTAATCGTTCAAGAGTATAAATTGTTGATGGAGCAATCGGCAAAGCAGGCGGACGGCGAGTCCGAAACGTCTATGGGCGAGGGTTTTATCAAGACGGACGAAAGCGGAAGCCTTGTGTTTATGCCGGGCGGCAATGAAGTTAAAAAACGTAAATTTGAAATCAAAAAGATAAAAAAAGGCGCAATGAGCAGAGGCTTTTTGGGCGGACTTATTTCGGGCGGTATATTCGGACTGATATTCGGATTGCTCGGGGGAATAATAGTCAATTTGTTATCGTGAGGTACGAATGCTCAACAAAAAGACAAGACAACTTATGAAAGCCGTCTACTATAAGGCGGTCGAGAAAGACGGGACGTGTCTGATAAGTCAGAACGATCTTTTGGCTTCCATGCCTTATACGTTTCAGTTTAAGAAAAGCGAACTTGCTCCCGCGCTCAAATCCCTTGTAAGCGAGGGATATTTCGAGTTGATTACCACGGAAAAGAAAGGCGAAGAGTATTATTGTATCACGCTTCAAAAGGGCGGTTATGACTTTGCCTATCAAATTGCCAAAGAAAAGCGACAAGTCCGTTTGAAGATTGCTATGACAATAGGCGGAGCAATTTTGAGCTTTACGTTAGGTCTAATTCTCAACGCTATCGCAAAGAAAAACGGATGGAAGTAATAGGATATGGCAACGGACGTTCAATTTATTGAATACGTTTGCGAACAAATCAGGGGCGCAGGCGAAGTGACTTACAAAAAGATGTTTGGCGAGTATATGGCTTACGTCAATGCAAAGCCCGTGTTTTTGGTCTGCGACAATACGGTCTTCGTCAAGCAAGTCGACGCAATCAAAGACCTCATGGTTGACGCCGAAAAGGGCATACCTTACGATGGCTCGAAAGAGCATTATATTTTAGATATAGACGACAGCGAATTGAGCGAAAAAGTCGCTATTGCACTTGAAAAAGTTACACCATTACCCAAGAAACGTAATTCTAAAAAATAAAAACTAAGCAACCGACTGCGTATAGCAACACACCTTTTGCCTGATCTTCAAGACGACGCTCAGGGTCACGTACGAGGAGTACGCTCACCGTTCGGTCGCTCTTGCTAAGACAAAATCTGCATCACTCTCCGCAGTCGGTCTGTTGTATATTTAAAATATTTTTGGAAAAAATTTTATTATAGAATGCGTGCCGTACATATTTACATTTGGAGGCAGATATTTTGTTATCGTTTATTGATTTTGTGTACGGTAAGTTTTTATACTTACTCACCGGTTGGAATTTGGATTATTACATTATTTTTATTGTATTGTATCCTCTCGCTATACTTTTAGCGCAGAGTTTGTTTGTAGCAAGCAAGCATTGTTATTTGTCGGGCAGAATGAGGCTCAACAGATTTCTCAAAAAGAACTCTTTTGTCACGCCTCGCAACTTTTTCTTTTTTGAAAAAGAGGTTGTCAGAGTCTTCCCAAAGAGCGTAAGAAAGCAAGTTAAGCATATCGCCGAAAGAAGACTTCCGCTTGACAACACGCTTAGCGTCTTCAAAGCCGACAGCGTATTTTTTAAGCCGTCTATTGTCAAAGCGGGGTACTTTATTCATATCGTATCTATGGGAGTAATAATGGGTTTGAACGGCTTTGACTTAGGTCTGATTACCTTCACGCTCTTGTCGTTGAGCGGCGTTTGGTTGGGCGTAGCCGTCGTCGATAGGCTCATTACTCTTTTGATAAAAAGCGTTGACAGGAAAAGCAAGAGCAAATTTATCTTCGCATTAGAAAGAAATATGGCTTTTGAAAATCAAGAAATCGATTTGACCGTTCCAAAAAAGCGTAAGCAAAAGGAAGACAGCGTATCTTCGCTTGCAAAGTCGATAGAGGATTTCCTCGAAAGCAAGCCTGACAAAGGGATTGCGCAGGTCGTGCTCAAAAGCCTTTATTCCGCTCAATATTCGGGCGCAATGTCGTCTGCGAGCGCAATAAGACTTAAAAATGCAATGAATGACCTCAAAAAATACGTCGGATAGGTTGCCAAAAGGCTTTTAATAATGTAAAATAGAATAGTTGACAACACCTTTATCAACGCTTGAAGTACTATGGACAAGGAGGTGTGGCTTATGATTGAAATCTACAAGACCGACGATTTGGAAAATAAGCTCATACAAATTGAAGAAAGCGTATACATGGAAGAAGGCTTTGACCCAAAGGACTGTTGGATAAACCTTACCAACCCAAGCGACAAGGAAGTTGCGCTTATCGCCAAGATTAGCGGAATCGAAGACGACGTCTTGAAGACCCCGTTGGACGACGAAGAGCGTTCCCGCGTTGAGACTGAAGACGATTACACTTTGGTTCTTGTGGACATTCCTGTCATTGAAGAGGGTACGGAAGATTACTATTCTTATTTTACAATTCCTCTCGGCGCAGTTATCAAAAAAGATTTGTTTGTCACCGTCAGCCTTAAAGACACCGCTATCACTCGCGACTTTGTCCGCAACAGGGTAAAGGGATTTGCGACTTACAAGAAGACGAGATTTTTGTTCCAAATTCTCAACAATATCGCGTCCAAGTACTTAGCGTACCTCAAACAAATCGATAAGGCTTCGCAGAGAATTCAGAACGGACTTCACAAGTCCACGAAGAATAAAGAACTTATCCAAATGCTTGATTTGGAAAACTCGCTCGTCTATTTCTCGACCTCTTTGACAGGGAACGACGTCGTAATTTCAAGACTTTTGCAAAACAAGGCCAACGCCAACAACATCTTGAAGAGTTATCCCGACGATACCGATTTGCTTGAAGACGTAGCGATTGATACCAAGCAGGCGATAGAGATGTGTTCGATTTATCGAGAAATTTTGACAGGCACGATGGACGCTTACGGCTCGGTTATTTCCAACAACCTCAATATCGTCATGAAAGTGCTCACTTCAATCACTCTTATCATATCCATTCCGACGTTGATAGCGTCATTGTTCGGTATGAACACGTGGGTGCCGGGGCAAGGACAAAAATGGGGATTTTGGGCAGTGCTCGGTTTTTCGGGTGTAGTATCGTTCTTCCTGTCGCTGTATCTTAAAAAGAAAAAATTACTGTAAAACAATATTACCGCCGATACGGCGGTATTTTTTATGTCATTTCGAGCGTAGTCGAGAAATCTCTATACGCATTTTAGCCAAAATATTTCTAACTTTACAAATATTTTACATTACTTCCAAATAAAGTATACATTTACTGACTGCGATGTAATACCCATTTTCGGGCATTTTTTCACGATAATTATACCATTTTTGACAAGTTTTTGGCAATATCTTTTGGTCAGGAAATGTATACTTTTCCTGACTAGGCAAAAAATCGGGTAAAAACGAGGTAAAAATGGATATACGAAAAAGAAAATTAAAGGGGTATATTGCGCTGTCAATATTGTTGATATTGTGCTTGATTATGGCAAGCGCAATGATATTCTTTATTGGTAATAATAAGATAAAAGACTATTCGGACAATATTACCACGTTGGCGACGTCAGAACCTGTCATAAATGATATGACTTTTGAAATGGGAACTTCTAGATATTATTATCAGACAAGTGCATATTCATCTACGTTAAAATATTCGCAGATGACGTCAAGCGCATCGGATCCAAATATAGGCGCGCAGGTTGGAATGTTAGATAATGGATTTACTTATGCGACGGCAAACGATACAAGCCACACTCAATATGGTTATTTTGATTTCGATACGCAAATACTCGTACCTGCATATACCGAGTATAAGGTAAATTATAAATTTTCTCTTACTGTAAAGAAAGTTGGAGGAAATACCAAAACTACGGTAAATGCTGCATTATATGATTTTGATAGTGATACGATAAATGCACAATATCTATCTAACAATGGAACAGATCTCACCGTTGGTCCATCGGCTAATAGTAATGAATATGGCGTAATAAGTGTAGTTGTTGCAAATGCTAATGCTTCGACTACGAAAGAATATGTAAAAGAATCAACTCACGATAATAAAACAAAAGATGACATTACCTATAAACAGAATTTTGGCATATTTCTCTTTAAGGGATACGGTGGCTCGTCTAACCATATACAGGCTGAATTAAAGATTACCGCTACAATCACAGCAAAAGAAGCGGGAGAAGAACCGCCTACTGATGTGTCTGCCGAATACACGGGAGAAGCGTTGTCACTTGCTGACGTCGACGACTCTCAAAAGGAATGGTATGACAGCGATATAATGACGCCCGATTATTCCCAAAACGCAGATATGATAAATTCTGGAGATAAGACGGTGAAAATTACTGTGTCAGGCAGTGTTTTTAAGGGAGATGGAAAAGCAAATGAGAGTAAGACAGTTCGTTACATCAAATTTACTATAACCAAGAAAAAGATAGGCGCGACCATAACAGCATCGGAAGACGGAAAGAGNCTTGTCGCCAACGCTATTACGGGCGAAGTATATAGCGGAGATACGGGAGATCGAGCGCCGAAATTTGGCATTACCTACACAAGCACCGACGGTAAAGGATACAATTCTACCACGTATCCNGATAAAGTTGGTAAATATAAGGCAGTCGCTCAGATTACCAACGACTGNAACTATCAGTTGGACGCGGATAGAGTAGATGAATACACCTACACTTTTGAGATAACAAAGACGGAAGTCACCAAGCCGACAAAACCGCTTTCCAACTTGACCTACAACGGACAAGAGCAAGAGTTTGAGTTGTTGAATATAAGCGATATAGATAAAGTCACGATTACTCCAAAGACTAGCGGATTGACTGACGTCGGCAACGGTAAATTCAAGGCAAAGAACGCGGGCGACTATTACGTTACGGTAGCACTCAAAGACAACGGAGTCGCCACCAAGTGGAAAGACACTACGGACGATATAGGCTCTTATGATTTGAAGCTGACGATAGACAAAGCGAATTTGAGTCCGGAGTTTGTCGCGCCCGACGGCGGATGGACGTGGACAAGCGATACGGCGCAGACGGTAAGCGTAACGGACAGTAGAAAGAGCAACGGCGATAAAGCCGACAGTTTGACGTACAAGGTATACCTAGACAACAATCAAATTTCGTCGACGGGCGTAAGCGCAGACGCGGACAACGCAAAGCAGACGAATATTGCGTTGTCCAAGTTGCCGAGCAAGACGGATAAGTATACATTGAAAGTAGAGTTGGACACCAATACGGGCGACGGCAAGAACTATAATCCAGTGACAATAACGCAGACTTTCAACGTCACTGACAAAGAGATAAAAGTCGAGGATAAGAACGTAATTTGGTCGTACTTTGACGATAAGGGCAACAAAGTGACTTTGACGTTGGAGCAGTGGAGTCCGTCGATTACTTATGACGTATTGATTTACACGGGCAAAGAATATGAGTTTACAGCCACGTTGGACGGACTGGACGCCGACGACGAAGTCGTAATAAGTAAGTGCGAGACTAAGAAATCGGGAACTGTGGCAACGTCAAGTAAAGACGCAGGGGAATATACCACGACGGTTACGCTTACGTCTTCTAAAGGCAAATTGACAAAGTCTACGTTCGCGCTCAAATGGAAGATAAACAAAGCCAAATTCGATTTGTCCAACGTCAAGTGGGATTATGACCCCGAAAAGCCGTTGGAGTATATTGAAGATACTTTCCAAAGCGTTAAGTTGATAAATCTGCCCGAAGGTCTTGAATTCGAGTATGAAGACAACAGAAAGATGAACGTCAACGCGAAATATACCGCGACGATAGGCGAAATCACCGTGTCGGACAATTTGATGAACAATTATATCAAGCCCGTCCCCAACGACCCATCTACGTATATTTGCAAGCAGACGAATGAGCAAGGGGAGACTGTGGACAAAGCCTTTCTGTGGACTTGCGATTGGCAGATAAAGAAAGCGGTATTGGATTTGAGTTGGACGCGCAAGACGACGATTGACGGCAATTCAAGAAAGATTCGCACTTGGGAAGTGCGAGCAGACAACTTCGGAAGTAATAAGGTAGAATATAAATATTATAGGGCAAGCGACGTAGTGAACGGCAAGCCTGTTGACGGCGCGGTAGCGGTAGATTACGATACTTTGGAAGTAGTGCCCGAAGTCGAAGTAAAGTATTACGTTTTTGCGGTAGTCAAGAGCGGTATATCCAACAACTACGAGATAAAGGACGGTACGCAGTACAAGCAATTTACCGTTGGTTCGCAAGCACCTGAAAGAGAAATTTCAATCGACAGCGAATTTACCTACAACGGCAATGCGCACGGCGTACTTAGCGAGTGGAAAGTATCTAGTACAAGTCATATACTTTACAAGTACTATTCGCTTGACGAATTGGGCAACAAGACTTTGCTTGACGGCGCGCCGACAAACGCAGGTAAGTACGTTATCGAGTTGGACATAGAAGAAGGCTTTGAAGACGCTTTCGAGTTGAGCCAATACGAACTCAAATTCGAGATAGTCAAAGCCAAAATAACCGCCAAGTGGGATACGACGAAAAAGACGCCGACTTTGAGCGGAA